>DATIDW010000007.1:0-71451 GCA_035456065.1 Thermomonas sp. | reverse complement strand
GCCGCGCTGATCGCCGCCAACGGCGGCCGGGACTCGCTGCTCGCGCATGCGCTGGCGCGCGACTGGAAGGGCCTGGTGTCACCCGTGCTGTACGCCGCGGCCATCGGCCTGGCCTTCGTCCATCCCGCGATCGCGGGCCTGCTGTACATCACCGTCGCGGTGCTCTGGCTGGTGCCGGATCGCCGCATCGAAACCCGCATGACCCGAGCATGAGCAAGCGCGACTACTACGACGTCCTGGGCGTGGCCCGCAACGCCTCCGACGAGGAACTGAAGAAGGCATATCGCCGCTGCGCGATGAAGTACCACCCGGATCGCAACCCGGGCGACGCCGCCGCGGTCGAGCACTTCAAGGAAGCGAAGGAAGCCTACGAAGTGCTCTCCGACGCGGGCAAGCGCCGCCTGTACGACGCGCATGGCCACGCCGCATTCGAGCACGGCATGGGCGGCGGCGCGGGTGGTGGCGCCGGCTTCTCCGACATGGGCGACATCTTCGGCGACATCTTCGGCAACATCTTCGGCGGCGGGGCCCGGCAGCAGGCGCCGCGCCGCGGTGCCGACATCGGCTACGTGATGGAGCTGGATCTCGAGGAGGCGGTGGCCGGCGTCGAGAAGCGCATCGAGATCCCCACCCTGGCCAACTGCGAGCCGTGCAAGGGCAGCGGTTCGGCCGATGGCAAGGTCGAGACCTGCGCCACCTGCCATGGCCGTGGCCAGGTCCGCATGCAGCGCGGGCCATTCCAGATGCAGGCACCGTGCCCGCATTGCGCCGGCACCGGCAAGACCATTCCCAACCCCTGCCCGCAGTGCGATGGCAACGGCCGGGTCGAGGAAGAAAAGACGCTGTCGGTGAAGATCCCGGCGGGCGTGGACAATGGCGACCGCATCCGCCTGGCGGGCGAGGGCGAGGCCGGTCCGGCCGGCGCCCCACCCGGCGACCTCTACGTGGAAGTGCGGGTGCGCCCGCACGACATCTTCGCCCGCGACGGCGACGACCTGCATTGCGAAGTGCCGATCCGCATCTCGCAAGCCGCGCTCGGCGACACCGTGCGGGTACCCACCCTGGGCGGCGAGGTCGAGTTGCGCATCCCGATGGAAACCCAGACCGGCAAGGTCTTCCGCCTCCGCGACAGGGGCGTGAAGTCCGTGCGCAGCCGGCACGTGGGCGACCTGTACTGCAAGGTCGTCGTCGAGACTCCCGTCAACCTCACTTCCGATCAGCGCGACTTGCTGGATCAGTTCGAGGCCACGTTCGGGGGCGAGAACGGCCGCCGGCATTCGCCGAAATCCAGCACGTTCCTCGACGGCGTGAAGGGTTTCTGGGACCGGATGGTGTCCTGAAACGCACCCGTCGTCGAAAAAACTGTGGCGGAATCGACAAAACGGCGCTGCGATGGGGACATGCAGCACGAACCCGCGTAGCCTGACCAATGGCTCAATCCCCCATTCAGGGCCCCATGTCCTTCCGTAACCCAACGGAAATCCCCAGCCAGACCCCGCCCGACCGCGGCCGCTTACTCGACAGCCTGCAGAAGCAGATACTGGAGCGGGTGTTGCCGGCGCTCGATCGTGCCCTGGGCAAGGTCGACGACTACCTGTTCGATCGCAGCCAGCAAGGCGATGAGGAATTCGGCCTGCTCGCACTGCGCGAGTTGCGTCGCCGGCGCGGCCAGATCACCCGTCGCTACGACGAGGTGATCCAGGCCGGGTTCCGCAACCTGCGCGACACAGGTGAGTGGGTCTCGGTCGATGGCCGTCGGTCCGACCTGAGCCTGCTGTCGGAGGAAGAGCTGGAGGAGCAGCTCGCCGTCGAGCAACTGGCCGACTCGCTGGTGCGCATGCACGGCCCCGGCCTGGAGATGGCCAGCAAGCGCGTGGCGCATGTGGCGGGCCGCGAAGACCGCCAGGCGCGGGACAATCCATTGTCGCCCGTTTTCCTGGCGACGTCGCTGCGCAGCGCGCTGGGCGAGTCCGAACTGGCCGCTGGCGTGCGCATCGTGGTGTTCAAGTTCTTCGAACGTGAGCTCGGTGCCGTGCTTGGCTCCGTCTACGAGCGCGCCAACACCTTGATGATCGCCGCAGGCGTCCTGCCCGAACTGCGCAGCTCGGCCAAGCAGCAGGCACAGCCAGGCCTGCCGGGCAGCCCGCAGGATCAACAGGCGCCACAAGGGCAGGTGCAACTCCCGCCGCAGGTCAGCGCGGCCGACCAGGCCATGTTCGGCAACCTGCTGGGCCTGCTGCAGGGCTGGCGCACGGCGATGGGCAGCGCGTCGGGGGATGCGCAACGGCAGTCCGATGGCGAACAGGCGCCCGTCACCAAGCTCGGGTCGCATGAACTCATGTCGATCCTGTCGCTCATGCAGCAGGACTTGCCGAATACCCCGTTGCCGCAGCGACAGGCCGGCGGGGCCGGCCGTTCGCTCGCCGACCAGTTGCGCCAGGAAGTGGCGCAGAACGCGCGCAAGCTCGGCGTGGCCGGCGACAACCTGCATCTGGACGGACTCGACGAAGACGCGGTCGACCTGGTCGCCCTGCTGTTCGACGTCCTCCTAGACGGGCCGCAGTTCGATGCCAACATCCGCCGCAAGATCGGCCGCATGCTGGTGCCGTACGTCAAGGTCGCGGTCAAGGACCGGCGCATGTTCCTGTTCAAGGAACACCCCGCGCGGCGCCTGCTGAACACGGTCGCCGAGGCCTGCGAGGGCAACCATGGGGAAGCGCCACAGGAACAGGCGCTGCTGAACCGCGTCGACTACACCATCGATCGCCTGGTCGCCGAGTTCAACGAGGACGTGGCGATCTTCGAAACGCTGGAGCAGGAATTGCGCTCGTACATGGCGCAGCACCGCAAGCGCTTCGAGCTGGCCGAGAAGCGTGCCACCGAAGCGCAGCGCGGTCGCGAGCGCCTCGACCTGGCCCGAAGTGCGGTCTCCACCGAACTGATGCAGCACCGCGGCGAGCGCGAATTGCCGCCGGTGATGGACGAATTCATCGGCCGCCACGTCGCACACCACCTCACCCAGGTGATGTTGCGCGATGGCCACGGATCGCCGCGGCACGAACAGGCGATCCAGGCCGTGGACCGCTTGCTGCTGGCCTTCGACTACGCCGAGGTGCGCAGTCCGCTGGAGGAATTGCCCACGCTTCCACGCGCGCAGTTCGAAGCGATCCTGTCCAGTTCGGGCTGCACCGGCGAATCCGCGCAGATGGCGATCGATTCCCTGCAGGAAGCGCTGGTGCGATTGGCCGCCGGCGAACGCGCGGCCGACAACCGCACGCACATGCCGGAACAGGTGCTGCTCCCGGAACCGGCGGTGGTCGAGCCCGAACCGCAACTGGAGATCGTGGCCGGCAACGATCACCTGGATTACGACGGGGCGATGCTGGAGCGGATGCGCAGGCTGCAGGTCGGCAGCTGGTTGCAGCTCGCGACCTCGGCGGATCGGGTGGAGCCTGCCAAGGTGTCGTGGATCAGCCCGATTTCCTCGCGCCTGCTGCTGGTGAATCGTCGCGGCATCCGCGTGCTGGTGGCTTCGGCCGAGGAACTGGCGGCGATGGCCAAGCTCGGCAAAGTCAGCTTGCGCGAGGGCGAGAGCGTGTTCGACAACGCCATGCACCAGGTCGCCGATCGCCTCAAGAACGCCGCGAACCAGATATAGCCCGGCGGCTGCACACCTTGTCGTGGCAGGGTGTGCCCGCTAGCCTGCGGGCATGACCACACCCATTCGATTGCTTGTCCATGGCGCCAATGGCCGCATGGGGCAGAGCCTGCAACGCCTGTGCCGCGACGAAGCCGGCGGCTGCGTCGTGGTCGCGGCCGTGTCCCGCAAGGTCGGCGCGCGGGTCGTCGATGGCATCCCGCAGTTCGCGGCGAGCGAGCTGGCTGGCGTGCCGGCGTTCGATGTCGCGGTGGACTTCAGCCTGCCGGAGGGCTTCGACGCGATCCTGGCGCTGTGCGTGGCGCGCGGAGCCGCCTTCGTGTCCGGCACGACCGGTCTGTCGGGCCCGCAGGAAGCGGCGCTGGCCGACGCGGCGGCGCGCATCCCGCTGGCGTGGGCCAGCAATTTCAGCCTCGGGGTCGCGGTCCTGCACGACCTGGTCGAGCGCGCGGCCCGCGCGTTGCCGGGCTGGGATTGCGACATCGTCGAGTCCCACCACACCCGCAAGCTGGATGCGCCGTCGGGGACCGCGCTGACCCTCGGTGCCGCGGCCGGGCAGGGCGGTGCGGCGCCCCATTACGCCTCGATCCGCGCCGGCGACATCGTCGGCGAGCACCTCGTGCAGTTCACGGCGGCCGGCGAACGTATCGAGCTGGTCCATCGCGCGACCAACCGCGACATCTTCGCGCGTGGCGCCCTGCACGTGGCGTCGCGGCTGAAGGGACGTGCTGCCGGCCGTTATCGGATCGCCGACCTGCTTTGATTCCTGGGTCCGGTCGCGTCACTTTCGTGAATCCGGTTGTGTCCGGGTGAATCTTGGTGCTGGCGAGGGGGGGCACATGCGGGTACAATTCTCGCTCGCCTGAACCCCCTCCGCTCCGAACCGGTCGATGCCGCTTCGGCGCTTTTCTGCAACCTCTCGCAGGGCGACCCCTCTTGAACATACCCGCAATCCTCGTGCTTGAAGACGGAACAGTCTTCGAGGGCATTTCCGTGGGTGCAGCCGGCCTGTCCGTGGGCGAGGTGGTGTTCAACACCGCCATGACCGGCTACCAGGAAATCCTCACCGACCCGTCGTACGCGCGGCAACTGGTGACGCTGACCTACCCCCACATCGGCAACACCGGATGCACCGCGCAGGACGACGAAGCCGGCCAGGCCTGGGCGTCCGGCCTGATCGTGCGCGACGTGCCGCGCCGCGCGAGCAGCTGGCGCAGCGAGGTCGCGCTGCCGGAATGGCTGCGCGCGCGCGGCATCGTCGCCATTTCCGGCATCGACACCCGCAAGCTGACCCGCATCCTCCGCGACCGTGGTTCGCAGAACGGCGCGCTGATGGCCGGCGCGTCTTCCGACGAGCGCCTCGATGTCGACAAGGCGGTCGAGGCCGCGCGCAAGTTCCCGGGCCTGAAGGGCATGGACCTGGCCAGGGTCGTCAGCACGCAAGTCGCCTACCAATGGACCGAGGGCCAACTGGACCTGGACAGCGGTGCCTTCGTGAGTGCGGCGCCGAAGTCCAAGGTCGTGGCCTACGACTTCGGCGTGAAGCGCAACATCCTGCGCATGCTCGCCGAGCGTGGCTGCGACGTGACCGTGGTGCCGGCGCAGACGCCGGCCGCCGAGGTGCTGGCGATGCAGCCGGACGGCGTGTTCCTGTCCAACGGCCCGGGCGATCCCGCGCCCTGCGACTACGCCATCGACGCGATCCGCGCGTTCATCGCGGCGAGGATCCCGATCTTCGGCATCTGCCTGGGCCATCAGTTGCTGGCGCTCGCCGCCGGCGCGCAAACCGTGAAGATGCCGCACGGCCACCACGGCGCCAACCATCCGGTGCAAGACCTCGACACCGGCCGGGTGATGATCACCTCGCAGAACCACGGCTTCGCGGTGGACGAGGCCAGCCTGCCCGCGAACGTGCGGGTCATCCACCGTTCGCTGTTCGACGGCACCAACCAGGGCATCGAACTGACCGATGCGCCGGCCTTCAGCTTCCAGGGACACCCGGAAGCCTCGCCAGGCCCGCGCGACGTGGCGCCGCTGTTCGACCGTTTCGTTGCGCTGATGTCGAACAAGAAAATGGAGGCGAACTGACATGCCGAAGCGCACAGATCTGAAGACCATCCTGATCATCGGCGCCGGCCCGATCGTCATCGGCCAGGCCTGCGAGTTCGACTACTCCGGCGCGCAGGCCTGCAAGGCCCTGCGGGACGAGGGCTATCGCGTGGTGCTGGTGAACAGCAACCCGGCGACGATCATGACCGACCCCGAGATGGCCGATGCCGTCTACATCGAGCCGATCAACTGGCGGATGGTCGAGAAGATCATCGCCAAGGAGCGCCCGGACGCGCTGTTGCCGACCATGGGCGGCCAGACCGCGCTGAATTGCGCGCTCGACCTCGCAGACAACGGCGTGCTGGAAAAATACAACGTCGAGCTGATCGGCGCCAAGCGCGAGGCCATCATGATGGCCGAGGATCGCGAGCTGTTCCGGGTGGCGATGAAGGAGATCGGGCTGGAATGCCCGAAAGCCGAAGTCGCGCGCTCGCTGGAGCAGGCGCTGGACATCCAGACCCGGGTCGGCTATCCGACCATCATCCGCCCGAGCTTCACCCTCGGCGGCAGTGGCGGTGGCATCGCCTACAACCGCGAGGAACTCGTCGAGATCGTCAACCGCGGACTGGAACTCTCGCCGACCAGTGAAGTGCTGGTGGAAGAGTCGGTGCTGGGCTGGAAGGAATTCGAGATGGAGGTGGTCCGCGACACCGCGGACAACTGCATCATCGTCTGCTCGATCGAGAACCTCGACCCGATGGGCGTGCACACCGGCGACAGCATCACCGTCGCGCCGGCGCAGACCCTCACCGACAAGGAATACCAACGCCTGCGCGATGCCTCGATCGCGGTATTGCGCAAGATCGGCGTCGATACCGGCGGCAGCAACGTGCAGTTCGGCATCAACGCCCAGACCGGCCGCGTGGTGGTCATCGAGATGAATCCGCGGGTGTCGCGCTCGTCGGCGCTGGCGTCGAAGGCGACCGGTTTCCCGATCGCCAAGGTCGCGGCCAAGCTCGCGGTCGGTTACACCCTCGATGAACTGAAGAACGAGATCACCGGTGGCCTGACCCCGGCCTCGTTCGAGCCGGCGATCGACTACGTGGTCACCAAGATCCCGCGCTTCGCGTTCGAGAAGTTCCCGGCCGCCGACGCGCGCCTGACCACCCAGATGAAATCGGTGGGCGAGGTGATGGCGATCGGCCGCAGCTTCCAGGAATCGCTGCAGAAGGCCCTGCGCGGGCTGGAGACCGGCAAGGTCGGGCTCGACCCGACCGGCCTGGACCTGGTGGACGAGGAAGACCTGGTCAAGCTGCGCCGCGAACTGAAGGAGCCGGGCCCGGAACGCATCTTCCACCTGGCCGATGCGTTCCGCGCGGGCATGTCGGCGGAGGACGTGCACGCGCTGTCCTTCGTCGACCCGTGGTTCCTCGACCAGATCGAGGAGCTGATCGATGCCGAGGTCGACGTGGTCCATCGCGGCCTCGACGGGCTGGACAAGCGCCGCCTGCGCGCGCTCAAGCGAATGGGCTTCTCCGACGCCCGCATCGCCCAGCTCGCGCGCACCAGCGAGTCCGCGGTGCGCGCGCTGCGCAAGGCGTTCAACGTGCGCCCGGTGTACAAGCGCGTGGACAGCTGCGCCGCCGAATTCGCCACCACCACGGCGTATCTCTATTCGACCTACGAGGACGAGTGCGAGGCGCAGCCCAGCAACCGTCGCAAGATCATGGTGCTCGGCGGCGGTCCCAACCGCATCGGCCAGGGCATCGAGTTCGATTACTGCTGCGTGCACGCCGCGCTGGCGCTGCGCGAGGACGGGTTCGAGACCATCATGGTCAACTGCAACCCGGAGACCGTCTCGACCGACTACGACACCTCCGACCGCCTGTACTTCGAGCCGTTGACGCTGGAAGACGTGCTCGAGATCGTGGAGCTCGAAAAACCCTACGGCGTGATCGTGCAGTACGGCGGGCAGACCCCGCTGAAGCTGGCGAAGGCGCTGGAGGCCAACGGCGTGCCGATCATCGGCACCTCGCCGGATTCGATCGACCTGGCCGAAGATCGCGAGCGTTTCCAGAAGCTGGTGGAATCGCTCGGCCTGAAGCAGCCGCCGAACCGGACCGCGCGCAGCGCCGAGGAAGCGCTGGCGCACGCGCGCGAGATCGGCTATCCGCTGGTGGTGCGCCCGAGCTACGTGCTCGGTGGGCGCGCGATGGAAGTGGTGCATGCCGACGCCGACCTGGCCCGCTACATGCGCGAGGCGGTCAAGGTCTCGCACGATTCGCCGGTGCTACTGGATCGCTTCCTCGACAACGCGGTGGAAGTCGACATCGACGTGATCGCCGACCGCGAGGGCAACGTGCTGGTCGGCGGCGTGATGGAGCACATCGAAGAGGCGGGCGTGCATTCCGGCGATTCGTCCTGCTCGCTGCCGCCGTATTCGCTGTCGGCGGAGACCCAGGCGCGCCTGCGGGTGCAGGTGGTCGAGTTGGCCAAGGCGCTCAATGTGATCGGCCTGATGAACACCCAGTTCGCGGTGCAGACTAACGAAGCGGGCGAGGACACCATCTACCTGCTCGAAGTGAACCCGCGTGCCAGCCGCACCGTGCCGTTCGTGTCCAAGGCGATCGGCCGCCCGCTGGCCAAGATCGCGGCGCGCTGCATGGCCGGCATGACCCTGGCCGAACAGGGCGCGACCCGGGAAGTCATCCCCGGCTACTACTCGGTCAAGGAAGCGGTGTTCCCGTTCGCCAAGTTCCAGAACGTGGACCCGATCCTCGGCCCGGAAATGCGCTCCACCGGCGAGGTGATGGGCGTCGGCCGCAGCTTCGAGGCCGCCTTCGCGCGCGCCGAGGAAGCCGCCAACATCAAGGTCCCGCAGCCGGGCAAGGCATTCATCTCGGTGCGCGACCCCGACAAGGCGCGGGTGGTGCCGGTGGCGCGCTACATGCTCGAGCGTGGTTTCAGCCTCGTCGCGACGCAGGGCACCGCCGATGTCCTGGCCGCCGCCGGGATCGATTGCGCGCGCATCAACAAGGTGATCGAGGGCCGGCCGCACATCGTCGACCTGATCAAGAACGGCGAGATCTGCTACATCATCAACACGACCGAAGGCCGCCAGGCGATCTCCGATTCGTTCTCGATCCGGCGCGAGGCGCTGCAGCAGCGCGTCACGTATTCCACCACCGTGTCCGGCGCGAGCGCGTTGCTGCATTCGCTGGACCACCGCGGCGCGGGCGACGTGCTCTCGCTGCAGGAACTGCACAAGGAACTGGACTGATGCGTTCACCCATCACCGCGAAGGGCGCCGTGCGCCTGCGCGCCGAACTCGAGGAGCTGAAGTCGGTCAAGCGGCCCGAGGTCATCGCCGCGATCGCCGAGGCCCGCGCCCATGGCGACCTCAAGGAAAACGCCGAATACCACGCCGCCCGCGAGCAGCAGGGCTTCATCGAGGGCCGCATCAAGCACCTCGAGGGCGAGCTCTCGCATGCGCAGGTCATCGACATCGGCAGCCTGTCGGTGGGCGACAAGGTCGTGTTCGGCGCCACCGTCGAACTGGCCGACGCCGACAGCGGCGAAGAGCGCAGCTACCAGATCGTCGGCGACCTCGAGGCCGACATCAAGCAGGGCCTGATCGCGATTTCCTCGCCGGTCGCGCGCGCGATCATCGGCAAGCACGAGGGCGACGTGATCACCATCGAGGCGCCGGGAGGCATCCGCGAGTACGAGATCGTCTCGGTCAAGTACCTCGGCTGAGCCATGCCGCGGCTGACGTTGCTGTTGCCGGCGAGCTCTCGGTTCGCCGGCGTGGCGTTGCCGCTGCCGCTTGCGCGCTCGATGGGCCGCGCCGACCTGGTCGCGCACGAATCCGGCGGTGACGCGCAACTCGGGCGGCATTTCAGGTTGTTGCCGAACCGCTGGGCAGCGGCCGCGCTGACCCGCGTCGTCGATGGGGGCATCGAGGATGCGTGCCTGTCCGGCTGGTTGCGTGCCGACCCGGCCTACATCCGGCCCGACCTCAACGGCGCCCGCCTGCTCGGCATCGGCGATGCGCTTCGCCTCGACCAGGCCGACGTCGATGCGTTCCTGCCGGCGTTGCGCCCGCTGTTCGGCGATGCCGGCTTCCCGCTGGATGCGCCGCATCCCGGGCGCTGGTACCTGCGCTTGCCGCGCGAGTCGAAATTGCCGGCATTCGCCGCGCCCGCGCAGGCGCTGGGCGAAGACGTCTTCGAACACATCCCCGATGGCGCCGAGGCGCGTCGCTGGCGGGTCCTGTCGAGCGAGGCGCAGGTGGCGTTGCACAACCATCCGCACAATGCCGCGCGTGTCGCGGCCGGCAAGCCGCCGATCAATTCGCTGTGGTTCTGGGGCGGCGGCGTGTTGCCTGACCACGTCTCGGCCACCAGCACGACCGTGTATTCCGACGATCCCCTGCTGCAGGGATTGGCGCGTGTCGGCAAGCTGGCGCACATGCCACTCACTGCCTTCGACGACTCCAGCACCGACGCGCTGGTCGACCTGCGATCGCAGCGCGATCCGCGCGCGCTGGTCGATGCCTGGATGCTGCCCGCCGCCGCCAGCGCGAAGGCAGGCCAGGTCGTGTTCGATTTCGCGGATGGCCGGGACTTCACCATCCAACCGGGGCAGCGCTGGCGGTTCTGGCGGTCCCCGCTTCCGGCATTGGACGCGTGAACGCACCCCGCCGCATTGTCCGCCGTGTCGTTCCCGAGGTCGGCGGCGACTGGCCCGCGCACTGGCCGGAACCCTTGCGGCGCGCGCATGCCGCGCGCGGCAGCAGCGGACAGGCAACCGCACAGCCGAGGCTCGCATCGCTGTTGCCGCCGACCGGGATGCTTGGCCTCGATGCCGCGGGGGCCCTGTTGCGCGATGCCATCGCCACGGATCGGCGCATCGTGGTCACCGCCGATTTCGACTGCGATGGCGCCACCGCCTGCGCGGTCGCGGTGCGGGGCTTGCGCCTGCTCGGCGCGCGCCATGTCGAATTCGCCGTGCCCGACCGCCAGGTGCATGGTTACGGGCTGACCCCGGCGCTGGTGGCGACGCTGGAACCGCTGCGGCCGGACCTGCTGGTGACCGTCGACCATGGCATCGCCTGCCATGCCGGGATCGCTGCGGCCAAGGCGCGCGGCTGGCAGGTGATCGTCACCGACCACCACCTGCCGGGCCCGACCCTGCCGGCCGCCGATGTCATCGTCGATCCCAACCAGGCCGGTGACGACTTCCCGAGCAAGGCACTCGCCGGCGTCGGCGTGCTGTTCTACCTGCTGCTCACCTTGCGCGCTGCGCTGGGCGCGAAGGCCGACCTGGCATCGCTGCTCGACCTGGTCGCGGTCGGCACGGTGGCCGACATGGTGCCGCTGGACGCGAACAATCGTGCATTGGTCGGTGCCGGGCTGCGCCGCTTGCGCGCCGGCCAGGGCTGCGCCGGGCTCAATGCATTGGCCGCAGTCGCCGGGCGCGGCATGGCCACGCTGACCACCGCCGACATCGGATTCGCCATCGCGCCGCGCATCAATGCGGCGGGCAGGCTGGAGGACATGCGGCTGGGAATCGAATGCCTGCTGACGGACGATGCGGCGCAGGCACGTGGCTTCGCCGAGGCGTTGCACGCGATCAACGCCGAACGCCGCGGCCTGCAGGACGAGATGCTGGCCGCCGCCGATGCCGCCATGGCGCGCATGGACACCGTAGCGACCGATCCCGCTGAGGGTTTCTGCCTGTTCGATGCCGACTGGCATCCCGGCGTGATCGGACTGGTGGCCTCGCGCATCAAGGAGCAACGGCACCGCCCGGTGCTGACGTTCGCGCCCTCCGGCAACGACGACGGCATGCTGCGGGGTTCGATGCGCTCCATCCCCGGCTTCCATGCCCGCGATGCGCTTGCGTTGATCGATGCCCGCCATCCGGGCCTGATCGACCGCTTCGGCGGGCATGCGATGGCCGCCGGCCTGAGCCTGGCCGGGTCGGCACTGCCGGCGTTCCGCGAGGCGTTCGCGGACGTGCTGCGCGGCACGCTGGATCCAGCGGTGTTGCAGGAGCGCATCGACAGCGATGGCGAACTGCCGGTCGGCGCACTCGACATCGCGCATGCGCAGGCGCTGCGTGACGGCGGTGCCTGGGGCCAGGGCTATCCGGAGCCGGTGTTCGACGGTGTCTTCGACGTGCTGGACTGGCGCGTGCTCGGCGGAAAACACCTCAAGCTCGAACTCGGGCTGCAGGGCAGGCGCCTGAACGCCATCCACTTCAATGCCGGTGGCGATCCGCCGCCGGCCCGCATGCGCATCGCCTACCGCCTGCAGCCGGACGACTACCGCGGCGGCGAGGCTATCCAGCTGTTGGTCGTGCATCGCGAAGCAGGACAGGACCCGGGACACGCTTGAGGCCGAACAGCGGGCGCAACCATCCGATCCGGCGAACGAACTCGTAGCCCAGCAGGCATAGCCCGTAGGTGGCGAGGATCAGCACCGGCCCTTCCAGCGCCGGCGGGATGCGCAGCGGCTTGAGGTTGTGCGCGAGCAGCACGATCACGGTCTGGTGGAGGATGTAGAAGGGGAACACCGCGGCCGTCAGGTAGCGCAGCAAGGGGCTGTCCTTCGGGTTCCAGTTGCGCGCGTAGCCCAGGATCGCGGCGATCGCCGTCCACTCCATCACGCCCCACAGGCTCCTGGCCAGGCTGGGCCATGCCGCCGGCATGGGGTCGACGCCGTCGAAAGCGATGTACACCGAGAGCATCAGGCCATAGCTGGTGATCGCCAGCAGCAGCATCCGGTGCCGGTATCGGCGCAGTTGCTCCCAGACGCCGTCCGCGGATGCCAGCAGGTAGCCGATCGCGAACACCAGCCCGTACTGGAGATGGTTGTAGGCATCGTCCACGAGGTCGTGGCTCGACGGGGCATGCGGATAGACCAGCACCCGTGCCGCGGCCAGCGCCAGCATTGGCCACCACAGGATGCCCTGTCCGCTGCAGGCCTTGCGCACGAATCCCGCGGCCCTGTCCCGCAACGATCGCGGCAGCAGGCGGCACAGCACCCACAGGATGGCGGAATAGGACCACAGGTAGGCGACGAACCAGAGGTGGTTCCAGGTCGGTGCGTCGACGCAGTCGCCGGGTGCCATGCAATAGAGGTCGCCGCCCTTGAGGTAGTCGGCCATGAAACCGGGATAGCCGGCGTGGTAGCCACCCGCGACCTTCTCAACCAGTTCCAGGTACGCCTGCGGCGGCACCACCACGTACATGCCGAACAGCAGCGGCAGCAGCAGCCGCCACGAACGCTCGCGCAGGAATCCCGCCGGGCGTTTCGCCAGCAGATGGGCCGTGGCGACGCCCGAGACCAGGAACAGCAGCGCGAGCCGCCAGGGGGCGCTGAGGATCATCAGCGGTTCCAGCGCCGGGACGAGTTCCGGGCTTTTGACGTGCCAGTCCCAGCTCACGTAATACATGCCCACGTGGTACGGGACGAGCAGGGCGAAGGCGAGGATGCGGACCCAGTCGAGATCGTGTCGGCGTTGCACGGTGATATGTCCGGTTCGGGATTGCGCCCAGCGTCGTGGTCGTCGGCCGCCCCGGACACGATGAAGTGACGGCAGGATGTCGTTTGGGGGCAAGCCGCGGGTTGCAGGGACGGGCCGTGGCATCCAACCCGGACGCCGCTCCTACAATGCGCGGCATGGATCCCGTCACCCCGACCCCGTTCGAGCGCTACCAACCCTGGCGCCGCAGCCTCGAAATCGGCTTCTGGGTGGTGTCCTACCTGCTGAGTGCGATCGGCAACAGCCTGACCGCGAACATGGACGTGAGCCGACTGGCGCTGGACTTCGCCGGTTGGCAGCCGGTCGCATGGGAAGCGAGCAGCGCCATCGCCGCGCTGGCGCTGGTTCCCGCGGTGGTGTGGTTCACCAGGCGTTGGCCGCTGCACCTCGACAACTGGCGGCGGATGCTGCCCACGCACCTGCTGGCCAGCGTGGCCTGGTCGATGCTGCACGTCATCGGCATGGTCGCGATCCGCAAGGCGGTGTATGCCACCCAAGGCCAGCATTACGACTTCGGCACCTGGTGGTGGGAATTCGGCTACGAATACCTGAAGGACATCCGGTCCTACGCCGGCGTGGTGGGAACCATCGAGGTCTACCGGTTCGTGCTTCGGCGCTGGCAGGGCGAGGCCAGCCTGCTCGACGTACCGGATGATGGCCCTCCAATGGAATCGGTGGAGCGCCCCGAGCGTTTCCTGGTGCGCAAGCTCGGCCGCGAATTCCTGGTCGCGGCCAACGACATCGAATGGATGCAGGCCTCGGGCAACTACGTGAACCTGCGCATGCGTGGGCACGACTATCCGCTGCGCAGCACCATCGGCGGGATCGAGGGGAAGCTGGACCCGGAGCGCTTCGTGCGCGTCCACCGCAGCTACATCGTCAACCTGGACCAGGTGGGTTCGATCGAGCCGCTGGACACCGGCGACGCCCGCGTCCACATGAAGGACGGCAGCAACCTGCCGTGCAGCCGGACCTATCGTGGTGGATTGCGACAGCGGGTCGGGCTGGACGGCTGAGCGGCGCAACCCCGTTGCCCGCGGCGGTTCGTTGCATGATGGCCACCAGCAAGGAGCCATCGCATGAAACGCCTGCTCATCACCCTCGCCGCCGGTGTTGCCGCCATCGGCATCACCATCGGCAGTCCCGCGCAGCACCTGCGGCCGCTGCCCGTGCCGTCGACATGGATCGAGGCGCCGGGCGCGAAAACGCCGGTGCTGCTCGAGCGCGTGGAGGTCGAGGTCGGGACTGCGGGCAGCCTGGCGCGGACGACCTTGCTGCTCACGTTGCGCAATCCGAATGCCCGCGCCCTCGAAGGCACGCTGCAGTTCCCGTTGCAACCCGGGCAGCAGGTCACTGCCTTCGCCCTGGACATCGGTGGGGTGATGCGCGATGCGGTGCCGGTGCCGAAGCAGCAGGGCCGCCAGGTGTTCGAGAGCATCGAGCGCCGCAACGTCGACCCGGCCCTGCTCGAGCAGGTCGCCGGCAATCATTTCCGCCTGCGCGTGTATCCGCTGCCGGCGGGTGGCACGCGGCAGGTGCGGCTGGTGCTCGACGAGCCGATGCGCCGTGATCGCGACGCGTGGCGGCTCGGCTTGCCTGCCGGCCTGCTGGTGTCGTCGTCGAACATCTCCCTGCATGTGCGCGGGGTGGCGGCGGCGCCGGCGGTCGAGGGTGCATTTTCCAGCCTCCAGTGGCGTCACGATGGCGATGGCCTTCGCACCGAATTGCAGCGTGGCGATGCGGCATCCGTGGGCGGACTGGCGCTGCGCTTCCCGGTGTCGACAGCGGCGCGCGCGTACGTCGGCATGCTGGGCGATGAACGCTACGTCCTCGCCGAGTTGCCGGACTCTGCCGCGTCGAAGTCGCGCAGCATCCCGCGCCACGTCGGCCTGCTGTGGGATGCCTCGGCCTCCGGCCGCAAGCGCGACCATGCCGGTGAGCTGGCATTGCTGGATCGCTATTTCCGGGCGATGGGCGATGGGCGCGTCGACCTGCGGCTGCTGCGTGACCGCGGCACGGACGGAGGATCGTTCGAGGTGCGCGGCGGCGACTGGAGCGCATTGCGCAAGGCACTGCAGGCGATGGTGTACGACGGCGCCACCGACCTCGCGGATTGGTCTCCGTCGCCGGGGATCGGCGAGTACCTGCTGGTCAGCGACGGGTTGCAGAACTACGGTGCGCAGGCGATGCCGGCGCTCGCATCGAACCAGCGCCTGTACCCGCTGGCCAGCACCGCAGCGGATGCCACCCGCCTGGCCGCGCTGGCCGAATCGCGGGGCGGTCGACTGGTGGCATGGCAGGGGCGCGCCGGGCTGGACGAGGCGACACGGGCGCTGCTCGCGGACGCCACGCATGTGGTGGCGCTGGAGGGCGAGGGCGTCGATCGGCTGGTGGCGCAATCGCGCTGGGTCGACGACGGCGTGCTGCGCGTGGCCGGACGCCTGCGTGAGCCTGTCGGCAGGATCATCGCCACGATCGAGGGAGCGGATGGACGCCGCAGGATCGAAATGCCGGTGAACAGCGCCGGCATCGCGCATGCGCAGGTGCCGCAGGCATGGGCGGCGTGGACGGTGGCGAGCCTGTCCTCCGAACCCGAACGCAATCGCGCGGCGATCGCCAGGCTGGGTAGCGAATTCGCGCTGGTCACGAGCGGCACCTCGCTGCTGGTGCTGGACGACGTGGCCGACTATGCCCGCTACGACATCCCGCCACCGCCAGCGTTACAGGCTCAAGTGGCGAGCATCCTCGCGACGAAGGAAAAGGACCGCCAAGCCTCGCGCAGCGAACGACTGGACACGTTGGCTGCCGAGTTCGCAGCCCGCATCGCCTGGTGGGAGCGGGTGTTCCCGAAGGGCGCACTGCCCGTCGCTGAGTCAAGGAAGAAGGCTGAGGCAGGTGCCAGTACATTGGACAGCGTGACGGTGACGGCATCGCGTGCGAACGCGCGACAGGCAGCGGCATCGCCGCCGCCCCCGCCGGAAGAGTCGCCAGTGGTGTTCAGTGATGCCAGTCCGGCGGACGCGGCGGCATCGGCGCCGGTTGCACTGATGGCTCCGGGCACCGTACGGGAGCAGGACGACAGGAGCGAACAGGCCGCCACGCCGCGCGCGGCCACGATCCGCCTGCAAGCCTGGGAGCCCGACTCGCTGTATGCCCGTCGCCTGCGCGACGCGCCCGCCGACCAGTTGTATTCGCTGTACCTGGACGAACGCGACAGCCATGCCGCCAGCACGGCGTTCTATCTCGATGTGGCCGACCTGCTGCTGCAACGGGGGCGCCGCGACGAGGCCCTGCGCGTGCTGTCCAACCTGGCCGAACTGGAGCTGGAGAACCGCCACGTCCTGCGCGTGCTTGGTTACCGGCTGATGCAGGCCAGGGCCTATCCGCTGGCGGTGCAGGTGTTCCGGCAGGTGCTGGAGATGGCCGCGGAGGAACCGCAGAGCCATCGCGACCTGGCGCTCGCATTGGCCGCCGTGGGCGATCGGCAGCAGGCGATCCGCCACCTGTACGACGTCGTGAGCGGGCAGTGGGATGGCCGTTTTGCCGAGATCGAACTGGTGGCGCTGAACGAACTGAACCAGATCGTGGCCACCAGCCCGACGAAACTGGACATCGGCTTCATCGATCCACGCCTGCTCCGCAACCTGCCGCTCGACCTGCGCGTCGCCCTGTCATGGGACAGCGACAACAGCGACATGGACCTGTGGGTCACCGACCCGAACGGGGAGAAGTGCTACTACGGCCACACGCTGACCTACCAGGGCGGGCTGATCTCGGATGACTTCACCGGCGGCTATGGTCCCGAGGAGTTCGTGCTGCGCGATGCCAAGCCCGGCAAGTACAAGGTGCAGGCGAATTTCTACGGCGACCGCCAGCAGGTGGTGACGGGCGCGACCACCCTGTCGCTCAGGCTCAGCACCGGCTGGGGAACCGGGCGCCAGAAGGACCAGGCGGTGACGTTGCGCCTGTCCGGCAAGGACGAGACCGTGCTGGTCGGCGAGTTCGAGGTCGAATAGGCCGCGCGGCAGCCGGGCCAAGCCGCCCGGCTGCTATCATTCGCGGTCTTTTCCGCAAGTGTTGTCCGCACATGATCGAGCTCAATCCCATCCGCAACCGCATCGCCGACCTGATCGGTCGTCTCGATTCGCTCCGGGGGTTTCTTTGACTACGATGCCAAGCGCGAGCGCCTGGAAGAAGTAGAACGCGAACTCGAGAACCCCGACGTCTGGAACGACCCCGAACGCGCGCAGGCGCTGGGCAGGGAACGTTCGATGCTGGACAAGACCGTCAACGGCATCCGTGAACTCACCGATGGCCTGACCGGCGGCAACGAGTTGCTCGAACTGGCCGAAATGGAAGACGACGAGGAAACCGCGCTTGCCGTGGTGGCCGATGTCGATCAGTTCGAGAAGCGCGTCGAGGCCATCGAGTTCCAGCGCATGTTCTCCGGCAAGATGGACGGCGCCAGCGCCTTCGTCGACATCCAGGCCGGTGCTGGTGGCACCGAAGCGCAGGACTGGGCCGAGATCCTGTTGCGCATGTACCTGCGCTGGGCCGAATCGCGTGGCTGGAAGACCGAGTTGATGGAAGTCAGCGGTGGCGACGTGGCCGGGATCAAGTCGGCGACGTTCCGCGTGGAAGGCGAATACGCCTACGGCTGGCTGAAGACCGAGATCGGCGTGCACCGGCTGGTGCGCAAGTCGCCGTTCGATTCCGACAACCGCCGCCATACCAGCTTCACCAGCGTGTTCGTGTCGCCGGAAGTCGACGACGACATCGAGATCGACATCAACCCCGCCGACCTGCGCACCGACGTGTACCGGTCCTCTGGCGCCGGCGGCCAGCACGTCAACAAGACCGAGTCAGCGGTGCGCATCACCCACATCCCGACCAATACCGTGGTCGCCTGCCAGACCGGGCGCAGCCAGCACCAGAACCGCGACACCGCGATGAAGATGCTGGCTGCCAAGCTCTATGAGCTCGAAATCCAGAAGCGCAATGCGGAGAAGGACGCGCTGGAAGCGACCAAGTCCGACATCGGCTGGGGCAGCCAGATCCGCAACTACGTGCTGGACCAGTCACGCATCAAGGACCTGCGCACCGGTGTCGAGCGCAGCGACACCCAGAAGGTGCTGGACGGCGACCTCGACGAATTCGTGGAAGCCAGCCTGAAGTCCGGCCTCGAGGCCGGGTCGAAACGGAGCGATGCGGCCTGACCGCATCGACCTTCCGCATCGCCTCCCCGAATCCAGATGACGCATCTCCATGACTGACGAAACGCAAACCCAGCACAGCGACGAAAACCACCTGATCGCCGAGCGCCGCGGCAAGCTCGCCGCGCTGCGCGGGCAGGGCATCGCCTTCCCGAACGACGCACGCCGCGAGGATTTCGCCGGCGACCTGCAGGCCGACTACGCCGATGCCGGGCAGTGGAGCGCGGAAGCGCTGGAAGCGACGGGGCGACGCGTTGCCATCGCCGGCCGCCTGCTGGCCAAGCGGGTGATGGGTAAGGCGGCGTTCGCGACCGTGCAGGACATGTCCGGCCGCATCCAGTTGTTCCTGCAGTCGACCGCGCTGGGCGAGGCCTACGACGCGTTCAAGGGCTGGGACATCGGCGACATCGTCGCGGCCGAGGGCGCGGTGACGCGTACCCGCACCGGCGAGCTGTCGGTGAAGGTGGACGCGCTGCGCCTGCTGGTGAAGTCGTTGCGGCCGTTGCCGGACAAGTTCCATGGGCTTGCCGACGTCGAGCAGCGCTATCGCCAGCGCTACGTCGACCTGATCGTCAATCCCGAGGCGCGCGACGTGTTCATCGCGCGCTCGCGGATCGTGTCCGCGATGCGCCGCTGGCTGGATGCGCGCCGCTTCCTGGAAGTGGAGACGCCGATGATGCACTACATCGTCGGTGGCGCCACCGCCAAGCCGTTCACCACCCACCACAACGCGCTGGACCTGGACCTGTTCCTGCGCGTGGCGCCGGAGCTCTACCTCAAGCGCCTGACCGTGGGCGGGCTGGAGCGCGTCTACGAGATCAACCGCAACTTCCGCAACGAAGGCGTGAGCACCCGGCACAACCCGGAGTTCACCATGCTCGAGTTGTACGAAGCCTATGCGACGTACATCGAGGTCATGGACCTCACCGAGGGCATGATCCGCGACGTCGGCCTCGAGGCGATGGGCAAGACCGTGTTCGAGTGGGACGGCAACACCATCGACATCGCGCCCGCATTCCGTCGCTGGAAGCTGGAAGAGGCGGTGCGCGAACTGAATCCGGACATTTCCGTCGCCGATTGCCGCGACCGCGACGCACTCGCCGCGCATTGCGCGCGCCTCGGCGTCCACGTGAAGCCCGGCTACGGCTGGGGCAAGCTGCTGCTGGAAATCTTCGAGAAGACCGTCGAAGCCGGCCTCATCCAGCCCACCTTCATCACCCATTACCCGGTGGAGGTCAGCCCGCTGGCGCGCGAATCCGACAGCGAGCCGGGGATCACCGACCGCTTCGAGCTCTTCATCGGCGGCAAGGAACTGGCGAACGGATTCTCCGAGCTCAACGACCCCGAGGACCAGGCCGCGCGCTTCCGTGCGCAGGTCGAGGCGAAGGACGGTGGCGACGACGAGGCCATGCACTACGACGCCGACTACATCCGCGCGCTCGAGGTCGGCCTGCCGCCGACGGGGGGCCTCGGCGTCGGCATCGACCGGCTGGTGATGCTGTTGACCGGGTCGTCGTCGATCCGCGACGTGCTGTTGTTCCCGTACATGCGTCCCGAGCATTCCGCCGGTTGACTGGCTGGCGCTGGCCGCTGGGTCCGACTGGCGGCGTTGTCACTTCCGCCAGCCTGACCTGACGCTGTGCGTCACCCGCGGCAACATCCCCTTGCCAAGTGCCCCGGGTTGCGCCGAGGATGCCGTGAACGCGTGGTCCCTCATTCCCCCGTGACAGGAGCGGCGCATGGATATTGTCATCGTCGACGATCAGGCTTCCGCGCGGACCATGTTGCGGCACATCGTGCAGGACATCGGCCCGCAGCTGGACGTGCATGATTTCGGCGAGCCGGATGCGGCGCTTGCCTGGTGCAACGAGAACCGCCCGGACCTGCTGTTGCTGGACTACCGCATGCCGGGCATGGACGGGTTGGAACTGGCCAAGGCATTCCGTCGCCCGCTGCGCAACCGCGACGTGCCGATCGTGCTGGTGACCGTGGTGGGCGACGAGCCGGTGCGCCAGGCCGCGCTGGACGCGGGCGTGATCGATTTCCTGGTCAAGCCGATCCGCCCGCGCGAATTGCGCGCGCGCTGCCGCAACCTGCTGCAGTTGCGGCAGCAGTCGGAGTCGGTGAAGCAGCGTGCGTTGTCGCTGGAACAGCGCCTGCTGGCGAGCATGCACGAGGTCGAGGAGCGCGAGCGCGAGACGCTCTCGCGGCTGGCCCGCGCGATCGAGTTCCGCGATGCCGGCACCAGCGCCTACCTTGAACGCATGGCCCATGTCGCCGGGCTGGTCGCGGAGGCGATCGGCCTGCCGGAAGAGCAGGCGCGCTCGATCGAACTGGCGGCGCCGTTGCACGACATCGGCAAGATCGCGATTCCCGATTCGGTGCTGATGAAGCCGGGTCCGCTGGACGACGCGGAACGCAAGCGCATGCAGAAGCATCCGCAGATCGGCTACCAGTTGCTGCAGGACAGCCAGAACCGTTTCATCCAGGTCGGTGCGAAGATCGCGCTGCACCACCACGAGCGCTTCGACGGCAGCGGCTACCCGATGGGCCTGGCGGGCGACGACATCCCGATCGAGGCGCGGGTGGTGACGGTGGCCGACGTGTTCGATGCGCTGATCTCGCCGCGTCCGTACAAGGAAGCCTGGAGCATCGAGCGCGCGCTCGAATACATCGAGGGCCAGAGCGGCAAGATGCTGGACCCCGCCTGCGTGCAGGGCTTGCTCGACAACCTGCCGCGCCTGCACGAGATCTGCGCACGTTATTCGCAGGTGGTGCCGCAGCCGGACCTGCACTGAACGATGGCCGGGGCCGGGCGCTGGATGTTGTCACGCCTGCGCGGCCGCGCGGACAGCGAGCATGCGCAGGTGTTCGTCCGCATCGCGATCACCACCCTGTTCGCCGCCTATCTCGGCTGGGAAGTCAGCGGGGGCGGGGGAAGCCGCGCGCTGTACCTGACCTGGTGGATCCTGCTCGGGGAGTGGCTGCTGTCGCTGGGCCTGCTTGCGGCGATCGTGGCGTCGCCAGGGCCGTCGGATCTGCGCCGCTGGATCGGCATGCTGGCCGACTACGCCGCGATGGGCGGGGTCATGCACTTGCAGGGCGAAACCGCGGCGCCGCTGTACGCGGTGTTCCTGTGGGTGACCATCGGCAACGGCATGCGCTACGGCCCCGGCTACCTGTTCCGCGCGACCGCGCTCGCCGGGATGTCGTTCGCGGCGATGATGCGCACCACGCCGTACTGGCTGGACAACACCTACCTGTCCTGGGGCCTGCTGATCGGCCTGGTCGCGGTGCCGCTGTACTTCGCTTCGCTGCTGAAGGCGCTGACCGCGGCGATCGAGGACGCGCGGCGGGCGAACCTCGCCAAGAGCCGCTTCCTCGCCAACATGAGCCATGAGTTCCGCACGCCGCTGAACGGGCTGTCGGGGACATCGGAACTGCTGGCCAGCACGCGCCTGGACAACGAACAGCGCGGCTACCTGGAGACGATCCAGGCCGCGAACCGCTCCCTGTTGTCGCTCGTCGAGGACGTGCTCGACATCTCCGCGATCGAGGCGGGCAAGCTCAAGTTGAAGCTGGAACCGTTCGACCTGCGCGAACTGGTCGAACAGATCGAGCTGCTGCTGCGTCCCGACGCGCGTGCGCGCCAGCTCGACTACGTGGTGGTGATCGGCGCGGACGTCCCGGTCGCGCTGCGTGGCGATGCCGGCCACCTGCGACAGGTGCTGGTCAACCTGCTCAGCAACGCGCTGAAGTTCACCCCGTCCGGCGAGGTGCGCCTGGTCGTCGAGGCGGTGGCGCCGCCCTCCGACGAGCGCCAGCGCCTGCGTTTCACCGTCTCGGACACCGGCATCGGCATCCCTGCATCCGCGCGCGCAAAGCTGTTCGAGGCCTTCGAGCAGGCCGACAACAGCCTCTCGCGCAGGCATGGCGGCACCGGCCTCGGCACCACCATCGCCAAGGGCCTGACCGAGGCGATGGGCGGTTCGATCGGCTTCGAGAGCAGCGAGAACATCGGCAGCCGCTTCTGGGTGGAACTGCCATTCGAATTGCAGGCGGCCAGCGAACCTGCTTCGCCGCGCAACCCGCAACCCGCGTCAACCGCGCAGGCGGCAGCGGGTGACGGTGGCAACGTCATTGCCTTCGCCGATCCGTTCCTGCGCCATCGAGCGCGGGTGAAGTCGTTGCGCGTCCTGATCGCGGACGACCACGCGGCCAATCGCATGGTCCTGCAGGGCGTGCTGCAGAAGGCCGGCCACCGGGTGATGGCGGTGGATGACGGGGAGGAAGCGCTGGATGCGCTGGCGGTCGGCGATTTCGAACTGGCGGTCGTCGACCTGCACATGCCTTCCTTGAGCGGGATCGACCTGCTGCGCCAGTTGCGGGTGATGGAAGCGGGCGGGCAAGCGCGCACGCCGGTGCTGGTGCTCAGCGCGGATGCCACGCCGGAATCGGTGCAGGCCTGCAAGGACGCCGGCGCCCGCGCCTTCATCGCGAAACCGTTCGCGGTGGCGAAGCTGCTGGACGGAATCGCCGAGATCGCGCTGGGCGGCGCGGTGGCGATCCCCGCGGAGGCATCGCGCGCGGTCGCCCCCGGCGCCGACGACGTGCTCGATCCGTCCGTGCTGGACGAGTTCGCCGCGATCGGCATGGGGGCCGCGTTCGAGGCCGATTTCGTTGGCCAGTGCGTCGCCGATGCGAGGATGGTGCTGGCGCGCATGCGCCGCGCCGGCGAGGACGCGGACTGGGACCAGGTGCACGAGCAGGCGCATGCGATGAAGGGCGTCGCCGGCAACCTGGGCCTGGTCCAGCTTGCCGCCCATGCCGGGCAGGTGATGCGGATGACCGGGTTCGAACTGGCGCGCGAGTGGCGTCGCCACTGCGACACCCTGGCCGAACGCCTGCGCCGTGGCGAGCGCGCGCTGGCGTCGCGCGGGAACTGGCGTCCCGCGCTCGAGGACAGCCTCTGACGCGATCAGGCGGTGGCGGCGTCCAGGCTGCCATGGCGCCGGTACTGCGCGCGCACCAGGCGTTCCATCGTGCGCAGGGACTTTTCGCCGAGCTGCATGGCGGTGTCCACCCACACTTCGGTGATCGCCATCATTTCCTCCAGGGTGACCGGTTGCGACATCGCGCGCACGCGGTGCATCGCCGCGCGTGCATGCGGGATGCGGCGGTTGGCGCGGATCGCGTCCTCGACGGCCTGCACGCCTTGCCCGCGCGGCACCAGCACGTCGACCAGCCCCATCTTGTACAGCTCTTCGCTGGAATGGATCTGCCCGGAAAGCATCAGCTTCTCCGCCTGGTGCGGGGCGATGCGCTTGCACAGGAACGAGTAAGCGCCCATGCCGGGGAACAGGTCGAACAGCACCTCGGGCAGGCCCATGCCGACGCCTTCCTCGGCGACGATGGTGTGGCAGCTCAGCGCTGCCTCGAAGCCGCCGCCAAGCGCATCGCCCTGCACCAACGCGATGCTGTGCGCGCCCGCGTCGAGCCCGGTGTGGAAGGCATGCACGCCGCGCACGCACTGGCGCGCGTAGGTCAGCAGGGCGTGCCGGTCCTGCCGGCGGATCGCGTCGCAGAAATACTCGAGGTCGCCGCCAAGGTTGAAGGCGTCGCAATCGGAGGCCAGCACGACGTGTTGCAAGTCGCTTCCATCCTGGTTGCGAATCCGCCGCATGCGGTCGCCGAGCGTCCACTGGTACTGGATGATCTCGTTGACCAGGTTCGGCTTGAAGCAGGCGCGGCCGGGGTTGTCCGCGAGGTCGGCGTGCATGTGGACCCAATGGGTCGCTCCGTCGCTGCTTTCGGTGGTGCGCAGGGTGGAATAACGCGGGACGGGGGTGAGTTTCTCGAGGCTGGCCATGATCGCTCCGGACGTATGGCGCCGGCCCGGGCCAGCCGGCGGGCAGGGGGAATGTCTAGAGTGGGCCCGTCCGGCCTCTATGCGCCCAAAATCGCAAAAGTGCAACAAAAGAAGCCCCGGAACGGCATCCGGGGCTTCGATTCGTGACGGCGTGGACGCTGGGTCGTCAGGCCGTGGTCGGCGACCGCAATTCCTTGCGCAGGATCTTGCCGACGTTGCTCTTGGGCAACTCGTCGCGGAATTCGACGAAGCGTGGCTGCTTGTAGCCGGTGAGGTTCTCGCGGCAGAACGCCTTGACCTGGTCGGCGGTGAGCGCCGGGTCCTTCTTGACCACGAAGACCTTCACCGCCTCGCCGGACTTGTCGTCCGGCACGCCGATCGCGGCGACTTCCAGCACCGCCGGCATCATCGCGATGACGTCCTCGACTTCGTTCGGGTACACGTTGAAGCCGGACACCAGGATCATGTCCTTCTTGCGGTCGACGATGTAGAAGTAGCCGGCCTCGTCCATCCGCGCCATGTCGCCGGTATGCAGCCAGCCATCGGCGTCGATGACCTTGTCGGTCTCCTCGGGACGCTGCCAGTATCCCTTCATCACCTGCGGCCCCTTGACGCAGAGTTCGCCCACTTCGCCCGTCGGCAGCAGCTTGCCGTCTTCGTCCTTGATGCAGACGTGCGTCGAAGGCACCGGCAGGCCGATCGAGCCGTTGTAGTCGCGCAGGTCGAGCGGGTTGATGCAGACCGCCGGCGAGGTCTCGGTCAGGCCGTACGCTTCGGCCAGGGTGACCCCGGTGACCTGCTTCCACTTTTCGGCGACCGCGCGTTGCACCGCCATGCCGCCGCCCAGGGTGAGGTGCAGCTTCGAGAAGTCGACCTGGTCGAAGCCTGGCGTGTTGAGCAGGCCGTTGAACAGCGTGTTCACGCCGGTGATCGCGGTGAACGGCGCTGCCTTCAATTCCTTGACGAAGCCGGGCATGTCGCGCGGGTTGGTGATCAGCAGGTTGGCGGCGCCGAACTTCATGAAGACCAGGCAGTTCGAGGTCAACGCGAAGATGTGGTAAAGCGGCAGCGCGGTGACGATGAGCTCCTCGCCGAGCTTGATGTTGGTGCCGACCCAGGCCGCCGCCTGCTGCATGTTCGCGACCAGGTTGCGATGGGTCAGCATCGCGCCCTTCGACACGCCGGTGGTGCCGCCGGTGTACTGCAGGAAGGCCAGGTCTTCCGGCGTGTTGCGGATCTCGGACAGTTTGTGCATGCGGCCAAGGGTGAGGGTGTCGCGGAAGCGCACCGCGCCGGGGATGTCGTAGTCCGGCACCATCTTCTTCACGTGCTTCAGGACGAGGTTGACGATCAGGCCCTTCGGGAAGCCGAGCATGTCGCCCAGCCCGGTGGTGACCGCGCGCACGCCCGGCACCTGCGCCAGCACGTCCTGCGCGACCTTGCCGAAATTGTCCATCACCACCAGCACGGTGGCGCCGGAGTCCACCAACTGGTGCTTCAGTTCGCGCGCGGTGTACATCGGGTTGGTGTTGACCACGGTCAGCCCGGCGCGCAGCACACCCAGGATCGCGATCGGGTACTGCAGGCAGTTGGGCATCATGATCGCGACGCGATCGCCCTTCTTGAGCTTGAGTTCACCGAGCAGGTAGGCGGCGAAGTCGCGGCTCAGGCGATCCAGGTCGCCGTAGGTGATCGACTTGCCCATGTTGATGAACGCGGTCTTGTCGCGGTACTTCAGCACGGCGGAATCGAAGATGTCGTTGATCGAGGCGAACTCGTCCAGGTCGATTTCGGCCGGCACGCCAGCGGGGTAGTGGGCCAACCAAGGACGTTCGGAACTCATGCACTGCTCCCGGGAGTGAACGCCGTCATATTCGGCGGCGTATGGATTGCGGTCGATTCCAGCATAGGCTCCAATCGTTGACAAGGCGATTCGTTCGCATCGGAGTAATGCCGCAATGCAGCAATTCCGCGGGTTCCAGCGGTTCATCGCCAGCGCAGCGATCCTCGCGATGCTGCTGCTCGCCGCTTGCGCCAAGGACGATCCCGAACAGGCGGTGCGCCGACAGGTCGAGGCCATGCAGGCCGCGATCGATGCGCGCGATGCCGGCGACGTCGAGGACCTGCTTGCGCAGGATTTCGTCGGCAACGACGGCATGGATCGGCGCGCGATCAGGCAACTGGCCGCCGGCATATTCCTGCGTCATCGCGAGGTCACGGCGAATGTCGGGCCGGTCAGCGTCGAACTGCGTGGCGAGACCGACGCGATCGCCCGCTTCAGCGTGCTCGCGACCGGCGGCTCCGGTGGCTTCCTGCCGGACAGCGGGCAGGTCTACCAGGTCGAGACCGGGTGGCGGCTGGTCGATGGCGAGTGGAAGCTGCTCAACGCGAGCTGGACGCCGAATCTTTAGAAGCGGTTGTCTGTGGGAGCGGACTTGGCCGCGATTGTTTTTGCGCAACCTTCAAGTCGCGGCCAGGTCCGCTCCCACGGGGCCAGCGGCTCAGGCCGCCTTGCGCGCCGCCAGTTGCCGCAACACGTACTGCAGCAAGCCGCCGTGGCGGAAGTACTCGACTTCCTTCGGCGTGAGCAGCAGCACCTTGGCCTCGAACGCGATCGTGCTGCCACCCGCCTTGGTGGCGGTGACCGTGGCGGTCTTCGCCGCGCCATCGGCCAGGCCGGTGATGTCGAAGGCTTCCGAGCCGTCCAGGCCGAGCGTCGATGCGTTCTCGCCGTCGTGGAACTGCAGTGGCAGCACACCCATGCCGACCAGGTTGGAGCGATGGATGCGCTCGAAGCTCTCGGCGATCACCGCCTTGACGCCCAACAGGTTGGTGCCCTTGGCCGCCCAGTCGCGCGATGAGCCCGTGCCGTATTCCTTGCCGGCCAGCACCACCAGCGGCACGCCATCGGCCTTGTACTTCATCGCGGCATCGTAGATCGCGAGCTTTTCCGGCTTGGCATCGGCGCTGAAATACAGGGTGTTGCCGCCTTCCTCGCCGGCGAACATCAGGTTCTTGATGCGGATGTTGGCGAAGGTGCCGCGCACCATCACGTCGTCGTTGCCGCGGCGCGAGCCGTAGCTGTTGAAGTCCGCCGGCAGCACGCCGCGTTCCTGCAGGAAGCGGCCCGCGGGCGAGCTGCCCTTGATGTTGCCGGCCGGCGAAATGTGGTCGGTGGTGATCGAGTCGCCGAACAGGCCCAGCACGCGCGCGCCATGGATGTCGTCGATGTTGCCGACGTGCATGGTCATGCCGTCGAAGTAGGGCGGGTTCTTGATGTAGGTCGAGCTCGCGTCCCATTCGAAGGATTCACCCTCGGGCGAGGCGATCGCGTTCCAGCGCGAATCGCCCTTGAACACGTCTGCGTAGTTCTGCGCGAACAACTCCGGCCCGACGGTGGCGGCGATGGTGTCGCCGATCTCCTTGTTGCCGGGCCAGATGTCGCGCAGGTAGACGTCGTTGCCGTCACCGTCCTTGCCGAGCGGGTCGCGGGTCAGGTCGATGTCGACGGTGCCGGCGATCGCGTAGGCGACGACCAGCGGCGGCGATGCGAGGTAGTTCGCCTTCACTTCCGGATGCACGCGGCCTTCGAAGTTGCGGTTGCCGGACAGTACGGACGCGACCACCAGTTCGTTTTCGGCGATGCCCTTGCTCACTTCATCGGGCAGCGGGCCGGAGTTGCCGATGCAGGTGGTGCAGCCGTAACCGACCACGAAGAACCCGAGCTGTTCGAGGTCGTCCAGCACGCCGGCCTTGCGCAGGTAATCGGTGACCACCAGCGAGCCCGGGCCGAGCGAGGTCTTCACCCACGGCGCGGCTTTCAGCCCCTTGGCCACCGCGTTGCGTGCGAGCAGGCCGGCGCCGAGCATCACCGCCGGATTCGAGGTGTTGGTGCAGGAGGTGATCGCCGCGATCACCACCGAGCCATCGGTGAGTTCGGCATCGACATCACGGATGCGGATCTTCGAGCGCGGCCTGGCGGCGAGGTGTTCGGCCTGCGGCTGTGCGCCGCCCTCGCCCTTGAAGTCCTGGACCACGGCATTGCGCGCCTTGCGGTTGGCGCTGAGCGCGCCCAGGTTGTCGGCGAAATTGGTCTGCATGTCCTCCAGCAGCACGCGGTCCTGCGGGCGCTTGGGTCCGGCCAGCGAAGGCTTCACCTCGGCGAGGTCGAGCGCCAGCGTGGCGGAGTAGGCGGCCTGCGGCGTGGTGGCGTCATGCCACATGCCTTGCGCCTTGGCGTAGGCCTCGACCAGCGCGATCTGTGCCTCGCTGCGGCCGGACAGCCGCAGGTAGGTCAGCGACTCCGAATCGATCGGGAAGATGCCGCAGGTTGCGCCGTACTCGGGCGCCATGTTGGCGATGGTGGCGCGGTCGGCCAGCGGCAGGTGCTGCAGGCCGTCGCCGAAGAACTCCACGAACTTGCCGACCACGCCGTGCTTGCGCAGCATCTGGGTGACGGTCAGCACCAGGTCGGTGGCGGTGGCACCCTCGGGCATGCGCCCGGTCAGCCTGAAGCCGACCACCTGCGGGATCAGCATCGACGACGGCTGGCCGAGCATCGCGGCCTCGGCCTCGATCCCGCCCACGCCCCAGCCGAGCACGCCGATGCCGTTGATCATGGTGGTGTGCGAATCGGTACCGAACACGGTGTCGGGGAATGCCCACGTCTCGACATCGCCGCTCTCATTGATGATGTCGCGTTCCATCACCACGCGCGCCAGGTGCTCCAGGTTCACCTGGTGGACGATGCCGGTGTTCGGCGGGACCACCTTGAAGTTGCCGAAGGCCTTCTGGCCCCAGCGCAGGAAGCTGTAGCGCTCCGCGTTGCGTTCGAATTCGATCTTGCCGTTGAGGTCCAACGCATCCGCGCGACCGAACACGTCGACCTGCACCGAGTGGTCGATGACCAGTTCGGACGGGATCAGCGGATTGATCTGGCTGGCCTTGCCGCCGAGCCTGGTCACCGCATCGCGCATCGCCGCCAGGTCGACCACGCAGGGGACGCCGGTGAAGTCCTGGAGGACCACGCGGGCCGGCATGAAGGCGATCTCGGTGGCCGGTTCCGCGATCGGGTTCCACGTCGCCACCGCCTCGATGTGGTCGCGACCGACGGTGATGCCGCCGTCCTCGTGGCGGAGCAGGTTCTCCAGCAGGATCTTCATCGCGTACGGCAGCTTCGCCAGGTCGAAGCGCTCGCCCAGCCTGGCCAGGCTCGAATACGTATAGGAGACGCCGTTGACGTCGAGGCGGGCGCGGGTGGCGAAGGAGTCGGCCATGTCGGAGCTCCGTGGCTGCGGGGGGATCGGGCCAGTGTACGTGTCGGGCGATGACCGCGGCATGGCATGTCGGCGACGCCGCAAGCGACATGCGGGCGTCGGTACGCGGGTCAAGGTATGTATAATCGGCGCATACTTTTTCGTCCATGGGATTGCCGATGGAAGCCACCGTTGCCGAACGCGGCCAGATCACCCTGCCCAAGGCGGTTCGCGACGCCCTCGGCCTGACCAAGGGCAGCGTGCTGAAGGTCGAGATGGACGGCAGCCGCATCGTCCTGAGCAAGCACGTGGACGATGCGATCTCGCGGGTGCGCGGCAAGTTCGCGCTGGACGTGCCGGCCGGCAACGGCAAGGGCTGAGCCGATGATCGCGGTCGACGTCCCGGTGCTGGTCGAACTGCTGACCGATGGCCCGCGCGCGGATGCCGCCGAGGTGTCCTTGCGCCAGGCGCTCGGCAGTGGCCGGGTCGTGGTCTGCGATGCGGCATTGGCCGGTGTGTGTGCATCCCTGCGCAACGGCGCCGAAGCGCTGGCCGCGCTGGAAGAGATGGGCGTGCACTACAACGCGATCGAATCGAAGTCCGCGCTGCGCGCGGGCGAGATGCAGCGCCGGCAGCGCCAGCGCAGCGGCGAGGCGCGCCCGATCGCGGACTTCCTGGTCGGCGCGCACGCACTGCTGCAATGCGACGCGCTGATCACCTACGACACCGGCTTCCATCGCGACTACTTCAAGGGCCTGAAGCTGATCGCGCCAAAAGCCTGACCCCCGATTTCCAAGAATTCCCAAGAATCCCCAAGAATCCCCAAGAACCGATTCGCATTCCCCCGGAGACCCCCATGCTGGAAGCCTACCGCCACCACGCCGCCGAACGCGCCGCCCTCGGCATCCCGCCGCTGCCGCTGAGCGCGCAACAGACCGCCGAGGTCGTCGACCTGCTGAAGGCCCCGCCGGCCGGCGAGGAAGCCTTCCTCGTCGACCTGATCACCAACCGCGTGCCCGCCGGCGTGGACGATGCCGCCAAGGTCAAGGCCAGTTACCTGGCCGCGCTGGCGTTCGGCAGCGAAGCCAATCCGCTGATCCCGCGCGAGCGCGCCACCGAGCTGCTGGGCACCATGCTCGGCGGCTACAACGTGCACCCGATGGTCGAATTGCTGGACGATGCCGTGGTCGGCGCGATCGCCGCCGAGGGCCTGAAGCACACGCTGCTGGTGTTCGACGCCTTCCACGACGTGCAGGAGAAGGCCAACGCCGGCAACGCCAACGCGCAGGCCGTGCTGCAGAGCTGGGCGAATGCCGAATGGTTCACCGGCAAGCCGGAGGTGCCTTCTTCGCTCACGATCACTGTGTTCAAGGTGCCCGGCGAGACCAATACCGACGACCTGTCGCCGGCGCCCGACGCGACCACCCGCCCGGACATCCCGCTGCACGCGCTGGCGATGCTGAAGAACGCGCGTCCCGATGCGCCGTTCGTGCCCGAGGAAGACGGCAAGCGCGGCCCGATCGCGCAGATCCTGGCGCTGAAGGAGAAGGGCCACCTGGTCGCCTATGTCGGCGATGTGGTCGGCACTGGTTCGTCGCGCAAGTCGGCGACCAACAGCGTGCTCTGGTTCACCGGCGAGGACATCCCGTTCATCCCGAACAAGCGCTTCGGCGGCGTCTGCCTCGGCAGCAAGATCGCCCCGATCTTCTACAACACCATGGAAGACGCGGGCGCGCTGCCGATCGAACTGGACGTGTCGAGGATGGAGCATGGCGATGTCGTCGAGCTGCGTCCCTACGATGGCAAGGCGATCAAGGATGGCGAGGTGATCGCCGAATTCCAGGTCAAGTCCGACGTGCTGTTCGATGAGGTGCGCGCCGGTGGCCGCATCCCGCTGATCATCGGCCGCGGCCTGACCGCGAAGGCGCGCGAGGCGCTTGGCCTGCCGGCATCGACCCTGTTCCGCCTGCCGCAGCCGCCTGCCGACACCGGCAAGGGCTTCACCCTGGCGCAGAAGATGGTGGGGCGTGCGTGTGGCCTCGCCGAAGGGCAGGGCGTGCGCCCGGGCACCTACTGCGAGCCGAAGATGACCTCGGTCGGTTCCCAGGACACCACCGGCCCGATGACCCGCGACGAGCTGAAGGACCTCGCCTGCCTCGGCTTCAGCGCCGACCTGGTGATGCAGTCGTTCTGCCACACCGCGGCGTATCCGAAGCCGGTCGACGTGAAGACCCACCACACGCTGCCGGACTTCATTTCCACCCGTGGCGGCATCGCCCTGCGTCCGGGCGACGGCATCATCCACAGCTGGCTCAACCGCATGCTGCTGCCCGACACCGTCGGCACCGGCGGCGATTCGCACACGCGCTTTCCGATCGGCATCTCGTTCCCGGCCGGCTCCGGCCTGGTCGCGTTCGCCGCGGCGACCGGGGTGATGCCGCTGGACATGCCGGAATCGGTGCTGGTGCGCTTCAAGGGCAGCCTGCAGCCCGGCGTGACCCTGCGCGACCTGGTCCACGCGATCCCGCTGTACGCGATCAAGGCTGGCCTGCTGACGGTCGAGAAGAAGGGCAAGAAGAACATCTTCTCCGGCCGCATCCTCGAGATCGAAGGCCTGCCGGACCTGAAGATCGAGCAGGCCTTCGAGCTGGCTGATGCCTCTGCCGAGCGTTCCGCCGCAGGCTGCACGGTGCGCCTGGACAAGGCGCCGATCATCGAGTACCTGACCAGCAACATCACCCTGCTGAAGTGGATGATCGCGGAAGGCTATGCCGACCCGCGTTCGCTGGCGCGCCGCATCGCCAAGATGGAAGCCTGGCTGGCCGACCCGCAGTTGCTGGAGCCGGATGCCGATGCCGATTACGCAGCGGTCATCGAGATCGACCTCGACGAGGTGGTGGAGCCGATCGTGTGCTGCCCGAACGATCCCGACGATGCCAAGACCCTGTCCGACGTGGCCGGCGCGACCATCGATGAGGTGTTCATCGGGTCGTGCATGACCAACATCGGCCACTTCCGCGCCGCCGCCAAGCTGCTGGAAGGCAAGCGCGACATTCCCACGCGCCTGTGGGTCGCCCCGCCGACCAAGATGGATGCCGCGGAGCTGACCAAGGAAGGCCATTACGGCACCTTCGGCGCCGCCGGCGCGCGCATGGAAATGCCGGGCTGCTCGCTGTGCATGGGCAACCAGGCGCAGATCCGCGAAGGCGCCACCGCGATGTCGACCTCGACCCGCAACTTCCCGAACCGCCTGGGCCGCAACACCAACGTGTACCTGGGCTCGGCGGAACTGGCGGCGATCTGCTCGCGCCTGGGACGGATCCCGACCCGCGGGGAATACATGGCCGACATCGGCGTGGTGAACGCCAATGGCGACACGATCTATCGGTACATGAATTTCGACCGGATCGAGGAGTACAAGGACGTGGCGGACACGGTCGCGGCTTGATCGAAGCCGAAGCTGCTTGCAAAACGCCCGGCATTGCCGGGCGTTTTGTTTGGTAACGGTCTGTCGCGGGTTGCCCGACGGCCGGCCTGTTGCCGCGAATGTCCTCCGGCAGCACTAGAGCCGCTGCCTCCCCCTTGATTTCGCGGCAACAGGCCGGCCATCAGGCAACCTCGGCTTCGTCGGCGAGCGAGAGAAGGGCTGACTGCGACCGCCGACCGCAAGCGTGCGGGGAAGCGACAGCAGGCAAAAAGTCAGCGCATCAACGCATCAATCGCCGCCGCCATGTCGCGTCTGCGGAATGCAAAGTCCCACAGGCTGCCGCCACTCTGTCGCCACAAAACCGCTGAACGCAGTGCAGCCAGCAACAGTGCGCGGACTTCGGCGACCACGCCCGCCTGGCCCAGGTAATGCGGGTTGCCTTGCACCATCACCCGCGGCCGCAGCGTGCTGACCGTGTCCGCATACAGGCTGCCGAGGCCCGCGATCACGTCCGGATGCGTGCTGCCAAGCCGTTCCGCAGGCGCCGACAGCGCGCTGATGCCGGTTTGCACCTTGTGCACGATCTCCGCGCTGCGCTGGAAGCGACGTTCCAGTTGCAGCACCGAAAGCCCCAGCTTCGCCAGGGCCTCGTCGCGTTCGCTGTTGGCCAGGTAATTGCGCAGCAGCCGAAGGCCGGAGTGCAGTGCGCCGGCCTCGCCATACACGGCCTCGGCGGTGGCGGCATCGATGCGGAACACGCTGTCCAGCGCGACCTTCGCCGCTGCCGTTTCCGACTGGCCGGTCTCCGCGATCCGGCGCACCTGCGCGAGTGCCTGCAGCAGCCCGGCCAAGGCCAACACGCGGTCTTCCATGCCACTCATGCGGCGTTGCTCCTTCCTTGGTGATCCGCGATCGCGGGTGCATCGGTGTCGAGGATGACCGCGCCGCCCAGGCAGGTGTCGCCGTCGTAGAGCACCAGCGACTGCCCCGGCGTGACCGCGCGTTGCGGGCGTGCGAAACGCACCGAGACGCTGCCGTCTTCCTGCACCTCCACCTCGCAGCCTTCGTCCGCCTGGCGGTAACGGGTTTGCGCGGTGCAGGAAAAGCGCGACGCGGTCGCGTGGCCGTCGATCCAGTGCATCGCTTCGGTGCGCAGCGAACGCGATTGCAGCCACGGGCTGTCATGGCCCTGGTCGACATAGAGCAGGTTGCGCTCCACATCCTTGCCGACCACGAACCATGGCGCCTGCGCGCGTCCGCGCACGCCTCCGATGTGCAGGCCCTCGCGTTGGCCGAGGGTGTAGTAGAAAACGCCCGGATGCTCGCCCAAGCGGTTGCCGGCGGGATCGCGGATTTCGCCGGCGCGCGCGGGCAGGTAGCGCCCCAGGAACTCCCGGAAGTCGCGTTCGCCGATGAAGCAGATGCCGGTCGAATCCTTCTTCGTTGCGGTCGGCAGGCCCTGTTCCGCGGCGATGCGGCGCACCTCGTCCTTGTGCAGCTCGCCGAGCGGGAAGCGCGTGGCCGCCAGCTGGCGCTGGCCGAGTTGATGCAGGAAATAGCTCTGGTCCTTGCCACGATCCTTCGCCCGCAGCAACCGGTAGCGTCCGTCCGTGCAATCGACGCGGGCGTAATGGCCGGTGGCGATCGCCTCGGCGCCGAGCTCGTGGGCGGCATCGAGGAAATGCTTGAACTTGATCTCGCGGTTGCACAGCACGTCGGGATTCGGCGTGCGGCCGGCGGCGTATTCCGAGAGGAAATGCCGGAACACACCCTCCCAGTACTCGCGCGAGAAATCCCGGAACCGGATCGGCAGGCCGAGCGTGCCGCATACCGCCACGGCATCGCGGCGATCGTCCTCGGCGCGACAATCACCGCTCCCGTCATCGGCCCAGTTCTGCATGAACAGGCCAGTGACATCGAAGCCGGCATCACGCAGGCGCAGGGCGGCGACCGAGGAATCCACGCCGCCGGAGACGCCCACCACGATGCGCATCCCGCTCATGCCAGGTGCTGCACCAGCGACAGCGGATGCCTGCAACCGCCGAGGTAGTCGGCCGCGCACTGCCAGACCAGCGGACTTCGATGCTGCGCCGCCAGCGCCTGCAGCTCGCCGGGTGTCAGCCAGCGCGCGCGGACGATGCCTTCATCCAGGCTGGCGCCGGGGATTTCATCGATGGGGTCGGCGGCGAACGCGAAGCGCAGGTAATGCCGGCCGGTCTCCGCCTTCCACTGGTACGCACCGACCAGGTGGGTAACCCGCACGTTCCAGCCGGTTTCCTCGCGGGTTTCGCGCACGGCGGCCTCGACCAGGCTTTCATCCGGCTCGAGGTGGCCGGCGGGCTGGTTGATGACCAACTGGCCATCGGCGCACTCCTCGACGCACAGCAGGCGCCCATCACGCACGACCAGCGTCGCCACGGTGACGTCCGGCTGCCAGAAGCGGCCTTCGCGGTAGCTCATGTCAGAGGTCGTCCTTGCCTGGCGACAGCTCGAGCTCCATGTCGTCCGCGACGCCGGCGACCAACGAGACCAAGGTCTCGAACGGTGAGGCCGCGATGCCGACCGGGACCTTGCCACCGAAGTACAGGGTTTCGCCCGCGACTTCCCACGCGCCGAACTTGTATCTGCCGTTTTGTTCGAGCAATCGCTTGGCGAGCAAAGGATCGATCCCTGCATTGTCGATCACCTTGGCGGGCGAGAAGATCTCGTACAGCTTCACCCCATCCACTTCTTCCGCCGTCCCGGCGACGTAGACCAATTGGGACCGCTTGTCCTTGGACCAGTCGTACACGATCTTGTAGTCGCCGTCCTTGTCGACTTCGAACGGAATGTCGGCGGCCTTGAGCAGTGCCTCCAGCGCCGGATCGCCGGCGTTCGCACCGGGGGCCGCAAGGGCGAGGAAGGCGGCGACGGCAAGCGGGATGTGGCGCATCATGGACTCCTCGGAATGCGTCCATTGTGCCGGCCGTGCCCGGCCAGCGTCCACGCCGCGGCTTGCACGGCTCCGTATAATTGGCCCATGCCGCAAAAGCCAGACAATCCCCAGCACGAGCATGACCATGGCGTGGTGGTCGCGCCCGCCCGCCCGGAAACCGCGCGTCCGCCGCTCTATTCCGTCTTCCTGCTGAACGACGATTACACCCCGATGGATTTCGTGGTCGACGTGTTGATGCGTTTCTTCGCCCTCGACCTGGAACGGGCCACCCAGGTCATGCTGCACGTGCATACCCGCGGACGCGGCGTCTGCGGGGTATTCACCCGGGAGATCGCGGAGTCCAAGGTGTCGCAGGTGAACGAGTACGCCAGGCTGAACCAGCACCCGCTGTTGTGCACGATGGAGCGGGCGTAGGCGCAGGCACTTGTTCCGAGGCCGAATGCGCCCTACATAGGAGGCAGACGTTTCGGAGGGTTTCGCCCCCATGTTCAGCAAGGACCTCGAGCACAGCATCGGCCAGTGCTACAAGCGCGCACGCGATGCGCGCCACGAATTCATGACGGTCGAGCACCTGGTGCTGGCCCTGATCGACAATCCGTCCGCGGAGGCCGTGCTCAAGGCGGTGAACGCGGACATCCCGCGGCTTCGCCACGAGCTGGAAGAAGCCATCGAGGTCTCGGTCAACCGGCTTGCGGAAGACGACGGACGCGACACCCAGCCCACGCTGGGGTTCCAGCGCGTCCTGCAGCGCGCCGTCTACCACGTGCAATCGTCCGGCAAGAAGGAAGTCACCGGCGCCAACGTGCTGGTGGCGGTGTTCGGCGAGAAGGACTCGCATGCCGTGTACTTCCTCAACCAGCAGGACGTGCACCGGCTCGACGTGGTCAATTACATCTCCCATGGCGTTGCCCGCCAGGGCGATGATCCCGCCCCGCAGTCGCAGGACGGCGAGGGCAAGGCCGAGGGCGGCGAGGGCGAGTCGAAGGGCAACCCGCTGGAGGAATTCGCCAGCAACCTCAACGAGCTGGCGCTTGCCGGCAAGATCGACCCCCTGGTCGGGCGTGCCGAGGAAGTGGAGCGCACCATCCAGGTGCTGTGCCGCCGCCGCAAGAACAACCCGCTCTACGTGGGCGAGGCCGGCGTGGGCAAGACCGCGCTGGCGGAAGGCCTGGCCAAGCGCATCGTCGAGGGCGACGTGCCCGAAGTGCTGGTCGAGGCGGTGATCTATTCGCTCGACCTTGGCGCGCTGGTGGCCGGTACCAAGTACCGCGGCGACTTCGAGAAGCGCCTCAAGGCGGTGCTGGCGGCGCTGAAGAAGCTGCCGCACGCGATCCTGTTCATCGACGAGATCCATACCATCATTGGCGCCGGTTCCGCGTCGGGCGGCACCATGGATGCGTCCAACCTGATCAAGCCGGTGCTCGCCAACGGCGAGTTGCGCTGCATCGGTTCGACCACGTTCCAGGAATACCGCGGCATCTTCGAGAAGGATCGTGCGCTGGCGCGGCGCTTCCAGAAGATCGACATCGTCGAGCCTACCGTGGGCGAGGCGATCCAGATCCTGCAGGGGCTGAAGCCGCGCTACGAGGCCCACCATGGCGTGAGCTACGCCGATGACGCGATCAAGGCGGCGGTGGACCTGTCGGTGAAGCACATCGGCGACCGCCTGCTGCCGGACAAGGCGATCGACGTGATCGACGAGGCCGGCGCACGCCAGCGGCTGATGCCGGTCGAGGCGCGCAAGAGCCTGATCGACGTCGAGGAGATCGAGACCATCGTCGCCAAGATGGCGCGCATCCCGGCCAAGCAGGTCAGCAGTTCCGATCGGGACGTGCTGGAGCACCTCGACCGCAACCTGAAGATGGTGATCTTCGGCCAGGACCCGGCGATCACCAGCCTGACCTCCGCGATCAAGCTGGCGCGGTCAGGCTTGGGCAATCCCGACAAGCCGATCGGCAATTTCCTGTTCGCCGGCCCGACCGGCGTCGGCAAGACCGAGGTGACCAAGCAACTGGCGATGCAGCTCGGCATCGAGCTGGTGCGCTTCGACATGAGCGAATACATGGAGTCGCATTCGGTCAGTCGCCTGATCGGTGCGCCCCCGGGCTATGTCGGCTTCGACCAGGGCGGCCTGCTCACCGAGAAAATCGTCAAGACCCCGCATTGCGTGCTGCTGCTGGACGAAATCGAGAAGGCGCACCCGGACATCTTCAACATCCTGCTGCAGGTCATGGACCGCGGCGTGCTGACCGATACCAACGGCCGCGAGGCGAACTTCCGCAACGTGGTGCTGGTGATGACGACCAATGCCGGCGCCACCCAGGCGGCGCGTCGCAGCATCGGCTTCACCAAGCAGGACCACAGCACCGATGCGATGGAAGTCATTCGCCGTGGCTTCACCCCGGAGTTCCGCAACCGGCTGGACGCGGTGGTGCAGTTCCAGGCGCTGGGCTTCGACCACATCCTGCGGGTGGTGGACAAGTTCCTCATCGAACTGGAGGTGTTGCTGCACGAGAAGCAGGTGACGCTGTCGGCGACCCCGGCCGCGCGTGACTGGCTGGCCCAGCACGGTTTCGACCCGTTGATGGGCGCCCGGCCGATGGCGCGGCTGATCCAGGACAAGGTCAAGCGCCCGTTGGCCGACGAGTTGCTGTTCGGCAAGCTCGTCAATGGCGGCCGGGTCAGCCTGGACGTGGCCGGCGGCGAGTTGGCGCTGGACGTGCAGGCCGAGCCGGAGAAGCTGCTGCCGGCCATCGTCGAGTAGACGGGTTGCCTCGATCCGGCCAACGCAGGGGATCGGCGCTGGAATAGCCCGGTTCCCGGCCTCAGGGGCAAAACAAAAAAGCGGCCATCGGCCGCTTTTTTGCTTGGGTAACGCCAATCAGCGATGGCGGTAGGTGATACGTCCCTTGGTCAGGTCGTAGGGAGTCATTTCGACCTTGACCCTGTCGCCCGTGAGGATGCGGATGTAGTTCTTGCGCATGCGTCCGGAGATGTGCGCGATGATCTCGTGGCCGTTCTCCAGCTTGACCCGGAACATGGTGTTCGGGAGGGTCTCGGAGATCGTGCCTTCAAATTCGATGACGTCGTCTTTTGCCACTGTGGGTGGTATTCCTGCGTTGGAGCGTGATGCCGGGGCGCGACCGCGACCCGAAAGCGCGGCATTCTGACACGTGGGGCCGGGGCTTGCAAAAATCCCGTTAAGCCGCGGAAGGACTGGCGAGGTCCGGCGCCACGATTTCGCCGAAGCGCCGGGTCCAGGCGCCCGCCGGCTCCGGGGTGTCGCGCAACGTGGCAAGCGCCTGCAGGTACACGCTCCTGGGCCAGGTCTCCACGCCCAGCCGGCGCGTGTGGTCGTTCGGTACCTGCGCGTCGATCAGTGGCCACATCCATGCATGCAATCGACGTGCGAGGGCTGCCAGCGCGAGGCTGGAGGCGCCGGATTGCGCGGAAAACATGCTTTCGCCGCAAAACATCCGGCCCACGGCCAGGCCATACACGCCGCCGACGAGCGCGTCGCCATCGAACACTTCGATGCTGTGCGCATGGCCGAGCCGGTGCAGGTCGACGTAGGCTTCGATCATCCCCCCGGTGATCCAGGTGCCGCCGTCCTGGCCCGGCCGCGGCCGTTGCGCGCAGGCTTCGATCACGTTCCGGAAGCAGGTGTCGGCGCGCACGACCAGCGATGACTTGCGCAACTCGCGCCGGCGCCGCGACGACAGGCGGACGCCGTCTGTGCGGAACACCGCGCGCCGCGATGGGCTCCACCACAGCGGCGGTTCGTCCTGCGAGAACCACGGGAAAATGCCGTGCCGGTATGCATTGAGCAGGCGCTCGGGCGACAGGTCGCCGCCGAATGCCAGCAAGCCGTCGGGTTCGGCCAGCGCGCGCTCGACCGACGGAAACGGTGCGCCGGGGTCGTCGCCGAGTTGGACGATCCGCAGGCTCACGTCGCGCCCGCGCGGAACGGCGAATGCGCCTGCAGTTCAAGCAGATGATGGCGGGTGGCGGCGCGTTCTTCCGCGCACCAGGCATCGATCGCCTGCGCGAAGCGGGGGTCGGCGATGCGGTGCCGGCTGCGCACCCGCGTCGGCAGGAACCCACGCGCGATCTTGTGCCGGCCTTGCGCGCCGGGCTCGAAGCGCGCCAGCCCCTCGCGCAGGCAGTACTCGATGCCCTGGTAGTAGCAGGTCTCGAAATGCAGGCCGGGGTGGAGTTCCGCCGCGCCCCAGTAGCGTCCATGGAGGGTGTCGCGGCCCCGCAGGCACAGCGCGCCGGCGATCGCGTGGCCGTCGCGTTCGGCCAACACGATGACCAGTTGGCGCGGCATCGTGCGGGCCAGGTGGCGGACGAAATCGAGGGTCAGTGCGGGCGAATTGCCGTACTCGGCGAAGGTCTGCAGATAGAAGCCATGCATCGCGACGAGGTCAGCCCCGGACGCCTCGTCGCCATGCACGGTGCGGAAGGTGATCCCGGCCTCGCGCACCTTGCGCCGCTCCTGGCGGATGTTCTTGCGGTGCTTGTGGTCCATCGCCGCGAGGAAGCCCTCGAAATCCGTCCAGCCGACGGTGTTGTGCCAGTGGTACTGGATGTCCTCGCGCAATGACCAACTGTCGTCGAATGCCTCATCGTCGCTGGCGACGTGGAAGTTGACATGGGCTGACGACAGGCCGGACGTGCGCATCAGGCCGTCGATTGCCGCCAGCAAGCCGTGCTTCGTCGACGCGTCGCGCGCAAGCAGGCGCGGTCCGGTCACAGGCGAGTAGGGCGCCGCGCACAGCCACTTCGGGAAGTATTCAATGCCATGTCGTTCATGGGCATGCGCCCAGGCGTGGTCGAACACGAACTCGCCGTGCGAATTGGCCTTCAGGTAACCGGGCGCGGCGGCGACCAGCGCATCGCCCTCCCACAGGCCGACATGGCAGGGCGTCCAGCCCCAGTCTTCGCGCAGGCAACCGGTGGTTTCCAGCCCGGACAGGAACGCATGCATGACGAAGGGGTTGCACCCGTCGTGCAGCGCATCCCAGTCGGCGGCGGGGATTTCGGAGAGCGCGCGGTGGATGCGCGCCGCCGGCATCAGTGATCCTGGTCCAGGAACTTCTCGGCATCCAGCGCGGCCATGCAGCCGAAACCGGCGGAGGTGATCGCCTGGCGATACACCTGGTCGGCGACGTCGCCGGCGGCGAACACGCCGGGCACCGAGGTCTGGGTGGCATTGCCTTCCAGGCCGGTCTGGATGCTCAGGTAACCGTTCTTCATCGCCAGCTGCCCGTCGAACAGCGAGGTATTCGGACTGTGGCCAATCGCCACGAAGAAGCCGTGCACGTCGATGTCGCGGGTGCTGCCGTCCAGCATCGACTTGACCCGCATGCCGGTGACGCCGGCATCGTTGCCCAGCACCTCGTCGACGGTGTGGTGCCACACCGGCTCGATCTTGCCGGCCTCGATCTTGGCGAACAGCTTGTCCTGCATGATCTTCTCTGCGCGCAGGGTGTCGCGGCGATGCACCAGGTAGACCTTGCGGGCGATGTTGGACAGGTACAGCGCTTCCTCGACCGCGGTATTGCCGCCGCCGATCACCGCCACGTCCTGGTCCTTGTAGAAGAAGCCGTCGCAGGTGGCGCAGGCGGAGACGCCGCGGCCCTTGAACGCCTCTTCCGACGGGATGCCGAGGTACTTGGCGGTGGCGCCGGTGGCGATGATCAGCGCATCGGCGGTGTAGTCGCCGGAGTCGCCCTTCAGCCGGAACGGACGCTGCGAGAGGTCGGCGGTGTGGATGTGGTCGAACACGGTTTCGGTGTCGAAGCGTTCGGCATGCGCCTGCATGCGCGCCATCAGGTCCGGGCCCATCAGGCCATGGGCGTCGCCCGGCCAGTTGTCGACCTCGGTGGTGGTCATCAGCTGGCCACCCATGGCCATGCCGGTGACCACGACGGGCTTGAGGTTTGCGCGCGCGGCATACACGGCGGCGGTCCAGCCGGCGGGGCCGGAGCCGAGGATGAGCAGGCGGGTGTGCTTGGTCGGGGTCATGAAGGCAGGCTAGGGGCGACGGGTCGCGGAAGCCACATAGCTTGGAGGCGGGCCCGCCTTGGCACAAGGCGCGAAGGCCGCAACACTGCCGCCCATGCCCGCGCTGCATTCCGCATGACGTGGGGACGGCGCTTCGAGATGACGGACGTGGCACAACCGCGGCCACCGCATGTCGAGACCTGCTTGCGTCCTTGGCCCATGGCGTTGCGTGGGCGTTCGCATCGGCTTACCAATCGATGAAACTTTGACGTATTATCAAAGGCCTAGGGGAACTTCCTGAGGTCTGATCACAGGTGGCACGCAGCGCGGCCGAGACCGGCAAGAACAGCCGGAGACCGGTAACCAAACCTGTTGGCGCGCGCGCGGGGGCGACCCCGCGCCGGCAACGCCTGTGGCGCGACCTCGCGTTGATCGCGGTCGCACCGTTGCTGCTGTTCCTGTTGGCGAGCCTGATCACCTATTCGCCGGCAGACCCCGGTTTCTCGCATTCCGGCAGCGTGGCGGCACCGCTCCAGAATGCGTGCGGGCGGGTGGGCGCATGGATCGCGGACGTGCTGCTCGTGCTGACGGGTTACGTCGCGTTCCTGCTGCCGCTGGTGTTGGGTGCGATTGCCTGGATCGCGCTGTTCGGGATGGACAGCGATGGTGATGGCGATGCCGACCTTGGGCCCGCGCTGCGCCTGGTCGGGATCGTCGGCTTCCTGGTCGCCAGCTGTGGCTTGCTCGCGCTGCGCATCCAGGGATCCAACGACCTTTCGTTCGGCAGCGGCGGTGTGCTCGGGCAGCTCACCGGGCGTTCGCTGATGCGAGGCTTCGGTCCGGTCGGAGCCAACCTGTTCCTGGTCAGTCTGTTCCTGATTTCGGTGACGCTGGCGACCGGCCTGTCCTGGCTCGCGGTGATGGACCGGATCGGCGCCTGGGTACTGGCCTTGCCGGGGCTGCTTACCCGCGGTGCACGTCGCGGCGCGCAGCAGGCCAACGACTGGAGCGAGGCGCGCGCGTTCCGCGAGGAGCGCGTGGAAGCGCGAAAGGTCGACAGCGAGTTGCGTGCCAAGCGCGAGAAGGTCCGCATCGAACCGCCGCCGGCGCCGGTGGTGGAGAAGAGCGACCGCGCCAAGCGCGAGCAGCAGATCCCGCTTTTCCATGTCGGCGATGGTTCGGGCATCCCGCCGCTGGCCTTGCTCGATGATCCCAAGCCGCAACCGAAGGGTTACGACGAACAGACCCTGGAAACGCTGTCGCGGCAGATCGAATTCAAGCTCAAGGACTTCCGCATCGATGCCGAGGTGGTCGGGGCCTATCCGGGCCCGGTGATCACCCGCTTCGAAGTGCAGCCGGCGGCGGGCGTGAAGGTCAGCCAGATTTCGTCGCTGGACAAGGACATTGCCCGCGGCTTGAGCGTGAAGTCGGTCCGCGTGGTCGACGTGATCCCGGGCAAGTCGGTGATCGGCCTGGAAACGCCGAATACGCATCGCGAGATGATCTATCTCAGCGAGCTGCTGCGCTCGAAGGAGTACGACAAGTCGACCAGCCCGCTCACGCTGGCGCTTGGCAAGGACATCGCCGGTCGGCCGACGGTCGCCGACCTCGCGCGCATGCCGCACCTGCTGGTCGCCGGCACCACCGGATCGGGCAAGTCGGTCGCGGTCAATGCGATGGTGCTCAGCCTGCTGTACAAGGCCTCCGCCAAGGAACTGCGGATGCTGATGATCGACCCGAAGATGCTGGAGCTCAGCGTCTACCAGGGCATCCCGCACCTGCTGGCGCCGGTGGTCACCGACATGAAGGAGGCCGGCAACGGCCTGCGCTGGTGCGTGGCGGAGATGGAGCGCCGCTACAAGCTGATGAGCGCGGTCGGCGTGCGCAACCTGGCCGGCTTCAACAAGAAGGTGAAGGACGCGCTGGACAGCGGGCAGCCGATGATGGACCCGCTGTTCAAGCCGAACCCGGACCTCGACGAGGCGCCGCGCCAGTTGGAGACGCTGCCCTTCATCGTCATCTTCATCGACGAATTCGCCGACATGATGATGATCGTCGGCAAGAAGGTCGAGGAGTTGATCGCGCGGCTGGCACAGAAGGCCCGCGCTGCCGGCATCCACCTGATCCTGGCCACCCAGCGGCCGTCCGTCGACGTGATCACCGGCCTGATCAAGGCCAACATCCCGACCCGCATCGCCTTCCAGGTGTCGAGCAAGATCGACAGCCGCACCATCCTCGACCAGAGCGGCGCGGAGACACTGCTGGGCCACGGCGACATGCTCTACCTGCCGCCCGGCACGGCGATGCCGGACCGCGTGCACGGTGCCTTCGTCAGCGACGAGGAAGTGCATCGCGTGGTCGAGCACCTCAAGAAGAGCAGTGGCGGCCCGGACTACATCGAGGGCGTGCTGGAAGAATCGCAGACGATGTACGACGGCAGCAGCGTCGGTGCCACCGGCCTGCCGGAAGCCAGCAGCGGCGCCGGGGATGAATCCGACCCGCTGTACGACGAGGCGGTGAAGATCGTCACCGAGACCCGCCGCGCCTCGATCTCCGGCGTGCAGCGCCGGCTGAAGATCGGCTACAACCGTGCCGCGCGCCTGGTCGAGGCGATGGAAGCCGCCGGCGTGGTCAGTACGCCCGAGCACAATGGCGACCGCACCGTCATCGCACCGCCGCCGCCGCGCCCCTGAGTCGATCCGCGGGAGTCGTGCAAGCGCATTCAGCTTGGCTCGGACACACTGCGTGCAACGTTGCAGGAGAGAGCACATGAAACCCGCCACCACCATCCTGTCCGCCGCGCTGCTGCTGGCCGCCAACGTCGCCAATGCCGGCGCACGCGACGAACTCAACGCGTTCACCAAGGGACTGAAGGGCCTGGACGGACAGTTCAGCCAGCAGGTCTTCGACACGCGCGGCAAGCAGAAGGAATCGTCGAGCGGCCGCGTGGCGGTCTCGGCACCGCGGCTGTTCCGCTGGGAATACGTGAAGCCGTACCCGCAACTGATCGTCGCCGACGGCAAGACCGTGTGGGTGCATGATCCCGACCTGCAGCAGGTCAGCCGCCGCGCGCAGGGCGTCGAGGAGGCCAACAGCCCGCTGGCGATCCTGCTGGATCCCTCGAAGCTCGATCGCGATTTCGTGGTGAAGGATGCGGGCAAGGCGGGAGGGGTCGAGTGGCTGGAGCTCACGCCGAAACAGGCAGAGGCGCCGTTCAAGTCGGCCAGGCTGGGCTTCGCCAACAAGGGCCTGGCGCACATGGAATACGTGGACGCGCTCGGCCAACGCACGCGCATCACTTTCAGCGGTTGGAAGCGCAACCCGGCGTTTGCCCGGGGCACGTTCGTCTATGTCCCGCAGAAGGGCGTGGACGTGATCGGCGGCTGATCGCAAACGCCGTTCGCCATCGGTTCAGGCCGGTGGCGGCCGGCTCACACTGGCTCCACGCAGGCATGCGCACATTGGCACCACGCCAAGTGCAGGACGCCACGCATGGACCGCAAGCACACCCACCGCACCGCCGTCGCCGCCGCACTCGCACTGGTCATGGCGGGTGGGTTTGCAGCGCAAGCCACCACCTCGATGCCTGCCGGGACGCCTGGTCCGGCAGTGGCACCCGCGGTGCTCGTGGAAGGTCACAGCAATGACCGAGTGGCCGCCGGGAACGCCATCGATGCACGGATCCTCGAATCGATGGACGCCGCAACCGCAGCAGCAGTGATCGGCGCACTCGAAACCCGCTTCGCTGGCCGGGCGGTGGCCCTGCAGATGGGCAAGGTTCGAAGTGAGCGTGCCAGCCTGCGTGACATCTCCCTGAAGGGCAATGCCCGGATCCGCATCGGCGAAGACGCCGCATGGATGCCGATCAGCTTCGAGGCCCTGTACGACACCGACACCCAGGTGGTGCTGAGCCCGTCGATCGTCCTGCAGGGCTCCGGTGTTGCCGCGGTGCCACCGCCCTCGCTGCCATTGAAGGGCTTGCAAGCGCAGGTGGTTGACGCGATGGCCGCCGAGTTCGCCTCGCAACGGGTGGCGGTGTCGCTGCAGGATGCACGGGTGATCGGCAACGACGGTCGCCGCCTGGTCGTGAAGGCGCAGGGGCTGGCCCGTTTCGATGGCGCCGAGACCGCTCCGGTCACCATCAGGGCCGTGTACGAGCAAGGCAGTGGGCGCTGGCTGGACGCGCAATACGATTTCGACGTGGTCGGCGGCTGAGGCCCGATGGGGTCGGCTGGCTGAGTCGCCGTCGGCGCGACGGCGCCGCGTAGAATCTCCGCGTGACCAAGCCCCGCAAGACCCGTTCCCCTTACGAGATGCCGCTGCTGCGCTCCCTGGAGGAGGGTGGTGCGGACATCGGCGCAGCTCCCCTGGATGTGACCTCCCTGCGCCCGCTCGCGGAGCGCATGCGCCCCCGCGTCCTCGACGACATGGTCGGCCAGCGCCGCCTGCTGGCGCCGGGGTCTGCGTTGCGGCGCGCGGTCGAGGCCGGGCGCGTCCATTCGATGATCCTGTGGGGACCGCCCGGTTGCGGCAAGACCACGCTGGCGCTGCTGCTCGCGCGTTATGCCGATGCCGAATTCGTGGCGATTTCCGCGGTGCTGTCCGGCCTTCCGCAGGTGCGCGAGGTGCTTGGCGAGGCGCAGGCGCGCTTCGACGCCGGGCGCCGGACGGTGCTGTTCGTGGACGAGGTGCACCGCTTCAACAAGGCGCAGCAGGATGCGTTCCTGCCGCACATCGAGCGCGGCAGCATCCTGTTCGTCGGCGCCACTACCGAGAATCCGTCGTTCGAACTCAACTCCGCGCTGCTGTCGCGCTGCCGGGTGCACGTGCTCGAAGCGGTCTCCACCGACGACATCGTGATTTCGCTGCGGCATGCCCTGGACGACGCCGAACGCGGCCTGGGCGGACGCAACCTTGATGTCGCCGACGCCGCCTTGCGCGAGATCGCCGGCGCTGCCGATGGCGACGTCCGGCGTGCGCTGACCCTGCTCGAGATCGCGGCCGACATCGCGGAGGGCGAGGGTGCATCGGGTGAGGGGAATGTCATCAGCGAGGCGACGCTGCACCAAGTGCTGGCGGATCGCACGCGTCGCTTCGACAAGGGCGGCGACCAGTTCTACGACCAGATCTCCGCGTTGCACAAATGCGTGCGCAGTTCGAATCCCGATGCCGCGCTGTACTGGCTGGCGCGGATGTTCGATGGGGGCGCCGACCCGGCGTACATGGCGCGGCGCTTGACGCGGATGGCGGTGGAGGACATCGGCCTGGCCGATCCGCGCGCGTTGCAGATGGCGATCGAGGCCTGGGATGCCTATGACCGGCTGGGCTCGCCGGAAGGCGAACTGGCATTGGCGCAGCTGACGATCTACCTGGCCAGCACGGCGAAGTCGAATGCCGGCTATCGCGCGTGGAACACCGCGCGCGGCGATGTCGACGCGCTGGGCACGCAGGATGTCCCGCTGCATTTCCGCAACGCGCCGACCAGGTTGATGAAGTCGCTCGGCTACGGCAAGGACTACCAGTACGACCACGATGCCGACGGCGGCATCGCGCTGGACCAGACCGGGTTCCCGGATGCGATGGGCGAACGCGTGTATTACGCGCCCACCACCCGCGGCATGGAAGGCAAGCTGAAGGAAAAGCTGGATGCCTTGCGCGCGGCACGGCAGCAGGCGCGCGATGCCAAGGGCGCGCAATGAGCCCGTGGTGGCAGCAACTCATGCTGGTGATGCTGGGCGGGGCGCTGGGCGCGGCCGGTCGCTTCTGGCTGGGCGGGGCGCTGTTGCGGCAATTCGGTGCCGGCATCCCCTGGGGCACGCTGGCGGCGAACCTGGCCGGCTCGTTCGCGGTCGGTTACATCGCGGTGTGGCTGGAAGGCAAGGGGCAGGCGGCGCTGTACTGGCGCGCATTCCTCATCGTCGGCGTGCTGGGCGGGCTGACCACGTTCTCGGCGCTGATGCTGGAGGCGTTGCTGTTCGCACGCGCGCAACGCAACGACCTGTTGCTGGCGTACCTTGGCGGCACGCTGGTCGCAGGCCTGCTGCTGGTATGGGCCGGCGCGCGGCTGGCCGAGGCGATGCGTGGCGCCGCGCCCTGATCCGATGCGCCGCGCCTACTGGCGAACGGCGTAGGGCCCGAATGTATTGCCGATGAAGCCGCCGGCGCGGTCCACGCTGAGCACGCTCGCATCCAGGCGATTGACCAACGTCTTCCAGGAGCCCGCCTGCGTGCGCCAGGAGACGTCGAGGTGTTGTTGGTCGAGTTGGAAACGCAACGACACCACGGCATCGTTCGATGCCAGCGGTACCCGCTTCAGTTCGCGACCCTGCAGCGGATCGTCCTTGCCTGCGCGCAGCCGCAACACCAGCGCCGCGCCGTTGTCGCTACGTTCGACCGCTGCGACGTAATGGTGGGTTTCGTTCTGGAACAGCGCCAGCCCGGCCAGTTCACCCGGATCGAGGCCTGACGGGTCCAGCGTCGCCTCGATGCGCGTGCGATGGTGTTGCAGGCGATGCGCGAGATAGGTCGGCTGGCCGTGGCCGGCGGTGCCGTGCGCGCCCAGCGCGGTGGTGCCGGGAACGATGCGCAAACCACCTTCGCCGGCCCGGAACCATGGCTGCGACGGGGCATGCAGGGTCAGCCATTGCAGGCCGGGCTTCCCGGCGAACGTCTCGCTCCATGTGATCGGTCCGCTCGTTGGCGCTGTCGCTGGATCACGCGGCAGGGAAGGACGCGTGGCAATCGCCGGCGCGCGCGCGCCGCGCGGCAACACCATCGGCCAGCCATCACTGGTCCAGCTGACCGGCAGCAGGAAGGTTTCGCGGCCCAGGTTGTACTGGTTGCCGCGATACGGCCGCGTGCCGAGGAACACCGTCCACCACGAGCCGTCCTCCAGCTCGATGAACTGGGCATGCCCGGTGGAGGTGATCGGCGACGACCGGTTGGGATCGAGGTCGCGCTGGGTCAGCGACGGATTGCCTGTCCACGCCACGTACGGCCCCTCGACCGCGCGGCTGCGCCAGACCATCTGCGCATGCTGCTCGCCGGTGCCGCCCTCGGCGGCGGTGAGGTAGTACCAGTCGCCGCGCCGGAAGATGTGCGGGCCTTCGACGTGCTCGGGCTTGCTGGCCGGATCGACGCCGCCATCCACCAGCACCTTGCGCTCGCCGACCAGTTGCATCGTCGTCGTGTCGAAGCGCTGCAGCCAGATCGCGCGATGGCCGTCGTAGCGCATCGGCACCTGCGGGATGCCGTTGCTGACCAGCCAGGCGCTGCCGTCGTCGTCGAAGAACAGCGAGGGATCGATGCCGTCGAACGACAGGAAGTGCGGATCCGACCACGGGCCGGCCGGATCCTTCGCGCTGATCACGAAATTGCCCATGCCCCGGCCCGGGCAGTAGAAGCAGGTGTTGGCGATGTAGAACGTGCCGTCGTGGTGGGCGATGCTCGCGGCGAACAGGCCACGGGTGACTTCCTCGGCGTCGCCGTAGGGCATCTGTCCCGGCCGGTCGATGGCATTGCCGATCTGCCGCCACGACACCAGGTCGCGGCTGTGGAACACCGGCAGGCCGGGGAAGTAGCCGAACGTGGATGTCACCAGGTAGAAGTCGTCGCCGACGCGGATCGCCGAGGGATCCGGATAGAAACCGGCGACCACCGGGTTGCGGTACTGGCGGTCGGTCGGCACCGGCCCGCCGTCATCGCCGCTGTAGTCGATGCGGGTGAAGCGCGCCTCGCCGGCGGCGGCGGGCAGGGCGCAGGCCAGCAGCGCGATCACGAGGCAGCGGCGAGGCGATGTCATCGGTGATCTCCGTGGAAAGGCCAAGGGCGAATCAGGCGGCGCGGATCGCGGTGCGCTTCGACCAGAGTGCATGCAGGCCGTGCGCGGCAAGATCCTCCGGATGCCGCTGCACGCCGATGCCGAGCGAGGTCAATGCATGCGCATACGAGGCGAGCAGGCGGTCGTTGCCGACCAGGTGCACCTGCGCGGGCCGCGGCTTCTGCGAGAACGCACCCGAGGCGCGCAATTCGTGGCCGATCAGCAAGCCGGACAGGTAGGAGGGCAACGCCGGTTCGGCGATCTGCTGGAACAGGCCGGCGGTGCGCACGCCGAACAGGTGGTGGAGCATGCCGCCGGCCTGTTCGCTCCGGCGCAGGCCGGCATCGAAGGCGAAAGCATCGAAGCGAGTGTCCTCGACCGGCATCAACCGGCCGAGGATGCTGTGCTGGCGCAGCACCGCGTACAGCTCGCCGGTCATCGCGGTGGCGATGCGCTGGATGCGTCCGTCGCGGACGCCCACCCACTTGCTGTGGGTGCCGGGCAGGCAGACCAGGTGGCTGCCCACCGACAGGCTGCCGAGCAACGCGGCCAGCTGGGTCTCCTCGCCGCGCATCACGTCCGGCACGCTGTCCGACTGCGTGTCGCGCAGGCCCGGCATGATCCACGTTGCACGGTCCTCGAACCCGGCCGGATGGATCCGTTGCATCCCGTTGGCCAGTTCCGCGATGCCGGCGGGGCAGTCGAGGTAGGGCACTTCCTGCCAGCCGCCGCGACCGCCGACCATGCCGCAGAGCAGGATGTCGTGGTCGTCCCAGCCATCGATGCCGCGCGCAAGCACCCCGCCGAAACGACCGCTGCTGGCGAGCACGCCGTCGTCGCTGCGCCGGCGCTCGAGCACCATGCCGGCGTTGTCGAGGCGATACAGGCGCAGGCTGCTGGTGCCCCAGTCGACCGCGATCATGACAGGCGCACCCGGTCTTCGCCGCGGGCGAGCACGCGCCCCACGTGGTGCGCGAAGATCCCGCCGGACGCCGGTTGCGCGGCCAGCGCACGCGTCGGCAGGCCGACCCGCGCGGTGGTGATGAAGAGGGTGTCGCCACGCAGGGCCACGCAACTGGGTTGCGGCGCGTCGGTGCGGACGATGCGATCGACCTTGCCGTCGGGCAGGTATCGCACCACCTGGCCAGCACCCCATTGCGCGTTCCAGAGCGCGCCTTCGGCATCGATGATGGAGCCATCCGGTTCGGCGCCGGGCGTGTCCAGGGTGACGAAGACACGCACGTTCGAGATGGACGCACTGGCTGCGTCGTAATCGCAGCAGAGGATGCGCGGCTCGACCGAATCGCAGAAATACATGCGCGTACCGGCCTGGTCGAAGCAGATCGAATTCGGGATCGCCGCCGCCGGCAGGCCGAGGTCGCGCAGGCCATGGGCCGCCGTGTACTGGTAGAAGCGGCCGGCCTTGCGGTTGTCGGCGTGTTCGCTCTTGGTGCCGAACACGAAGCCGCCGTCGCGGTCGGCGCGGCCGTCGTTGACGCGGGTCATCGGATCGTCGGCTTCAACGTCGACCAGCTTGCGCAGCGGCAGCGTGCTGGCGTCCGCGTGCGCATCGACATCCGCCGCGTACAGGCCGTCGGCCAGCCCCAGCAGGAGGCGGCCGTCTTCGCCCAGGCCGATGCAGGCCAGCGGCTGCGGCAGGGTCCATGTGTGGGTATGTCCGCTCGCCGGCTCGTAGCACCACAGCTTGCAGGCGAGGATGTCGACCCAGTACAGCAGGTGCCGGCGCTCGCACCACAGGATGCCTTCGCCCAGTTCGCAGCGGCTGTCGAGCAGGAGCCTGGCGGGCGATCCGGTCATGCGTTCACCATTCGGCCACGCTGCCGTCGGCATGCCGCCACAGCGGATTGCGCCAGCGCGGTGGATTGCGGCTTGCGGCGAGCAGGCGTTGCTCGTCGATTTCCACGCCCAGCCCGGGCTTCGGCAACGCGGCGATGCTGCCGGTGGCGTCGCAGCGGAAATCGTCCTTGTTCAGCACATAGTCGAGCAGGTCGGCGCCTTCGTTGTAGTGGATGCCGATGCTCTGTTCCTGCAGCATCGCGTTCCACGACACGAAGTCCACCTGCAGGCAGGCGGCCAGCGCGACCGGGCCGAGCGGGCAATGCGGTGCCAGCGCGACGTCGTGAGTTTCCGCCATCGCCGCGATCTTCACGCATTCGGTGATGCCGCCGGCATGCGAGAGGTCCGGCTGCAGGATCGACAGGCCACCGGCGCACAGCACCGGCTTGAACTCCGCGCGCGAGTACATGCGTTCGCCCGCGGCGAGCGGAATGGACGTCGCATCCGACAGCGGGCGGTAGTACTCCCAGTGTTCGGGCAGCACCGGTTCCTCGACGAACAGCGGCCTGAACGGCGCCAGCTCGCGCAGCAGCACGCGCGCCATCGGCGTGCTGACGCGGCCATGGAAGTCGATGCCGAAGTCGATCGCGTCGCCCATCGCCTCGCGGATCGCCGCGACCTTGGCCACCGCGGCGTCGATCGCGCGCGGGCTGTCGATCAGCTTGAGTTCCTCGGTGCCGTTGAACTTGAAGGTGTCGAAGCCCTGCGCCTGGTACGCACGCATCTGCGCGACGATGTCGGCCGGGCGGTCGCCGCCGACCCAGCGATAGGTCTTCATGCGGTCGCGCACCAGGCCGCCGAGCAACTGGTACACCGGCACGCCGAGCGCCTTGCCCTTGATGTCCCACAAGGCCTGGTCGATGCCGGCGATCGCGCTCATCAGGATCGCGCCGCCGCGGTAGAAGCCGCCGCGGTTGAGCACCTGCCAGAGGTCGTTGATGCGCGCCGGATCCTGGCCGACCAGGTAGTCGCCGAGTTCATGCACGGCGGCTTCGACGGTCGCGGCGCGGCCCTCGATGACGGGCTCGCCCCAGCCGCTGATGCCCTCGTCGGTCTCGATCTTGAGGAACAGCCAGCGCGGTGCGGCCTGGTAGGTGGTGAGGCGGACGATCTTCATGCCGCGTGGTCCAGGTAGGCCTGCCGGAACGCGCGCGCATGCGTGCGCGTGGCGTCGACCGACTGGCCGGGCTTGTAAAGTTCGCCGCCGATGCCGGCGCCCGCGCAGCCGGCGGAGAGGTAGCCGGGGAGCGTGTCGGGCGCGACGCCACCGACGGCGAAAAGGGGGACGGGCGGCAGCACGCTGCGCAGGGCGCGAACCATGGCCGGGCCGTAGACGGAAGCGGGAAACAGCTTCAACAGTTGCGCGCCGGCATCGAGTGCGGCGAAGGCTTCGCTGGCGGTCGCGCAACCGGCGGCAACCAGTAGTCCGCGATCCACCGCATGGCGAATGACCGCCGGGTTGGTGTTCGGGGTGACCGCCAGGCTGCCGCCCGCAGCGACCAGCACATCAACGTGCGCGAGCGTCAGCACGGTGCCGGCGCCGACGTGCGCATCGACCCGGAACTCGCGGGCGGCGATCGCCACGCTGTCCTGCCAGGCCGGCGAGTTGGTCGGGATCTCGATCGCGTCGAAGCCTTCCTCGACCAGGGCACGTACGTGCGCCGGGGTTTCGTCGGGCGTGATGCCGCGCAGGATCGCGATCAGCGGCAGGCGGAAGGGCGTGGCGGCGGCGTCCATGCGATTCAGTCGTGGTAGACCTGCGAGCGGCCGCCATCGACCAGGATGTCGGTGGCGTTGATGAAGCGCGCCTCGTCGCTGGCCAGGAACAGCGCGGTGTAGGCGATTTCCTCCGGGCGACCGATGCGTCGCGGCGGCAGCAACTGGGCCTGGCGCTCGCGCGCACCGGGTTCGCGTTCGAACCACGCCTCGATGCGCGGCACCAGGATCAGCCCGGGCGAGATCGAATTGACCCGCACCCCGCGCGCCGCGTACTCGATGCCCAGCGAACGGGTCATGCCGACCAGCGCGTGCTTGGCGACCGGGTAGGGGAAGGCGCCGGGGATGATCTTGTGCCCGTGCACCGAGGCGATGTTGACGATGCTGCCCGCGCCCTGCGCCAGCATCGCCGGCAACACCGCGCGGCACAGGTGCCAGGCGCCCCTGAGGTTCAGCGACAGGCAGCGTTCCCAGTCGGCGTCGGTGAGCGACAGCGGTTCGGAGAACACGTCGGCGCCGGCATTGTTGACCAGCACGTCGATGCGGCCGTGCAGGGCGAGCACCCCGGCGATGGCGGCGTCGACTGCGGTGGGATCGGTGATGTCGCACAGCTGGTGGGCGACGCCGTCGTCGGTCGCGGTCGCGGGGTTCCGGTCCAGGCCGATGACGAACGCCCCTTCGCTGGCGAACAGGTGCGCGGTGGCTGCCCCGATACCGCTGGCGGCACCGGTGACCACGGCGACCTTGCCCTGCAGGCGGGCGCTCACCGACCGCGGCTCCCGTGCCGGACATCCTCGTGCTGCGACTGCGCCATCGGTGGTCCTCCCTGCAGTGAATCCCGCTGCCGCGGCATCCGGCCGTTCATGGCCGATGCCCCCCGCGGCGCGAGACTGGGCCCGGTCCGGCCCGTTCCTCGAAGCGTGGCATAGCCTCGCGTGGCGATGTATGTACGACAAATGAAATTTTCGTCGTATTCTATTCATCCAACGAATAGCTACGTGCCGGGAGTTTTCGATGGTGCAGCCTTCCACCAGCTGGTTCGGCGCGACCCGCCTCAAGACCCGGCATCTGCTGTTGCTGGTGCACCTGTACGAGCAGCGCTCGGTGCTGCGTGCCGCCGAGGCCGCCAACATGACCCAGCCGGCGGCGTCAAAGCTGCTGGCGGAGATGGAGCACCTGCTCGGCGTGCCGCTGTTCGAGCGGCATGCGCGTGGGGTGGAGCCGACCTGGTTCGGCCAGGTGCTGATCCGGCGGGCCCGCGCCGCGTTGTCGGAAATCGGGCGCGCCCATGACGAGATCGCCGCGCTGGCCAGCGGGCGGATGGGGCAGGCGGCGATCGGCACCGTGGTGAACCCGGGCACGACCCTGGTCCCGCAGGCGATCGCCGAGCTCAAGCGCGACTTCCCCGACATCCTGATCAAGGTCGAGATGGACTACAGCCGGCCGCTGGTGGCGAAGCTGCTGGATGGCCAGCTGGACATCGTGATCGGCCGCATCATGGGCCCGGAGGGCGCGGCGGAGCTGGATTTCGAGCCGCTCGCCGACGAGCCGCACTCGGTGATCGTGCGCGCCGGCCACCCCCTGGCGCTGCGCGGCAGGATCAGCCATGCCGACCTCGCCGAGTACGGCTGGATCATGCCGCCGGAGGCCAGCGTGCTGCGCTCGCGGCTGGATGCGGTGTTCCTGGAGCATGGCCTGCCGTTGCCGCAGAACCTGGTCGAAACCGCTTCGCTGCCGGTGATCATCCACCTGCTGCGGCACAGCGACCTGCTGACCGCGCTGCCGACCGAATCGGTTGGCCCGTACCTGCAGACCGGGCAGATGCAGGTGCTGCCGATCGAGCTGGGGGTGCGGATGGAGTCCTTCGGCATCATCCGCCGTCGGGACCACCTGCTGTCGCCGGGTGCGGACCGCGTCCTGCAGGCCTTGCGTGCCACCGCGCGCAGGATCTATCCCGACCTGGGAGGCGTGCGGCCCCGCTGATTCAAGCCGTTGGATCAGCTATTTTGTATTGGAATAGATCCAACCGAAGTTTTCATTGGTATGGCATCCCCGCCGACGGCATGCTGCGACCCGAGCCCGTCATCCCATCGGAAGACACCGGTTCACCGCGAGCGCAAGGCTCGCGGCCACAACTCGAACATCCACGCTGTCATGTCTCCTGGGAGGGAAAGACCATGTCCATGCGTTACAGCCGCACTGCGGCCAGCCGGGGCGCGCATCGCCACCACATCCATGGTTTCAGGCGTTCGGCGCTGGCACTGGGCATCGCGCTGCTGATCGCCGGTCCGGCCATGGCCCAGGACGCTCCCAAGCAGGACGCGGCCGACAAGGAACAAGCCACCGACCTCGACAAGGTGACCGTCACCGGCATCCGCGGTTCGGTCCAGAAGGCGCAGGACATCAAGCGCGAGTCCGACACCTTCGTCGACTCGGTCACCGCGCTGGACATCGGCGCACTGCCGGACCGCAGCGTCACCGAAACCCTGTCGCGCATCCCCGGCGTGACCATCGATCGCTTCCTGTCGGTCGGCGATCCCGAGCACTTCTCGGCCGAAGGCGGTGGCGTGCAGGTGCGCGGCCTGACCCAGGTGCGTTCCGAACTCAACGGCCGCGACAGCTTTTCCGCATCCGGTGGCCGCAACTTGAGCTTCGGCGACGTGCCGTCCGAGCTGATGTCCGGCGTGGACGTGTTCAAGAACCAGAAAGCCGAGATGATCGAAGGCGGCCTGGGCGGTACCGTCAACCTGCGCACCTTCATGCCCTTCGACTTCGAGGGCCAGAAGATCGGCGCCACCATGAGCGCCAACTACGGCGACTTCATCGAGGAATGGGCGCCTTCGGTTTCCGGCCTCTACAGCAATCGCTGGAAGACCGAGGGCGGCGGCGAGTTCGGCATCCTGGTCGACATCGCCCATTCGGAGCTGCAGACCCGCACCGACGGCCTGTTCGTGCGGCCGTTCTTCAAGAACTCCAACAACGACCTGAACCATGACGGCACCAACGAGGCGCTGTGGCTGCCGCGCGGCGCCGACTGGCGCACGCTGGAATACGAGCGCAAGCGCGACGGCGCCTACGTGGCCATGCAGTGGCGGCCCAACAGCGACATCGAGGTGTTCGCCACCGCCTTCCAGAGCAAGTACGACGAGCTCTGGTACGAAGACGCGATCTTCGTCTCCAACGATCCGCTGCAGGTGCAGATCGACGCCAGCCAGCCGTACGAACTGGAAGGCAACATCTTCAAGTCGGGCCGGCTGACCCAGAACGGCGGCGTGCCGATGGGCACCGACATCCGCGCGTCGCACCGCAAGTCCAAGACCACCGACTTCTCGTTCGGCCTGAACTGGCTGCTCAGTGACGGCACCGAGTTCTCGACCGAACTGCAGTACATCAAGGCCAACACCAAGAGCCTGGATTCCACGGTCTCGCTGGGCGTCAACGTGCCCTACATCGACGTCGCCCTGGGCCGGGTGCCGTCGATCGGCGTCAGCGAGCAATTCACGGCGAACCCCGCGAACTATTACTGGGGCTTCACCATGGACCACCAGGACGACAACGAGGCCGATGAAGTGGCCTGGCGTGCCGACCTCAAGCACAGCTTCGACAGCGGGGTGATCCGCTCGTTCAAGTTCGGCGTGCGCGTGACCGATCGCGATGCGACCAGCATCGACACCGGCTACAACTGGAAGCCGGTGTTCCAGACCTGGATGCAGTGGTGGGCGTTGCCGGGCGGGGTGCCGTTGCCGCCGCTGGACCTCAACGGCACGATCAACCAGGGCGACGTCAACCTCAACACGTTCCAGAATTTCTACCGTGGCGGCGCCAACACGCCGGGTGCGTTCTTCGCGCCCAACCTCGACCTGGCGCTCGGTTTCCCGGGCAGTTACCAGGCCATCCATGATGCCGCGGCGCCGTTCTATTCCTGCTGCTACGCCGGTGCGTACTCGCAGACGCCGATGGATGCCTCGCGCACCAACCGGCAGGGCGAGACGACCCAGGCCGCGTACGCGATGCTCAACTTCGGTTCCGATGAACACTTCATCGAGGGCAACGTCGGTGTGCGCGTGGTGCGCACCGAGAACGACGCCAGCGGGTTCCTGATCTACCCGAACGTGGCGTATGCACCGTACCTCGGTGCCGGCCAGGCCACTCCGGTTACCGCCAGCAATAACTACACCGACGTGCTGCCGAGCCTGAACGTCAAATGGGAGCCCAGCAAGAACCTGATCGTGCGCTTCGCCGCGTCCAAGGCCATCGCGCGCCCGAACTTCAGCGACATGCAGGCCTACCAGGTCCTCAATGCGGACGTGAAGGACGGCATCACCCCGCCCACCGATGGCAGCCAGTTGCCCCCGAGCGCGCTGGACCTGACCGGCAGTTCGTACGACAACCCGTACCTGGAGCCGATGAAGGCCGACCAGTTCGACCTGTCGCTGGAGTGGTACTTCGATCCGGACCACGGCGGCATGGCGTGGGTCAACCTGTTCCACAAGGGCGTGAAGGACTACTTCCGTCGCCAGTCGGAGCTGGTCGCGTTCCCGGGCGTCGACGGCAACGACTACGACTACCTGATCACCCGCCCGGTGAACGTGGGCACCGCGAAGATCCAGGGTGCGGAAATCGGCTGGAACCAGTTCTTCGATTTCCTGCCGGCGCCGTTCGACGGCCTCGGCGCGTCCGCGAACTACACCTACATCGACAGTTCGACCAGCGTGCCGAACAACCTGGACACGCAGCCGGTCGACACCGACGGCTCGACCTTCAGCGGCTTGCCCGCCGACGGCCTGTCGAAGAATTCCTACAACCTCGCCGCGTTCTACGAGAAGGGCGCATGGCAGGTCCGCCTGGCCTACAACTGGCGCAGCGAGTACCTGCTCTCGATCGGACCGAACGGCTACAACGGCGGCGACGGCGGCATCGCCTGGAAACTGCCGGTGTACAGCGACGACTTCGGCCAGCTGGACGCCTCGATCTTCTACAAGATCACCGACAACATCCAGGTCGGCCTGGAGATGAACAATCTCAACAACGCCGAGCAGCGCACGATCATGCAGCAGAACGCGGCAGGTACCCGCACCACCTCCTGGTACGTCAATGACCGCCGCTACGCAGCCACGCTGCGGCTGACGTTCTGATCGCGGACCCGGCGGGGAGGGGGCACGCCCCCTTCCTGCCGCACGATTTCCCCGCCCCCACGGCGGACGCACAGGCGACCAGGCCCAGGCCTTCCTGTCATGGACGCGCTCCTGCATGGCGCACCCACCCTGCAACCGAACGGGAGCATGCGATGCACGAGTTCCGCCTTGCGTATGTCGCCGCTGCCGTTGCCCGCGCGCGCCGCGGATGCAGGCGATGAAGATGACGCGCCCGCGGACGCGGAGGCTTGCCGCCTTCCTGCTGTCCGGGACGCTGCTCGCGAACGTGTTCGTCGCCGGCGCGATGGCCGCCGATCCACCGGCCTATCGCTGGCACAACGTCGCCATCGGTGGCGGCGGCTTCATCACCGGGCTGGTGTTCCATCCCACGCAGAAGGGCGCGATCCTTGCGCGCACCGACATCGGCGGCGCCTATCGCTGGAACGCGGGCGAGGCCCGCTGGCAACCGCTGCTCGACTGGATGGCGGAGGCCGACAAGGGCCGTTTCGGCGTCGAGAGCGTTGCGTTCGATCCCTCGGATGCGTCGAGGCTCTACATCGCCGCCGGCACCTATCTCAACGAACGCGGCAGCAATGGGGTGATCCTGCGTTCGACCGATGGCGGCACGCGCTTCGAACGCGCGGCCCTGCCGTTCAAGCTCGGCGGCAACGAGCAGGGACGCGGCAACGGCGAGCGCCTGGCGGTGGATCCGAACGACGGCCGCGTGCTGCTGTTCGGCACCCGCGCGAACGGCCTGTGGCGCAGCAGCGACAGCGGCGCGAGCTGGTCCGAAATCGCCACGTTCCCGGCTGTGGCGAAGTCCGATGCCGCCGGCGTGAAGTCGTGGAACGGGCTGCAGCCGGTGGGCATCGCCTTCGTGGCGTTCGATCCGGCCAGCGGAGAAACGGGCAAGGCCTCGCGCACGCTGTACGCGGGCGTTTCCACCCGCGAGGCCAGCCTGTTCCGTTCGCTGGATGGCGGCGCCAGCTGGCAGGCGGTGCCGGGGCAACCCACCGGGTTGCGCCCCAACCACATGGTCCGCGATGCGCGCGGCCGCTGGCTGTTGAGTTACGGCGACGAGCCCGGCCCGAACACCATGAACAACGGCGCGCTCTGGCGCTTCGATCCCGCCGATGGCGGGTGGACCGACATCAGCCCGCTGGCGCAATCGACCGACCGCCAGGGCGACGGCTTCGGCTGGGGCGCGGTCTCGGTGGACGCGAAGGATGCCGAGGTGATCGTCGCGACCACGTTCAACCGCTTCGCGCCCGGCGACGAGGTGATGCGCAGCATCGATGGCGGCAAGACCTGGAAGCCGATGCTGGCCGGATCGCGGTACGACCGCGGCAACGCGCCATGGACGGCGGACAGTTCGCCGCACTGGATGGGCGATGTCGAGATCGATCCGCACGACCCGGACCGGGTCTGGTTCGTCACCGGCTACGGTGCGTGGGCCTCGCGCAATGCGCGTGCGTTCGACGGCGGCGCGCCGGTGCAATGGGAATTCCCGATGCGTGGCCTGGAGGAAACGGTGCCGCTGGTGCTGCTCAGCCCGGCGCAGGGCCCGCACCTGGTCAGCGGCCTCGGCGATATCGACGGGTTCGTGCACGACGACCTCGACGTCGGCCAGCCGCGCTTCGCCGGAGCGCGCTTCTCCAACACCGAGAGCCTGGCGATCGCCGGGCAGGTGCCCACGACCCTCGTGCGCACCGGCCATTTCCATGATCGTCCCGCCGGCGCGGTGCGCGCGGCCTGGTCGCGCGATGGCGGTCGCAACTGGACCGCGTTCGCCAGCGAGCCGCCGGACGGCGAGGGCGCGGGGCGCATCACCATCGCCGCCGATGGCGCGCGGGTGATCTGGCAGCCGCGCAACGGTGGCCACTGGATCAGCGGCGATTTCGGCGGCCACTGGCAGGCCGTGCAGGGATTGCCGAAGACCGCGCTGGTCGAGGCCGACGGCGTGCAGGCGGCGCTCTATTACGCTTACGACGCGAGCACCGGCAAGCTCTACATCAGTGGCGACGGCGGCATCGAATTCGCGGAATCGCGCGGCACCACCGGCGTGGTGGGCGACTGGTTCCGCGCCGAGCTGCGCCCGGACCAACGCGGGGGCGTGTGGATCGCCGCCGCGTGGCGCGGCCTGCTGCATTGGTCGCCGGGCAAGCTGGAGCGCATCGCGGGCGTGGACAACGCCACCTCGCTCGGCCTGGGCGCTCCGGCGAACGCGGGCGGCCTGCCGGTGCTGTTCGTCTACGGCAAGGTCGGTGGCACCCAGGGCCTGCATCGTTCCGATGATGGCGGCAAGCAGTGGCGGCGCATCGACGACGATGGCCACCGTTTCGCAGGCATGGTCCGCCATGTCACCGGCGACCCGCGCCTGCCCGGGCGGGTGTATTTCGGCACCGAGGGACGCGGCATCTGGTACGGAGACCCGCAATGACACGATCACTTCTCTTCGCTTTGTTGCTGGCTGGCCTGCCCGCTGCGCAGGCTGTCGAATTGCCGCGAATGTTTTCCGAGGGCATGGTCCTGCAGCGCGGCCAGCCGATCCCGGTCTGGGGCCGCAGTGGGCCGGGCGCGACGGTCAAGGTCGTGTTCGACGGCAGCTCGGTGTCGACCACGGCCGATGCGAGCGGCAACTGGCGCGTCACGCTCCCGGCGCACGCCGCCGGTGGGCCGCTGCGCCTGCGCATCGACGATGGCGTCGCGCCGGTCGAGCTGCGCGACGTGCTGGTCGGCGACGTGTGGCTGGCCAGCGGGCAGTCGAACATGGAATGGCCGCTGGCGCAGACCGACGGCGCCGATGCCGCCATCGCCGCCGCGAACGATCCACTGATCCGCCACTTCAAGATCCCGAAATCCTGGTCCAGCGTGCCGCAATGGCAGTTGCAGGGCGGGGCGTGGGTGTCGGCGTCGCCCGCATCGGCGGGGCAGTTCTCCGCCGCGGCGTATTACATGGCGGTCGAGTTGCGCAAGGCGACCGGCGTGCCGATCGGCATCATCGACAGCACCTGGGGCGGCAGCCGAATCGAGGCCTGGATGGATGCGGCGACGCAGGGGCTGGATGCGGCCGACTCGGCCGCCGCGGAACGCAAGGCGCGCGCCGACGACGAACGTGCGACCGCCGAAGCGCGACGCCGGCTGGCGCAGTGGCCGCAAGGGCGCGCCGACGACAGCGGCTGGCAGGCGCCGGGCCTGGATACCTCGACGTGGGCCTCGATCAAGGTGCCCGGCATCTGGGAATCGCAGGGCTGGGTGATCATCGATGGCATCGCCTGGTACCGCACCGCCTTCGACCTGAGCGCGGCCGAGGCGAAGGCCGGGGTGACGCTGGCGGTGGGCCGCATCGACGACTCCGACACCACCTGGGTCAACGGCGTGCAGGTCGGCCAGACCACGATGCAGTACAACCTGCCGCGCGCCTATGCGGTACCGGCCTCGGCGCTGCATGCGGGCCGCAACGAGGTCGCGCTGAAGGTGATCGACAGCGGCGGCGGCGGCGGCGTGCATGGCGTGGCGTCGGAACTCTACGTGCAACTCGCGGATGGCGCGCGTCGCCCGTTGGACAGCGAATGGCGCTTCCGCATCGCCGACGCGCACCTGGTCCCGGCCGACGACAACAAGAACCAGTTCCCGACGCTGCTCTACAACGCGATGATCCATCCGCTGCAGCCGTATCCGCTGCGTGGCGCGATCTGGTACCAGGGCGAATCCAATGCCTACGCGGTGCCGGAGTCGCTGCGCTACCGCACGCTGTTCCCGGCGATGATCCAGCAGTGGCGCGCGCAGTGGAACGCGCCGGCCCTGCCGTTCCTGTGGGTGCAACTGGCGAGCTTCGGTTCCGGCGCGGACACCCCGCAGGAGCGCCCGTGGTCGGTGCTGCGCGAATCGCAGGCGGCAACGCTTTCGCTGCCGGCGACCGGGCAAGTGGTCACCCTCGACATCGGCGATCGCGACGACATCCACCCGCGCAACAAGCGCGATGTCGGCCAGCGCCTGGCCCTGCTGGCCCGCCATGTCGCCTACGGCGAGTCGCTGGTGCACAGCGGCCCGATCCATCGCGACGTGCGCTTCGCCGACCACGCCGCGCGGATCCGCTTCGACGCCGGCGGTGCGGCGCTCGCGGTGCGCGGCGGCGGCACCCAGGTGCAGGGCTTCGAAGTGGCGGGTGCGGATCGCGTGTTCCACCCGGCGCAGGCGCGCATCGAGGGCGACACCGTGGTCGTCCACAGCGATGCGGTCGTGGCGCCGGTCGCCGTGCGCTACGGTTGGCACGACGATGCCGGCAACGCCGACCTGGCCAATGCGGCGGGCCTGCCGGCGTCACCCTTCCGCAGCGATACCTGGTGAACGCCACGATGAAGCACGTGATCCACACCGCCTGCAGCGTTTTCCTGCTCGGCATCGCCAGCCTGTCGCCGCTGCATGCCGCCGACCGCGCGGTGGGCGCGCAGGCGCCGATCCCGAAGATCGTCAGCAAGGACGGGCGACACGCGCTGCTGGTCGATGGCGCGCCGTTCCTGGTCCTCGGCGCGCAGGTCAACAATTCCAGCAACTGGCCGCAGGCACTTGAGGATGTGTGGCCGGCGATCGAGGTGGTCAAGCCGAACACGGTGATGGTGCCGATCGCGTGGGAGCAGGTCGAAGCGAAGGAGGGGACGTTCGACTTCAGTTTCGTCGACACCCTGCTGGCGCAGGCGCGCGAGCACGACGTACGACTGATTCTGCTGTGGTTCGCGACCTGGAAGAACAACGCGCCGCACTACGCACCGACCTGGGTGAAGCTGGACAACACGCGTTTCCCGCGGGTGATCACCGCCGACGGCCGCACGCTCAATTCGCTGTCGCCGCTCGGCGAGGCGACGCTGGAGGCCGACCGCAAGGCCTTCGTCCGCCTGATGCGGCACCTGAAGCAGGTCGATCCGCAACGCACCGTGATCATGGTGCAGCCGCAGAACGAACCCGGCACCTACGGCGGCGTGCGCGATTTCTCGCCGCTCGCACAGAAACAGTTCGACGCCGCGGTGCCGCAGGCGTTGCTGGCGAAACTCGGCAAGCCGCCGGGGACGTGGAAGCAGGTATTCGGCGCCGATGCGGACGAGTTCTTCCACGCCTGGCACATCGCCCATTTCATCGACCAGGTCGCGGCGGCCGGCAAGGCCGAATACCCGCTGCCGATGTTCGTGAATGCCGCGTTGCGCGGGCCGTTCAATCCCGGCCAGCCGGGTCAGTACGCCAGCGGCGGGCCGACCGACAACGTGCTGGACGTGTACAAGGCCGCCGCGCCGCACATCGACCTGCTGGCGCCGGACATCTACATGCCGGAGTACACGCACTACACCACGGTACTGGACCGCTACGCGCGCGCGGACAATCCGCTGTTCGTGGCCGAAACCGGCAACCGCGAGGAATACGCGCGCTATTTCTTCTCCGCGCTGGGCGAACAGGCGATCGGTTGGTCGCCATTCGGCATCGACTACTCGAAGTACTCGAACTACCCGCTGGGCGCCAAGGCGATGAACCCGGAGACCCTCGCGGACTTCGCCTTGAACTACCGCCTGGTCGCGCCTGCCGCGCGCGTCATCGCCAAGGCCAGCTTCGAAGGCAAGGTGCACGGCACCGCCGAACAGCCCGGCAAGCCGGTGCAGACCCTGAAGATCGACGACCGCTGGAACATGGTCGTGACCTACGGCGTGCCGCAGTTCTGGTTCCAGGGCGAACCGCCGGGCAACCCGCAGCCGATCGGCCGTGCGCTGGTCGTGCAACTCGGCCCGGACGAATTCCTGGTCACCGGTGCGCATGCGCGGATCAACCTGGTGCCCAGCGACCCGGCGGTGGCCGATCGCATGACCTACGAGTACGTGGACGAGGGCACCTACGACGCCGACGGCAAGTGGGTGTTCCGGCGCCGCTGGAACGGCGACCAGACCGATTACGGATTGAATTTCTCCAGCGCCACCCAGTTGTTGCGGGTGAAGCTGGCGACCTACTGATGAGGACGGGGACGATGCGGACGATGCGAATGAACCTGCTTGCGCTGGCGCTGCTGCCGGCGCTTGCCAATGCGCAGACGGTGGAGCGCACCGCCGAGGGCGTGGTCGTGCGGCCCGCCGACCCCAAGGCCGCCGACGTGCGCCTGCAGCTGGTCAACGACCACATCGTGCGCGTCAGCGCCGACCTGGACGGCGACTTCGCGCGCAGCGCCAGCCTGATGCGGGTGCCGGTCAGCGGCACCGCGGCGTTCAAGCTGGTCGAGGGCAAGGACAGCGTGCGCCTGCAGGCCGATGGCATCGCCGCGGAAGTGTCATTGCGCGATGGCCAGGTGCGCTTCTTCGACAAGGCCGGCAAGCCGCTGCTGTCGGAAGCGGGTGGCGCGCGCGAGTTCGCCGCGACCACGTTCGAGGGCACGCCGTACTACAGCGTCCGCCAGCGCTTCGAATCGCAGGACGGCGAGGGCCAGTACGGCACCGGCCTGCACCAGCAGGGCTGGATGAACCTGAAGGGCCGCGACGTCGAACTGCTCCAGCACAACATCGACAACGCGATCCCGTTCCTGCTGTCCACCCGCCACTACGGCATCCTCTGGGACAACAACTCGATCACCCGCTACGGCGACCCGCGCGGCCTGCAGCCGCTGGGCGGCACGCTCGACCTGTTCGACGCCAACGGCAAGCCGGGCGCACTGACGGCGCGTTACACCGTCGGCGGCAAGCAGACCGTGGAGCGCCGGGAGTCCGCGATCAACTACCAGTACATCAAGGACCTCAAGGCCTTCCCCGAGGCCGGCAAGAACCTGGCCGCGGGCGGCCGCAGCGATGTCGCCTGGGTCGGCAAGGTCGCCGCGCGCACGGATGGCCGCCATACGTTCTCGCTGTACAACAGCGAGTACGCGAAGCTCTACATCGACGGCAAGCTGGTGATCGACCGCTGGCGGCAGAACTGGAACCCGTGGCACCACGAGTTCGCGCTGGACATGAAAGCCGGCGAGCAACACGACATCCGGGTGGAATGGGACCGCATCGAGCCGGCCTACATCGCGCTGCTGCATCGCGACCCGCTGCCGAAGGCCGAGGCGAAGGACCTGTCGATCTGGTCCGAGGCTGCGCAGATGATCGACTACTACGTGGTCGCCGGCGAGGATGGCGACGACGTGATCGCGGGTTACCGCCAGCTGACCGGCAAGGCGACCCTGCTGCCGAAGTGGTCGTACGGCTTCTGGCAGAGCCGCGAACGCTACAAGACCCAGGGCGAACTGACCGGCGCGCTGGACGAATACCGCCGCCGCAAGCTGCCGATCGACGCCATCGTGCTGGACTGGTCGTACTGGCCGGAGAACGCCTGGGGCTCGCACGACTTCGACACGAAGAACTTCCCCGATCCGGACGGGATGGTGAAGCACGTGCACGACCAGCACGCGCAGATCATGATTTCGGTGTGGCCGAAGTTCTACCCGACCACCGCCAACTTCAAGGAACTCGATGCCGCCGGCTTCATGTACAAGCGCAACATCGAGGTCGGCGAGGTCGACTGGATCGGCAAGGGTTACCTCAACTCCTTCTACGACCCGTACGCGAAGAAGGCGCAGGACATCTTCTGGCGGCAGATGAACGAGAAGCTCAACAGCAAGGGCTTCGACGCCTGGTGGCTGGATGCCAGCGAACCCGACCTGCACAGCAACCTCGACATCGGCGAGCGCAAGGCGCGCACCACGCCGACCGCGCTCGGTTCATCGGTGGAGTACTTCAACAGCTATCCGCTGGCGCATTCGGAAGGCGTGTACCGCGGCTCGCGCGAGGTCGATCCTGACAAGCGCGTGTTCATCCTCTCGCGCGCGTTCTTCGCCGGCCAGCAGCGTGCCGGCGCGGCGTTCTGGAGCGGCGACATCGTGCCGCGCTGGGACGACCTGCGCGAGCAGATCTCCGGCCTGGTCAACGCCTCGATGGCGGGCGCGCCGAACGTCAGCTTCGACATCGGCGGCTTCGCGCCGGAACAGCGCTACATCGAGGAACGCGCGGCCGACGTGCCGGAGTGGCGTGAACTCAGCCTGCGCTGGTTCCAGCACGGCGCGTTCGTGCCGGTGTTCCGCCTGCACGGCCAGTATCCGTACCGCGAGATCTGGAACATCGCGCCGGACGGCACGCCGGAGCAGGGCAGCTTCGTCCACTACCTGAAGCTGCGTTACTCGCTGCTGCCGTACATCTACACCCTGGCCGGCGATACCTGGCACAAGGACGGCACCATCCTGCGCACGCTGGCGCTGGATTTCCCGGATGATCCCAAGGTCCGCGACATCGCCGACCAGTACCTGTTCGGCCCGGCGTTCCTGGTCGCGCCGGTGACCACGTTCAAGGCCACCCACCGCCCGGTGTACCTGCCGGCCGGCAGCAGCTGGATCGACTTCGAGACCGGCAAGCGCTTCGATGGCGGCCAGACCATCGACGCGGCCGCGCCGCTGGCGCGGATGCCGCTGTTCGTGCGCGCCGGTGCGATCGTGCCGCGCACCGTGGTCCAGCAGTACGTGGACGAACAGCCCACGGCGCCGCTGACCATCGATGTCTACACCGGCGCCGATGGCAGTTTCTCGCTGTACGAGGATGCGGGCCGCGACTACGGTTACGAGCGTGGGGAGTTCAGCCGCATCCCGCTGGCCTGGAACCAGCGCAGCGGCGAGCTGACCATCGGTGCGCGCGAAGGCGGGTATCCCGGCATGCAGGCCGGGCGCGAGATCCACGTGCGCTTCATCGATGGCCCGCGCGCCGATGCCGGCGCCGTCGAACCCAAGGCCGACACCAGCGTGCGCTACGAGGGCAAGGCGCTCGTGGTGAAGCAGCGCTGAGGCACCGAATGTCCCTGAGCCGACGCGAACTGTTGAAGGCCACCGCGGCGCTCGCCGCGATGGGCGGCAGTGGCGTGTCGTTGGCCGGTGCAGCAGCGGCCACGCCCGGCACGGCTGCATCGGCAGCTGGCGATGTCGATGCGGCGCAGGCCGCCGCGCTGCGCCTGTGGTATCGGCGGCCCGCGACCCAGTGGGTCGAGGCGCTGCCGCTGGGCAACGGCCGCCTCGGCGCGATGGTCTGGGGCGGCGCGAAACACGAGCGGATCCAGCTCAACGAGGACACCCTGTACGCGGGTGGACCGTACGATCCGACCCCGCCCGGCGCCCTGGCCGCATTGCCGGAGGTACGCCGCCTGCTGTTCGCCGGCCAGTACGCCGAGGCGGAAGCGCTGGCCAACGCCACCATGATGGCCACGCCCAGGAAGCAGATGCCGTACCAGCCGCTCGGCGACCTGGTGCTGGATTTCTCCGAGGTCTCGGAAACCAATGGCTACCGGCGCGAACTCGACCTCGACAGCGCGATGGCGACGAGCACCTTCGAGTCGCGCGGGACGCAGCATCTCCGCGAAGCCTTGGTCTCGGCAGCGGACCAGTGCGCGGTGGTGCGGCTGTCTTCCGGGAGGCCGCTCGACCCCGGCGCATGGTGGAATCCTGCGCCGGGCCGGATCAGCCTGCGCATCGGCCTGGACTGCGAGCATGCCGAATCGGGCGTGCTGCCCGACGGCGAACACGGGCTGCTGTTGCGCGGGCGCAATGGCGATGCCTTCGGCATCGAGGGCAAGCTGCGCTTCGCGCTGCGCCTGCGCGTGCAGGCGCGGGGCGGCAGCGTGCAACGGCGCGGCGAGCGGATCGAGGTCGTCGGCGCCGACGAAGTCCTGTTGCTGCTGACCGCGGCGACCAGCTACAAGCGCTTCGATGATGTCTCCGGCGATCCCGACGCGATCACGCGCACGCAGCTCGACAAGGCCTCCACGAAATCGTGGACGGAGTTGCGGAGTGCGCAGGTCGCCGCACACCGGTCGATGTTCCGACGCGTGGCCATCGACCTCGGCCGCAGCGAGCCGGCCATCGCCGCGTTGCCGACCGACGAGCGCGTCGCGCGTTCCGGCGAGGGCCACGATCCGCAACTCGCCGCGCTCTACCACCAGTTCGGCCGCTACCTGCTGATCGCCAGCTCGCTGCCCGGCAGCCAGCCGGCCAACCTGCAGGGGATCTGGAACGACCTGCTGTCCCCGCCGTGGGAGAGCAAGTACACGATCAACATCAATACCGAGATGAACTACTGGCCGAGCGAGGCCAATGCCCTGCACGAATGCGTGGAGCCGCTGGAACGCATGCTGTTCGAGCTGGCGGAGCAGGGTGCGCGCACGGCCAGGGCGATGTACGCCGCGCCGGGTTGGGTGGCCCACCACAACACCGACCTGTGGCGGCAGACGGCCCCGATCGATGGCGCGGAGTGGGGCCTGTGGCCGATGGGTGGCGCGTGGCTGCTGCAGCAGTTGTGGGATCGCTGGGACTACGGCCGCGATCCCGCCTACCTGCGCAAGGTCTACCCGTTGTTCAAGGGCGCCGCGGAATTCTTCGCCGCCACCCTCGTCGAAGATCCGGACACCAGGGCGATGGTGACCGCGCCGTCGATCTCGCCGGAGAACCGGCATCCGTTCGGCGCCGCGCTGTGCGCCGGACCGTCGATGGACGCGCAACTGCTGCGCGACCTGTTCGGCCAATGCATCGAAGCCGCCGCGCTGCTCGGTGTCGATGCCGGCTTCGCGACGCAACTCGCCGGCCTGCGCGCGCGCCTGCCGCCGCATCGCATCGGCAAGGCCGGGCAGTTGCAGGAATGGCAGCAGGACTGGGACATGCAGGCGCCGGAACGGCAGCATCGGCACGTCTCGCACCTGTACGCGCTGCATCCGTCCGCCCAGGTCAATGTCCGCGACACCCCCAAACTGGCCGCGGCGGCGAAGCGTTCGCTGGAGATCCGCGGCGACGAAGCGACCGGCTGGGGCACGGCGTGGCGGCTGAACCTGTGGGCGCGCCTGCGCGATGGCGAGCACGCCTACAAGGTGCTGCAGATGCTGCTGTCGCCGCAGCGCACCTATCCGAACCTGTTCGACGCGCATCCGCCGTTCCAGATCGACGGCAACTTCGGCGGCACCGCCGGCATCACCGAGATGCTGCTGCAGAGCTGGGGCGGCACGGTGTTCCTGCTGCCCGCGCTGCCGAAGGCGTGGACGACCGGCTCGGTGAGCGGCCTGCGCGTGCGCAATGCCGCCGGCATCGACCTGCACTGGAAGGACGGCCGCCTGGCCAGTGCGACGCTGCGCAGCGACCAGGGCGGCGATTACCAACTTGCGTATCGGGATGACACGATGACATTGCAATTACGTGCGGGCGAAGCCGTGACCGTTGGCCTGCGCAACGAACGGCTGGTGCGCGCATGAGCCTGTATGCCGGCATCGACGCAGGCACCCAGAGCCTGAAAGTGCTGGTCTACGATCCGGCATCCAAGCAGGTCGTGGCCAGCACCAGCGAAGCGCTGGCGCTGGACAGCCGCGACGACGGCAGCCGCGAGCAGGACCCGGGTGCGTGGGTGGAAGCGATGCGCAGCTGCTTCGGGCGCATCGATGCGGTGGTGCGCAGGCGCATCGTCGCGCTGGCGGTGTCCGGCCAGCAGCACGGCTTCGTCGCCCTGGATGCCGATGGCGAGGTGCTCGCGCCGGCCAAGCTGTGGTGCGATACCAGTACCGCCAACGAGTGCGGTCAGATCATGGACGCCGTCGGCGGGCCGGGCGCCTGCATCAGCGCCGCCGGCAATCCGATCCTGGCCGGCTACACTGCATCGAAACTGCCGTGGACGCGCAAGCATCGCCCCGAGGCTTACGCGCGCCTCGCGTCGATCCTGCTGCCGCACGATTACCTCAACTTCGTCCTCACCGGCCGCCGCTTCTGCGAGCACGGCGATGCGTCCGGCACCGGCTGGCTGGACGTGCGCAAGCGCGAATGGTCGGCGGCGATGCTGGAAGCGACGGATGCGCGCCGCGACCTCGGCGAATGCCTGCCACCGCTGGTCGCCGCCGATGCACTGTTCGCCATCGACCCGGCGGAAGCGCTGGCGCTGGGCATCCCGGACACCGCCCGCGTCGCGGCGGGCGGCGGCGACAACATGATGGCCGCCTGGGGCACCGGCGCGGTCTCGGCCGGGCTGCTGGCGATGAGCCTGGGCACCTCCGGCACGCTGTTCGCGTACTCGGACACGCCGGTGGTGAGCGAGCAGGGCGAGTGGGCGGCGTTCTGCTCCTCGTCCGGCGGCTGGCTGCCGCTGATCTGCACGATGAACTGCACGGTCGCCACCGAAAGCGTGGCGCGGCTCGCCGGGTTCTCCACCCGCGACGGCGACGCGCACATCGCGGCGACGATGCCCGGCGCGGACGGACTGACCCTGTTGCCGTTCTTCAACGGCGAGCGCACGCCCGACCTGCCGCATGCGCGCGCCTCTTGGCATGGCATGGACATGGCCAACACCACGCCGGCGCATTTCTACCGCGCGGCCATGGAGGGCGCGACCTTCAGCCTGAAATACGGATTCGATGCGTTCGTGCGCGCGGGCATGGCCTTCGACGGCATCGTCCTGACCGGCGGTGGCGCCAACAGCGCGCAGTGGCGGCAGATGGTCGCCGACGTGTTCGGCCTGCCGGTGCAGGTGCCGTGGCAGGTCGAAGGCGCGGCCTTCGGCGCGGCCTTGCAGGCGCTGTGGGCGGTGCGGCGCGCAGCGGGCGAGGGCATCACCCCGGCGACCGTCTGCAGCGAACACGTCGGCCTGGACCCGGCACGCGCGGCGCGTCCCGACACCCGCACCGGCGATGCCTACGCCGCCGCCTACCAACGCTTCCTCCACCACCTCGACGCGGTGCGCGCAGATGCCGCCGTGTCGTCTTCCCCATAAGCAAGCCCCAGCAAGGACCGCACCATGAGCAACATCTTCATCGGCAACCGCGAATATTTCCCCGGCATCGGCCAGATCCCGTTCGAAGGGAAGGGCTCCGACAACCCGCTGGCTTTCAAGGTCTACGACGCCGACAAGCTGATCGGCGGCAAGACCATGCGCGAGCACCTGCGCT
>DATIDW010000006.1:0-89999 GCA_035456065.1 Thermomonas sp. | reverse complement strand
CTGCCCGCTTCCCGGCTCTTGGCCAGACGATGATGGGCAGGCACGGGGGCCTGCCCTGACGAGAGACCAAACGAAAAGGCCGCGCAGTGCGCGGCCTTTTTTCGCCTGCGGGTGGCGTGCCTCAGTTGAACGCGGCCGCGTAACCCGACTGCACGATGGCCTTCTGCAACTCCGCGCTGAGCTTCTGGTTGCCGGCGACCAGGTGCCGGCCATGCACGCCGCGGGCGTCCATCGGCCCGGTGGCGGCGCCGCGGAAGTCGCAGACGCGGCCGCCGGCCTCGCGCACCAGCAGCACCCCGGCGGCGATGTCCCAGGGCTTCACCCCGGCCTCGAAATAGCCGTCGCTGCGACCGCAGGCCACGTAGGCCAGGTCGAGCGCGGCGGAACCGGTGCGGCGGATGTCCTCGGCGCTGCGCAGCAGTTCGCGCACGCATTCGAGGTGCGCCGGGGCGCGCTCGCGCTCGCGCGGCGGGAAGCCGGTGATGAGCAGCGACCCGGGCAGGTCCTTGCGTTCGCTGACGCGGATGCGCTTGTCGTTGAGGACTGCGCCGCTGCCGCGGCTGGCGGTGAACAGCTCGTTGCGCAGCGGGTCGAAGATGACGCCGTGCTGCGGCTCGCCGTTCTCGACCAGGGCGATCGACACGCACCAGTGCGGGAAGCCGTGCAGGAAGTTGCTGGTGCCGTCGAGCGGGTCGATCACGAAGACCGCATTGCCCTTGCCCTGCGCACCGCCTTCCTCGCCGAGGAACGCGGCATCCGGGTAGGCCTTGCGCAGTTCCTTGATCACCGCCTTCTCGGCCTGCTCGTCGACCTCGCTGGCGTAATCCATGCGGTCCTTCTCGACCACGTTGATGGCGTCGAGCTTGTGCATGCTGCGCAGGAGCACGCCGCCGGCCGAACGGGCCGCCTTGACCATGACATTGACCACGGGTTTCTGCATGGCGGAGCGCCTCGTAGGGGAAGAGGGGTGCTCTCGAGGAGCGGGCAACGGCGAAAAAGAGCGAGCCCGGCGCGCGGGCCGGGGCGCGAAGTTTACCATTGCCGCATGAGTGATCCATCCAATTCCGGCGAGGCCGCCGACATCGCGGCCCCGAATCCCCTGGCGAAGCAGTTGCGCATCGTGCTGGTCGGCACCCAGCACCCCGGCAACATCGGGTCGGCGGCGCGGGCGATGAAGACCATGGGCCTGTCGAAGCTGGTGCTGGTGGCGCCGGAGAAGGCCCCGGACCGCGACACCCACGCGATGGCCGCCGGCGCCGACGACCTGGTCGAGGCCGCGCCGGTGTTCGCCACCCTTGCCGAGGCCGTGGCCGATTGCCGCTGGGTGCTGGGTTGCACCGCGCGCAGCCGGCGCATCCAGCTGGAGCCGATCCACCCCCGCGATGCCGCGCGGCGGGCGGTGGTGGCCGCGGCGGGCGGCGCGGTCGCGTTGGTCTTCGGCCGCGAGCGCACCGGCCTGGAGAACGAGGAACTGCAGCTGTGCCACGCCGCGGTGCACATTCCGTCCGACCCGTCCTTCAGTTCGCTCAACCTGGCGGCTGCGGTGCAGGTGTTGAGCTACGAACTGCGCTGCGCCCTGCTGGGCGATGCCGCGGGCGCTGATGGCGCGGCACGCACGCCGCCGCCGGGCGGGGAGGTCGCCTCGCATGCCGAGCTGGAAGGCCTGTTCGCGCAACTGGCGGAGGCCCTCGAGCAGATCGACTTCCACAAGGGCCGCGCGCCGGCGTCGGCGATGCGCAAGCTGCGCAGGCTGTACCTGCGCGCCAACCTCGACAGCGCCGAGGTACGGCTGCTGCGTGGCGTGCTGGCCGACACGCAGCGGATGGCATGGTTGGCCGGAAACGGTTCCACGGACCGGAAAATCGAGTAGGCTCGCCAAGGCAAACAGGGGATGTGCCACGTGCCGCAACAGACGCGAAGCTTGCTGCCATTGCTGGCCTGCCTGCTGTGCGCGTTGCTGGCTTGGGGGCCCGCCGTGCAGGCTCAGGCGCTGGTCGCGTCAGCGGAGCCGCCGGTAGTCGACAGCGACGCCAGCGTGCTGGTGCTCGGCCGGGTCAGCGATGATCCCAAGTCGCATTACGACCAGCTCAAGCCGCTGCTCGACTACGTGGTGCCGAGGATGGCGTCGGTCGGCATCCGCAGCGGGCGCATCCTGATGGCCAAGGACCTGCAGCAGATGGCCAGCTACCTGCGCCGGGGCCGGGTCGACTGGGTCAACGAGACCGCCGGCAATGCCGCGCTGCTCGAACGCCGCGGTGTCGCGCAATCCTTCCTGGTCACCGAGCGCGAGGGCGCTACGCGCTACCACAGCGTGTTCTTCGTCCGCCGCGACAGCCCGGTGCAGTCGCTGAAGGACCTGGCGGGGCGCAGCGTGGCCTTCCAGAACCCGTATTCCACCAGCGCCTACTACCTGCCGGCGGCGCTGGTGCTGGACCAGGGCATGACCCTCGAGTTGCTGCTGTCGCCGATGGACAAGCCGTCCCCGGACGCAGTCGGCTACCTGTTCGCGCGCACCGAGTTGAACATCACCACCTGGGTGCACAAGCGCCTGGTCGACGCCGGGGTGTTCAGCAACCTCGACTGGTCCAACCCACGGCGGATGCCGCCCTCGTTCATGCAGGACTTCCGGATCATCGGGCGTAGCGCCGACGTGCCGCGCGCGTTGATGCTCACCCGCCACGGCATCGACCCCAAGGTCGAGGCGCGCCTGCGCGAAGTGCTGATGGAAGCCTCGACCGATCCCGACGCCGGCGAAGTGCTGCGCCGTTTCATCGACACCTCGCGCTTCGTGCCGATCACCGACGAGGACCGGCGCGCGCTCGACAAGCTGGGCGTCGGCGTCCAGCGCGTGCGCACGGAGGTCGAATGAGGCGGCCGGGGCTCAGCCTGCAGTCCCGCTTCTACGCCGCGATCCTGCTGCTGCTGGCGATCGTGGTGCTGGTCATGGTGTTGCTGTGGCAGCGCCAGCAGAGCAGCCAGCACGAAGTCAGCGACGTCACCCGCAACGCGATGCATGGCCTGCTGTCCGAGCAGGTGAGGGTGGATGGCGAGGCCGAGGTGCGCCAGTTGGCGGATGCCCTGGCCAATCCGCTGTACTACTTCGACCTGGACGCGGTCGGCGCGTTGGCGCGCGCCGCCTTGCGCGAGGCGGACGTGGATTACGTGCTGGTCTACGACGCCCAGGGCCGCATCCTGCACGATGGCTCCGGCGACATCGCCGCCTTCGGCCAGCCGATGAACGATCCGCTGGCGAAGGAGGTGATCGCGGCCAAGGGCCCGCAGGCGCTGGGGCAGGGCCAGCTGCTCGACGTCTCGCGGCCGGTGATGATCGGCGACGAACGGCTGGGCGGCGTGCGCATCGGCTATTCGCTGGCCGGGATGGCCCGCGACGAGGCGCTGGCGATGGAGGCGCTGCGCGGCAGGATCGACGAGGTCGGCCAGCGCAGCCTGCTGTGGCTGCTGCTGCTGAGCGCTGCCCTGGCGGTGATCGCGGTGGCGGCCGCGGCGCTGGTGCAGCGGCTGCTGGTGCAGCCGATCCAGGTATTGGGCGACGCCGCGCGGCAGATCGAGGCCGGCAACTTCTCCTCGCCGGTGCCCGCCAGCAAGCGCCAGGACGAACTCGGCGACCTCATCCGCACCTTCGGCCGCATGCGCGAGAGCGTGGCCCGCCACGACCGCGACATCCGCCGGGTCGCCTACAGCGACGCGCTCACGGGCTTGTCGAACCGCCTGGCCTTCCGCGAATCGCTCGACCAGCGCCTGCGCGCGCTGCAGGGCGCTGGCAGGCAACTCGCGCTGGTGTTCGCCGACCTCGACGATTTCAAGCGGGTCAACGACACCCTTGGCCACGAGGCGGGCGACGAGGTGCTGCTGCAGGTGGCGACGCGGATCGACCGCGCCGTGCAGGCGATCCGTGGTGCCGACGCAATGGTGGCGCGCTTCGGCGGCGACGAATTCGTGGTGCTGCTGCAGGCCGGCGACAACGAGCCCGAGGGCGACGTGCGGACGATGGTGACGCGGCTCGCGGAGACGCTGGTCCGCGATCTCGGCGAGCCGATGCTGCTTAACGGCCGCCAGGTGTTCCTGGGGTCCTCGGTGGGCGTGGCGCTGTTCCCGGACGATGCCGCCAGCGCCTCGCTGCTGATGAAGAATGGCGACATCGCGATGTACCAGGCCAAGGTCGCCGGCAAGAACTGCTACCGCTTCTACAGCCGGACCATGGACCAGGCGGTGGAACGCCGGGTGCGCCTGGAGCACGACCTGCGCGGCGCCTGGAGCCGCGGCGAACTGAGCCTGGCCTACCAGCCGATCTTCCGCACCCGTGACCGGGTGCTGGTCGGCGCCGAGGCGCTGCTGCGCTGGCATCATCCGGAGGACGGGGCGATCGCGCCGTCGGTGTTCATCGAGGTCGCCGAGCAGAGCGGCCTGATCGAGGCGATCGGGCCTGAGGTGCTGCGCAGCGCCTGCGCCGAGGCCGCGGGCTGGCCGACCCCGCGCGGCGCCGGCGAGCCACCCTTCGTCTCGGTGAATGTCTCGCCGCGGCAATTGCGCAGCGGCGACCTGGTCGAACAGGTCGGCAGCGCCCTGATGGAAAGCGGGATGTCCCCGGAACGGTTGCACGTGGAGCTGACCGAGACCGCGGTGATCAGCGACGAAGCCAATGCCACCACCTTGCTCGCGCGACTGCGCGACGTCGGCGTGCGGGTGTGGCTTGACGATTTCGGCACCGGCTATTCCAGCCTCAGCCACCTTCGCCGCGTGCAGGTGGACGGCCTCAAGATCGACCGCAGCTTCATCACCGACCTGTTGCGCGACCCCGACGACCTGGCGCTGACCAGCGCGATCATCGCGATGGCGCACTCGATGGGGATCACGGTGGTGGCCGAGGGCGTCGAGCGCCAAGGGCAGTTCGACCTGCTGCGCGAGCGCGATTGCGACCTGGTCCAGGGCTACTGGCTCGGCTACCCGATGAGCGCGCTGGAATTCGCCCGGCTGCTCGACTGACCTGCTTGCCGGGGCATGCTCGGCCTCGGGCGCGCCCGACCGGCGGCGTTCAACCGAGCCTGTCGAGCCACGGCTGCATCGCCGTGATCAGGCCGCCCGAGAGGATGCCGGTGGTGGCCAGGGCGACCATGCCAAGCGCCCAGGCGAGCAGCATCAGCGCGCCGTCGCGTTCCAGCAGGGCGAGCGCGTAGAGCAGGACCAGCCCGCCCAGCACGTAGTTGGTCAGCGGGATCGGCAGCGCCAGCAGCAGGCCCAGCAGCAGCAGCAACAGGCCGGTGAAGGCGCTCGCCAGCGGATGGTCCAGCACCCCGGTGAGCCGCGGGCGCACGATGCGCTCCAACCGCGCCAGCCACGGGTCGACCGCGCGTTCAAAGCGCGCCAGCGACTGCCGCTTCGGGCCGCGGCGGGCGATGAAGCCGGGCAGCCACGGGTGGCGCATGCCCACCAGCAGCTGTGCGGCGACCAGCACGACCAGCGGGCCGCTGAGCGCGCCGCCCACCGGGATCGGGATGAAGGCGGGCAGGGCGGCGACGAACAGCAGCATCCCGAACGACCGCCGGTCGAGACCATCCAGCAGGTGGTCGAAGTCGACCGGTTGCGCGGGGTCGCCATCGAGCAGGGCGTCCAGGATCGCGCGCGTCCCGCGTTCGGGCCGATCCGTGTCCGGCTCAGGCATCGGTGGCGTCTGCCGTGGCATCAGGCAGGCGCTGCAGCAGCAGCTTGTCGATCCGCGGGCCGTCCAGGTCGACGACCTCGACCCGCCACAGGCCGAGCTGGAAATGCTCGCCGACGTGCGGGATCCGCCCGAAGTGGGCGATGGCCAGGCCGGCGGTGGTGTTGTAGCCGTGCTCGTCGGCATCGGCCAGGCGTTCGCCGGTCAGTTCGCGCAACTCGTCGATGTGCAGGCCGCCGTCCACCAGCAGCGAGCCGTCCTCGCGTTCGACCACCAGTGCCTCGTCGCCTTCGTTCTCGCCGGCCTGGAGGCGGCCGAGCACGGCGTCCATGATGTCGGTGATGGTGACGATGCCCTGGATGTCGCCGTACTCGTCGACCACCAGCGCCATCGACTGCTGCTCCTCGCGCATGATTTCCAGCAGCTTCATCGCGTGGGTCGATTCCGACACGAACACCGGCTCGCGCAGGTCCTGGAACAGCACCGGCACGTCCTTGCCGAGCTCGTCCAGCAAGGTCTTCACCTCGAGCACCCCGGCCACGTCGCTGTCGTCGCCGCGATAGACCGGGTAGCGGGAGAATTCGTGTTCCTGCATCGCCGCCAGGTTCTCGGCCAGCGGGGCGGCGGCGTCCAGCCAGGCGATGCGGGTGCGCGGGGTCATCAGGCTGTCGGCGGTGCGGTCGCCAAGGCGCATGACCCGGTTGAGCATGTTGCGTTCGTCGAGGTCGATCACGCCCTGCTCGTGGCCTTCGCTCACCAGCATGTGGATCTCTTCCTCGGTGACCTGCGAACTGTCGGTGCGGTCGACGCGCAGCAGGCGCAACAGGGCGCGCACGGTGGCGCTGAGCAGCCACACCGCCGGACTGGCGATGCGCGACAGCCAGTGCATCGGCAGGGCGACGATCCCGGCCAGCTTTTCCGGCGCCAGCAGGGCCAGCCGCTTGGGCAGCAGCTCGCCCAGCACGATGCTCAGGTAGGTGATCAGGCTGACTGCCAGCACGGTGCCGATGGTGCCGGCGTACTTGCCGACCGAGGGCAGGTGCCCGGCCAACCACACGCCGATCGCGGCGCCGATGGCCTCGCCGCCGAACATGCCGGTGAGGATGCCGATGGTGGTGATGCCGACCTGCACGGTCGACAGGAAATGCTCGGGGTGCTCGGCCAGTTCCAGCGCCTTGCGTGCGCCGGCGCTGTCCTCCGCGCGCTGCTTCAGCCGCGCCTTGCGCGAGGTCACCACCGACATCTCCGACAGCGCGAAGAAGGCGTTGAGCAGGATCAGGAAGAGGACGATCAGCAACTCAACCATGGCGCTGTCCGGTCTTGCCGGCGGGGGCGCGTGCCGAGCATCCGGCCCATCGGCGGGCACGGTCGGTCAACTGCGGCGGGCGGCGGGGGGAATCGTCCATGGGCTGCGCCGGGGCGCGACGGCATCATAGCAGGGCGCCATCCGCGCACGACTGTCACCGAGCGGTCATAATTCCGCCCATTCGCCCCTGCGCAGGTTCCACCATGTTCTCCCTGCAAACGATCTTCGGTTCCGGCAAGCAGTTCTACCTCCTGCTGGACGAAGCGGCCTCGGCCGCCCACGACAGCGCCAGGGCGCTGCACGCGATGATGAAGGCCACCGATCGCCAGCCGGCGCTGGACGCCTTCAAGCTGGCCCGGCAGCGCGAGCGCACCGCATCGGACAAGATCGGCCGGGCGCTGGTGGATAGTTTCATCACCCCGATCGAGCGCGAGGACATCGAGGCCCTGGGCTCGGCGCTGTACAAGATCCCCAAGCAGATCGAGAAGTTCGCCGACCGCTACGCCCTGGCCACCCAGCACCTGGAGAACATCGATTTCGCGCCGCGCGCGGCGATGCTGGAGCAGGCGGCGGGGGTGGTGGTCGAGATGGTCCACGAGCTGGAGCGCCTGGACATCGACCGGATGACCGCGCTCAACGACCGCCTGCGCTCGATCGAGAACGAGGCCGACCGGCTGATGCTGGAGCTGTACCGGGAAATCTACTCCGGCAAGCTCGACAGCCTGCAGATGTTCCTGCTCAAGGAGTTCTTCGAGATCCTGGAGAAGGCCATCGACCGTTGCCGCGAGGCCGGCGTGGTGGCCTACCAGATCGTGCTCAAGAACAGCTGACGGGCCGCCGCGATGTTGACCCTCGTGCTGGTGGTGATCGTCTCCGCGTTGGTGTTCGAATTCATCAACGGCTTCCACGACACCGCCAACTCCATCGCCACCGTGGTGGCGACCAAGGTGCTGACCCCGGGGCAGGCGATCATGCTCGCCGCCACCACCAACCTGATCGGCGCGTTCATGGGCACCGCGGTGGCCAAGACGATCGCCTCCGGCCTGGTCGATACCGAGGTGGTCACCGTCACTTCGCAGGTGCTGATCTGCACCCTGCTCGGCGCGATCATCTGGAACCTCTTCACCTGGTGGCGCGGGCTGCCGTCGTCGTCCTCGCATGCGCTGATCGGCGGCCTGTGCGGCGCCGCGATGGCCGCCTCGCAGAACAACTGGTCGTCGCTGATCTGGTCGAAGGCGGGCGATGGCGACTGGGCCAGCAACAAGGGCCTGCTGTGGAAGGTGGTGGTGCCGATGGTCACCTCGCCGCTGGCGGGCTTCCTGCTCGGCGTGGCCATCATCACCCTGCTGTACCTGGTCATCGCCTCGCTGATGAAGGCGGGCCGGCCCTTGTCGAAACTGGCCAAGCCGCGTTGGGTGAACGCCTTCTTCGGCAAGGCGCAGCTGGTCTCCGCGGCCTACATGGGCTTTGCGCACGGCCGCCAGGACGCGCAGAAGACCATGGGCATCATCGCCCTGTCGATCTTCGGCGCGCAGGCGGCGGGCACCCTCGACAACCTGCCGGCGTGGCTGTCGTTCCTGCATCCGGACGGCGGCAAGGACGACATCGACAGTTGGGTGATCGCCACCTGCGCGCTGGTGATGGCGGCCGGCACCGCCGCCGGCGGCTGGCGGATCATCAAGACCCTGGGCCACAAGATGGTCAAGCTGCAGACCATCGATGGCTTCGCCGCGGAAACCGCTTCGGCCACGATCCTGGTCACCGCTGCCCACTTCGGCATGCCGGTGTCCACCACGCACAGCATTTCCACCGCGATCATGGGCGTCGGCTTCGCCAAGAACCCGCGCAAGCTCAAGCTCGGCCTGATCGAGCGGATCGTGTGGGCGTGGATCCTGACCATCCCGGCCGCGGGCGGCATCGCCTATGGCCTGTGGCTGCTGGTCGCGGCGCTGGGCTGGGCCTGATCCCGCGATCTTCGCGCTGATGCAGGAACGCCGGCATGCGCCGGCGTTTTTTTCTTGGAAGCGCGACCAGGCGCTGCGGCGTCCCCCGGGTTACAGCAAGTCGCCGTTCGCCGACATCGTGCGTTCCATCTCGTCGCCGGTGCCGCCGATCTCCAGCACCAGCCGGTCGATCTCGGCGGCGGCCACGCAGTCGTAGGGGCGGTTCTCGCACAGTTGCAGGTAGGGCACGCCATCGAGTTCGCCGATGGCGAGGTAGCCGACCCGGTTCTCCCAATTGAAGGCCAGGGCGCGGCGCGCATCGATGCCGGTGATCGGTGCGATGGCGGTGCTGACGCGCAGGTAGTTGCGGCCGTCGTCGTCCTGCAACTCCGAGAGGAAGATGGCCTGGTGGCGCCGTCCCTGCGAAAGCGACAGTTCGACGCAGGCCAGGAACGGTTCCTGCAAGGTCAGCTTGTAGCCGGCGGAAACCAGGTGGCCGCGGATCTGTTCGAAGTTGTCCATCGGGAATCGGTGTCGGGGGATGCGGCTATGCTAACCCGGATGCCGCACAGACCTGCCCGAAGCCCGCCTGGGCCCGATGCCCCGGCCGCAGACCGCATCCTCGCCGCGATCCGCGCCGTGCCGCGCGGATCGGTGGCCGGCTACGGCCGGATCGCGCAGCGCGCGGGGCTGCCCGGGCGCGCGCGGCTGGTGGCCCGGGTGCTTGGCCAGAACGAGGATCCCGCGCTGCCCTGGCACCGGATCGTGCGTTCGGACGGCCGCATCGCATTTCCGCCCGGTTCGCCGGGCTTCGAGGAGCAGGCCCGGCGCCTGCGCGCGGACGGCGTGGAGCTGCGCAACGGACGCGTGCGCATCCTCGAGCCGGACGATTCCCTGGATGCGGCGGTGTGGCGACCGCGTTGAGGGTCGCGCCCGGCAGCCGCGTATGATGCGGTGCAACGAAACTGGAATGCCGCACGGATGCTGCCCAACCTGCCGCGTGTCACCAAGATCCTGCTGATCGCGAATGTCGCGGGATTCGTCCTGCAGTGGTTGCTCGGCGCGCAGCGGATGCAGGTGTTCGAGCTCTGGCCGCTGGGTACCGCCCTCTACGATCCATCCGGGGTCGTATCGTCGTTCATGCCGTGGCAACTGGTCACCTCCGGCTTCATGCATGGCGATTTCTGGCATCTGTTCTTCAACATGCTCTCACTGGTGATGTTCGGTGCGCCGCTCGAGCACGTGTGGGGCGAACGCCGCTTCACCACCTACTATTTCGTCTGCCTGGTCGGCGCGGCGCTTTGCCATCTCGCCTATGCGACCTGGGTCCTGCAGACGCAATCGAGCGCGATTTCGGCGATCGGCGCTTCCGGTGCGGTGTATGGGTTCATCCTTGCGTACGGAATGCTGTTCCCCACCCGGCGCATGGTGTTCTTCCCGATCCCCGTGACCATGACCGCGCGGACCGTTGCGATCCTGTTCGGTGCCCTGGCCCTGTTCTACGGGGTGACGGGATCGCAGGCGGGCGTCGGGCATGTCGCCCATCTGGGCGGGATGCTGTTCGGCTGGTTGCTGATCCGCTATTGGCGAGGCCAGCCGCCGTTCGGCGGACGCAAGCCGAAGCCGCCGGCCCGGCGCCCACCACTGCGCGTGGTGCGCTGAACGGCCGGAGCCGTCCAGCGTCGCCGGCGCGCCACCAATGCACCCGCGGCGCGGGTGCGGCCCGCTGCGTCAGCGGAAGATGCTGATCCGCACGTCCGGCTTCGGCTGCATCGGCGTGCCGGCCTTGCAGCCGAACGCAGCGCCGAACGCCCCCTGTTGCATGATCGGCGCGTTGGTGCGCCATTGGCCCGGTGCCCGCACGTCCTGCAGCGCGCGGCGCTGGGCCTCGTCGGCGGTCACCTGCTGGGCCCAGACCTGCGCCCAGCCGGTGTAGAACGCCTTGTCCGCCTGCACGCCGCCGCCGGGTTGAGCGGTGAACAATGCGGCGCGCGCAAGTTCCAGGCCGGCCAGGTCAGCTACGTTCTCGTCGCGGGTGAGCCTGCCATTGACCTTCAGCGCCGGCAGCCCCGGATAGACCAGGGCGTCGTAGAAACTCACCACGCGTTGCGCGGTGGCGTCCCAGGCGCCGGCCTCGGCGCCGGTCCACCAGTCGCGCACGTCGCCACCCGCGTCGACCATGCGGCCGCGACCGTCGACGGCGTGGCTGACTTCGTGGCCGACCAGCGCGCCGAAGGCGCCGTACTGGCTGGCCAGTGGCATGGTCGGGTCGAACACCGGCGCCTGCAGCATCGCCGCAGTCACGATCAGCCGGTTGTGCGCCAGGTCGTAAGCCAATGCGGGTTGCTGCGGCAGCACGTCCCAGCGGCGCTCGGCGTTGCCGCGGCCGATCCGCTTCATTTCCTCACGATGCCGCCAGCTGGAGGCGATCAGCATATTGCCGCCGAAACTGCCGCGGCCCATCGGCTGCACGCTGTAGTCGAGATCGCGCCTGGGCGCGCCGATCTCGATGCCCATCTTGCCGATCTTCCTGCGTGCCTCCTGTTTGGCGGTTTCGCCCAGCCAGGTGCTGTTGTCGACGTTGCGTTGCAGCGCGTCGCGCACCTGGGTGGCGACGGCGAGCGCCTGCTGGCGGGTGGCGTCGGGCAGGTAGCGCGCGGTGTATTCGCGGCCGAGCATCGGGCCGGCGGCCAGGTTGATCGCGTCCAGCACCTGCTGCCAGCGAGGCGCGGGCTCGGTCTGCCCGAGGAGGATCTTGCCGCGGAAATCGAAGGCGGCGTCGCGCCACGGCTTGGCCAGGTGCGGCGCCATCGCATCGCCGACGCGCCAGCGCAGGTAGGTCTTCCACTGCGCGGGCTTGAGCCCGCCGACCAGCGCATCCAGTTGGGCGAACATCGCCGGGTTGGCCATCGACACAGTGTCGTCGTTGACGCCCTGCGCCTTCAGGAATGCGTCGAGCTGCAGGTTGCGGTATTGCTTGCCGAGGCTGGCGGTCTCGACCGGCGCGAAGTTGTTCTTCGGGTCGCGCAATTCCACCAGCGGGCGCGCGACGGCGGCGATGCGCGTTTCGACATCCAGCACCGCGGCGGTTTCCGCGGCCAGGTTCTTCTCGGGGACGCCGGTCAGGGCGAGGATGCGTTTCACGTAATCGGCATAACGCGACATCAGCGCCTTGGTGTCGGCGTCGCCGCGCGAGTAATAGGCGGGGTCTGGCAGGCCGAGGCCGCCCTGGCTGAAGTAGCCGAGGTGGCGGTCGAGCGCGCGCAGGTCGAGGTCGGCGCTGAAGTTGAACAGCACCGGGATGCCGACCTGGTGCAATGCGGCGATCGCCGGCGCGACGTCCTTTGGCTTGCGGATGCCGTCGATGCGCTGCAGCAGCGGTGCGACCGGGTTGGCGCCGTCGCGCTCGACCGCGGCCTCGTCCAGGCCGCTGGCCCAGAAATCGCCGAGCAGCTTCTGCACGTTGCCCTGCGGCGACTGCATCGCCGCGTCCAGCAGTTCGCGTTGCTGCTGTTGCGCGCGGGCGGTCAGTTGCCCGAGCGCGGAGATCGCGCCGGTTGGCGGCATCGGGTTCGAGGCCAGCCAGCCCTTGTTCGCCTCGGCATGGAAATCCGAGCAGGCCAGCGCGACCGCGGGTGCCTTCTTGCCAGCCGGCTTCTTCGCGGCGAGGCTGTCGGGCGCGGCGCTGCCGGCGGCGAGGGCGACGATCAGGGCGAAGGCGAGCGGGCGCTTGGTCGGCATGCGGCGGATCTCGGATCGAACGGGTGCCCGAGTGTAGCAGCGGCCCTGTAAGCGGCCGCTGATCGGAAAAGCGTTATTTGACGCCGTGCATGCCGCGGTTGAGCAACGGCAGGGCAAGCGCCGCCAGCGCCGCGCAGGCGAGTCCGCCGAGGGTCAGGTTCCAGAAGTAATCGGCATACGTCGTCGCGGCGTTGGCCCATGCCGTGCTGTGTTCGGCGATCGCGCCCGGGTCATCGATCGACGCCAGCGTTCCCAGCTTGGCGGCGAGCAGTTCGGAAAACGCGGTGGCCAGGAACCACGTGCCCATCATCAGGCTGGCGACACGCGGCACCGACAGCTGCGTCACCGCCGACAGCCCGACCGGGTAGAGGCAGATTTCGCCCACCTGCAGCACGGCGTACGCCAGCACCAGCCACCACACGCTGGCGAACGTGCCGGCGTCGCCAGCACCGTGCGCCGCGAAATACAGCGGCACGAACGACAGCGCGCCGAACAGCAGGCCCAGCACGCTCTTCAGCGGCTTGCCGGGATTGCGGCCGTGCTTGTCCAGCCAACCCCACAGCCAGGAAAACACCGGCGCGAACGACAGGATGAAGACGCCGGAGATGAAGGTGAGCGATCCCGCGGTCTGCGGTTGCAGGACCACCATCCCGACCACCATCAGCAGGGTCGCCGCGGCTGCACCGAGGAACACGAGGGTGGGCAGGCGCGAGCCGGGACTGCGCGACTGCAGGACCATCGCCAGCACGAACGCCAGCGGCAGCAACAGCGTGCAGGCCACGAAGTACGCGAAGGGCAGGCCATCCGCCAGCACCAGCGACGGGAAGAAATCCTTGGTCAGCAGGCGGTCGGTGAAGACCACCCATGAGCCGTAGGTCTGCTCGTACAGGGTGTAGAACACCAGCGCCATGAAGATCAGCGCCATCAGCGCCAGCATCTGGCCGCGTTCGCGCGGGCTGCAGTCGCGCAGGACGAAACGGATGAACCAGGCCAGCACGATCGCGAGCACCGCCAGCATCAACGCCTGCGCCAGGGTCAACTCCACGCCGGCGGACAGGGTGAAGGCGTCGTTGCCGGTCGCCCACATCAGGCCAGCGATCGGCGCCAGGCCGAGCAGGCTGCACAGATAGATCGCCCACTCCCGCGGCATGCCGGCCACGCGCTCGCGCAGGCGCTCGGGCGACGGTGGTTCGGCCATCCCAGCGAGGTGTTTCTGGCCCCACAGGAACATCGCCAGCCCGGCCAGCATGCCGATGCCGGCAGCGCCGAAGCCGTACTTCCAGCCATAGGTCTCGCCGAGCACGCCGCAGACCAGCGACGCCAGCATCCCCCCCAGGTTGATGCCGGCATAGAACAGCGAAAACCCCGAATCCCGCCGCGGGTCGTCTTCCGCGTAGAGCTTGCCGACGATCACCGAGATGTTCGGCTTGAGGAAGCCGACGCCCATGATGATCAGCGCCAGCGAACCGTAGAACACCAGCAGCGCGGCATCGTCGCGCACGATGGTGTCGCCGACCCTGCGCGCCTGTTCGCCTTCGAAGGCCATGCCCAGGTGGCCCAGCACCAGCAGCACGCCACCGAACACCACCGCCTTGCGCATGCCCAGCCAGCGGTCGGCCAGCAGGCCGCCGAGCACCGGCAGGCAGTACACCAGGCCACCGTAGGCGCCCAGCAGGTTCAAGCCGCCGGTGTCGCCGAACAGGTGGTACTTGGTCAGGTACAGGAGCAGCAGCGCCTTCATCCCGTAGAACGAGAAGCGCTCCCACATCTCGGTGAAGAAACAGACGTAGACGCCCTTGGGGTGGCCCAGGAAATCGTCGCGCGTGTCGCGCGTGTCGCGGGTGATGGAGGGCATGCACTGCTCCGACGAACAAGCGAGGGAGTATGAAGGCAGCGGCAGCGTTCACCCCGACCAGGCGAGTACCGGCGAGTGCGCCCGCACCAACCGGCGCGCTGGGGTGGGCGCTGTCGCTGGCCCGGTCGCGCCAACGCTTCCCGCACTGGACTTGGACAGCCCCAGCCGCTAGGTTTCGTCGATTGCATGCCCTGGGAGGGGTCGATGTCGAGTTCTGGCTTGAAAGCCGCAGGTTCCGGTACGCCGCAGTTGACATTCCGCGCGGTGGTCCTTGCGGTGGTGCTGGCGATGATCCTGTCCGCCGCGAATGCGTACCTGGGCCTGTTCGCCGGCCTGACGGTGGCTACGGCGATCCCGGCAGCGGTGGTGTCGATGGGCGTGCTGCGCCTGCTCGGCGGTGGCACCATCCTCGAGAACAACATCGTCCAGACCGGCGCGTCGGCGGGTTCGTCGATCGCCGCGGGCGTGATCTTCACGATCCCCGCGCTGATCATCCTGGGCTACTGGCAGGACTTCAAGTATTCCTGGGTACTGGCGATCGCCGGCCTCGGCGGCCTGCTCGGCGTGTTGTTCTCGGTGCCGCTGCGGCGCTCGATGATCGTCGAGGACCCGCTGCCGTTCCCGGAAGGCAAGGCCGCCGCGGAAGTGCTGAAGGCCGGCGAAAACCCCGGCCCGGGCCTGAAGATCCTGGCGTTCTCCGCCACGATCGGCGCGTTCCTGAAGGTCGCGGCCGCCAGCGGCATGAAGCTGATCCCGGACACCGCCGCGGGTGCCGGCTTCTTCGGCAAGTACCTGGGCTACATGGGCACCAACCTGTCGCCTGCACTGCTGGGCGTGGGCTACATCGTCGGCCTCAACATCGGCATCGTGGTCGTGTCCGGCTCGATCCTGTCCTGGCACATCGCGATCCCGCTGTACCACATGTTTTTCCTGGACTCCGACCCGGCTCTGGCGGCGAACATCGCAGGTGCGGGCGCCGAGGACATCGCCGGCGCGATCTGGTCGGCGAAGATCCGCTATCTGGGCGTCGGCGCGATGCTGGTCGGCGGCGCATGGACGTTGTTCTCGCTGCGCAAGTCGCTGCTGTCCGGCGTCAAGAGCGGCATCGCCGCGGCGCGTGCCGGCTCCAACATGGATGTCCCCGAGACCGAGCGCGATTTGCCGATGAAGTGGATGCTGGCGGCACTGGTCGCCTTCGTCGTGCCGTTGCTGCTGCTGTACCAGGCGATCGTTGGCCTGTGGCACGTCAGCATCCCGATGGCGATCATCATGATCGTCGCCGGCTTCCTGTTCGTCTCGGTGTCGGCGTACCTCGCAGGCCTGGTCGGTTCGTCGAACAACCCGGTGTCCGGCATCACCATCGCCACCATTCTGTTCGCCTCGGTGGTCTTGCTGGTGTTGCTCGGCGAGAGCGGCAAGATGGCGGTCGGCGCCGGCGGAGCACCGCTGGGCGCGGTGGCCGCGATCATGATCGGTGCGGTGGTGTGCTGCGCGGCGGCGGTCGGCGGCGACAACCTGCAGGACCTCAAGGCCGGCTACCTCGTTGGTGCGACGCCGTGGAAGCAGCAACTGATGCTGGGCATTGGCGCGTTCTCCTGCGCACTGATCATGGCGCCGGTGCTGAACATCCTGTCGCAGGCCTATGGCATCGGCGCGCCGACCGCGGAACATCCGAATCCGTTGTCCGCGCCGCAGGCCACGCTCATGGCCTCCGTGGCTGGTGGCATGTTCGGCGGCAAGGACCTGCCCTGGGGAATCATCGGCATCGGTGCCGGCGTCGGCGCGTTCATCATCGCCGTGGACGAGTGGCTCAAGGCCAACGGCAAGTCGTTCCGGGTGCCGGTGCTGGCCGCCGCGATCGGCATCTACCTGCCGCTGGAACTGATGGTGCCGATCTTCCTCGGCGGCTTGCTGGCCTACTTCGTCGAGAAGCGCCACGGCGTCTTCGGTACGCATGACGAAGCCCTGCGCGACCGCGTGCACCGCCCCGGCGTGCTGTTCGCGGCCGGCCTGATCACCGGCGAGGCGCTGATGGGCATCGCCGTCGGCGTGGCGATCTACGCGAGCAAGGACCGCGAGGTGCTGGCGTTGCCCGCGCAGTTCCAGCAGGGCGAGGTCGTCGGCCTGCTGGTGCTGGCCATCGTCGCCTGGCTGATCTACCGCACCGGCGCCAAGGCCAACCCGAACGCCTGATGTACTTCCTCCTCCCTTTCGCCGCAGGCGCAGGGGAGGGCCGGGAGGGGCGCCTTCGGTCGCATGCGCGAGCAACCCCTCCCAGCCTCCCCCTTGCGCTGCGCGCAAAGGGGAGGAGCCCCGCCAATCAGCACGGACCACCGCCATGAATCTTCGCCACGCCCTCCTGCCGCTCGCCCTTGCGCTGTCGCTGCCCGCCGTCGCCGACGCTGCGCGCGGCTTCACCGTGCAGGACATGGCCTACCTCGATCGCCATTCGTCGCCGACGCTGTCGCCGGACGGGCGCGTGCTGGTGTTCGCCAAGCGCGTGGTCGACAAGCAGACCAACAAGTCGAGCACGTCGCTGTGGACGCGCAACCTGGCGACGCGCGACATGCGGCCGCCGTCGCGGCTGACGCCTGACGGCTGGAACGTCAACTCGCCGGCATTCTCGGCGGACGGCAAGACCGTCTACTTCATGAGCGCGAAGTCGGGCTCGATGCAGCTGTATTCGATCGCGGCCACGGGCGGCGAACCGAAGCGACTCACCGATACCGCCATCGATGTCGATGGCTACAAGCTGTCGCCCGACGGAACGCAGGTGGCGCTGGCGCTGGCGGTGTTCCCTGACTGCAAGGCCGACCTGGGCTGCACGAAGAAGAAACTCGATGAAGCGGAAGCCGTGAAGGCCAGCGGCAAGGTGTTCGACCGCATGTTCATCCGCCACTGGGACACCTGGAACGACGGCCGCCTGAACCGCGTGTTCGCGGCGAGGCTGGGCGGCGCCGGCATGATCAAGGGCGGCACGCTGCTGAGCGGCGACATCCACGGCGACATCCCGTCCAAGCCGTTCGGCGACCTCTCCGATTTCGCCTGGTCGCCGGATGGCAAACAGGTGGCGATGAGCGTGCGCCAGGCCAATCGCGAGGAGCCGTGGAGCACCAACTTCGACCTCTGGCTGGTCAATGCGGACGGCAGCGGCGCACGCAACCTCACCGCGAAGAATCCCGCGTGGGATGCCGGCCCGGTGTTCAGCGCCGATGGCAAGACCCTGTACTACCGCGCGATGGCGCGCCCGGGTTTCGAGGCCGACCGCTTCGCGCTGATGGCGATGGACCTGGCCTCGGGCAAGACGAAGGAAATCGCATCGAAGTGGGATGCCTCGGCCGACGGCATCACCCTGTCCGCCGACGGCAAGTGGATCTACACCACGGCGGGTGAGCTGGGCCGGCATCCGCTGTTCCGCGTCTCGCTGGCGAACGGCGACGTTGAAAGCGTGGTCAAGGACGGCAGCGTGTCGTCGTTCGACCTGGCCGGGCCGACGCTGGCGATCTCGCGCAATTCGATGAAGAGCGGCGACGTCATCGCCACCACCAGTGCCGATGGCAAGGCGCCCCTGCGCGCGATCACGCCCAGTGCCGGCGAGATGTTGCCGGACGTGGCCTGGGGCGAGTACGAGCAGTTCAACTTCGTCGGCTGGAACAACGAGACCGTGCACGGTTACGTGGTCAAGCCGTGGAACTACCAGGCGGGCAGGAAGTACCCGGTCGCGTTCCTGATCCACGGCGGCCCGCAGGGCAGTTTCGGCGATGGCTGGAGCTATCGCTGGAACCCGCAGACGTATGCGGGCCAGGGCTACGCGGTGGTGATGATCGACTTCCACGGCAGCACCGGCTACGGCCAGGAATTCACCGACGCGATCAGTGGCCATTGGGGCGACCGCCCGCTGGAAGACCTGCAGAAGGGCTGGGCCGCCGCGCAGGCGAAGTACGGTTTCCTCGACGGCGACAAGGCCTGCGCGCTCGGCGCGAGCTACGGTGGCTTCATGGTCAACTGGATCGAGGGCAACTGGTACGACCGGGACGGCAACTCGCCGTTCAAGTGCCTGGTCTCGCACGACGGCGTGTTCGAGAACCAGGCGATGGGTTACGCCACCGAGGAACTGTGGTTCAGCGAGTGGGAAAACGGCGGCACGCCGTTCGACAACCCGAAGGGCTACCAGAAGTTCAACCCCGCCAACCACGTCGCCAATTTCAAGGTGCCGATGCTGGTGATCCATGGCCAGCTCGATTACCGCATCCCGGTGGAGCAGGGCATTGCGCTGTTCAGTGCCTTGCAGCGCAAGGGCGTGGAATCGAAGTTCCTGTATTTCCCGGACGAGAACCACTGGGTGCTGAAGCCGCAGAACAGCGTGCTCTGGCATGACACGGTCAATGGCTGGTTGAAGCAGCACATCGGCGAGTAACCTCGCTCGACGGCGCCTACCGTCGGGCAAGCGGGGATTTCGAGCGGCATTACCGCGAGCCCGCGAACGCCAGCTGGCATGCAAGCCAGCTGGCCGGGCTACGCGGCTCGAAATGCCGCTGCGCGAATCACCCGACGGTCTCGCCGTCGCCATCATTCAATCGCGAGGTTGCGACACGACATGACCGAAACGGCCACCAGCACCGCGCTCATCCAGAACGACATCGTCCTGTTCGGCCTGATCGCCGCCACCCTTGGCGTGGTGTTCTGGACGTCTTCGCGCGACACCGGCTTCTGGCAGAAATTCTACGGCTGGGTGCCGGCGCTGCTGCTTTGCTATTTCATCCCGGGCATCTACAACAGCATCGGTCTCATCGACGGAGCCGCCAGCAAGCTCTACAACCCGGTGGCCAGCCGCGTGCTGCTGCCGGCGGCGCTGGTGTTGCTGACCCTCACCATCGACCTGAAGGGCGTGCTGCGGCTCGGCCCGAAGTTGCTGGCGATGTATGTCGGTGCCTCGATCAGCGTGATGCTGGGCGCGTTCGTGGCGTTCTGGGTGATGGGCCTGGTGCATCCGGAAACGGTGGCCGGCGACACCTGGGGCGGCATGGCCGCGCTCGCGGGCAGCTGGATCGGCGGCGGCGCCAACATGGTCGCGATGAAGGAAGTGTTCGCGGTCGACGAGACGACCTTCGGCCAGTTCGTGGTCATCGACGTGGCGGTGGGCTATCTCTGGATGGCGGTGCTGATCTTCCTCGCCAACCGCGCGCCCGCGATCGATGCGCGCAGCGGCGCGGATACCAGCGCCATCGAGGAGCTGAAGGAACGGCTGGCCAGCTACCAGAAGCAGCACGAGCGCGTCGCCACGCTGCCCGACCTGATGATGATCATCGGCATCGCGTTCGGCGCGGTCGGCCTGTGCCATGCCATCGCCGGCCCGGCATCGGCATGGTTCGCGCAGAACGTGTCGTGGGCACGCCAGGTGAGCCTGCATGAGCCGTTCGTCTGGGTGGTGGTGCTGTCGACCTTCATCGGCCTCGGCTTGAGCTTCACCCGCGCACGCACGCTCGATGGCGCCGGTGCATCGAAGGTCGGCACCCTGTTCCTGTACATCCTGATCGCCTGCATCGGCATGCAGATGGACATCGGTTCGCTGGCCGACAAGCCGTGGCTGCTCGCGCTGGGGCTGATCTGGATCCTCGTCCACATCGCGTTGCTGGCGTTGCTGGCGAAACTGCTCCGCGTGCCGTTCTTCTACTTCGCGATGGGCTCGCAGAGCAACATCGGCGGGCCGGCCTCGGCCCCCGTGGTGGCATCGGTGTTCCATCCCTCGCTTGCGCCGGTGGGTGCGCTGCTCGGCGCACTGGGGTACGCGACCGGCACCGTGCTGGCCTACATCGTCGGCATCACCCTGCGCGCGATGGCGGGGCAGGGCTGATTCAGCAGCAACGGAAGCCGGAACGCCCGCCGAAACGGGCTTCCTGGCGCTCGCGGAAGAAGGTCTTGTAGTCCATCGGCGCGCGGTCCGGGTGCTTCTGCAACACATGACGGACATAGTTGTCGTAGTCGGGCACGCCGCAGCACAGGCGTGCCGTCTGCACGAGCCGTCGCCACACGCGCTTGTGGGTGGCGAAGTATTGGATAGGAACAAGTTCGGTGCCCATGCCAGTACTCCTTGGTCACAGCTGCGCGGCCAGCGCCGGATCGACCGCCACGTAGGGCGTTTCGCGGTCGCTGCGCTGCGGGTTGGCGCGGGCCTTGCGGATCGCGCCGGTCGCGTACACCAGCACGCTGGCCACCACGAACAGGAACAGCGCGGTCAGCCCGGCGTTGACGCCGCTGTTGAACGCGATCTGCTGCATCTCCCCGATGCTGCTGGCCGGCGCCACGATTTCGCCGGCGGCGATGCCGGCGCGGTACTTGGCCGCTTGCGCCAGGAAGCCGACCGCCGGATTGGCATCGAAGATCTTGATGAAGCCGGCGCTCATCGTGCAGATCAAGAGCCAGGTGGCCGGCAGGAGGGTGACCCAGGCGTAGCGCTCGCGCTTCATCTTGAACAGCACCACCGTGCACAGCATCAGGGCGATGGCGGCAAGCATCTGGTTGGCGATGCCGAACAGCGGCCACAAGGTGTTGATGCCACCCAGCGGATCGACCACGCCCTGGTAGAGGAAGTAGCCCCACAGCATCACGCAACCGGCGGTGGCGATGATGTTCGCGGTCCACGACTCGGTGCGCCGCAGCCCAGGCGAAAACGTGCCCAGCAGGTCCTGCAGCATGAAGCGGCCCGCGCGGGTGCCGGCATCGACCGCGGTGAGGATGAACAGGGCCTCGAACAGGATCGCGAAGTGGTACCAGAACGCCATCGTGTCCTCGCCCGGCAGCAGGTTGTGCATGATCTGGGCGATGCCGACCGCAAGCGTGGGCGCGCCGCCGGCACGCGAGAGGATGGTGTGTTCGCCGATCTCGGCGGCGGTCGCGGTGAGCACGTCCGGGCTGACGGTGAAGCCCCACTCGGTGATCGTGGCCGCCGCCGAGATGGCATCGGTGCCGATCAACGCCGCCGGGCTGTTCATCGCGAAGTACACGCCCGGCTCGATCACCGACGCGGCGACCAGCGCCATGATCGCCACGAACGATTCCATCAGCATGCCGCCGTAGCCGATGTAGCGGATGTGGCCCTCGCTGGCGAGCAACTTTGGGGTGGTGCCCGATGCGATCAGTGCATGGAAGCCGGACACCGCGCCACACGCGATAGTGATGAACAGGAACGGGAACAGCCCGCCCTTCCACACCGGGCCGGTGCCGTCGGTGAACCGGGTCAGCGCCGGCATCTTCAGTTCCGGCATCACCACCAGGATGCCGATCGCCAGCGCGATGATCGTGCCGATCTTGAGGAAGGTGGACAGGTAGTCGCGCGGGGCCAGGATCAGCCACACCGGCAACACCGCGGCGACGAAGCCGTAGCCGATCAGCATCCAGGTGATCTGGGTGCCGGTGAAGGTGAACGCCGGCCCCCAGGCGGGATGCGCGCCGACCTTGCCGCCCAGCCAGATCGACAGCAACAGCAACACGATGCCGATGACCGAGATCTCGCCGATCCTGCCGGGGCGGAGGTAGCGCATGTACACGCCCATGAACATCGCGATCGGCAGCGTCGCCATCACCGTGAACATGCCCCACGGACTTTCCGCCAGGGCCTTCACCACGATCATCGCCAGCACCGCCAGGACGATGATCATGATCAGGAACGCGCCGAACAGGGCGATGGTGCCGGGCACGCGGCCCATCTCCTCGCGCACCAGGTCGCCGAGCGAGCGCGCATCGCGGCGGCTGGAGATGAACAGCACCATGAAGTCCTGCACCGCGCCGGCCAGCACCACGCCGGCGACCAGCCACAGCAAGCCCGGCAGGTAGCCCATCTGCGCGGCCAGCACCGGACCGACCAGCGGCCCCGCGCCGGCGATCGCGGCGAAGTGGTGGCCGAACAACACGTGCTGGTTGGTCGGCACGAAGTCGAGCCCGTCGTTGCGCAGCATTGCTGGCGTCGCCCGCGTCGGGTCCAGCCCCATCACCCTAGTCGCGATGAACAGGCTGTAGTAGCGATAGGCGACCAGGTAGATCGACACCGCCGCGACCACGATCCACAGCGCGTTGACCTGTTCGCCGCGACGCAATGCGAGTGTGCCCAGGCAGAACGCGCCGACCAGCGCAAGCAACACCCAGCCGAACCTTGAAAAGGCTTTCATCGCGCGTCCTCCCGGGGAAGGCGCTAGGGTGGTCCGCGCCGACGCACGCGGTCAATGCGCAATGCAGCGAACCGGCTTCGAACTTGGCAGGGCGCGCGCAGGGCGGCTAGAGCCAGCCGACCTTGCGCAGGTAGCGATACAGGCCGGTGCAGAACAGCAGGACGCTGCCAATCAGGATCCAGTAGCTGTAGCGACCCGCCAGCTCCGGCATGTGCACGAAGTTCATGCCGTACCAGCTGGCGATCAGGGTGGGCGCGGCCAGCAGGCCGGCCCAGCCGGCCAGTCGCTTGACGACCTCGCCCTGCGCCACGGTGACCAGCGAGAGATTGACGTTCATCGCCGCGGTCACCATCTCGCGCAGGGTGTCGATGGTGTCGCCGACGCGCGCGGCGTGGTCCAGCACGTCGCGGAAGTAGGGCTTCACTTCATCGGGGATGGCGAGCCCCGGGTTGCGCATCAGCTGCGACAGGATGTCCTGCATCGGCGCCACCGCCATCCGCATCTGGGTCAGTTCCTTGCGCAGTTCGTACAGGCGGCGGGTGGTGCCGCGCCGGTAGCTCTCCGCGAACACGTCGTGCTCCAGCGCATCCAGCTCCTGCTCGAAGTCGGACACGATCGGCTGGTAGTTGTCGACGATGAAATCGAGGATCGCGTGCAAGGCGGCGGTCGGCCCCTGCGCCAGCATCTGCGGCTCGCGTTCCAGCCGCTGCCGCACCGAGGCGAAGGTCAGCGACGCGCCGTGGCGGACGGTGACCAGGAAACGCGGGCCGACGAAGACGTGGGTCTCGCCGAAGCGCACATGGCCGTCCACGCGCTGCGCGGTGTGCGCGGCGATGAACAGCGAGTTGCCGTAGCTCTCCAGCTTGGGTCGCTGGTGCGCGTTCTGGGCATCCTCGACGGCGAGGTCGTGCAGGCCGAATTCCTCCTGCAGTTTGTCCAGCAGTACATCCGCCGGTTCGTACAGGCCGACCCAGACGAAGCTGCCATCGTCCACCGCCAGCACGTCGCTGATTGCGTCCAGGTTGATGTCGCGGCGTCGGCCGGCACGGTCGTAGGCGGCGCAGTTGACCACGCAGTCGGGCAGGGTGGTATCGCGTTCGGCATCCATCGCGGCATCCTGCATCGCGGCGGCGCCGCCATCAAGCCGCGCCGTCACCTGCGCGGGCGCCGCGACCAGGCCCAGGCCAACGCCAGGTGGATCGGCAGCAGCAGCGCGATCCAGTGGCCGTTGCGTTGCGGCTGCGCCTGCAGCCACAGCGGCATGCAGGCCGCTGCCGCCAGCACGGCGACCACGACGAGCAGGATGCGGAAGCGCGCCGAGGGCGTGCGCCCGCGCAGCAACGCCCATCCGCCCGGCAGCAGCAGCAGGCACAACGGGTCCAGCAGCAGCAGGTTGCGATTGGCCCACATCGCGTGGTGCGCGGTGAACGCCCAGCCCAGTGCCAGCACCAGCCCGAGCGATCCGCAGGTCAGCCAGGCAGCGGTGGCGAGGGTCGCCAGCAGGCGTGGGCGGCGGGCCGCCAGCGCCAGCGCCGCGATGCCCGATGCCAGCCCGGCAAGCAGCCATGGCCACAACCGCGGCGCGCTGCCGGTCGGCTCCGCGGCCTGCGTTTGCGGCAGCAGCTCGACTTCCGATGCCACCAGCGGGCGGCCATCGGCGCGTTTCGCCACGCGCAGGTCGTCGGCCAGACGCCGCGGCAGGAAGGCCTGCTCCCAGCGCGTCAGCGGGCGGTCGCCGAAGGGCCCAAGGCCGAGGTCGAAGCCCAGTCGCATCCATGGCGCCGGCGAGGCCAGCCGCACCGATTCCCCGCGGTAGGTGTCGCCACTCGAGCGCACTTCCAGTTGCCGCCGCAACTGGCCGCCCAGCGCGGCGTCGATCGCGTCGCGCACGCGGGTGGCGCAGTTGTCGGTGTAGTAGTCGTAGCGGTAGCGGGCGTTCTCCGGCCTGGCGTTTTCGGCCAGCGCTGCGGCCAGCGAGCGTGCCTGCGCCGGGTCGAGGTCCAGCCACTGCAGGGTCGCGCCACGCCCGACCTCGCGGTAGTAGCTCAGGTCTTCCTCAAGCGGCAACGCCACCAGCATGTACTGCATCTCGCCGCGCACGAAGCGGCCGATGAAGCCGTCCTCGGCGAGGTCGAAGAAGCCGAAGTTGTAGCTGGTCTGGCCACCCGGCGTGCCATCGTCGACGACGATGGCATCGTGGCCGAAACGCTCCCAGAAGATCTCGCCGGGACCCATGGTGACGACGCCGATGCGCGGTGCGGCTTGCGCATCGGCGTCGACGGGCTGCGCATCCGCCGCGCCCACGAAGAGGGCGAACAGGAGCGTCAAAAACCAAACCCACCCCAGCCCTCCCCCGCGGGCAGGGGAGCGGGAAACCCGCTTAGTGGCCCGCATGCACGGCCACGTGCAGCGCCAGCAGGCGGCGTGCGTCGGCGCGCGCGACCCGGAAGCCGAAGTGGCCGAGGGTCAGCTCCTCGCCGACTTCCGGCAGGTGGCCGATCGCCGCGGTGACCAGGCCGCCGATGGTGTCGTACTCGTCGTCGTCGAAATGCGCGCCGAAGCGCTCGTTGAAGTCGGCGATCGGGGTCAGCGCGTCGACCACGAACTGGCCATCGGCTTGCGCGGCGATCAGCCGGGAATCGTCCTCGGCCACGTCGTGCTCGTCGTCGATGTCGCCGACGATCTGCTCCAGCACGTCCTCGATGGTGACCAGGCCGGCGACGCCGCCGTATTCGTCGATGACGATCGCCATGTGGTTGCGCGACTGGCGGAACTCGCGCAGCAGCACGTTGAGCTTCTTCGATTCCGGGATCAGCACCGCCGGGCGCAGCAGTTCGCGGATGGTGCCGGGCCCGTTGTCGGCGACCACGCCGCGCAGCAGGTCCTTGGCCAGCAGCACGCCGAGGATCTCGTCCTTGTCGTCGCCGTGCACGGGGAAGCGCGAATGGCCGGATTCGACCACTTCCCGCATCAGGTCCAGGAACTTGCCGTCGGCCGGCAGCGCGACCATCTGCGCGCGGGAGACCATCACGTCGCCGACGGTGAGGTCGGCCACCGCGATGGCGCCTTCCATCATCCGCAGCGTGTCGGAGGCGATCAGGCCGTCGGCCTGCACGTCGCGCAGCAACTCGACGAGATCCTCGCGGGTGGTGGGTTCGCCGGACAGGGCGGCACTGATGCGGTCCAGCCAGGAGCGGCGTGGCTTGTCGCCGCTTCTTTCAGCGGAATCGGCGTCTTGCCGACTGTCGTCCTCGGACATGGGGGCGCGGCTTGCCTGTGGGGTGTACGCGTGGAGTCTAGCGAATCGAGGCGACGAGGCGGTGAATCGCGGACGCCGGGCATGCGGCATAGGCTGCCCGTCCGGTTGCGTGCCTCTGGGCCATTGCGGACACTGGCGCCGGGGAGCCGGCAGCGTGCCGGCCATGCACGGGGTGCAGCTTGGCAAGAGACGATGGCCTTCTGATCAAGCCGGAACCGCGCAAGCCATGGGTCTACGGGGCGGTCGCCGGGGCAGTCCTGGCGCTGCTGGCCGCAGGCTACTTCGCGTTCGGCATGTCGGGGACGCCGACGCCCGCCCCCGGGCCGGCGCCTGCATCGATTGCGCCCGCGACCTCCGGCCAGCTGCCGGCCATCGTCATCGCGGTACTGCCGCTGGCCACCGCCGCGCCCGCTGCCGCCGGTGCCGACGCGCAGGGTTTCGCCGAAGGCTCGTCCGAGTCGCTGGTCGATGCCCTGAAGGTCGATGCCAACCCAGCCCAGGACTTCAACGATGGCCTGTCCGAACAACTGGTCGGTGCGCTCTCGCAATTCGCCGGGGTGGCGGTGACCAGCCCGGAATCCTCGTTCCAGCAGCGCGACCCCGAGGCGCGCCCGGCGACGATCGGCAAGGCGCTCGGGGCCACGCACCTGCTGAAGGGCAGCGCCTCCCGCATCGGCGACGAGCTGCGCATCGATGCCGCGCTGGTCAGCGTCGCGGACGGCAGCACGCTCTGGTTCGAGCGCTACCAGCGGCCGTATCGCGAGCTGTTCAAGGTGCAGGACGAGATGGCGACAGCGGTCGGCGCGGCCCTGAAGGTGAAGCGCCTGCCGGCGCCGCAGGGCGCGCAGGACGAGCGACCGCCGGCAGGCAGGCTGGATGCCTACGAGGCGCTGCTCGCGGGCGATGCCGCGATCAAGCAGGGCGATGCGGAGCACGTACTCGCCGCGATCTCCGCCTACGAGCGCGCGATCGCCGCCGATGGCGGCTACGGACATGCGCATGCGCGCCTGGCGCTGGCGCGGATCCAGTTGGCCACGCGGTTTCCCGCACAGGCGGGCGATATCCGCGAAGCGGGCGAAAGGGCCCGCCGCGAGGCCGCCACCGCGCTCCGCCTGGCGCCCGACAGCGCCGATGCGCATGCGGCCAACGCGGCGTGGCTGGGCAGCATCGCGCTGGACCAGGCCGGCGCGCTGGCCGAGACCGAGCGCGCGCTGGCGATCCGCCCGCAGGATGCGTCGCTGCTGCACGTGCTGGCGATCAGGCAGACCGCGTTCGGCCGGCTGGAGGAGGCGGCCGCCACCCTGCGGCGTGCGCTGGCGCTGAATCCGTTGTCGGCGACCGCGCTGTACAACCTGGGTGGCATCTACCTCGGCATGAACGACTATGCGGAGGCCGAGCACGTGCTCGGACGGGCGTTGGCGCTGCGCCCGGACCTTTCGGTGGTGCGTGCGTTCCAGGCGATCGCCATCTTCCAGCAGAACCGCGCGCCCGAGGCGATCGGCATCGCCCGGGACGAACCCGACCCGCTGTGGAAGGCCTATGCGCTGGCGATGGCTTATTGGGCCAATGGCGAGCGCGACCGCTCCGACGCGGAGCTGCAGGTGCTGGTCCGCGACGCCCCCGAGGGCGCCGCCACCCAGATCGCAGGCATCTACGCGCAGCGCGACGACGAAGCCGCGATGTTCAAGTGGCTGCAGGCGGCCCGTGATGCGGGCGACCCGGGCATCGTCGAGATCCGCTACATGCCGTTCGTGTCGCGCTATGCGGAAGACCCGCGTTTCATCGCGCTGTTGCGCGAACTCGACCTGGTGCAGGACGTGGCGAAGGCACCGGCCGGCAAGCCAGCCGCCAGCCGCTGAGGACCGGCCACGTTGGGGTCATTTCTCGATGTAGGGATCCGGCAGGCCCATGCCGGCCAGGATCTCGCGCTCGAGCTGCTCCATCGCCTCGGCTTCGCGCGCGTCCTCGTGGTCCCAGCCAAGCAGGTGCAGGGTGCCGTGCACGGTCAGGTGCGCGTAGTGCGCGCCCAGCGGCTTGCCCTGTTCCTTCGCCTCGCGCGCGATCACCGGCGCGCACAGCACCAGGTCGCCGAGCAATGGCAGCTTCATGCCCTTCGGCAGCCCCTCGGGTAGTTCCGCCGGGAAGCTGAGCACGTTCGTCGCGTAGTCCTTGCCGCGGTAGTGATGGTTGAACGAGCGGCCTTCCTTTTCGTCGACGATGCGGATGGCCAGGTCCGCCTCGCGGATGCGCCCGGCCAGCGCGGCCGCCACCCATTTGCGGAAACTCACGGCGGCGGGGATGCCGGCGCGCGGCACCGCGTAGCCGACGGCGACGTCGAGGCGGATCGGGCCCTTGGTCATCGCGGCTTCCAGTCGCTGGCGGTGAAGTCGATCCGGACCACGCTGGCGCCTTTCGATTTCTCGTCGAGCTTGGCCTTGCCGGCGTCGCCGAAACAGTTTTCGCCCTGGATCTCGGCGCTGCGGCGGACCAGCACGAGCGCCATCGCGTCCGCCGACGCCTTCGGGTCGATGGCGATCTCCGCGTTTGCGCAAGCGCCCACGTTGGCGACTTCGATCGCCTTCACCAGCTCGCGCGCGGCGCGGTCGGTCAAGGCATCAAAGGCGTCCTGGTCGATGCGGTCGCGCGCGGCGGATGCCCGCACCTTGAAGAAATACAGCTGCCGATGGAACAGGTAGCCGTTGGAGGCCATGGGGAAACCGCCATTGGCCATCGTGTTGTGCATGCGCAGGCGCTTGCCGATGGTGCGGGTCGAGGCGATCGCCTCCAGCAGCGCGGCATCCAGTTCCGTGTCGGCGGCGGCTGGCCTGGCGGGCTCGGGTACGTCCAGTGGGAACTCGTCCTCGGAGAGGAACCGCAGGTCGCGGATGCTGCCCGCTGCCTGCGCCTGCTCGATGCCGGCCTTGAACGGGACCATGCCGGAGGCGATCGCATCCGCCTGTGGCGCACGACCGGCCGGATACACGAAGACGTCGAAGCGGCTTTCCTGGTGGTCCTTCAGCGCATAACGGAAGCCGGCACCCGCGAACTTGTTCTGCTCGTCGTAGCTGCTGCCTTCCAGCACGAAATCGCCCACGCGTTCCGGCGCGATCAGGTGGCTGGCCTCGATGAACGTGCGCGCTTCGGTTTCCGCGGCCTTCCTGTCGACCTTGCCAGCATGAGCGGGCAGGGCAAGCGCCAGCGCCAGCAGGAGGACGTTGAAGGTGCGATGGGTCTTGTTCTGCATGGGTCGTCGTGCCGGGCGGTCGCCGCAGTCTACGCCGCGCCGCTGGCCGCATCGCGCGCGTCGCGGGCCTCGTAGGCGTTGACGATGCGCGCCACCAGCGGGTGGCGGACCACGTCGCGCGCCTCGAAGAAGGTAAAGCTCACGCCATCGACCCCGCGCAGCACGTCGGTCGCGTCGCGCAGCCCCGACTTCACGTGCCTGGGCAGGTCGGTCTGGGTCATGTCGCCGGTGATCACCGCGGTGCTGCCGAAGCCGAGCCGGGTCAGGAACATCTTCATCTGCTCGATGGTGGTGTTCTGCGCCTCGTCGAGGATCACGAACGCATCGTTGAGCGTGCGACCGCGCATGTACGCGAGCGGGGCGATCTCGATGACGTTCCGCTCCAGCAGCCGCGCCACCTTCTCCACGCCGAGCATCTCCCACAACGCGTCGTACAGCGGGCGCAGGTAGGGATCGACCTTCTGGGTGAGATCGCCGGGCAGGAAGCCGAGCTTCTCGCCGGCCTCCACCGCCGGGCGCACCAGGATCACCCGCTGCACGCGCGACTGGTTGAGCGCGTCCACCGCCATCGCCACCGCCAGGAAGGTCTTGCCGGTGCCGGCCGGGCCCACGCCGAAGTTGATGTCGTGGCTGGCGATCGCCTGCAGGTATTTCTGCTGGTTGGCGCCGCGCCCGCGCAGGGTGCCGCGCTTGACCCGCACCGCGATCTCCTGCGACGCGTGGTGGCCGCCCTGCGTGGCCTGCGCGTCGTCGGCATACGCACCCAGCCGCAGGTGGATGGCGCGTTCGTCCAGCGCTTCGCCGGCGGCATCGTCGTACAACTGGCGGAGCACGCGTTCGGCGCGTGCGGCCACGTCGGCGTCGCGCCCGCTGACGCGGAACACGTTGCCGCGGTTGGCGATCTCCACGCCCAGCCGCAATTCGACCAGTCGCAGGTGGGCATCGAACGGGCCGGACAGGTTGGCCAGTCGCTCGATGTCGTTGGGTTCAAGGGTGAAATCGCGTTGTGCCTGCATGCCGCAAAGGGTAGCGCGCCGTCCGTGGGCATGCCATTCACGGCTTGCCTGCCGGGAGTCCATGCGCCAATGTCCGCGCTTCACGACAAGGGGGAACGAGGATGCGCAAGCTTGCATGGGTGGTGCCGGCGATCCTGCTGGCGGCGGGGCCGGCGTGTGCGGGCGACGAGGCGACCCTGCTCACCGCGCAGCGCATCCACACCATGGACGTCGGCAATCCATCGGCGCGCGCGATGGCCTACGACGCCGACGGGCGCATCCTCGCGGTCGGCGACGTCGACGCGCTGGCGAAGCAGTATCCGCAGGCGCGCCGGCTGGACCTCGGCAGCGCGACCGTGGTGCCCGGACTGATCGATGCCCATGCCCATGTCGGTGGGCTGGGACTGGCGATGCTCAGCGCGGACCTGGTCGGTACCCGCGACAAGGCCGGGATCCTGCAGCGCCTGCGCGCGCACGAAAAAACGCTGGAGCCGGGCGAGTGGCTCATCGGCGGCGGCTGGGACCAGAACGACTGGCCTGAACAACGGTTCCCGACGGCGGCCGACCTCGATGCCGCGTTCCCGGATCGACCGGTGTGGCTGGCGCGGGTGGATGGTCATGCCGGCTGGGCGAACAGTGCGGCGATACGCGCGGTGCAGCGCGACCTGTCCGGCAACTGGCAGCCGGACGGCGGCCGCATCGATCGCGATGCCGCCGGCAAGCCGACCGGCCTGTTCATCGACAACGCGATGCTGCTGCTCGAGCAGGCGCGCCCGGCGCTGGCCGAGGCGACCGCCGCGCAAGCGCTCGAGATCGCGATGCAGGCCGCCGCATCGCAGGGGTTGACCGGCGTGCACGATGCCGGCATCACCCTCGCCGAGTTGCATCGCTACCAGCGCCTCGCCGATCGCGGGCGGATGCCACTGCGGGTCACCGCGATGGCCGACGGCGATGGCGAGGCGCTCGAATCCCTGTGCCGCAACGGGCTGTACCGGCATCCGTCGGGTCGCCTGCAGATGCGCGCGGTGAAGCTGTATGCGGATGGCGCACTCGGCAGTCGCGGCGCGGCGATGCTGGACGACTACAGCGACGACCACGGCAATCGCGGCCTGATGCTGATGTCGCCGGCGCAACTGGCCACGGCGGCGGCCAAGGCGAAGCGCTGCGGCGTGCAGGCCGCGACCCACGCGATCGGCGACCGCGGCAATCGCGAGACCCTGGATGTCTATGCGAAGGCGCTGGGCGCGGATGCGACGGGCGGCCACCGCTGGCGCATCGAGCATGCGCAGGTCCTGGCGCTGCAGGACCTGCCGCGGCTGGCGCAACTGCACGTGATCGCCTCGATGCAGCCGACCCACGCCACCAGCGACATGCCGTGGGCGCAGGAGCGCGTCGGTGCGCAACGCATCGTCGGCGCATATGCCTGGCGGCAACTGCGCGACAGCGGCGCGCGCCTGGCGCTGGGTTCGGATTTCCCGGTGGAACGCGTCGATCCCCGGCTGGGCCTGTCGGCGGCGGTGACCCGCGCCGATGGCGAGGGCAAGCCGGCGGGGGGCTGGTTCCCGGGTGAGAAGCTCACCGCCTACGAGGCGCTGCGTGGCTTCACCCTCGATGCCGCCTACGCCGGTTTCGCCGAGACCGAAGTCGGCAGCCTGGAGGCCGGCAAGCGCGCCGACTTCGTGATCCTCGCCGAAGATCCGTTGGCCGTGCCCGACGCCGCGCTCAAGTCGCTCACGGTGCTGGCCACCTACGTGGATGGAAGGCCGGTGTACGCAGCGGGCAAGGGCGCCTCAGCGGGCACGCCATAGCGCGGCCATCGCGATCGAACCCGCCAGCCACACACGGCGTCGGGTGCCGGCGCGGATCCGGGCTCGCGCGCGACCTTCAGCCGCCAGCGCATGAACCCGGCGCGGCGATGCGGGGGAACCACGGGGCCATCGCGTGCCGGGACAGCCACGCGCGGCGGCTCGATGCCATCAGCCGGCGTCGACGACCGCCACCCGCCCGCGCAGCGAATTGCTCAGTGCCTCGGTGATGACGACATCGACGAACTGGCCGACCAGGCGCGGATTGCCGGCGAAGTTCACCGAGCGCATGTTCTCGGTCTTGCCGGTCAGTTCGTTGGGGTCCTTGCGCGACGGCCCTTCCACCAGCACGGTCTGCACGCTGCCGACCATCGCCTGCGAAATCGTCGCTGCGTGCGCGTTGATGCGCCGTTGCAGGCGATCGAGGCGCGCGTGCTTCTCCGCCTCGGTGACGCTGTCCTCGAGGTCGGCGGCCGGCGTGCCCGGTCGGCGCGAGTAGATGAAGCTGAAGCTCTGGTCGAAGCCGACATCCTCGATCAGCTTCATGGTCTTGTCGAAATCGGCATCGGTCTCGCCGGGGAAGCCGACGATGAAATCGGAGCTGATCGAGATGTCCGGGCGTACCGCGCGCAGCTTGCGGATCTTCTGCTTGAACTCGAGGGCGGTGTAACCACGCTTCATCGCCGCCAGGATGCGGTCGCTGCCGGCCTGCACCGGCAGGTGCAGGTAGTTGGCCAGCTTGGGAACGTCGCGGTAGGCCTCGACCAGCGAGTCGCTGAACTCCAGCGGATGCGAGGTGGTGAAACGGATGCGGCCGATGCCGTCGATCTCGGCGATCGTGCGGATCAGCAGGCCGAGGTCGGCCATTTCGCCGTCGCCGTACGGGCCACGGTAGGCGTTGACGTTCTGCCCGAGCAGGTTGATCTCGCGCACGCCCTGGGCGGCGAGCTGGGCGACCTCGACCAGCACGTCCTCGAACGGACGGCTGACTTCCTCGCCGCGGGTGTAGGGCACCACGCAGAAGCTGCAGTACTTGCTGCAGCCTTCCATGATGGACACGAAGGCCGACGCCCCATCGGCGCGCGGCTCCGGCATGCGGTCGAACTTCTCGATCTCCGGGAAGCTGATGTCGACCTGCGGCCGGCCCGACTCCCGGCGGTCACGGATCAGGTCCGGCAGCCGGTGCAGGGTCTGCGGGCCGAACACCAGGTCCACGTAGGGTGCGCGCTTCACGATGGCGGCCCCTTCCTGGGAGGCTACGCAGCCGCCCACGCCGATCAGGACCGGCCTGCCATCCTTCTTGAGCGCCTTCCAGCGTCCCAGCCGGCTGAACACCTTTTCCTGCGCTTTTTCGCGAATCGAGCAGGTATTGACCAGGATAACGTCGGCATCTTCGACGATCGTGGTCAGTTCCAGGCCGTCCGAGGCAGCCAGTACGTCGGCCATCCTGGCGGAGTCGTACTCGTTCATCTGGCAACCGTGGGTCTCGATGAACAGCTTGCCGCGGGGCGGTGTGTTCACGGCGGGCAGGTCCGCGGCATGCGGGTCGGGATGGGTCATCGGGCTCTCCGGGGCGCGGCGGTTAATCCGGGCCGGGTGGGGCCGGGAGCTTAGCAAATGGCGGCTGGCCCCCTGTCCTGCGATGCTGCATTCAGGAAAATCAAAGGCTTGTCTTCGCTATTTGAAGCGGCGAGACTGCGCGCAATGAAGGGATGGGGCGCCTTGCTGTTCTCGACCGTGCTGCTGGCCGCGCCAGCGGTGGCAGGGAACGTGTATCGCTGCGAGGGCAGCGATGGGGTGACCACCTACGCCAACAAACGCGTCGCCGGCGCCAGCTGCAAGCTGGTGGGAAGCTACAAGGCGCAGCGGGCGCCCAAGCCCAAGGTCGCCTCGGCACCCGCCAGGGCGACGCCGGAACCGCGTCGGAGCGAGTCCGCGCCGCCCGGTGGCGTACCGCCCGCGACGATGGCGGCCTCGCAACCGGCGGCAAGCGTGTCGGCTCCGGCCGCGCAGAGCCCCCCGGCCGCGGCACCCGTGGCAGCCACCACGACGGCAGGGCCGCGGCGGGTGCACGGCCAAGTCTATTCGTACATGAAGGATGGCGTGCGCACCTACAGCAGCGCCCGTCCGCGCGGGGTGTCGGTGGCCTCGGTCAAGACCATCAGGTACAGCTACATGGAGACCTGCTACGCCTGCGGCACCACGCCCGGGGTGAATTTCCGCACCCTGCGCCTCAACACCACGGCCTACCAGGCCGAGATCGCCGCCGCCGCGCGCGAGCACGGGGTCGATGAATCCATCGTCCGCGCCATCATCCATGCCGAGTCCGCCTTCAACCCGAACGCGCTGTCGCGGGTCGGCGCGCAGGGGCTGATGCAGCTGATGCCGGCGACCGCGCGCCGCTTCGGGGTGGGCAATGCCTTCGACGCCACCCAGAACATCCGTGGCGGCGTGCAGTACCTGGCGTGGTTGCTGAAGCGCTTCAACGGCAACCTGACCCTGGCTGCGGCGGGCTACAACGCCGGCGAGGGCGCGGTTGCCAAGTACGGCGGCGTGCCGCCCTACAACGAGACGCGCCGATACGTGGAACGGGTGGGCCTGCTGGCCGATCGCTACCGCGGACAGGGCAACCCGATCGCGGCGCCTTCGCCCGGCGGATTGTCGGCTCGTTAAGCGTTCCGTTACACTTCCCCGTCTTTTGCGGCCGGCCAGCGTGCGCCAGCGCGTCGCCAGGCGCCGCAGCCGTGTATCAGCTTATTTTCGGAGTGCGGGATGACCAACGAAGAGGTCAACACCGGCCGGCGCCGGTTCCTGACCGCGACCACCGCGGTGGTGGGTGCGGTCGGTGCCGGTTTTGCGGCGGTGCCTTTCATCAAGTCCTGGAGCCCCAGTGCGCGCGCGCGTTTCGCCGGCGCCCCGGTGAGCCAGGACATCGCCGCCCTCGCCGAGGGCCAGCAGATGGTCATCAACTGGCGCGGCCAGCCGATCTTCATCTCCCGCCGTTCGGGGGCGATGCTGGACACCATGAAGTCGCTGGATTCGCTGCTGGCGGACCCGGGTTCGGCCAATGCCAGCCAGCAGCCCAAGTACGCGCAGAACGCCGCGCGCTCCATCAAGCCGGAAATCTCGGTACTGGTCGGCGTGTGCACCCACCTGGGTTGCGCCCCGGAACACCTGCCCGAGGTCAAGCCGCAGCCGTTCGACCCCGACTGGAAGGGCGGTTACTTCTGCCCCTGCCACAAGTCCCGCTACGACCTCGCGGGTCGCGTGTACAAGGGGCAGCCGGCACCGGCCAACCTGCCGGTGCCGCCGTATCACTTCGAGAACGACAGCACCGTGGTCATCGGCGTTGATCCGCAGGGGGCCGCGTAAGCCATGGCGAACATCCTCATCCGCACCGCGACCAACGCCGCCAATGGCGTGATGGACTGGGTCAACGAGCGCGCGCCCGGCATGATGCCGTTCTACCGCAAGCACATGTCGGAGTACTACGCGCCGAAGAACTTCAACATCTGGTACATCTTCGGGATCCTGGCCAGCGTGGTGCTGGTCAACCAGATCGTCACCGGCATCTTCCTGACCATGCATTTCAAGCCGAGCGCGGCGGAAGCCTTCGCCTCGGTCGAATACATCATGCGCGACGTGGAGTGGGGCTGGCTGATCCGCTACATGCACAGCACAGGCGCGTCGCTGTTCTTCATCGTGGTCTACCTGCACATGTTCCGCGGCCTGATGTACGGCTCCTACAGGAAGCCGCGCGAGCTGGTGTGGATCCTGGGCATGCTGATCTACCTGGTGCTGATGGCAGAGGCGTTCATGGGCTACGTCCTGCCCTGGGGCCAGATGTCGTACTGGGGCGCGAAGGTGATCATCTCGCTGTTCGGCGCGTTCCCGGTGATCGGCACCGGCCTGACCGAATGGATCATGGGCGACTACAACCCGGGCGATGCCACCCTCAACCGATTCTTCGCCCTGCACGTGATCGCGCTGCCGCTGGTGATCCTGCTGCTGGTGGTGCTGCACATCTTCGCGCTGCATGAAGTCGGCTCGAACAACCCGGACGGCATCGAGATCAAGAAGGGGCCGAAGGGCAATCGCTGGTCGCCGACCGCGCCCGCCGATGGCGTGCCGTTCCATCCGTACTTCACCGTGAAGGACGGCTTCTACGTCTGCGCCTTCCTGGTCATCGCCGCGTTCATCATCTTCTACGCGCCCGCGTTCGGCGGCTGGTTCCTCGAGCACGACAACTTCACCGAGGCCAACCCGCTGGTGACCCCGGAGCACATCAAGCCGGTGTGGTACTACACCCCGTACTACGCGATGTTGCGCGTGGTGCCCTCGTTCTTCGGCATCAAGCTGTGGGGCGTGCTGGTGATGTTCGGCGCCATCGCGGTGCTGTTCCTGGTGCCCTGGCTCGACAAGTCGCCGGTCAAGTCCTACCGCTACCGCGGCGCGCTCAGCTGGGCGATGCTGCTGCTGTTCGCGGTGTGCTTCCTGTGGCTGGGCAAGATCGGCGCCGGTCCCGGCACCGATCCCGTCGAGACCATCATCGGCCGCGTGCTGACCTTCCTCTATTTCGCTTTCTTCATCACCATGCCGGTCTGGACCAAGCTCGACAGGACCAAGCCGGTGCCGGAACGGGTGACGATGCATGACTAAGAATTTGCTGTCCCGCGCGGCGGTCTTCGCCGCCAGCCTGCTGCTCACTGCCACCGCGATGGCCAGCGGCGGCGGCAACCTGCAACAGGCAGGCACCGACCTCGGGGACCAGGCCTCGCTCCAGCGTGGCGCGCAGCTGTACATGAACTACTGCAGCGGCTGTCATTCGCTGAAGTACGTGCGCTACGCCCGTATCGGCGAAGACCTCGGCCTGTCCGAGGAGGACGTCCAGGCCAACCTCAACTTCAACGGCGGCAAGATCGGCGACCACGTCATTTCGCCGATGACCGCGGCGATGGGCGTGGCTGCGTTCGGCAAGGCGCCGCCGGACCTGAGCGTGATCGCGCGGGTGCGCGGCAGCAACTGGATCTACACCTACCTCAAGTCGTTCTACCTCGACGAGAGCCGTCCGGTCGGCTGGAACAACACGCTGTTCCCCAACGCCTCGATGCCCAACCCGCTGTGGGAACTGCAGGGCCTGCAACAGCCGGTGCATGGCAAGAAGACCGCGACGGGCGAGTTGCCGGTCGAGGGCTTCACCATCAGCCAGGCCGGCTCGCAGGATGCGCAGGCATTCGACCAGACCGCGCGCGACATCACCGCGTTCCTCGAGTACGCCGGTGAACCTGCGGCGCTGAAGCGCGAGAGCCTGGGGGTCTGGGTGATCCTGTTCCTCGCGTTGCTCGCGTTGCTCGCGTGGCTGCTGAAGAACGAATACTGGCGGGACGTCCACTGACGCGACGGCGGTTGGCGGGGCGCCAAGGGGAAAGAACGCTTTGCGGCCGGCCGCATCGTGCGGGCGGCGCAGGTGCGACCGGCGTGGCCGGGAGCAGGAGTGGTCCTGATGATGGCAGTGAGTCCGCGGATGCGTAATGCCCTGACCTTGTTCTCCTCGGTCGACGATGTCCTCTGCCACCGCGTGCGCCTGGTGCTGGCGGCGAAGGGCGTCACCTACGATTTCGTGTCGGTCGACCCGCAGAATCCGCCGGAAGACCTGATCGACCTCAACCCGTACCACTCGGTGCCGACCCTGGTCGAGCGCGACCTGGTGCTGTACGCGGCCAGCGTGGTCAGCGAGTACCTCGACGAACGTTATCCGCACCCGCCACTGATGCCGGTGGACCCGTTGTCGCGCGCGCGCCTGCGGCTGGCGATGCTGCGCCTCGAGCACGACTGGGTGCCGCAGGTGCAGGCGATCCGGATGGGCAACAAGCAGCAGGCGGAGGCCGCGCGCAAGCGGCTGAAGGAACTGCTGACCGCCTCGGTTCCGCTGTTCAAGGCCAGCAAGTTCTTCCTCAACCAGGAAATGAGTCTGGCCGATTGCGCGATGGCCCCGATCATCTGGCGGCTGCAGTCGCTGGGCATTCCGCTGCCGAAGGACGGCAAGGCGATCGAGGACTACGGCAACCGGATCTTCCGCAACCCCGGTTTCCTGCGCAGCCTGACCGAGCAGGAAAAGGCCCTGCGCGACCTCCCGCTGTGACGGTCACCTGAGATGGGCGAACCCGCCCCGCCCGCGATGTCCAGCCAGCGCCCGTACCTGCTGCGCGCGCTGTACGAATGGATCGCCGACAACGGCATGACCCCGCACGTGCTGGTCGATGCGCGCATGCCCGGCGTGCGCGTGCCCGCGCATGCGGTGAAGGATGGCAGGATCGTCCTCAACATCGCCGAGCGCGCGGTGGCCAAGCTCGAGCTGGGCAACGATGCGATTCGTTTCACCGCGCGCTTCGCCGGCGTCAGCCAGGCCGTGATGGTGCCGCTGGAGGCGGTGATCGCCATCTATTCGCGCGAAACCGGGCAGGGGATGGCGATGCCGGACGAACCGCGCGCGTCCCCTCCGGTACAGGACGATGGCGTCGAGGTCGGGCAAGCGGTGGATACCCCTCCAGGCCACGAACCCGAGACTCCCGACACGCCGCCGGAACCGCCCAGGCGCGGTGGCCACCTGCGTATCGTGAAGTGACGTAGGGGCAGGCCCCCGTGCCTGCCCCGCTCTTGTCGGGAGAGCGGGCAACCACAGAGGGTTGCCCCGACGGTCGATCAATCCCCGGGAAAACTCCGCACGACCGCTTGGGCCGCGCGGCTGGGCCCACTGAATCCGACCAGTTTGTCGCCCAGCAGGACGATGCGACCGATGTGCCGGTCCTGGCCATCCTCGGAATAATCGAATCGATAGCTGCGCTCGAAGCCGAGCCAGCCATCCTCCTTGCGGCGCAGGCGCATGCCGGTGGCGTGCATGGACTGGTCCAGCCATTGGACCCCCGCGGCCAGGCAGGCATCGCGCCCGATTTCGGCGGCACGCTCCGCCGCCGCGCGCGCCGCGGAGAACGTGAAGAAGGCGATGACGCCCACAATCATTAAAATCAGCAAGGTCGGCATGCGCCCAATGTGGTGTCGCCGGGACCGCAGCGCAAGCATGGACAGGAGGAGCGCGCGCAAATGGCATTGAAGCTGGTATTCCAGGGCGGCGAACATCCGCAAGTTCCGCTGGCAGAAGGGAGTTGCTGCATCGGTTCGGCGCTCGACGCCGACATCCCCCTGGGGCACGATGGGATCGAACCCCTCCACTGCGAGTTGCTGGTCGGTGCGCACGGGGTGAGGTTGCGGGTCATTCCCGGCGCACGGGTGCTGGTCAACGAGCGTTCGGTGGACGGCGTGATCGCGCTGCGCGGCAACGACGTGCTCCGGCTTGCCGACGTGAAGGCCAGGCTGGTCGATGCCGTCGAAGAGGCGCCGCGCGCGGCCACGATCCAGGGCAGGGACGAGGGCAGCGACCTCAACGCCACGATGGTGCGCCCGGTGGTGCCGAAGTTCGCGCTGCGCGCCGTGTCCGGCGCCCTGTTCGGCCGGAGCTTCCCGCTGCAGGCGAGCCTCAACGTCGGGCGCGCCGAAGACGCGGGCCTGCGGATTCCACTGGACAGCATTTCCCGACAGCACGCCAGGCTGACCCCCGCCGCCAATGAAGTGCTGGTGGAGGACCTCGGATCCGCCAATGGCACCTGGCTCAACGGCAGGCGCGTGACCCGCGCGAGCGCCGCGCACGGCGACGAGATCAGTTTCGACAAGGAGCGCTTCCAGTTGCTGGTGCCGGGGCAGCCGGTCGTCGCACCCAAGCGGTCGCGGCGCACGACCGGTGCACGTTGGCCTTGGCTGCTCGCCGCGTTGCTGGCCGGCGCGGCGTTGGCGACCTGGTTGATCCTCTAGCGGATCAACCGCCGGGCGGCGGGCCGAGCTTCAGCGAGAAATCGATCGCGTGCACGTGCTTGGTCAGCCCGCCGATCGAGATGCAGTCGACGCCATCCTCGGCGATGCCACGCAGGGTGGTCAGGTCCACGCCGCCCGACACCTCCAGCGGGATGCGTCCGTGATACGGCGCCCCCTTGGCGATGCGGACCGCTTCGCGTCGTGCATCCGCGTCGAAATCGTCGATGAGGATGCGGGTGCAGCCTGTGTCGAGCGCATCGCGCAGTTGCGCGAGTGTTTCGACCTCCACGATCAGTGGCAATTCCGGATGCAGCGCGCGGGCGCGGGCGATCGCCGCGGCGACCGAGCCGAACGCGCGGACGTGGTTTTCCTTGAGCATCACCGCGTCGTACAGCGCCATGCGGTGGTTGCCGCCGCCGCCGACCCGAACCGCGTACTTCTGCGCCAGGCGCAACCCGGGGATGGTCTTGCGGGTGTCGAGGATCGCCGCACCAGTGCCACGCACGGCATCGACGTGCCGGGCGGTGACAGTGGCGGTCCCGCTCAGCGTCTGCAGGAAGTTGAGCGAGGCGCGCTCGGCGCTGACCAGGGCGCGGTTGCGCCCTTGGAGGGTCGCGATGACGGTGCCCCTGGCGATGCGGTCGCCTTCGTCGCAGCGCCAGTCGATGCGCACATCGGGATCGAGTGCGCGGTGGCAGGCGTCGAACCAGGGGCGGCCGGCGACGATGCAGTCTTCCTTGCAAAGCAGGTACGCGCGGTCGGGCGCGTCATCCAGCAGCGACGCGGTGGCGTCGCCGGATCCGATGTCCTCGGCCAGCGCGGCATCGACATTGGCCGCGATGACCTCCCCTGGCGGTGGTGCGAACGGATTCGCGGCGTTCATGCCTTCGGGAAGTCGGCGACCTGCGCGGTGGCGATGGCTTCCTCGGCAAGCAGCACGGGGATGCCGTCGTCGATGCGGTACACGGTCTTGCGGTCGCGGGTGACCAGCGCCTCGCGCAGCGGCGATGCCTGCACGCTGCCGTCGTCGAGGCGCACGCCGCCAGCGGCGATCGCGCGGTTCAGCGCTTCCAGCCCCGGGGCTTCCAGCATCGCCAGCGGCATGCGGGTGGTGGGGCAGGCGAGGATGTCGAGCAGCTTGCGGTCCATGCGGTTCCGGGCGACGCGCGCCGATGACGGGTGGGATCGCTAGAATACCGGTTTGGGATCGGGCGTCATGACGCCGGGCATCGACATGACAGGCACTGGGGACGCACCGGATCAAGCCAAGCCGCTCGTCGGCATCGTGATGGGCTCGCGCTCCGACTGGGAGACGATGCAGCATGCGGCGCTGCGGCTCGAGGCGCTCGGCGTCGCGCACGAGGTGCGCGTGGTCTCGGCGCATCGCACGCCGGACGTGCTGTTCGACTACGCAGCCAGCGCTGCATCGCGCGGCCTGCGCGCGATCATCGCCGGTGCCGGCGGCGCGGCGCACCTGCCGGGCATGCTGGCGGCCAAGACCGCGGTGCCGGTGCTGGGCGTGCCGGTGCAGAGCAAGGCGCTGAACGGCATGGACTCCTTGCTATCGATCGTGCAGATGCCCGCGGGCATCCCGGTCGCGACCTTCGCGATCGGCAATGCCGGCGCGGCCAACGCGGCGCTGTTCGCGGCGGCGATGCTGGCGGCGGAACACCCGTCGATCGGCGAAGCGCTCGACGCCTTCCGCGCGCAGCAGACCGAAGACGTCGCCCGCAACGACGATCCGCGCAAGTAGGGCGCACGCATCCATGAAGACGGTCGGCATCCTCGGTGGCGGGCAATTGGCGCGGATGATGGCGTTGTCCGCCGCGCCACTCGGCCTGCGCTTCCTGGTCCTGGATACCGCCGCCGACGCCTGCGCCGGGCAGTTCGCGCCGATGGTCGTCGGCGACTACACCGATGAAGCCGCGCTGGGCGAATTCGCTTCGAAGATCGACGTCGCCACCTTCGATTTCGAGAACGTGCCCGCCGAATCCGCGCAATGGCTGGCGGGCCGGGTGCCGGTGTTCCCGAGCCCGCGTGCGCTCGCGGTGGCGCAGGACCGGCTTGCCGAGAAGACCCTGTTCCGCGAGCTCGGCATCCCGGTGCCGGACTTCGCCGACATCGACTCGCGCCCCGCGCTCGATGCGGCGGTGGCGCGGCTGGGCACGCCCTGCATCCTGAAGACGCGCCGCCTCGGCTACGACGGCAAGGGCCAGTTCCGGATCAGGTCTGCGGCCGATGTCGACGCCGGGTGGGAGGCATTGGGCGCGCAGGCCGGCACCGTGGGCCTGATCCTGGAGAGTTTCGTCGCCTTCGAACGTGAGATGAGCGTGGTCGCGGTGCGTGGGCAGGGCGGCGACTTCCGCGCCTGGCCGCTGACCGAGAACTGGCATGTCGATGGCGTGCTGTCGGCCAGCCTGGCGCCGGCGCGCGTCGAACCCGCGATGCAGGCCATCGCATTGGCGCATGCGCGCAAGCTCGCGGAGGCGCTGGACTACGTTGGCGTGTTCGCGCTGGAGCTGTTCTGCCGCGATGGCGAGTTGCTGGCCAACGAACTCGCGCCGCGGGTGCACAACTCCGGCCACTGGACCATCGAAGGCAGCGAGACCAGCCAGTTCCAGAACCACCTGCGCGCCGTGCTCGGCCTGCCGTTGGGCGATACCCGCATGCTGGGCGTGGCCTGCATGCTCAACTGGATCGGCGAAATGCCGGATGCCGCGCCGGTGCTCGCTGAAGCATCGGGACACTGGCACGACTACGGCAAGCGGCCGCGCGCGGGGCGCAAGGTCGGGCATGCGACGCTGCGCGCGGACAATGCCGGCGGACTCGGCGAAGCATTGCTTCGCGTGGGGGCGGCGCTGGACCGGCATGCGCAAGTCGCGCCGGTGGTGGCACGCCTGCGCGACTGACCGCGCCGTTCCGGATGCCCAAGAACAACGGCCGGGATATCCGGACAGGCTTCGGCGCCCGCAGCATTGGCGATGGCGGTCGCTGCGTTCATGTCGCGTGCCGTCAATCGGCCGGCGCTGCAACGCGAACGGCCGGGTTTCCCCGGCCGTTCGCGTGACACGCCATGTCGAAATGGCTTACTTCATGTTGCCGGCGACGAAGTCCCAGTTCACCAGGTTCCAGAACGCATCCAGGTACTTCGGGCGGGCGTTGCGGTAATCGATGTAATACGCGTGTTCCCACACGTCGCAGGTCAGCAGTGGGGTGTCTTCGCCGGTCAGCGGGGTCGCGGCATTGGAGGTGCTGGCCAGCGCCAGCGAGCCATCCTTGCGCTGCACCAGCCAGCCCCAGCCGGAGCCGAAGGTCTTGATCGAGGTGTCGGTGAACTGTTCCTTGAATTTCGCGAAGTCGCCGAACGCGGCGTTGATCGCGTCGGCCAGCTTGCCGCTCGGTTCGCCGCCACCGGCGGGCTTGAGGCAGTTCCAGTAGAAGGTGTGGTTCCAGATCTGCGCGGCGTTGTTGAACATCCCGCCCTGCGACTTGCGGATGATCTCCTCCAGCGGCATGTCGGCGAACTCGGTGCCTTCGATCATCTTGTTGAGGTTGTCCACGTAGGTCTTGTGGTGCTTGCCGTAGTGGAAGTCGATGGTCTCGCCGGAGATGTGTGGCTCCAGGGCGGTGCGGTCGTAGGGCAGGGCTGGCAGTTCGATGGCCATGGCGGGCTCCTGGCATGTCGGGGAGGGTGCGGCCGGGGCCGCGCGAAGACTTACAATAGCGAGCGATCATTCTATCCCCACCGCCCGTCATCGCATCGTCGACACGTCATCGACTGCCGCCGGCGCGTCGGGCCACACCGTTGCAGGAGCAAACGCCATGTCTTCCGTCGAAGACCGCATCCGATCCGAGATCGAAGGCCATCCGATCGTGCTTTTCATGAAAGGCACCCCGCAGTTCCCGATGTGCGGCTTTTCCAGTCGCTCGGTGCAGGCACTGAAGGCCGCGGGCGCACAGCTGCACACGGTGAACGTGCTGGAGGAGCCGGAGATCCGCGCCAACCTGCCGCGATTCTCCGATTGGCCGACCTTCCCGCAGCTCTTCATCAACGGTGAGCTGATCGGCGGCTGCGACATCACCGTGGAGCTGTCCGAATCCGGCGAACTTGCCCGGATCGTTGCGGACGCGCAGAAGGCGTGAGCGCGACGAGGGTGCTTGATGGCCGGGTGCTCGATGGGCGGGTCATCCTGGTCGCCGGCGCCGCCGGCGGCCTCGGCTCGGCCGCGGCGGTGGCCTGCGCGCAGGCGGGGGCGACCGTCGTGCTGCTGGGCCGCAAGGTCGCGCCGCTCAACCGCGTGTACGACGCGGTGAAGGCGGTCGGCCCGGAGCCGCTGCTGTATCCGCTGGACCTGGTGGGCGCGACGCCGGACGATCATGACGAACTCGCGCAACGCATCGAAGCCGAGCTGGGCCGCCTCGACGGCCTCCTGCATTGCGCCGCCGAGTTCAAGGGGCTGACCCCGCTCCTGCATACCGATCCCGCCGACTTCGCCCGGGCCATCCATGTCGACCTGACCGCGCGCTGGTGGCTGACGCAGGCCTGCCTGCCGCTGCTCGCCAGGTCCGACGCCGGCGCGGTGGTCTTCGCCATCGATGATCCTGCCCGCAGCGGTTCGGCGTTCTGGGGCGGATATGGCTTGGCGCAGCCGGCACAGGCCGCGCTTGTTTCGATGCTGCAGGCCGAGCTTGGCGACCATGGCCCGCGCATCAGCGGCTATCGCCCTGGCCCGATGCGCACCGCATTGCGCGGGCGCGCCTACCAGCCAAACGGCGACGCCGAGGCGGGGCCGCCCAGCGCCCACGCCGCGGCCTGCGTCGCCCTGCTGTCGCCCGCCGGGGCCGCGCAACGCGGCCGCATCGTGGACGCCGGCTGGTTGCCATGACCATCGCCTCGGCGGCGTTGCTGCTGTTCCTGATCCTGGATCCGCTGGGCAACATCCCGGTGTTCCTGGGCCTGCTCAAGGAGCTGCCGCCGGCCCGCCAGCGGCGGGTGCTGGCACGCGAGCTGCTGATCGCCCTGGTCGTGCTGATGCTGTTCCTATGGGGCGGCCAGTACGCACTGGACGTCATGCACCTGCGCCAGGAGTCGGTCTCGATCGCCGGCGGCATCGTCCTGTTCCTGATCGGCCTGAGGATGATCTTCCCGCCGGCGGAGGGAATCATGGGCGAGCTGCCGGATGGCGAGCCGTTCATCGTGCCGATCGCGATCCCGATGATCGCCGGTCCCTCGGGCATGGCAGCGGTGATGCTGCTGGGCAGCCAGGAGCCGGGCCGGATGGGCGACTGGATGCTGGCACTGACCATCGCGTGGGCGGCGACGGCGGTCATCCTGTTCTCCGCCACCTACCTGAAGAAATGGCTGGGCGTGCGGGTGTTGACCGCGATCGAGCGCCTGATGGGCATGGTCATCGTGGCGATCTCGGTACAGATGCTGCTCGACGGTTTCTCCGGATACCTTCGCGCAACTGCCTGAATAGGCTGGGATTCTTCACTTTTCGGCGCCCAGTGGCGGCCGTCATCAAGCCGTCATGTGCCGCCGATACCGTGTTAAACTTTAGTGAACCCGTGCGTTCCGGTACGGGTTCAAGGGTGTCCACCAGTATTCGCCGACAACCGTCGCAGGACGGACGTGTCGGCCCGAGCCGTTCACCGTCCGTCGTCTCTTATCCATGTTCATCGAGGTCATCACCATGAATCAACCGAATCGCGTCCGGCTGTCGAAGCTGTCGCTTGGCCTGCTGCTCGCGCTTGCCGCAGCCCCCGCGTTCGCGCAAAGCACGTCCTCCGCCATCGGCGGCCAGGTCGTTGGCGCTGATGGCCAGCCGGTGTCCGGCGCCGAAGTCACCATCACCCACGTGGAGTCCGGCACGGTCAGTCGCGCCACCACGGACGCGTCCGGTCGCTACAACGCGCGCGGCCTGCGCGTGGGCGGTCCCTACACCGTCGTGATCAACAAGGCTGGCGCTGGCAGCGACAGCGAAGAAGGCGTGTACCTGAACGTCAACCAGGCCGCCACGGTCGACGGCCAGCTCAACAACAGCGTGACCACCCTCGGCACCGTGCAGGCGGTCGCTTCCGCGGGCAGCTCGGTGTTCTCCGCCACCAAGATGGGCTCGGGCACCAGCGTCGACCAGGACGTGATCAAGGCACTGCCGTCGATCAACGGCAACATCCAGGACTACATGCGGCTCGATCCCCGCGTCGCCTTCACCGACCGCGCCTCGGGCAGCATCAGCGCCGGCGGCATGAACCCGCGATTCAACAAGATCACCATCGACGGCGTGTCCGCCAGCGACACCTTCGGCCTGGAAGGCAACAACATGCCGACCATGCGCCAGCCGGTTTCGATGGAAGCCATCGAAGCCCTGGACATCAGCCTGTCCAACTACGACGTGACCATTTCCGGTGCCGCCGGCGCGAACGTCAACGCGGTGACCAAGTCGGGCACCAACGAGTTCCACGGATCGCTCTACGGTTCCTTCCGTGACGGCGACTGGTTCGGCGACCACCCGCTCACCGGCGCGCCGTTCTCCGAGTTCACCGATGAGCAGACCTACGGCTTCACCCTCGGTGGCCCGCTGGTCAAGGACAAGCTGTTCTTCTTCGCCAACTACGAGAAGTTCAAGCGCGGCAAGCCCAGCCCGGACCTGAGCAATACCCCGCTCATCGCCGGCGGCGATTTCGATGCCGCCGACCTGGCGCTGGTGCAGGATATCTTCAAGACCACCTGGGGCATCGATGCCGGCGGCCTTGAAGGCAATGGCGACACCGAGCTCGAGGAATACGCGGTCAAGCTCGACTGGAACATCAGCGACAACCATCGCGCCAGCTTCCGCTACAGCAACCTGGAGCAGGCGCGCGTGCGTCCGGAAGGCTCCAACGCCAGTGGCCTGTCGCTGAGCTCCAACTGGTACAACCACGTGAAGTCGGTGGAAAGCTACGTCGGCCAGGTGTTCAGCGACTGGAGCGACACCTTCTCGACCGAGTTCAAGGTGTCCTACCGCGACTACTCCGCGATCCGCGTCAACCCGACCACCGCGCCGACGATCACCGTCTATTTCGACGACAACGACAACGTGGTCGATGCGCCGAACACCTCGGTCGACTTCATCCGCCTCGGCACCGAGCGCAGTTCGGGCGGCAATACCCTGTTGACCGAGACCTGGAACTACTTCGGCGCAGCCACCTGGACGCTGGGCGACCACGACCTCAAGTTCGGTTTCGAATACAACGACAACGACATCTACAACTTCTTCCTGCAGGATGCGAGGGGCAACTACAGCTTCTACGTGCCGATCGTGAGCGGCGTGCAGGACTTCAGCAACCTGCGCAACGGTTACTACTTCGACTACGACCTGCAGACCAACCCGACCGATCCGGCAGCGATCGCGGCGCAGTACGGCAACAGGACCCTCGGCCTGTTCGTGCAGGACACCTGGTACGTCAACTCCAACCTGACCGTGACCATGGGCCTGCGTGGCGATCGCCCGACGGCCAGCCCGGACCCGACCTACAACGCCTGCTTCGCGTCGGCGCGCGTCGCCAACGGCACCGGTCCCGCCAGTTGCCCGAACGGGGGCTTCGGCCTGGACAATACCAACACCTACAGCGGCAGCTTCATCATCCAGCCGCGCGTTGGCTTCAACTACACCTTCGACTGGGAGCGTCCGGCCCAGCTGCGCGGCGGTATCGGCCTGTTCCAGGGTGATGCCCCGCAGGTGTGGGTCGGCAACGCCTACAGCAGCACCGGCCTGAACTACACCGCGTATGGCACCCCGGGCACCTACTCCGCGACCAGCTCGTCGACGATCAACTGCGTCCCGGTTGCCGGTCGCTGCGCCAACGGCATCCCGTTCAGCCCGGATGGCCTGAACCCGTCCATTCCCCCGGGCGGCGCCGGCATCCGCAACGTCAATGCGATCGCCGACGGCTTCGAGTTGCCGTCGGTGTGGAAGGCCAACCTGGCGTTCGAACACGAGCTGCCGTGGTACGGCGTCGTCGCGTCGGCCGAAGCGCTGATCAGCAACGTCAAGAACGGCATCTTCTACCGTACCCTCAACGTCGGCCCCGGCTTCACCAGCGCGGTCGATGGCCGCACCCTGTACTGGAACCCGAACACCAACAACCGTCCCTTCACCGGTGCGCGCACGGGCAACAACAGCTACTTCGGCGACGTGTACCTGCTGGAGAACACCGGCCTGGGCAAGAGCGAGCAGCTGACCTTCTCGCTGTCCAAGCCGTTCTCGGAGGAAAGCGACTGGTCCTGGACGTTGGGCTACACCTACACCAACGCCGAGGAAGTGGGCGCGCTGACCAGCTCGACCGCCGGCTCCGGCTACGGTTCGCAGTACGGCTTCAACATCAACGAAGAAACCGTCAGCACCGCGCGTTACGAGATCAAGGATCGCTTCTCGGGCGCGTTGAACTGGAAGCACGCGTTCTTCGGCGATTACGAGACCCAGGTCGGCGTGTTCTACGAAGGGCGCAGCGGCCGTCCGTACAGCTACATCTTCTCCGGCGACGCGAACGGCGATGCCCGTACCTTCAACGACCTCTTCTACGTGCCGAACGGCACCGGCAACGACGTGAAGTTCGGTTCGATCAGCAGCGCCGGCGTGTTCACCCCGAATGCCGCGATGGAAACCGCGTTCAATACGTGGCTGGCGACGCAGGATGGCCTCGACTTCTACAGGGGCAAGTACGCGCCCGAGAATGCGTTCCGCGCCGGTTGGGTCAACACCTTCGACCTGCGCATCAGCCAGGAACTGCCGGGCTTCTTCAAGGGCCACAAGTCGAAGCTCTGGATGGACATCCAGAACGTCGGCAACCTGCTCAACAAGGACTGGGGCCACATCGTCGATTACGGCTTCAACGCCAACGTCGCGGTCGCGAGCCTGATCGGCATCCACGACGGCAAGTACGTCTACGGCTACCGCAGCGGCACGGAATTCGGCCAAGCCTCCGCGCTGGCCGTGCCGACCGATGCCGACGGCCAGACCAACGGCATCTCGCAGTGGTCGATCCAGGTGGGCCTGAAGTACGAGTTCTGATCCACGCGCTGGTGGCGTGATCTGGAAACGGCCGGGGAAACCCGGCCGTTTTCGTTGCTGGCGACGGGGTGCGCCATGCCGTCCGGCTGCGCTAAAGTGCGCGGTCTATGAATGACATCAATCACATGCCGCAGGGCGCGGCCGTACAAATCCCCGTTTCCACCCTCCCGACCGTCGATGCGCAGATCTACCCGAAAGGTGGGCTGGACATCCTCTCCCGCGAGGAGGTCGCGCGCCTGCGCGATGCCTCCGGCGGCATGCACGACCTGCTGCGCCGCTGCGCGCTGGCGGTGCTGACCAGCGGCAGCGCCTCCGATGATCCGCGCGCCGCGCAGGAGCTCTACCCCGAATTCGACATCCAGGTGAACCAGCAGGACCGCGGCATGCGCATCGACCTGCGCAATGCGCCGGCGATGGCCTTCGTCGATGGCGAGATCATCCACGGCGTCGCCGAGCTGCTGTTCGCGGTGGTGCGCGACCTCGCCTACACCGCGATCGAACTCGGCCCGGAGCAAGAGGCCGACCTCGCGACCACCGCCGGCATCACCGATGCGGTGTTCCGCCTGTTGCGCAACGCGCGCGTCCTGCACCCGGCCGATCCGAACCTGGTGGTGTGCTGGGGCGGCCACTCGATCGGCCGCGAGGAATACGTCTACACCAAGCAGGTCGGCTACGAGCTGGGCCTGCGCGGGCTGGACATCTGCACGGGTTGCGGACCCGGCGCGATGAAGGGCCCGATGAAGGGCGCCACGATCGCGCATGCCAAGCAGCGTCGCCGGCGCACCCGCTACATCGGCATCACCGAGCCGGGGATCATCGCGGCGGAATCGCCGAACCCCATCGTCAACCACCTGGTGATCATGCCCGACATCGAGAAGCGCCTCGAGGCGTTCGTGCGCATGGCCCACGGCATCATCGTGTTCCCGGGCGGCGTCGGCACCGCCGAGGAAATCCTGTACCTGCTCGGCATCCTGTTGCGCGAGGAGAACGCCGGCCGCCGCTTCCCGCTGATCCTGACCGGCCCGACCGGTGCCGCGCCGTACTTCGAGCAGATCGACCGTTTCATCCGCCTGACCCTGGGCGATGCCGCGGCCGAACGCTACGAGATCGTCGTCGCCGACCCGGCCACCGTGGCGAAGCACATGGCATCGGGGATCCGCGAGGTGCGCGAGCAGCGCGTCGCGCAGAAGGATTCGTTCTTCTTCAACTGGGCCATGCACGTGCCGCTGGCGTTCCAGCAGCCGTTCGTGCCGACCCACGAGGCGATGGCCGCGCTCGACCTGCACCATGGCCGCCGCCCGCACGAACTCGCCGCCGACCTGCGCCGTGCGTTTTCGGGCATCGTCGCCGGCAACGTCAAGGAGGATGGCCTGCGCCGGATCGAGGCGTACGGCCCGTTCGAGATCCATGGCGACCCGGACATCATGCAAGCGCTGGACGCACTGCTTCGCGCCTTCGTCGAACAGCGCCGGATGAAGATCGCCGGTGACTACAAGCCGTGCTATCGGGTGGTGACCTGACGCCCTGACGGCGCGCCTGTCGCGGCCATCGGCCGCGGCTACGCCAGCGGCAGGTGCACGATGGCCACATAGCGGCCATCCTCCACGCGCGATTCGACCCGCCCGCGGCCATCCGTGAGCGCATGCACGCGTTCGCGCGCGGAGGCCAGCCCGACGGCATGACCGCCGCCGCCGCCGGCTGTGCCGGGCATGTCGTTGACGACGGTGATCTCCACCCGGTCGCCGGACAGGCGGACGGCGACATCCACGGCGCCGCCATCCGGCCGGCGCTCGATGCCGTGGCGGATCGCGTTTTCCGCCAGCGGCTGGATCGAGAGGGATGGCACGAGAACGTCGGGAATGGCGGCCGGGAGATCCCAGTCGAGCCGGAGGCGGTCGCCGAAGCGCAGTGCCTCGATCTCGAGGTAGCGGCGGGTGAGCGCCAACTCCTCGACCAGCGGGATCTGCTGCGGGCCGCGCAGCGCGCAGCGGAACAGGTCGGCGAGATCCAGCAGCAGTCGTTCCGCGTCGGCGGGCCGTGCATGCACCAGGGCGGCGCCGGTATTGAGCGTGTTGAACAGGAAATGCGGGCGGATCCGGGCCTGCAGCGCTTCCAGCTCAAGCTGTTTTGCGCGAACCGCAAGCTGTCTTGCCTGCCAGTAGTTCTGGTAGGTGACCAAGCCCAGCAGGCCCACCACCAAGGCAAGCGCCAGCATCCGCAGCACGAACGATGCCCTGCCGACGCCGGGGGCCGTCGTCATCCCCAGCAATTCCCAGGCAGCGCCGGCAACCAGCGAGGTCATTGCCAGCAGCACGCCCAGGCACGCCCAGGCCAGCTGCATCGGGGCCAGGCGCCCCAATGGATGTCGCAACAGGAACAGTGCGCACAATGTGCCGACGGCGATCCACTGGATCCCGAGCGAGGCAAGCCCGAGCCGCACCAGCCAGCCGTCGGTTCCGGGTGCCAATGCCAGCAGCAGGGCCAGGGCCTCTCCGGCAAGGAGCACGGCCATCAGGGCCGTCGGGCGCCACAGGGCATCGAGCGGGGCGGGGGCGGTGGCGGTGGTGTCCAAGGCAGGGCCGGTGACGGGATTGGCCTATCATGCCGTGCCGGGCAGGCTGCGTCCGCAGCCTTTCATGCCGGTGGACGGGCCGCCCATCGGGGATCGGTGGCGAAGCCCAAATCCGGCCGATAAGGTCTTGAACGTCGAATCGTGGGGGCTCCATGTCGCAACGTCGCACCACCTGCCGGAAGCCGGGCGGAAGTCGTGGTTTCACCCTCATCGAGCTGATGGTGACCGTCGCGGTGATGGTGATCCTGGCCGCCATCGCCGCTCCCAACATGACCGAAATCATCAACAACAGGCGTGCCGTCGGCCAGGCCGAGGAACTCGTGGCTTCGCTGCAGCTGGCGAGGGCGGAAGCGATCCGCCGCAATGCGCGGGTCACTGTCTGCGCGGGAACCGGCTCGACCTGCAGCGGCAGTACCACCTGGGACAACTGGACGATCTTCGGCAGGGACAACACGGCTGCAACTGCGACCACCGATGTCATCCGCGACACCAGCGCCAGCTCCACGGTGCAGGTGACGGGGCCTGCGGCGGGCGTCGTGTACAAGGCATCCGGCATGATCGACAGCCAAGTGCAATTGCAGGTCACCAAGTCGAGCCACCAGCGTTGTCTCACCGTGTTGATCAGTGGCGTGGTAACCGTGGCCAAGGGAGCTTGTTGATGATCCGTCGTTCGCGCCCCTCCACGATGCCGCGCCATGCGCGTGGCATCGGATTGATCGAGGTAATGGTCTCGGTGATGGTGCTGGCCGTGGGCCTGCTCGGCATCGCCGCGATGCAGTCGATGGCCCTGCGCGGCGGGCAGGGGTCGCTGGAAAGCACCCAGGCGGTGATGGCCACCAACTCCATCCTGGAAGCCATCCGCGCCAACCGCACCGCAGCCGACAGCTACAACATGGCCAAGACCTGCACCATCCCGACGGCCGGCGGCAGCGCGGTCGCGAACGACAAGATCGCGTGGATCACCGACCTGAAGTCGACCATTGGCTCCGGCACGAGCGACAGCACGACCTGCGGCCAGATCACCAACTGTGACGACGCCAACGCGACCAACTGCACCATCACGGTGTTCTGGGACGACTCGCGCGCCGGCACCGATGTTGGCGGCAGCGGGCGCTCGCTGTCGGTGGAGGCGCAGATATGAGCCGGTCGCGCATTCGCCGGGATGCCGGTTTCGGCCTGATCGAACTGATGATTTCGCTGCTGCTGGGCTTGCTGGTGCTCGGCGCCGCCATCGCCGTATTCCAGTCCAACCAGCGCACGTTCGGCGCCAACGAAGGACAGAATCGCATCCAGGAAGGTGCGCGCGCGGCCTATGAAATGATGTCGCGCGACATCCGCGCGGCGGGGGGCACGGCCTGCTCCAAGCTCGCCCGGCCGGACGAGGAGCACACCTACACGGCCGACGAGACCAACCTGCTGATTGCCCCGATCAGCGGCACCGGCAGCGAGTTCACGGTGCTCTCCGGTGATGACGCTTCCTACCAGGTCACCGCCGCCACCACCTCCAGCGTGACGATCGCGGATCCCTCGCCCCTCCCTCCTGGCTGGAAGCTTTCGGACGGATTCAAGGCGGGCGACAAGCTCCTGCTGTGCAACGCCACCCTGATGTACGTGGTGACGATCAGTGGTGGCGGCGTCAATGATGCGGCCAAGACCCTGGCGTTTTCCCCGGCCACGCCGGAACCCATCTACGACCCAGGCAATGCGCCGGCGGCCAGCGTGTCCGCGGCGCGTTTCCGCACCGCCCGGTGGTACTTGAACGCCGGTTCCCTCTATACGAGCAGGAACGGCGTGGCCGAGGCGGTCGTGCCGGGCGTGACCGCGTTGAATGTGAGCTATCGCCAGGACGATGGAGTCAGCTACACCACCGCACCCTCCTGGCCCGACGTGGTCGCGGTGCGGGTGAACCTCACCCTGCGCGGCCAGCAGACCACGGGCGGTGACGTCCAGGTCGATGGCAGCAACTACATCACCCGCAGCACGTCCAACATCACCGCCGTCAGGAGCCGCGCGCCATGAGCAAGCTGGTCCAACCTCCTGCGCCGAGCCGGCGCCAGCAGGGCGTTTCGCTGCTGGTGGTGCTGATCCTGCTGCTGGTGATGTCCGTGTTGGGCATCGCGGTGCTGCGCAGTTCCGCCATGCAGGAGCGCATGAGCGCCAACATGGTCGATCGCAACCAAGCGGTGCAGGCGGCCGAGACCGGCTTGATCGTGGCCCAGACGACCGTGATCAAGGGCACCTTCAACAATATGTGGAATGGCAGCCAGACCTTCACGGCGCTGCGCACCGCGGCGGGCCTGAACTGCGCCGGTGGTTATTGCGATCGCAGTGATCCGGCCAATGCAGCGACCTGGCAAACAGCCCCCAGCGCACCGGCCGCATGGACCACCATGGCGAACGGCGCCCGCTATGGCTTCACCGTCGAATACCTGGGCAACGCCAAGGGCGAGAGTTCGGAAGTGCGGGGCGTCTGCAATACCTCCTCCGCACCACGTTATCTGTGCGAACGCCCGATGTTCCGCGTCACGTCCTATGGCCGCGGCCGCGGCGTGGCCCAGGTCGTGCTGCAGTCGAACATCATCAGCCAGCCCCAGTAAAACCCCATTGCATCCACGAGTCACGCCATGAACCGCAAGTCCCCCCGTACCGAACGCAAGCTGCTCCCCACCGCGCGCCCGCGCGCCGAATGGCGGGTGCTGCCTGCAGTCTTCATGGCCACCTTGCTCGCCGTGCCGGTGAACGCCGCGATCATCATCCCCGGTGATCCGCTGGCGTCAGGCGTTCGGGTGGCACCGAACGTCCTGTTCATCCTGGACGATTCCGGGTCGATGGCGTGGGAAAACATCAATAACGGCGATATCAGCGCAATCACCGGCTCGGGCAGCTTCAACGATGGCCCCGACACTGCCGGCGTGTCATCGGGCAACACCGGCGACTACACCGACAACGTCGGCAACAGCGAAATGTACGACCAGAACTACAGCACCAACACGCTGTACTACAACCCGTCCGTCACGTACGAGCCCTGGTACAACTCCACCGGGGTCCGCCTGACTGGCGGCACCAGTTATGACGATGCTTACAGCAATACCAATTTCGTTGATTACACGGGTGTGGAAAACACAACCAGCAGCGCACAGCTGAACCTGACCGGCGCGACCCGCACGTTTTATGCGCCGAAGGCCGAGGGCGGCAACACGACCTACCTGTCGAATGTCGGCAACTACTATCGTTTCCAGATCCTTGCCGGCACCACGACTCGTATCATGCGTGCCGCGTGGGGACAGGTCGCGGTCACCGCGAGCAGTCCGAGTATCAGTCCCACGTCCGGCACGACCACCAGCACCACGGTGGCGATCAGCACGACGGGATCGGTAACCGAGAACCGGGCGGTCGAGTTCACCATCAACAACACGTCAAGCGGCACCGGTACGCGAAGCCTGGATTATTCGGTCCTCGATCCTTCCGGAGCCGTCGCGTGTTCCGGGACGGCCGCCGAAGCCAGCAGCGCAACGTGCATCGCGACGAATACGTCGGCGGGCACCTACAGCATCAGGCTGCAGAGGAGCGGCGATACCGGTAGCAACAGGACGTACAGCCTGACGGCGCGCACCAGCACCAGTTGCGACGGGAGCAGCTTCACCGCGAACGCGTGGAGCTGGGTCGGCTGCGAGGAACAAACTCCGGTCGTGCCAGATGCCGCCAGTGGCGGTACCACGCAGCGGACGGTGGCTGCGGAGAAGACCAATTTCGCGACGTGGTACTCGTATTACCGCACCCGCATCAAGACCGCCAAGGGCGGTGCCGCGGAAGCCTTCAACACCCAGGGCAACAAGGTGCGCGTGGGTTATCGCAGCCTGCACCAGAACGGCAGCAGCAACTACAACATCCCGGTGCAGGACGGCAACGACGGCCGCTTCGTGAACAACGACGGCACCAACGGCAACCCCAGCACCACCAGCCGTTCCGTCTGGTTCAACCGCCTGTTCGCGGCCAGCTCCGGTAGCGGCACGCCATTGCAGTCGGTACTGGACGGTGCCGGCCAGTACTTCCAGGGCACTGGCGGCAGCGGCCCCTACGGGCCTGAAACCGGCACCAACCAGCTGTCGTGCCGGCAGAACTTCACCGTGCTGACGACGGACGGCTACTGGAACGGCGACGCGATTGCGACCGGTACTGGCGGCGATGGCAGCAACGGCAGTGTCATCACCAACAGCCCGGTGCCCGCGGCCGACCCCAACTACAAGACCTACCAGTACACGCAGGCCCTGCCTTACAAGGACAGCAATAGCAACACCTTGGCCGACGTGGCGATGAAGTACTGGAAGACCGACCTGCGCACGGACCTGACCAACAACGTGCCCAGCGAGTATTCCAAGATCGCCGCCGAGAACAATGCGGTCGGCAAGGATCCGGCGTTCTGGCAGCACATGGTCACCTTCACCATCTCGATCGGCCTGAAGGCCGCGAGCGGCCTGTCCAGCGTGTCCGAAGTCACCGCCGCCACGACTTGGGCGGCCCCGGGCGAAGATGACGTCGACAACATCGACGACCTGCTGCATGCCGCGGTGAACGGGCGCGGCACCTTCGTGTCCGCGTCCAGCCCGCAGGCGTTCGCCGATGGCCTGGAGGCCGCACTGGCGAAAATCAGCGAACGCACCGCCTCGTTCTCCAACGTGGGTGCAACCAGCTCGACCAACCTCAACACGGGCACGATGATTTTCAGCGCCAGCTATGTCTCTGGCCGCTGGACTGGCCTGCTGCGCGCGGAAAACGCACTGACCGGCGCGGAGGTCTGGAAGACCACGAACTCGGGCAGCATCCCGGCCTACGGCAGCCGCAATATCTATACCCGTGGCGGCACCTTGACCGGCGGCGTGGGTGCCGGCGGGACCGGTGGCGGGACGACGTTCCCGACCGCGCAGCAGACAGCGGCCCTGGTGCGTACCGGCGGTCCGGCGAACTACGAGGTCACCGGCGCGGACAACGCGCTTTATATCAAGGGCAACCAGGCGAAAGAAGGCGTGTCCCCCGGCAAGTTGCGGCCGCGCACCACGTTGCTGGGCGACATCGTGGATTCCTCCCCCACCTACGTGGCGGACACCAACACGGTCTTCATCGGCGCCAACGATGGGATGTTGCACGCATTCAACGCCGCCAATGGGCAGGAGCTGTTCGCGTACATCCCGGGAATCATCAACTTCGGCAACCTGGCCGACCTCAGCCGGCGCGATTACGACCATCGCTGGTTCGTGGACGGTCCGATCAGCATCAGCTCGCGCAGCATCAGTCCGGCCGGGGACAAGAACATCCTGGTCGGCTCGCTGGGTCGCGGCGGCAAGGGCGTGTATGCGCTGGACGTGACCACCCCGGCCGCGTTCGGTACCGGCAACGTCAAGTGGGAACGTTCTTCCACGGGAACAGGTACATCCGACAACATGGGCCTGGTGCTGGGCAAGTCGGTGTTGGCCAAGGTGCGCAACGGCACTTCCACCTCGGCGGTGGTGTTGGGCAACGGCATCAACAGCGGTAGCGACAAGGCGGTGCTGCTGGTGCTGAACATGGACGATGGCTCGGTGATCCGCGAAATCCCGACCGACAACACCACCAACAATGGCCTGTTCGCTCCCACCGGCGTTTACGCGGCGGATGGCAGGACCCTGGTCTATGCGTATGCTGGCGACCTGCAGGGCAATGTCTGGAAGTTCGACCTGACCTCCAGCGCGCCTGGCTCATGGTCGGCCAAGAAGATCTTCCACGCGGAAAAGACCGCGGGTACGCCGCAGCCGGTCACCGGCGGCATCGCCTCGGCGGTCGATCCACGCAGCAACAAGCGCTGGGTGTTCTTCGGCACCGGCAGCTTCCTGACCGCGGCTGACGCCAACGACATCGCCGGCGGCAAGCAGAGCGTGTATGGCGTGATCGACGACATCACCACCGGTTCGGCCTACGAACGCAGCAACCTCACCTCGCGCAGCGTTACGGCCGACGGTGCTGGCGAACGTTATTTCCAGGAATTGACCAACCTGACGACCAAGGGCTGGTACCTGGACCTGCCCGACAATGGCGAGCGCATGGTGCTGGACGCGCAGATGGATGGATCCTACCTGCAGTTCAATACCATGATGCCTTCCGGCAATTCGTGCGCGGATGCTTCGGGCAGCGGCTATATCAATGCCATCACCCCGTTCGCCGACATGTCGGCCAGCACGAGGTCGTATTTCGACCTGGACGGTGATGGCAATACCGACGACACGGGCACCAGCGGCAAGCCGACCGGTTCGGTCAAGACCAGCGGTATTCCCACCCTGTCGCTGTTGCTGCCTGGCGAAGGTCGCTACGGCACCGCAGATGGCGTCGGCAAGTACAGCAAGGGCCGGCCGCAATGGAATCGGGTTTCCTGGCGCGAAATGAGGGAGGATTGATCGTGACGATGAACCCGCAAGGAGCCCGCATGCGCAACGCCCGCGTTTCCGGTTTCAGCCTGATCGAGCTGATGGTGGTGGTTGCGATCATCGGGATCTTGGCGAGCATCGCCCTGCCTGCCTACACCGATCACATGCGCAAGACCCGCCGCGCCGCCGGTACTACATGTTTGCTGGCGGCTGCACAGCGCATGGAGCGGTTCTACACCACGGCCCTGGCCTACAACGCCACGGGCACGCCGACGATCACCCAGCTGACCTCCATCTGCGAGCCGGACACGCTGACGTTCTATAACTTCTCGTTCCCCGCCGCGGCTGCAGCAAAGACCTATTCGATCCAGGCTGCTCCGACAGGCAAGCAATCGGGAGATCCCTGCGGCAACCTGGGGATCGATCAGGCGGGCACGAAAACGCCAGGCACGGCTGGCTGCTGGTAGCGATCTGTCCGCCATTGCGAGCAGCGCCCAATGAAAAACCCGCCTTTCGGCGGGTTTTTCATGTTCTGGCGCCCGAAGTTGGACTCGAACCAACGACCCCCTGATTAACAGTCAAGTGCTCTAACCGGCTGAGCTATTCGGGCGGGGAGCGCATTGTAGTCGGCTCGATCCGGACGGGCAAGCTGGACACATGCGCACTTCGTCAGGGCCCATCGGCCTGTCCGAGGGTTGTGGCGGGGTGGTGGTTCAGGCAGGGCACGGCGTTGGCGCTTGTGGCCGCTCGCTGCGCGGGCGCCCCATGTTGTTCACAATCACTTGGCCGAGCAATTCCTGTCGCTGGTTGCAGATCGAAACGGTCAGGTTGGTGCCGGCGCTGCGACCGTCCGGGAGATAGCGCAGTTGCGAGCGTCCCGTCGTGCTGAGTACGCGCAGATGGCGGCTGGTGGGTTCCAGGTCGACGCGGATGATCTCGTCGCCCGCATCCGGCGTGCGGTTGCCGTCCTCGTCCAGGAACAGCATCCAGCCGTTGCTCCAGTCGGTGCCCGTTTCGCAGTGCTGCCCGTCCACGGAAGGGCACAGCACGGCGCGACGGTTGCGGGTGATCGCGGCCACGCGTGCCAGCGCCATGTGTGTCAGCAGCGAATTCATCGCGGCGGACGCGCGCTGGCGTTCGAGGAAGTCCGCCAGGGAGGGGGCGGCGATGCCGGCCAGGATCGCCACCACGGACGTCGTGGCGGCCAGTTCGATCAGGGTGAAACCGGCTTTGCGACGCATGGCAGGGCTCCCGATGGATTGGAAGCAGGCTAGGGCGGGGCGTTGGACCACGGGATCGGGCGAATGCGCCGGCGTGAGTAGGGGAACCCTGAAGTCGCGTCGCAGGCCATGCACGCGGGCGGCGTAAACTCAGCGGTTGGCCTTCGCGAACGCCCCCATGACCGAGCCGTCCGACCTCGACTTGACCACCGCCTCCGGCGGCTTCCAGCTGGTCTCGCCCTACCAGCCGGCGGGCGACCAGCCGCAGGCGATCGAAAAGCTGGTGGCCGGTTTCCAGGACGGCGTCGCCAGGCAGGTGCTGCTCGGCGTGACCGGCTCCGGCAAGACCTACACGATCGCCAACATGATCCAGGCGGTACAGAAGCCGACCCTGGTGATGGCGCCGAACAAGACCCTGGCCGCGCAGCTGTATGGGGAGTTCAAGGCCTTCTTCCCGCGCAACTCGGTCGAGTACTTCGTCAGCTATTACGACTACTACCAGCCCGAGGCCTACGTCCCGTCCAGCGATACGTACATCGAGAAGGACAGCTCGATCAACGACCACATCGAGCAGATGCGGCTGGCGGCGACCAAGGCCTTGCTGTCGCGGCGCGACACCATCGTGGTGGCGTCGGTGTCGGCGATCTACGGCCTGGGTTCGCCGGCCGACTACCTGTCGATGCGGCTGATCCTGTCGCGCGGCGAACGCATCGACCAGCGCGAACTGCTGCGCCACCTGACCACCCTGCAGTACACCCGCAACGAACTGGTGCTGGATCGCGGCACCTTCCGCGTGCGTGGCGAGACCATCGACGTGTTCCCGGCGGAATCCGACCTGGAGGCGCTGCGCATCGAGCTGTTCGATGGCGAGATCGAGCAGCTGTCGATGTTCGATCCGCTGACCGGCGAGATCTTCCGCAGGATGCCGCGCTACGTGGTGTATCCGAAGACCCACTACGCGACGCCGCGCGAACGCACGCTGACGGCGGTGGAGACGATCAAGGCCGAGCTGCGCGAGCGCCAGGAACAGCTGTATGCGGCGAACAAGCTGGTCGAGGTGCAGCGGTTGAGCCAGCGGACCCAGTTCGACCTGGAGATGATGGCCGAGGTCGGCTACTGCAACGGAATCGAGAACTACTCGCGCCACCTGACCGGCGCCGCGCCGGGCGATCCGCCGCCGACGCTGTTCGATTACCTGCCGTCCGATGCGTTGCTGGTGGTCGACGAATCGCACGTGACCATCCCGCAGATCGGCGCGATGTACAAGGGCGACCGGGCGCGCAAGGAAACGCTGGTGGACTTCGGGTTCCGCCTGCCCTCGGCGCTGGACAACCGCCCGCTGCGCTTCGAGGAATGGGAGGCGCGCGCGCCGCGCAGCGTGTTCGTTTCGGCCACGCCGGGGCCATACGAATTGCGCGAAGGGGCCGGCGAGATCATCGAACTGGTGGTGCGCCCGACCGGCCTGATCGACCCCCCGGTGGAAATACGTCCGGTCGCGACGCAGGTGGACGACGTCCTTTCCGAGATCCGCGAGCGCGTCTCGTGGGGCGACCGCGTGCTGATCACCACGCTGACCAAGCGGATGGCCGAGAACCTCACCGAATATCTCTCCGAGCATGACGTCAAGGTGCGCTACCTGCACTCGGACGTGGACACGGTGGAGCGCGTGGAGATCATCCGCGACCTGCGCCTGGGCCTGTTCGACGTGCTGGTCGGCATCAACCTGCTGCGCGAGGGCCTGGACATGCCCGAGGTCTCGCTGGTCGCGATCCTCGATGCCGACAAGGAAGGTTTCCTGCGCAGCACCGGTTCGCTGATCCAGACCATCGGCCGCGCCGCCCGCAACCTGCGCGGCAAGGCGATCCTCTACGCCGATCGCGTCACCAACTCGATGCAGAAGGCGCTGGACGAAACCGACCGCCGCCGCGCCAGGCAGGTCGAGCACAACGAGAAGCATGGAATCACCCCGCAATCCGTGCAGCGTGCGGTGATGGACGTGATGGAAGGCGCGCGGTTCGAACCGGGCGAACTGAAGGGGCGCGGCAAGGCGAAGCGGGTGGCCGAGCCCGAACTGGACTACCAGCGCCTCAGCCCCGCGCAACAGGCCAGCAAGCTCAAGGCACTGGAGCAACAGATGCACCAGCATGCGCGCGACCTGGAATTCGAGGCCGCTGCCCGCGTCCGCGACCAGATCCGCAAGCTGCGCGAGGCCATCCTGTAGGCGCTGCCGGTCTCCCTGGCTCCGGCTTGTTGTCGGCAGTGCGGGCCGTGGGCTACAATTCGCGCCCCCGTGTTTTGGGGAAACCGGGCGGTTAGCTCAGCGGTAGAGCACTACCTTGACATGGTAGGGGTCACAGGTTCGAACCCTGTACCGCCCACCACTCTAAGGCCAGCTTTTACGGGCCTTTCAGTGGATTCTTCTGAACCCCCTTCGCAGGCACGTGTCACCGCCGTGTCATCGCGCATCCGCGGCACTTCTGCCGCAAGCTCCCGCATCCAAGCGTCGAACGCCTGTTTTGCCGCGGCCATGAAGGCCGGGTCGAATTTGGCGTAGTTTTCCGTGGTCCCGGCGGCTTCGCCCTTCTTGTGGCCCAACTGGCCGGACACGTCCCAGCCCGGCACCCCTCGCCGGCGCAGTTCCGTGCCGACCGTATGGCGCAACACCCTCGGCGAGAACCAGACCGGCAAGCCGGCTTCCTTGCGCACCGCGCGCCAGCTGGTCTTGATCGACTCGACCCAGGCGCCGTGCCAGTGCACGTAGCGGGTGACGTCGCCCTGCGCGGCCAGGTAGGCCCGCAGGTGGTCGGTTAGGGGCACGATGGGCCGGAACTTCTTGGTCTGCCGGCGACCGGCGGGATTGAGCATCACCAAGCCGCTATCCCAATCCACCTGGAACGGTTGCAGGTCGCGCGCGGCGTCGCCGCGGCACCCGGTGTTGAGCCGGATCATGCAGTAGGTAAACAGGTGCGCCGGCATAGGCGTGTTGAGGAACTTCACCAGCTGTTCGAATTTCGCCCAATGCGGATAGCCCGCGGCGACCGGCGGGAGCTTGATGAAGGGCACCCGCTGGATTTCGCCCTCCTGCCAAGCGTGGTTGATCGCGGCTTTGCCATCGCCTACCACGCGGCGCACGTAGTTGTCTGACAGCTTGCGCGCCTCTAGCCAAGCCCTGAATTGGCGCTGCCGGGATGGCGAAAGAAGCGCGACCGTGTCGTTGCCAAAGAATTGACGCCATAGCTTGTAGCTCGCTTTGTAACTGCCGGCACTGGCCAGACTGCTCGCGTGCCGAAGGTAGTGGCGATCCAACAAGTCGAGGATGGATACATCCGTTGGGTCAGCTTGACGAACATCTGCATGCGCAAGGATCAATTCACGCGCGCGCCGTTTGGCCTTGTCTAGATCAGCAGTCCCAGTCGAGAGGCGAATGGAGCGACCGTTCTCGCGCCACTCAAGCTGCAGATTTGCAGCGCCTGGGCGATACACCAGACGAAATTGGTCCGTAATGCAGTAAACGATTCGAGCCATGTGATGGCGCCTTATGACACTTATAGAAAGGCTACTTATAAGTAGTTCAAGACGCAAGTTGTTTTAAGTAGCCTGCAGTCATGACTGCAGAGGCGTTGCAACGATTGGGGCTAGTGGTGCGGACACGGCGCGAAGCCCTGCCGCTAAACCAAGAGCGCTTCGCCGACTCTATTTCTATGCACCGTGCCTACTACGGGCGTATCGAGCGTGGTCAAGCCAACTTAACGCTTGAGACTCTGGCACGAGTAGCTGACGGTCTCGGAGTGTCGTGCGCCGAGCTCCTCAATGAGGCGGCGATCTAAGGGTGTCGTAGGAGCCGTGGAGTGCGCCGTGGTGACCTTGGCCGTTAGCTGCCTGTTGCGAACTGGCGCAGGTATTGCAGCGCCGGCAGCCCCGACACTTGATCGGTAATAGGATTGCAGTCAGTCGTAAGGATTTTGGCGGCAACCTTCTGAGACGCCAGGTTATCCAGCCCTACCACGGCCTCCACCCAGAAGGGCGGGTAGCCGCTGAAGCCATTCCGCAACTCCACGATCCCCGCATTCACGACATTCGTGGCCCTTCCTTGGCCGCGATATGGTTCGGGAACCGCGTAGCCCACTTGGAAGCACGGTAAGCCCTCCAGTTGGTCAACAGGGACGAAACAGGCGTAGGCGGAAACTACCCGCCCGTCGAGCTGACAATAAACAAAACGAGGCACGCCCAGATCAGTGTCCAAGTAAAAGCGAAGGTTTGGATCAACGCGGCCCTCCGCAAAGCTCAGCCCGCCTTGCTCGAAGGCTGCTTGTAACGAAGCTAGTGCGTTTGAAGGATCTGTCATCTGGGGCCAGTTTTTTTTATGACTTCTCAAGTCACCGATTGCAAACGCCGAAAGGGACTGGAATCGGCCTATGTCCTAGTGCTGGTTGCGGCCGTCCAAAAAATTAGAGCGCGGACTTTCCTCCAATAGGCCCCACTGTTTCAGGCGGCGAAGCGCGCTAAGCAGGAAAGAATCACTTGCTCTTTGCCTTGAAGCTCAAGCTTCTGCCAGTGATGTGTCGTGCCCCTAAGAAACCAGAAAAATTAACCTGATGGAACTGAGTCTTTGTCCCTTGAACATTTATGAGCTCATAACCCTCCGTTAAGGCATGATCAATCAAGGCGCGCTCAATCAGATCTATACATTTCTTGGTGCTCTGCCCCGGCTTAGGAGTGAACTCACCTGGAATAATCACGCGCGATCCATTAGCTGACTTCTTGATGCCGGTCATCAGCTTGGTGTTGTTCCTAAAGTGCTGCCAAACACGCTTCCCGATGTCCTCTGCCTTCCCGATATATAGCGGATACACGTGTTCATTGAAGATTCGCGCGAACATATAAACACCAGGGACTTCAAACCATTCGTCGAGACCGTCAGCGACGAAGATCAAATCTTGATTGTCGCCATCTAGAAGAGGGATCGGCTTGTACCATTTGACGCTTAGCTCCATCGATTATCTCCGCCAAAAAGTTATAGCCTTAGTAGATGCCAGAAAAGAACGAATGGAAGGGATAGTGGCTATCGCGTTTTCAGGCGTCAAGGGAATTTCTGAAAAGGCGTAAAGTGCCCTGCACATGTCCAAGACTACGCAGGCTTTTGGTGAGCTCTCCCAACAACGCGCTGGTATGTCGCATTCCCCAATGTCTGGATCGTTGCATCAGGCACACCCCTTGACCAATCGGAGGGGTGATGACCACAGATCCCCTCGTGTCCTGCACTTGAGCTCTGATCTGCGAACGAGTCGCCGTGAGCAGCACCTAATTCGTTGGGTGAATCCAGGCGCCGGGGCTCTCGCTATCGAAGAACTCCACCTCGACATGCACTCCCAATTCGTCATGAATCATCTGGGAGACCCGATTGCAGTAAACCTGGTCTTCTCGAAACACCGATACCGCTACACGACTGATGCCCGTGTCTTTCATGCGTGTAAGTAGGTGCGCGTCTTGCTCGGCAAAGCCCCAACCGTAGACCACCAGGGTATTCCGCTGCGATTTTAGAACTTCTCTGTAGATGGTGGAGAGGTAGTAGCTGCTCTGGATTGAAGCGACTTTCTGCGCTCGCGTTCCCTCGCTCACAAACAGAGGTACGACCTCTCCGGTTTGCCAGCTTTGTAGGACCGCATCCAGCAACCCATCCTGAAGATTTTGGAGCTTTAGATCTTGCTCCACGATGTTTCGACACAACGCCAAGCTGCCATGCGCATGGAAGACGAGTGAAGTCGATCGTTCTCCTCGTATCGGCTGTCGAAATCGCTCCCAGTCATCGTCGAAGATTCCTCCCACAAAGCAATCTTTGAACGCATGCTCGTCGAAAATGTCCAACCCGTAGGTCATAGCCCAGTACACAACTAGGTCGTAGTTGAGCGAGATGACGGTTCCGAACCGCTTCAGGAAATGATAAATGTTCGGTAGGTGAGGGCTAATCACACCGTACTCTGGGTGAATATCGCGGACTGCTTGGATGAGGCACTCCCTTAGACCGACATAGGCAGCATGGGTTTGCTCGTCTTGTATGTGCAGCGAACGATTGACGTTTGACGCCTGCCATACGAGCCGAAGAATCAACTCGAAGTCGTCCGTCTGAAAGAATTCGAACAGCTGATTAGCATCTGGGGGGAGCAGATTCTGCTCGGCAGCATGCTGCAGCAAAGAGTTGTAAGAGAAACATTGACTAACTGAAATACTGGCGCCGTTGCCGAGCAGAATTGTGCAGCCGTAGTTTTCCGCAATCTCTTCCCAAGGCCTAATCTCAAATGGCATGTCGTAGGTCCCTGCGCAAGTTCGAAGGTTAAATTCTATGGATTTCGAATGTGATGGTTCTTAAGCAGGAACCAGCACATATTGAGAGCGAAAGAACGACCCAGCCGCGCCATTTGCTCCTCAGGGATGCCCACCGGGCGGTGAGCGCCCGGGCTGAGAAAACCGAAAACACCGGCCAAGCCCTTTTCTTCCTCTGTAGTGATTTCGTCACTCCGGCGCAGGAATGCCAGCACCTCGCCCCACTTGGATGGGTTGTAAGCAGCGATTGTTGGCTGCCGCGAAGCAACATCGGCGGCAATTTCGCCAGCTAACGTTTCCAACGCGACGCGAGCGTTCACAAGGGATGCGTTGTAGTCAGGCGGAGCTGCTCGGAACGCGCCCGCCGAATCGTTGATTTTGGCGATGATTTCATACGCACGAGGCGCGCCCGAGTGCTGCAGCGCCGTGATCAGATCATCCTCAAAAGGCGCAGCATCGGCAATTGATGGATCTGTCTGGATCAGCCTCTTGTCCTGGATGATGTAGCCGTCCAGCAGGAGGCACTGAGCCAAATCGTGCTGCCGCTCGTCGAACCGATACTTAGGGTTGACCCTGGCGCGCAAATCTCCCGCAGTTGCGACAACCTCAGCCAGCGCTTGCACGAGCATGCGGTCGTCCAGGTCGCGCAAAGCATTCAAAAGCCCGTACAACTGTTGTCCATTCGACAACGACGGAGGCTGCGCGCCGTATTTGCCCAAGAGCACCATTGAAATAATCGGTTCCTGCAGCTCTAGGAACTGGGCGAACGAATGGCGGGTTCTTTGTCCGATCATGCAATCTCTCGAGGAATTTGAAGTGCGCATCAAGCTTGGTTCTAGGCGTAGCCTGATGCCTCAGAGCTTAGCCCAAGGCCGCTTCGAACTTCATATGATCGTCTTTGGCGGGCTGGTCGCGATGAGCGAATCACGGGATAGCGGCGCAACTGGGCAATCATGGCTGGATGAATCGGCTAGATCTCGATGGCCATCCAGTGGGCGGTTTTTGGCCGAGAGCGGGAATCAAAGGCGCTCTGTGTTGGTTCTATCAATGCGAGATCATCGAACTGAAGCTTGGCACCGTCGCAAGTGTTTCTTCCTAGGGCCCAATGGTGCGAATCCCACGTCTCTGTCAGGAGCTGATAGCTGAAGGTGCCGTTCGGTTGAGAGTTATCTGACCGGTCTGCTTGCAGAAGAACATCAGGCCTTCTACATTCGCCTCGGGGTTGGGGCTTTGCTGCGTTCGCGGAGCGCCTGAATAGCGTTGCATCGAACGGACGAATCGAGATGCTCAAGGGTGACACACCGGAATTAGTGACGTTCAGGCCTAGCCGGGTACTGATGGTATGACTACGTCCACCTCTAATGTCACGACCCCCACCACTCACGTTCAATTCCCCATTTTCGAGGGGCTGGACGTAAACGACTACGGTCTCTATCCGGGTCTGAGCGTTAATCCCGGATTGCATCTGGAATTTAGGGCAGGCCTCACCTTGATAGTGGGCACAAATGGGCTGGGCAAGACCACGCTCGTTACACTTCTCTATCGAATGCTCGCGGGCGGCTATGAGCTGGGACGTGACACCCTGCAAGCGGCTGAACTCGGTGGTGCGGGGCTAGAGGTGAATCGCCTGAAGCCCAAAGCGCGTGGTTTGTTCGCCGACCGTGTCAGCGACCGTGCGAAGAACGCGCGTGCGGTACTTCGCGTACGCCTGGGCGGTGCCAAGCTTTCGATAGAGCGTCGTCTCGACAATCTGGGGCTCGTGTCGCTGGTGCTAGATGGGGAAACCCTCAAGAATGACGAAGAGACATTCCAGTCTGAAATCTTGCGTCTTGCGGGCCTCTCGAGCTTTGGCGACTGGCTGATCTTCCTTCGGCAGATGGTCTTCTATTTCGAAGACCGCCGCTCCTTGGTCTGGGATGCATCCGCGCAGCGACAGATGTTCCGCATCCTTTTCCTGCCGCCGGATATTTCGCGCGCACTGTATGTGCAGGAGAGGACGTTTCTTCAGAAGGACAGCGAGGTGCGCAACCTAAGTGCCGCGTTGTTTCGCCTGCAGCATCGTATAGCGCAGGATGACGCATCGAATGAAGGCAGTGCTGATCTGCGCGCTCGAATCGACTCACTGCGCAACGCGGTGGAATCCGACGTGCGACGCAAAGCCGAAATGATTGAAAAATTTGATTCCTTGGACGAACAACGTCGCGAGTTGCGACGCGATTTGCTCCAAACGGAGGATTTGGCTGGCCGACTGGAAGACCAGATTGAAGACACGCGCCTCAGATTGGTCTACAGCAAGTTCCCGGACGGCTCGGCGACATCGAAGTATCTGCTGTCACTTCTTTTGTCGGAACGGCGCTGTGCAGTTTGCGACACTGAAAGTCCGGAGCTGGCGGAAACGTTGACCGCTCGGGTGGAAGAGCTAGCGTGCGTGCTGTGCGGCTCACTCGCCGTCGTGGATTCTAAGGCTGAGGCGAGCCCTATTGATCGAGCGCGTTTGGGTAACTTGCGCCACGAGCTGGAGATCCAAAAACGGCGTATCGAAGCAGTCCAAATTGCCCTACAGGAAGCGGCCAGTAAACATCGGCAGGTGAGCACGCATCTGCTACATCTGACTGCCGATATTGATATTCGGCAGGAGCAATTGGACGGTCTCATCGCGCTCTTGCCATCCGATGATGACACGCAAATGCGCGCGAAAGAGGAACTGGGAGTCATCAAGGATAAGATTGGTGACGACAAGCGGGCACTGGAAGCGCTTGGCACTGCCCTAAGTGAGGGAACAGAGAAGCTCAACGTTCGAATGCAAGAGATGGCTGAAAGCATTAAGACTGCTTTCGCTAGATATGCGGGCGACTTTCTTTTTGAAACGGCGGCCCTGAAGTGGTCGCCACTGATGCGCCGCATTGGTCAGCTGCACAAGTTCGAGACGGCTTCGTTCGACCTCGACATGTCGGGTGCGGACTTTGCCGGTGTTCAGCGTCGAGCGGGGCCTGAGTCCGTATCGGAAAGTCAACGGGAATTTATCGATCTTGCCTTTCGGATGGCGCTGATCGAAGTGGCTGGTCAAGGCGAGCCTGGCTCGTTGGTGATCGACGCACCTGAGTCCTCGCTGGATGCAGTTTTCGTTGAGCGCGCTGCAGACGTGCTCACACGGTTCGCAAAGCCGGGTTCTGAGAATCGACTATTAATTGCGTCCAATATTATTGACGGACGCTTGTTGCCTGGTCTGATTCGTCGGGGGATTCCCGCCGATGAACGTGACTATCGCCTAGTGAACCTCATTGAGCTTGCGGTGCCGACCGCTGCGGTCAGGCGCGAACGCGATGCCTATATGCACGAATGGGAAGAGATACTGCTGGCAGCGGGATACGTGTGAGCCATCCTCTCGCCCATGCTAGTTTTGTCGATCACCGACGGCGCCAGATCATTTTGGTCGGCTTGTTCGATGCCTTGGATAGGGCAGGCGTTCGACCCGTTTCTCCGACCCTACTTCATTCGCTCTGGTATCTATCCAACGCACTTGCGCCGGCATGGGCGTTGGAGCCATTTGATGCTGCGGTGCTTAAGACTAGTCGTCAGCCGTATTTCCCAATGCTCCAACGCGATCTAGATGCTCTCGTTGGCATGGGGATGCTGAAAGTGTCGGGTCTCGTGATGAGCGATGGGAACAAGGGTTTGCAAGGGCAATTCGTGCTCCACCGCGAATTCGCCACCCCGGTGCTTGACGTCATGGAGTCTATAGTCGAGGAGGCTGATCTCCTCGAATTCCTCTCAGAAGTGGTGCAGGCTCTAAATCGTCTTGGTGAAGACGACCAGCGGTTTGGAATGACAGCCGATGCCACGTACGGCGATCCGAGAATCGACGTTGGAAATGTTGTCGATCTTGGCGAATGGATTGAGAACGGGGCGATGACCAAGACCGCCGAGGTGCTAGCGCATATCGGGGCGCTCGCGGGGCGGGAACTGCTGCCGGCGGAACGCATGGATATTTATTTGGATCACCTCGGCCGGAGACTTCGCCGTGGCTAAGCAGGATGGCGGTTGGTCGGATCAGGACTTGTTGCAATCGATCCACGGGTACGTAGGTTCTGGTTACAACCAAGACGCACCTGAGTTCGCTCGCTTCTGCCACGCTGCAGCGAAAATTATTCGAAAGCGGCGCCAGCTTTCACCGGATACGTTGCGTACCGCTCCCACGGTTTTTCTTATGGCACCAGTCCCAAGCCTCGTCGAAGTAGCTGAACACCATCCCATGTTTGACCGGGCGCGTGCAGAACTAGCGGGCAAAGTTTGGTTCGGCGCAAAAGGTCTTTCATCAGCCGCCGCACTATCCCTGCCAAAGGGAACCGATGTCGATTTGTTCAATTGCATTGTGACCGATTGGTCGTTGGGCAATGCACCGGCGATCTACTTCGATAGCGATGACGGCTTCGCCATCAGGATTTATCCAAAAGGAATGGGGTGCCCAGACGAATGTGAATTGGTGTCCCTGGATGGGGCGACTCTTACCCTTGACAACATCCACTTCGTGCTCGATGCCATGCATAGAGAACTTCTGGAGACGCCTTCAGCTTCGGATCTTCAGCGTGACCTGTGGGCGGCGCAAGGAAAGTGGTGGCCTATTAACGAGTCGGAAAAGGGCATTCAGAAAATCCTTCACGTAGCGCTGAAATCGCATCTCCTTTTTAGTTCACTCAAGATCGACCAGGAACATTCATCGCTGATGGGACGCTGCGACTTCATCTTGAAGGAGCAGGACTCGATTGATCCTACGATCTGGACCCATCACGCCATCTTGGAACTCAAGGTAGTCAAGAAATTCACGCACACGGGTTCAGAGGTGTCAGACAGCGCAAACAAGACCGCGGTTTCCGATGGGTTGGACCAGGCGCGTGACTACCGTAAGGCTCTCTCTTGTCGCCTCGCGGCGCTTTGTTGCTACGACATGCGAAAAAAGCCAGATCCGAATGGTGTCATTGAGCATGAGAAGAGCCGAGCCGAGGATGAGGGTATCGGACTCTGGGCGTGGCCGATTTACAACAAGGTCAAAGCAGTGCGGGCTCGGAATCGTCTCGCATTGAAGCGACGCCAAAACCGAGCTTAACGCTCCTTGCGCAGCACGAGCAGCGACTCGTCCAACTGGTGCTGACCGCCCTGTTGCGCTGAGGCTCGCATCGAGCGGAATGGTTCAATATTCACCACGCGGTACCCGAGGTTTGGGGCGAGGTCTCCCAGAATCCGCGCAACTGGCACTTGCACGCCGGCGTAGCGACTATCACCCACGATTGCCCAAACTTCACCTTCCGAAGTCAGCCGCTGTTCGAGTGTTCGCAACACGCCGCACATGTCGTGGAAATAGTGACCTACCATGTCCGGGATCCATCGTGACCAAAGACTGTCACGCTCACGGCGAAGGCGACCCAACGCGCGACTTAGCCGCAATGAACCAGCCGGTGCGGGTTGAAAATCCCGTTTGATCTGTACATGCGAGCATAAGGTGGCTTTGCGTAAGGAGTGGTTACTCTCCGAGCCATCGAGGTAGCCAAGTATCCATAACTCGACGTTATAGACGTCCGTATAGTCAAATGAGTTTGGATACGGCGGCGAGAAAACCGATAAGTCTATTGGAGCGCTCGCCTCGATTTGAGTTAGGCAGTCCCCTCGCAGGAGGGTGTATCCCCTATAACGGCGATAGCGGTGCTCATGGATCTCTGCGATCGCCGCTTGGCAACGTTGTCGGAATAGGTGATCAACAGTGGAGGGCTGGATGCAGCGCTCGGCCCAAGCGCGTCGATAACGGCGACCTTTTCCATTGACGACTACATTGCTGACAGCGATCAGCATGCCCCCTAGCAACACCCGAAATAAGCGGCGGTGGTGCGGACGATTGAGGGCATCTATGGCGTCAAGGTATGCCCCAAGGCGCTTAGCGACGACCCGGTCGAAGATCCAGCGCTCACTGGACGCACGTTCAATGAAAGTCGGAGGTAGATTCGCAAAGCGGGCGACGCTCCCGGTCCTGCCCGAGGTCGCGCGGAGAATTCTGCTGAAGTCCAGCGCAAGATCATCTACGTCGTAGGCGCATAGCTTTGCTTCGGTTAGATCCGCTAGATACGGATTTACCTCAATAGTTGTGGGTGCGACGCCGAGGAACTGGCATGCAAGAGCCGTCGTTCCAGACCCGCCGAAGGGATCGAGGCAGGATGCGATTGGCCGTTCACTTTGGCGTACGGCCCGTGCAACGACCTCAGGGGCGAATGCTTCCTTGAAATGGTGCCACCCCTGGAAGGGGAGTGGCTCTGCACCGGCGTTGCTACCTATAGAAACGAGGTGGCGCTGTCGCGTCCACGACTCGAACGAGACGCAAAGTTCGTCATCGACCCACGCGTCGGCTGGCGCCAGTTCCATGAAACACTCCTCGCTCAATCGCAAAGACTATAGGTTCCGAGACCCTCGGCCCAGAGCTCCCCTGGCTCTGTTCCACAGGCGCGCCCCCAGTAAAGACTCGTTCTGGTTCTGAGGACGGGTTTCGAACCCTTGCGGCGGCCGAACTTTGGATCACCGAGCGCCAGGCATGTAGTGGTACAGAACAAAAATTAGGATGCGAGACGTGTCTTACGTCGCAACGACAGTTGGAGCGTCTCACGCGTGCTGGAGATTGAGTGTCATCGCCGTGTCATCGCAAAGCCCTGAGAGTGAGTCGTGGCTTGACGGGCTGAGTCGTCGCCTGTCATCCTAAGTACATGGTTTCGCTCATGTTCCGCTACCTTGACATGGTAGGGGTCACAGGTTCGAACCCTGTACCGCCCACCACGCCAACTCCCATCGGAGTGCCGGCGTGGCAATACATCCGAACCAGAGAGCAGGTGGCCCGCGGAAACGCCGGCCGAGCGTGCGACATGAGCACTACGATCGCCTAACCGCTGACTCCTGCCGACGCATTCGCGCCCCCGCCTGGTGGGCACTCGAAAGGCGCCTCGGCGCCTTTTTCCGTTTTCCGGACACACCCCATGATTTCGATCACGCTTCCCGACGGCTCCCAGCGCCAGTTCGACGCCCCTGTTTCCGTGCTGCAGGTCGCGCAGTCGATCGGTGCCGGCCTCGCCAAGGCCACCGTGGCCGGCGAGGTCGACGGCCGCCTGGTCGATGCCAGCGACCTTATCGACCATGACGTCGGCCTGCGCATCATCACGCCGAAGGACCAGGAAGGCGTGGAGATCATCCGCCACAGCTGCGCGCACCTGGTCGGCCATGCGGTGAAGCAGCTGTATCCGGACGCCAGGATGGTGATCGGCCCGGTCATCGACGAGGGCTTCTACTACGACATCCACTCCGAGCGCCCGTTCACGCCGGATGACCTGGCCGCGATCGAGCAGCGCATGCGTGAGCTGATCGCGCAGGACTACGACGTGGTCAAGAAAGTGACCCCGCGCGACGAGGTCATCGCGGAGTTCGCGCGTCGCGGCGAGGAATACAAGCTGCGCCTGATCGACGACATGAGCGCCGACATCACCGCGATGGGCCTGTACTTCCACCAGGAATACGTGGACATGTGCCGTGGCCCGCACGTGCCGAACACGCGCTTCCTCAAGGCGTTCAAGCTCACCCGCATCTCCGGCGCGTACTGGCGCGGTGATTCGAAGAACGAGCAGCTCCAGCGCATCTACGGCACCGCGTGGGCGGACGAGAAGCAGCTCAAGGCCTACATCCAGCGGATCGAGGAAGCCGAGAAGCGCGACCACCGCCGGATCGGCAAGCAGCAGGACCTGTTCCACCTGCAGGAAGAGGCGCCGGGCCTGGTGTTCTGGCACCCCAAGGGCTGGTCGATCTGGCAGGTGGTCGAGCAGTACATGCGCAAGGTCTACCGCGACACCGGGTACGGCGAAGTGCGCTGCCCGCAGATCCTCGACGTCGAGCTCTGGAAGAAGTCCGGCCACTGGGACAATTACCAGGACAACATGTTCTTCACCGAGTCCGAGAAGCGGACCTATGCGGTGAAGCCGATGAACTGCCCGGGCCACGTGCAGGTGTTCAACCAGGGCCTGCACAGCTACCGCGACCTGCCGATCCGCTACGGCGAGTTCGGCAGCTGCCACCGCAACGAGCCGTCCGGCGCGCTGCACGGCATCCTGCGCGTGCGCGGCTTCACCCAGGACGACGGCCACGTGTTCTGCACCGAGTCGCAGATCGAGTCCGAGGTCCGCGACTTCCACGAGCAGGCACTGAAGGTCTATGCGGACTTCGGCTTCGAGGAGATCCAGATCAAGATCGCGCTGCGGCCGGAATCCCGGCTGGGCGACGACGCCACCTGGGACAAGGCCGAGGACGCGCTGCGCAGCGCGTTGCGGGCTTCCGGGGTGGAATGGCAGGAATTGCCGGGCGAGGGCGCCTTCTACGGCCCGAAGATCGAGTACCACCTGAAGGACGCCATTGGCCGGACCTGGCAGCTCGGCACGATGCAGGTCGATTTCATGATGCCGGGCCGCCTGGGGGCCGAATACGTCGACGAAACCAGCCAGAAGCGCCATCCGGTCATGCTGCACCGGGCCATCGTCGGCTCGATGGAGCGTTTCATCGGCATCCTGATCGAACACCACGCCGGCCACTTCCCGGCATGGCTGGCACCGGTCCAGGCGGTGGTGATGAACATCACCGACGCCCAGGCCGATGCGGTCGCCGACGCGCGGAAAACCCTTGCGAATCAAGGCTTCCGTGTGGTTTCCGATTTGCGGAACGAAAAAATCGGCTATAAGATTCGCGAGCACACGCTGCAACGCGTGCCGTACCTGCTCGTGGTGGGGGACCGCGAGAAGGAAAACGGGATGCTTTCGGTGCGCACGCGGGGTGGGGAAGACCTCGGCAGCATGTCGGTCGACGACTTCGCCACGCGTTTGCGCCAGGAGCAGGCCGGCTGATCCCAGCCACCCGCTCGAAGCCGGCCACGATTCCGGAATCGTGGCCGTTCCGGCATCGCAGGATGCCACTCCAATGGAGATCGCAACATCAGCACCACGGACACCAAGCAGAACCGCAGGAACCAGGAAATCCGCGTCCCGCGGGTCCGGGTCATTGGCAGCGACGGCGAGATGATCGGCGTCCTCTCGCGCGACGAAGCGCTGCGCATGGCCGAGGAAGAGGAGCTCGACCTCGTCGAGATCCAGCCGAACGCGGATCCGCCGGTCTGCAAGATCATGGACTTCGGCAAGTTCAAGTTCGAACTGCAGAAGAAGGCCAACGAAGCCAAGAAGAAGACCAAGCAGGTCGAGATCAAGGAAGTGAAGTTCCGCCCGGTGACGGACGAGGGCGACTACCAGATCAAGCTGCGCAAGATGCGCGAATTCCTGGTCGAAGGCGACAAGATCAAGGTCAACATCCGCTTCCGTGGCCGCGAGATGAGCCACCAGGAGCTGGGCCGTGAGATGGCCGCGCGGATCGAGGCCGACCTGGGCGAGGACATCGTCATCGAATCGCGCCCGCGTCTGGAAGGGCGGCAGATGGTGATGATGATCGCGCCGAAGAAGAAGTGACTCGCGCCGCCGTCCGGGATTGGGCGGCGGATGCAAAACCCTGATTTGTCAGGGAAAGATTGCAAAGCCGACATCGGCCCGCCATAATACGCGGCCCGGTTCGCCGGGTTTGTTGTTCGGTGGCACCCAGGACCCGCCTTGATTCCTTCTGGATCAAAGGCTTACCCACCGGTCAGGCAGGATGGAAAGTGTGGTCGCGCCGCAAGGCAACACCGCCGCCTAGGCCAGTTCTAGATTTCGCAAGGATTCCCAATGCCCAAGATCAAGACCAATCGGGCGGCGGCCAAGCGCTTCCGGAAGACCGCTTCCGGCAAGTACAAGTGCGGCCACGCCAACAAGAGCCACATCCTCACCAAGAAAGCGACCAAGCGGAAGCGCAACCTGCGGCAGACGAACCATGTTCGTGCCGAGGACGCGGGCCGCCTGGACCGCATGCTGCCGTATTTGTGAGGAGATAAGACATGGCACGAGTCAAACGTGGTGTAACGGCGCGCGCGCGCCACAAGAAGATCCTGAAGCAGGCCAAGGGCTACTACAACGCACGCCGCAAGGTGTTCCGCGTTGCCAAGCAGGCCGTCACCAAGGCCCTGCAGTACGCCTACATCGGCCGCAAGCAGAAGAAGCGCCATTTCCGCACCCTGTGGATCGCGCGCATCAACGCGGCTTCGCGGGCGAATGGCCTGAGCTACAGCCGTTTCATGAACGGCCTGCTGAAGGCCGGCATCACCCTCGATCGCAAGGTGCTGGCGGACATCGCCGTGCACGACGCGGCGGGTTTTGCGGCCCTGACCGAAAAGGCCAAGGGCGCTTTGACGGCCTGAGCCGTCACTCCACAGCAGTTGTAGCGGCGACCTCGGTCGCCATCACGTGGGGAAGGGCGCAAGTCCTTCCCCATGTGTGTTTATGGGGATCCGAAACCACATGAGCGACATCGAATCGTTGTCCACGCAGGCGCTGGCCGACATCGCCGCGGCCACCGCGCCCGACGCGCTGGAGGCGTTGCGCGTGGGCCTGCTCGGCAAGAGCGGCAGCATCACCATGCAACTGAAGGCGCTGGGTGCGCTGCCCGGCGACCAGCGCAAGGCCGCGGGCGAGGCGATCAACCGCGCGCGCGATGCTATCGGCGAAGCGCTGTCGGCGCGCAAGAGCGCGCTGGACGATGCCGCGCTGGATGCGCGCCTGGCCGGCGAAACCGTCGACGTTACCTTGCCGGGTCGCGACGGCGCGCGCGGTGGCGTGCATCCGGTCAGCCGCACCCTTGAGCGCATCACCGAAATCTTTGGCCGCCTCGGCTACGAACTCGCCGACGGCCCCGAGATCGAGGACGACTGGCACAACTTCGAGGCGCTGAACTTCCCGCCGCACCATCCGGCGCGTGCGATGCACGACACCTTCTATTTTCCCGATGGCCGCCTGCTTCGCACGCATACCTCGGGCGTGCAGGTGCGCTACATGAAAGACCATGCGCCGCCGCTGCGGATGATCGCCGCCGGCAAGGTCTACCGCAGCGACAGCGACCAGACCCACACGCCGATGTTCCACCAGGTCGAAGGCCTGTTGGTCGACGAGCACGCCAGCTTCGCCGACCTCAAGGGCACCCTGGCCGAGTTCGTGCGCGCCTTCTTCGAGCGCGATTTCGAGATGCGTTTCCGTCCGAGCTACTTCCCCTTCACCGAGCCGTCCGCGGAAGTCGACATCGCCTGGCAGCAGGCGGACGGCAGCACGCGCTGGCTGGAAGTGCTGGGCTGCGGGATGGTCCATCCGAACGTGCTGCGCAACGTCGGCATCGACCCCGAGAAATACACCGGCTTCGCCTTCGGCCTCGGCGTCGAGCGCTTCGCGATGCTGCGCTATGGCGTCGACGACCTGCGTTCCTTCTTCGACAACGACGTGCGCTTCCTGCGCCAGTTCGCCTGAGGTTCCGCGATGAAGTTCTCCGAAAACTGGCTGCGCCAGCACGTCAAGACCGACGCCACGCGCGACGAGCTCGCCGCGACGCTGACCGCGATCGGCCTCGAAGTCGAAGAGATGACCGTGCTCGGCGACGCGCTGGACGGCGTGGTCGTCGCCCGGATCGTCGAGTGCGCCAGGCACCCGGAAGCCGACAAGCTGCAGGTCTGCCAGGTCGATACAGGTCATGGTTCGATGCTGCAGATCGTCTGCGGCGCGCCGAACGCGCGGCCGGGCCTGGTCGCGCCGCTGGCCACCATCGGCACGAAGATCGGCGAACTGACGATCAAGGCCGCCAGGCTGCGCGGCGTCGAATCGAACGGCATGCTGTGCTCGGCAAAAGAGCTGGGCCTCGATGCCGATGCATCGGGCCTGCTTGAGCTTCCGGCGGATGCGCCGGTCGGCACGCCGCTGGCCGATTACCTCGGCCTGCCGGACGCCAGCATCGAATTGAAGCTGACCCCGAACCGCGCAGACTGCTTCGGCGTGCACGGCATCGCCTTCGACGTGGCCGCCGCGCTCGGTAGCCGCGTGGAGCCGCTCGATGCCACGCCAGTGCCGGCCCTGACCGACGCCACCCTGGCGGTCGAACTGGACGCTGGCGAAAAAGTCCCGCGCTTCGTCGGCCGCGTCATCGACGGTGTCGATGCCAATGTCGCGACGCCGTCCTGGATGGCCGAACGCTTGCGCCGCAGCGGCGTACGCCCGATCAGTTTCCTGGTCGATGTCACCCAATACGTGATGCTGGAACTCGGCCAGCCCATGCATGCGTTCGACAAGGACCTGCTGCAATCGCCGGTGATCGTGCGGCCCGCCCGTGCCGGGGAACAAGCCAAGCTGCTCGACGGTCGCACCGTGACGCTGGACGAGGATTTCCTGGTCGTCGCCGACAGCACCGGCGGGCATGGCGCACGCGCGGTGGCCCTCGGCGGGATCATGGGCGGTGAGGACACCAAGGTCGGCACCGCCACCCGCAACGTGTTCCTCGAGGCCGCGCACTGGATCCCGTCCGCGATCATCGGCCGCAGCCGCAAGCTCGGCCTGCACACCGATGCAGGCCACCGCTTCGAACGCGGCGTCGACCCGGGACTTCCGCGCATCGCCATCGAACGCGCCACCCGCCTGATCGTGGAGATCGCCGGCGGCGCGCCGGGTCCGGTGACCGAAGCCGTGCTGCCGCAGCACCTGCCGCAACCGCAGGCGATCACCCTGCGGCGCGCGCGCCTCGCGCGCGTGCTGGGCACGCAGGTGGCCGATGCCGAGGTGTCGCGGATCCTGTCCGCGCTCGGCCTGGCGGTGGACGCGACCGCTGATGGCTGGCAGGTGACGCCGCCGGCGCGGCGCTTCGATCTCGCCATCGAGGAAGACCTGGTCGAAGAGATCGCGCGCATCCACGGCTACGACGCGATCCCGACCACGTTGCCCGGTGGTGCCACGCGCCTGGTGTCGCCCAGCGAGACCCGCAGCAGCGAGCACGATGCGCGCCGGCAGCTGGTCGCGCGCGACTACCTGGAGGCGATCAATTACGCCTTCGTCGACGCCGACCTGCTGGCCAAGTGGCAGCTCACCGATGGCGGGGTGGCGCTGGCCAACCCGTTGAGCGCCGAACTCGGGGTCATGCGCACGCGCCTGCTGCCCGGGCTGGTCGCCGCGCTTGGCCGCAATGCGGCGCGACAGCAGGCGCGGGTGCGTCTGTTCGAGATCGGCAAGACCTTCGCTGCCGCCGACGCGGCTCCCGTCGAGACGCGGCGCATCGCGGCGGTCGCCTGCGGCGATGCAGCAGCGGAGCAATGGGGCGTGGCCACGCGCAAGCTCGACTTCCACGACCTCAGGGGCGACCTCGACAGCCTGGCCGCGCTGTCCGGCGCCGCGCTGGAATATCGCCCGTCGGTCGAACCGTTCGCGCATCCGGGGCGTTCCGCGGATGTGTATCGCATCGTTGCGGGCGATGATCCCGTGCGCCTCGGCTGGATCGGGCAACTGCACCCGCGCCTGCAGCAGGCGCTCGACCTGGGCATGGATGTCTACGCCTTCGAACTGGCGCTCGATGGCCTGCAGGCACGCCCACTGCCGCGCGCGAATGCACTGTCGAAGTATCCGTCCGTCCGCCGGGACCTCGCGTTCGTCGTCCCGGAGGCGGTCTCCTGGGACGCCATGCGCGCCACCGTCAGGCAGGCCGCGGGCGAGGCCCTGCGCGAGCTGCGGCTGTTCGACCGCTATGCCGGGAAGGGCGTGGAAAACGGATTCAAGAGTCTCGCCATGGCCTTGATTTTGCAGGATGAATCACGCACCCTGACCGACCGCGACGTGGAGGCGGTGGTGGCCGATGTGGTCGCCGCGCTGGAGGGGAACCACGGCGCGGCCATCCGGCGCTGAAGGGGGCGGCAATGGCACTGACCAAGGCGGAAATGGCGGAACGTCTGTACGAGGACGTGGGCCTGAACAAGCGCGAGGCGAAGGAATTCGTCGATGCGTTCTTCGATGCCCTGCGCGAGGCGCTGGAACAGGGTCGCCAGATCAAGTTGTCCGGCTTCGGCAACTTCGACCTGCGCCGCAAGAAGCAGCGTCCGGGTCGCAACCCCAAGACCGGCCAGCAGATCCCCATCTCCGCGCGCACCGTGGTCACGTTCCGCCCTGGCCAGAAGCTCAAGGAACGCGTCGAGGCGTACAGCGGCTCCAGCAGCATGGGAGCCGCGCATGCTTGACCCGGGCAGCAACCGCGAACTACCGCCGATCCCGGCGAAGCGCTACTTCACCATCGGCGAAGTCAGCGAGTTGTGTGACGTCAAGCCGCACGTGCTGCGCTACTGGGAAACCGAATTCCCCAGCCTGGAGCCGGCCAAGCGCCGCGGCAACCGTCGTTACTACCAGCGCCACGACGTGCTGATGGTCCGGCAGATCCGCAGCCTGCTGTACGAACAGGGCTACACCATCGGTGGCGCGCGGCTGCGCCTGGAGGGCGAGGGCGCGAAGCAGGAGTCCGCGCTGAGCAACCAGATCGCGAAACAAGTGCGAATGGAGCTGGAGGAAGTGCTGCAACTGCTGAGGCGCTGAACGGCCTGCAAGTGAGTGTCCTCGGCGCGCAGGGGCGCGTTGCGATCTACGCGTCGGCGAATTCGCTCGCGGCGCGGTACAATTGTCCGGATGTCGGGGCGTAGCGCAGCCTGGTAGCGCATCTGCCTGGGGGGCAGAGGGTCGTCGGTTCAAATCCGGCCGTCCCGACCAATTCGAAGCCTGGTGCAAGCCGGCAACCGTCCAAGACCCGCCTCGATGGCGGGTTTTTGCTGTCCGCGCTGCGTGCCGACGCTGATCCGCGCGCCGTGTCCCGGCGTCAGCCTTCGCGCAGCGGCGGAGTGAACGGGATGGTGTCGGGGGCGACCGCGCCGCCGCTGATGATGAAACTCATCGCCTGGTCCACCGTCCAGTCGGTCGGCGTCATCTTCTCCACCGGCACGATCTCCAGGTAACCCGAGGTCGGGTTGGGCGTCGTCGGCACGTAGACCGCGGCGAGTTCGCGGCCGGTGCCCTGTTCGCGGATCACCCGGGTCACGAAGCCGATGGATTTCATCTCGGCGTGCGGGAAGTCGACCAGCACGACCCGCTGGGTGCCGTCCGGCTTGGTCTGCAGGATGTCGAGCAGCTTGCGCGCGCTGCCGTAGATCGTGCTGGCCAGCGGGATCCTCGCCACCAGTGCCTCGAACCAGCCCAACAGGCGTTGGCCGATAACCCGTCGGGCCAGCCAGCCGACCAGCAGGATCGCCAGCACGGTGGCGACCAGCGCGATCGCGTTCTGCACCCAGGGATCGACCAGCCAGCCGAAGGCTTGCGGACTGCTCGCGGCGATGCCCTGCAGGCTGGGTTCGATCAATGGCTTGCTGAGGTCGCCCAGCAACACGAACAGGAATTTGACCACCACCCAGGTCAGCCACAGCGGGAGCAGGGTGAGCAGGCCGGTCAGGAACAGGCGTTGCAGGCGTTGGCCGAGCGCGGGGGAAGTCGACATGCACGCATTCTAGGCGTGCATGCATGCATTTCGGCGTTTCAGTCGAGGCGCACCAGGCGGATGCCGACGTCCTCGAAGCCGCGGCTGGCGTCGAGTGCGCCCGGCTTGCCGCTGGCCATGCGCTGGCTGCATTCGCGGTTCGCGCACAGGGTCAGCCAGCCGGAGACCGGCGTCGTGGGTTGCGCGCGAACCTCGCCTGCACTTGGCAGCCGGTAACGACGCTGGTCCTGCGTGCCCAGCCATGCCGCGTAGGCCTGGGCATCCGCAGCCGACACGCAGACGACCGGCCTGCGGTCGTTGCCGGTGTTCTTCCAACTGCGCTTGCGTCCGAACACGCCCTTGCCGCACTCGGCCGCGGCGCGCCCGGTACCGCTGGCGAAGCGCGCGTAGTCGCCGCGAGTGACCGCGATCACGACCACGGGCGCGGCGGGTGCGGCGGCCACGACGGTCGTGGCGACGGCGGGGGGGGGCGCCTTGCCGGCGACATCGACGCGCGCCTGCAGTGCGCGGCTCCGCAGCGGATCCAGGCCCAGCCAGCGGGTGTCGGCGAGCAACTGGCGCGCCGCCGCCGTATCGCGCTTCGCCAGCAACGCCTGCAGGCGGGTATCCAGGGCGACATCCAGGCGTTTGCGCAGGAGGGTGATGGCGCTGCCTTCGCCACCGCGGCGGTTGTCGAGCTGGCTGGCGCGTTCGAAGGCGGTGCGCGACGTCGCGACGTCGCCTGCGCGGAGCGCGCGATCCGACGCGTCGGCCAGCGCATCGAACAGTTGGGCGGTCAGTTGCTGGGTTTGCGGATGGGTCGCGTTGACCCGCCATGCCGCGTCCAGGCTGTCCCAGGCATTCGCATTGGCCGGCGCCAGCAGGTGGCCGTCGCGGATCTGCTGGCCGGCGTTGGCGAGGTATGCCGCCAGGCCTTCGGTGCCGGCCTCGCCCATGCCCGTGAGCAAGCCGGTGCGCGCTTCGGCCGGTGGTGATGGCAGGCCCGCGCCTTCGGTGCCGGCCACCTCGCCAGGGGGCGTCCGGGTCTCGTCGTCCACGACCGGGAAGAAGCGGAAGGTGGCAATGCCGAGCGCGGCCACCACCGCGGCGGCCAGGAGCCACGGTTTCCACGTCTTGCGTTGGGTCGGCGACGGCTCGGCCTCGATGGTGGCGGGCACTTCCACCGCCACGAATCCCTTGCCGGCGCGCGCTTCCAGCTGGTCGAGCGCAAGCAGCATGTCCTGTGCGCTCGCGAAGCGATCTTCGGGGCGTTTCGCCATCGCGCGGTCGATGAAGCCCTGCCAGTGCTTGAGCACGGGGGGCAGCCGCGGGATCGGGTCCTGCACGTGCTTGAGCGCCATCGACAGCGCATCGGCGGCGTTGTACGGCAGCCGCCCGGTGAGCATCTCCCAGGTCAGTACGCCGATGCTGTAGAGGTCGGCGCGGCGATCGACTTCGGTCCCGCGGGCCTGCTCGGGTGGCATGTAGGCGGTGCTGCCGACCGCCAGCCCGGCACTGGTGAGGCGCGGGTTGCTGCCGCGCCGCAGGGCGATGCCGAAGTCCGCGAGCATTGGCCGTTCGGCTTCGTCGAACAGCACGTTCTCGGCCTTCACGTCGCGGTGCACCACGCCGCGCACATGCGCATAGTCCAGCGCCTGCAGCAGCATCCGCACGATCGCGGTGACCCGCGGCTGGTCGCCCTGCAGCTTGCGCTGCGCGAGGTGGCCGCGCGGCAGGAAGGGCATCGAGTAGAACGGCAGGCCCTCGGCGGTACGCCCGACTTCGTGGATGCCGACGATGTTCGGGTGCTGCAGGCGGGCGATCGTCCGCGCCTCGTTCTCGAAGCGCGCGCGGCTCACTTCGTCGGCCAGGGCCTCGGCCAGCATCACCTTCAACGCGACCTTGCGGTCCAGCGAAGTCTGTTCCGCCAGGTACACGATCGACATGCCGCCGTGCCCGATTTCGCGGGTGATGCGATAGCCGGCGACTTCAGGATGCGCGTTGGCGGACAAGCGAACCTCCCTTGCAGGTGCGTCACGAGGATACGAGCACACGTCCACCGATGGAACCTCGGCGGCCGCTTTCACGCCCCGCGCCCGGAGGTCGCTGCGCTCGTTAGGCGCCGTGAAGGTTCACCGCCCGGGGCACGGCGATGCCCGCGCGGACCGGCGCATGCAGGATGGAGTGCGTGATCGTCTGCGGTGGGGTCGCGGTGCAATGGCAGAACCAGCGGTGAGCCCGACGTGCCCCAACTGCGGGTCGGCCATGGCCGCCGAATATTGCCCCACCTGCGGCCAGGCGCGTTTCCGGCATGAGGACCGGCGCCTGCGGCACCTGCCCGGTGAAGCCTTTTCCGCGTTGACGGACCTGGATGGCCTGTTGTGGCGCAGCCTGCGTGCGTCACTGTTTCAGCCCGGCCGCATCGCCCGCGCCTGGTTCGATGGTCGGCGTGCGCGCTGGGTTTCGCCGATCCGGCGGTTCCTGCTGGCGAACCTGCTGTATTTCTTCTCACCGGGACTCACCGATCTCAGCTTGCCGTTCCACAACCAGGTGCGCGGCCAGGCCTACAACGAGTTCGCCCCCGAACTGTGCGCGGCGCCTGCAACCGCATGGAAATGCGAATCGAGCGGCCAGCCGCACAGCGCGCTTACCGGTTCTTTGGTGAGGGCAGTGCTGGCGAGTGAGCGCGCGCGTGTTTCGCGCAGCGGCAATACGTTCTCGCTATCCGATGTCGAGCAGCGCTACAACGCGAGCTCAGGCGCCGCGGGCAAATTGCTGGTGGTGCTGCATGTGCCGTTCATGGCACTCGCCCTGCTGCTGTTCGCATGGCGCAGCCGCCGCGACTACGCGGAGCATTTCGTTGCGGCGCTGGGCATGCTCACGTTCGTGATGTTTTTCGTGCAGGTGGCGATCAAGCCGGGCGCCTGGCTGTACGGCTGGGTGTTGCAGGCAGCGGGGAAGGCGAACAGCGGCATGCCGCTGCTCGCCTTGGCCGGTTCGCTGCTGGTCTACGCCTGGTACTTCGCGGCGACCTGTCGACGCTGCTACGACAGCCGCTGGCCGGCGGCGGCGGTGCAGGGTGCCGCGGTGTTCGCCGCGTTGGCGGCGGCGAATATCTGGATCTACCGACCGGTCCAGTTCCTGCTGTCGTTGTGGATGATGTGACCGGCGATCAGACCAGCAGCAGCGAGGACATCTTCCGCCGATAGCGGCTGACCAGGTCGCCGTCCTCGACCACGCGGAAGGCGTCGATCAACGACTTGCGCGCCAGCCCGTCGCCGAAGGCGCGGTCGCGCTGCAGCATCTCGATGAACTGTTGCAGGCCGGCTTCGGCATCGCCGGCGACCAGTTCGCGCACGCCGAGCAGGTGCCGCGCGCGCAGGTCGCCCGGGTCGGCGGCGATCGCGGCCTGCAGCACTTCGGCAGGCGGCGCATCCTGCAGCAGGGCGGCGAACTCGAGCCGCGCCCGCGCCTTGATCGCGCGGTCGTCGGTGGCGAGGTTGGCCGGCAGCTCATCGAGCAACTGTCCGGCCTCGGGCGCGGCGCCGGTCTGCAGCAAGGCAAGGGCGAGGTCGAGCTTGAGTTCGGACTTGTCCGGCTCGGCTTCGATCGCCTTGCGCAGGCGCATCACTTCCGCGTGCGGATCGATCGGCGGTGGAGCGTCGGCGGGGACTTCGTCCTGGATCGCGGGCTCGGCTGGGGTGATGCCGTGGTGGGTGAGGAATTCTCGCAACTGTCCTTCCGGCAGCGCGCCAGGGAAGCCGTCCACCAGTTGCCCGCCCTTGACCAGCATCACCGTGGGCACCGAGCGGATCTGGAACGCGGCACCGAGCTCCTGCTCCTGGTCGACGTCGACCTTGGCCAGCAGGAAGGCGCCGTTGTAGTCGGCGGCGAGCTTTTCCAGCAGCGGGCCGAGGGTCTTGCACGGGCCGCACCAGGTGGCCCAGAAATCCACCAGCACCGGGGTCTCCAGCGACGCGCGGATCACCGCGTCCTCGAAGGTGGCGGCGGTGGCATCGAACACGTGCGGGTTGGGGGCGTCGTTCATGGTGGGCCTGGTCTGTGCGATGGCGCCGAGATGGCGGCTGGTCGGCAGGTTAACAAGCCGATGTAAAAAATACTTGACATCACGAATCCAGAATGTAAATTACACATTACATTTAGTCGGGTGGAGATGACATCGATGGCCATGCCTCCTGCGCGAACCCGCCTGATCCTGTGGCTGCTCGCCGCCGGTATCGGGCTGGCGTTCTTTTTCACCGGCGAGTACCGCGACCTCGGCCTGCCGCTGGGTTGGGTCGGCACCCTGCTGTTCGTGGTGGCGACGTGGTTCAGCGTCGACGCGCTGTATCGAGTGCCGCAAAGCGACGAGGAAGCCGCGGTGGCACCGGGCGAGTGGCAGGCATGGATCGGCGTGGCCTTCGTTGGCGCGATCATCGTGGCCAGCCTGCTGAAGGCGGACGTGTTCCTGCCGCAGGTGCCGATCGGGCGCAATCCGGACGCCGGCAAGGCGGGCCAGTCCATCGGCACCCTGTTCGTGGCCTGGCTGGTGCTGGCGCACGTGCTGAAACAGCGTTGGGCGGGCAAGGTGCTGGAAGACGAACGCGATGCGCAGATCGAACTGGCGGCCAGCCAATGGGGACGGGGCGCGACCGCGTTCGCCATCATCGGCATCGCGGTGCTGCTGGGTTTCAGCGACACCGAACGCCTGCGCGAGTTCAGCTATCCGTTCATCGCGCAGATGCTGATGCTTTCGCTGCTGTGGGGGCTGTGGTTCGACCAGTTGATCGCCGCGCTGCTGTACTGGCGGGATCGTCGCGCCGTGCAACAGTTGGAAGGGGCGTCGCGGTGAGCGTTGCGCCGGCGTCGATCACGGCGATCCATCCGGTGTTGGCCGCGCGCGATGTCGCAGCGTCGATCCGGTTCTATCGGCGGCTCGGTTTCTCGCTGTCGTTCCAGGACGATGCGGATGCGCCGAAGTACGCCGCCGTGCATCGCGACGGCATCGAACTGCACCTGCAATGGGCGGATGCCGGGCAATGGGTCGAAGGCCTCGACCGGCCGGCCTGCCGTTTCCTGGTCGACGATGTCGACGCCCTCCACGCGCAATTCGCCGCGTCGGGTGCAGTCGATGTGGTGTCGTCGGATGGCAGCCCATGGGCGTCGCCCGCCGACACGCCGTGGGGCACGCGCGAATTCCACCTGCGCGATCCGGGCGGCAACAGCCTGCAGTTCTACCGGCTGCGCTGACGTGGCCGGCACCGCGATCGGCAACCAGATCCGTCGCCTGCGCTTCGCGCGCGGCGAGATGACCCAGCAGGCACTGGCCGATGCCTGCAGCGTCACCCGGCAAACCATCATCGCGCTCGAAGCAGGCCGCTACGCGCCGTCGCTGGAGCTGGGATTCCGCATCGCCGATGCCCTCGGCGTACGCATCGAGGACGTCTTCCAATGGAGCAAGCCGGAATGAACAAGGCGATGGGCAAGGGACTGCGTTTCGTGAAATGGACGCTGGGCATCGTGGTTGCATTGGTGCTGCTGCTGGCCGTGTACATGTGGTGGGTGGTGGAAAGCTTCGATACCGAAACGCTGCCGCCAAGGCACGGCCAGGTCGACGTCGAATTGTTCGCGCGCGAGGGCGGCAAGCGACCGCTGCTGGTCGGCCTGGGCGGTGGCGAGGGCGGCAATGCGTGGGCAAGCCCGCGCTGGAAGCCGCAGCGCGAACGCTTCCTCGACCAGGGCTATGCGCTGCTCGCGCTTGGCTATTTCGGCACGCCGAATTCGCCGGAGAAGCTCGACCGCATCTCGGTGGACGGCGTGCACGCGGCGATCCTCGAGGCCGCGCAGGATCCGCGCGTGGACGGTCGCTGCATCGCCATCGTCGGCGGCTCGCGTGGCGCCGAACTCGCCCTGTTGTTGGCCAGTCACTATCCCGACATCAGGGCAGTGGTCGCGATCGTGCCGGGCAGTGCGGTGTTCCCGGCGCTGACCGATGCGATGACCACGCCGGGCTTTTCCTTCCGCGACAGCTCACTGCCGTTCGTGCCGATGACCTGGGGCGCGACGCCCGACCTGCTCGTCGGCAACCTGCGCGGTGCCTTCGAATCGATCATGCAGGACGAAGCGGCGATGCAGCGTGCCGCGATCGCGGTGGAGAAGATCAACGGCCCGGTGCAATTCGTATCCGCGTCACGCGACGAGATGTGGCCGTCGAAGGAGATGGCCGACGCGATGATGCAGCGACTCAAGGCGAACGGATTCCGCCATCCTTCCGACCACCTGGTGGTGCAGGGCGGCCACGCGGAGCCGCTGGATGAGTTCCCGAAGATGGAAGCGTTCCTCGACAGCCATTTCAGGCAGGCCTGCCGATGAGCGCCTTCACCGGACGCCTCGCCACCGGCGCGACTGCCGCGTTCGTCGCGGCCCTGCTGCTGGCCAGCGTCGGCGTACCGGAATATTCGCATCGCGTGCATCCGGTCGCCCTGCGCGGAACTGCCGGCCTGCCATGGGCGTTCGCGTTCAACCTGCTGGCGTTCGCGTTGCCCGGTGCATTGCTGGCGTGGGCGGGGCAGCGCATTCGCGGCGGCGTGGGCGATGCCGGCTGGCTTGCACGCATCGGGCTGGTGCTGGTGCAACTGTCGGCGCTGGCATTCGCGGCGCAGGGGTTGCTGCCGCTGGATCCCGGCGACACCGACTCGAGCGCGAGCCGGTTGCACGCGCTGGCATGGATGTTGTGGTGGATTGCGTTCGTGCCGGGAGCGATGTTGCTGGCCGCGGGTGCGCGACGCGGTGCCGGTTTCGCGCTGGCCAGTGCCGCCATCGGCGCGCTGGTGCCGATCATTGCGGTCCTCGCGCCGATCGGCCTGTGGGTCGGACTCGCCCAGCGGCTCGCGTTCGCGCTGTGGTTCGGCTGGTGGCTGCTGGCCGCGTGGCGGTTCAGCCGTACTTGAGCTTGAGCCCGAGGATCGTCGACGACAGCACGAACGTCACCGCGTTCGACAGGATCATCGGCCACGACATCAGGTAGACGCCATAGCCGAACCAGCAGGCGATGCCGAAGGTGAACACCACGTACATCCACAGCGAGATGCCGGAAGTGTCGCGCGTACGGATGGTCTTCACCGCCTGCGGCAGGAACGACAGCGTGGTGCACGCGGCGGCGAGGAAGCCCAGCCACTCCAGGTTCACCGCTGCGGTTCCCGCACCACCACGCCGTCCTTCATCACGAAGTCGACCTTCATCGTGGTGGCGATGTCGGCCAGCGGGTCGCCGGGCATGGCGATGATGTCGGCGCGCTTGCCTGCTTCCACCACGCCCTGGTCGTCGACGCCCAGCACCTCCGCGGCGTGGATCGTCGCCGCCTGCAGCGCATACGCGGCGGGGATGCCGGCTTCGACCATGTATTGGAACTCGCGCGCATTGTCGCCGTGCGGACCCACGCCCTGGTCGGTGCCGAAGGCGATCCTGACCCCGTTGCGATAAGCCTTGCCTGCGGTCTCCTGGATCGTCGCGCCGATGCGCGCCGCCTTCGGCCGCACGATCTCCGGGAAGTAGCCGTCGGTCTTGGCCTTCTCCGCGACGAAGCGGCCGGCGTACAGCGTCGGCACGTACCAGGTCCCCTTCTGCTTCATCAGCGCCATCACCCGGTCGCTCATGTAGCTCCCATGTTCGATGCTGGTGACGCCGCCAGCCACGGCGCGGTACATGCCTTCCTCGCCATGCGCGTGCGCGGCGACCCGATAGCCGTAGTCCTTCGCGGTTTCGACGATCGCCTTCACTTCCTCGACGGTGAACTGCGGCGCATCGCCCGACTTGGCATAGCTGAGCACGCCGCCGGTGGCGGTGATCTTGATCACGTCGCTGCCGTCCTTGTAGCGCTGGCGGACCGCCTGGCGGGCATCGTCGATCGAATTGACCACGCCCTCGGTGGGACCGGGCGGGCCCAGCAGGTGCGAGAGCTGCGTGTTGTAGCCGTTGGTGGGATCGGCGTGGCCGCCGGTGGTGCCGATCGCGGTGCCCGCCGCCCAGATCCGCGGGCCCTTGACGAGGCCCTGGTTGATCGCGTCGCGCAGGTGCAGGGTGACCGTGCCGCCGAGGTCGCGCACGCTGGTGAAGCCGGCCCTCAGGGTCTTCTCGGCATAACCGACGCTGCGGAAGGCGAAGTCGACGTCGTCCAGGCGGAAGCCTTCGGAATAACTCTGCGGGTTCGATTCGCCATCCAGGTGCACGTGCAGGTCGGTCCAGCCGGCCATGCAGGTGCGATCCGCAAGGTCGATGGCGGTGGCGTTCGCGACCGCTTCGGCGCGGCCGGGCATTACTTCGGCGACCTTGCCGCCGCGCACCACCACGGTATGCGCGCCCAGCAGCTTGCCGCTGCGGCTGTCGAACAGCTTGCCGCAGTGCAGGGCGAAGCTCGCCTCTGTTGGTCCCGTGGCAAGGGCGGGCAGGGCCAGCGCGGACAGCACGGCGACGGTGGGCAGGCGATGGCGCATGGTGGTTCCCCCGGATGTTGCGGGATGGTGCCATGCATGGCGGCTGGCGGGGGGGTGAGGTAGGCTGTCCGGCCCGTTTTCGCAAGTTTTCCGCCGTGTCCGAACCCGTTTCCTACGATCCCCGCGCCACCGAATCCGCCGCCCAGTCGTTCTGGTCGAACACCCGCGCCTTCGAGGTACGCGAGGACAGCGCCAAGCCGAAGTATTTCTGCCTGTCGATGCTGCCGTACCCGTCCGGCGCGCTGCACGTCGGCCACGTGCGCAACTACACCATCGGCGACGTGATCAGCCGGCACAAGCGCATGACCGGCCACAACGTGCTGCAGCCGATGGGCTGGGACGCGTTCGGCCTGCCGGCCGAGAACGCCGCGATCGCCGGCAATGTCCATCCCGCCGAATGGACGGAAGAAAACATCGCGACAATGCGCGGGCAGCTGCAGCGCATGGGTTTCGCCTATGACTGGTCGCGCGAGATCGCGACCTGCCACCCGGAATATTACCGCCACGAGCAGAAGATGTTTCTCGACTTTCTGGCGGCCGGCCTCGCCTATCGCCGCGAGAGCTGGGTCAACTGGGACCCGGTCGATCATACCGTGCTGGCCAATGAGCAGGTCATCGACGGGCGCGGCTG
>DATIDW010000005.1:0-36302 GCA_035456065.1 Thermomonas sp. | reverse complement strand
AGTCGAGTGAGGCGTTCGCGATGTCCTTCGGGATGTCGACCAGCACGGGGCCAGGGCGGCCGGTGCGCGCGATGTGGAACGCCTCCTTCATCACCCGCGGGATGTCGGCCGCGTCGGTGACGAGGTAGGAGTGCTTCGTGATCGGCATGAAGATGCCGGTGGTGTCGGCCTCCTGGAAGGCGTCCGAGCCGATCAGGTGCGTCGGCACCTGGCCGGTGATGACGACGAGCGGCGTCGAGTCGAGGAAGGCGTCGGCGACCGGCGTCACCAGGTTGGTGGCGCCGGGGCCGGAGGTGCCCATGCAGACGCCCACCTTGCCGGTGGCGCGGGCGTAGCCCTGGGCCATGTGCCCGGCGCCCTGCTCGTGCCGCACGAGGATGTGGCGGACGGTGTGCTCGACGCGCGCCCAGGCGTCGTAGAGCGGCAGGATGGCGCCGCCGGGGATGCCCCAGCAGATGTCGACGCCCTCCGCCTCGAGCGAGCGGATGACCGCCTCGGCGCCGGTCATGACACCGGTGCGGCGGGCGGGGACGGGTTGCTCCGGCGTGGCCGGAACCGGGTTCGTGGCGCTCATCGCGAGATCACCTCTGCGGCGGTCTGCACGGCCCGCGCGACCGCGGAGCCGAACTCGTCGGTGGTTGCGCTCCCGCCGAGGTCCGGGGTGACCGGGCCCTCCTCCAGGAGCCGGATGACGGATGCCTCGACGGCGTCGGCCGCGGCGGTCTCGCCGAGGTCGCGGAGCATCATCGAGGCGCTGAGAATGGTGGCGGTCGGGTTCGCCTTGCCGGTGCCGGCGATGTCGGGCGCGGAGCCGTGGATCGCCTCGTACAGCCCCGGGCGGCCGGCGCCGAGCGACGACGACGGCGCCAGGCCGATGCCGCCGCCGACCGACGCGGCGAGGTCGCTGAGGATGTCGCCGAACATGTTCTCGGTGACGATCACGTCGTAGGCACGCGGCTTGGCGATCAGGTGCATCGCCATCGAATCGACCAGCTGGTGTTCCAGGGTCACGTCGGGGAACTCGTCGCGGACGATGCGGGTGGTCACGTCGCGCCACAGCCGCGAGGTTTCCAGCACGTTGGCCTTGTCGACCGAGGTCAGGCGGCCGCTACGGCTGCGTGCGAGCGCGGCGGCATGCCGTACCACGCGTTCGATCTCGACCACGCTGTATTCGCACAGGTCGCTGGCGCTGTCCCCGGTGCGCTGCTTGCGGCCGAAGTAGATGCCACCGGTCAGTTCGCGCACCACCACCAGGTCCACGCCTTGCAGCAGGTGCGGCTTGATCGGGGATGCGCCCAGCCCGGCCACGTGCGGCTTGACCGGGCGCAGGTTGGCGAACAGGCCCAGTGCCTTGCGGATCGCCAGCAGGCCCTGTTCCGGGCGCACCTTCGCGTTCGGATCCGACCACTTGGGTCCGCCCACCGCGCCGAGCAGGATCGCGTCCGCGGCTTGCGCGGCATCGAGCGTGTCGGCCGGCAGTGGGGTGCCGGTGGCGTCGATGGCGGCGCCGCCGATCAGCTTCTGGTCGAAGCGGAACTGGTGGCCGTAGCGGCGCGCGACCGCGCGCAGGACCTCGACCGCGGCGGCGGTCACTTCGGGGCCGATGCCATCACCAGGCAATACGACGATGTCAGCGTGCATGGGGCGATTCCGTTGCGTGTGTCATGAGGGGAAGTAGGTGTTCGTTGGAGTCATGCGCTGGCGGCGATGCGCTGCGGCTGGCGTTCGCGCAGCAGGCGGTTGGCGACGTCCAGCCAGGCGATCGCGCTGGCTTCCAGCACGTCGCGGCTGGTGCCCTGGCCGCTCATGAGTTCGCCATTGACGCGCGCGCTCAGGTTGGCCTCGCCGCGGGCGTCGGCGCCGACGCCCATGCTGTGCACCTCGTAGCTTTCCAGCACGAAGTCGACCTTGGTGGCATGCGCCAGCGCGGCGAACAATGCCGCGACCGGGCCGTCGCCATCGGCGCTCTGCACCACGTGGCGGCCGTCGGGATCGGACAGGTCGACGCGCGCGTGGGTGGTGCCGGCGGTGTCGGACAGGCCCATCCCGGCGATCCGCCAGCCGGGGCCGACATGCTCGCCCTCGACCAGCCGCTGCAGGTCGGTGTCGGTGATCACGTGCTGGGTATGGGTCAGCGCCTTGGCCTCGGCGATCACCTGGTCCAGCTGCGCGTCTTCCAGCACGTAGCCCAGCGCGCGCAGGCGGTTGGCGACCGCGGCGCGGCCACTGTGGCGACCGAGGACCAACTGCGAATCCTCCCAGCCCACGTCCTGCGGCCGCATGATCTCGTAGGTGCCGCGGTTCTTCAGCATGCCGTGCTGGTGGATGCCGGATTCGTGCGCGAAGGCGTTGAGCCCGACGATCGCCTTGTTGCGCTGGACCTGGATGCCGGTGATCCGCGACAGCAGGCGCGAGGTGGCGAGCAGCTTTGTCGTGTCGAGCCGGGTATCCGCGCCGTAGTAGCCGGGGCGCACCTTCAGCGCCATCGCCAGTTCTTCCATCGCGGCATTGCCGGCGCGCTCGCCGATGCCGTTGATGGTGCATTCGACCTGGCGCGCGCCGCCCTCGATCGCGGCCAGCGAATTCGCCACCGCCAGGCCGAGGTCGTTGTGGCAGTGCGCGCTGAACACCACGCCGTCGGCGCCCTTCACGTTCGCGCGCAGGTACTCGAACAGCGCGCGGATTTCGCTGGGCGTGGTGTAGCCGACGGTGTCCGGCACGTTGAGGGTGCGCGCGCCGGCTTCGATCGCGGCATCGAACACGCGGACCAGGAATTCGGGTTCGGTGCGCAGCGCGTCCTCGGCGGAGAATTCCACGTCGTCGACGTGGCTGCGCGCGCGGGTCACGCCCATGATCGCGTGTTCGATGACCTGCGCTTCGCTCATGTTGAGCTTGTGCTGGCGATGCAGCGGGCTGGTCGAGATGAACACATGGATGCGCGGCGCGGCGGCGCCCTGCAGCGCACTGCCGCAGGCGTCGATGTCGGCCGGATGGCAACGCGCCAGCCCGCAGATGGAGGCGTGGCGGACCTCGCGGGCGATGCTCTGCACGGCGCCGAAGTCGGCGGGCGAGCTGTTGGGGAACCCGGCCTCGATCACGTCGACGCCCAGCTCCTCCAGCGCGTGCGCGAACAGGACCTTCTGCGCGGCGTTCATGGTGAAGCCCGGCGACTGTTCGCCGTCGCGCAGGGTGGTGTCGAAAATCTTGATGCGATGCTCGTGGATCCGGGCGGGCGCGGCTATGGTGCTGTCGGTCACGTCGGGCAGTCCTCGGTGGTGCATGCGGTGGTGGCAAGGGTCGGTGTCGCGATGCGGGTGGCCGCCGCCGGCCTAAGTCGCGCCGCACCGGCGCGGGCTTCGGCGATGTCCAGCACGGGACCCTGGGAGGCGACCGCCGGCAATGGTTCCTGCACGCGCCGGCGCGGCTTGCGCGGCGGGCGCGGGCGCACGTCCTGCAGCAGCGTCGCCAACACGCCGGCGTCGAGGTTGCCGCCGGACACCACCGCGCACTTGCGCTTGCCGGCGATGCGCCGGCCCGCGGCCAGCGCCAGCGCGCCGGCGCCCTCGGCGATCACGTGTTCCTCCAGCGCCAGCCGCACCAGCGTCTCGCGCAGCTCGGCCTCGCGCACGATCACGATGTCGTCGAGCAGGTCATGCAGCAGGGCGCGGGTGAGGAAGCCCGGCTCCTTCACGCGCACGCCGTCGGCCAGGGTCGCGGCGGGGTCGCGCAGGGTGTCGTCGCCACGCAATGCACGCGCCATCGCATCGACGTTCTCGACCTGCGCGCCGATCACCTTCACGCCCTGTGCCTTCAGCGCGAGGGCGACGCCGGCGGCCAGGCCACCACCGCCGATCGGCACCAGCACCACGTCCGGCATCAGCGCGGCCAGTTCCAGCCCGACCGTGCCTTGACCCGCGATCACGTCCGCGTCGTCGAACGCAGGCAGCAGGCGGTAGCCGTGCTGCGCGGCGAGCTCGGCGGCGAAGGCCTTGGCCTCGTCGTAGGTCTCGCCATGCAGGCGCACGGTCGCGCCCCAATGCGCCACGCCGGCCACTTTCGTTTCCGGGGCGGTCTTCGGCATCACCGTGATCGCCGGCATGCCCAGCCGGTACGCGGCCCAGGCCAGGCCCTGCGCATGGTTGCCGGCGGAGGCGGCGATGGTCGGGCGGGTGTCGCCGCGTTCGCGCGCGGCCAGCAGCGCGTTCATCGCGCCGCGCACCTTGTACGAGCCGGTGCGCTGCAGGTTCTCCAGCTTCAGCCAGCAGCCGAAGCGTTCGGCGTAATGCAGCGGGGTGGGATTGAGGTAACGCCGCAGCCGCGCCTGCGCCGCCAGCACGTCGCTGGCGGTCACCTGCACGGCGCGGGCTACCGGGTCGTCCATCAGACCGACGTCAGCCAGTGGCGCCAGTCGGCGTCTTCGCCACGCACCATGCGCTGGTAGTGGGCGGCGATGGCGCGGGTCACCGGGTTGCTGCCGTACTCGCGGCCTTCGACCCGCGAGATCGGCGCGACCTCGGCAGCGGTGCCGCAGGCGAACACTTCGTCGGCGTCCAGCAATTCTTCCAGCGTCGCCATCCGCGAGGTCGCACCGGTCAGCGCGATCAGCGAATCGCGGGTGATCCCGGGCAAGGCATCCGGATGTTCGATGGCAATGATGTCGCCGTCCTTGACCATGAACAGGTTGGCGCCGGTGCACTCGACCACGTTGCCGGCGCGGTCGGTGAACATCGCCTCGTCGAAGCCGCGCGACTTCGCTTCGCGCTTGGCCAGGATCGAATTGACGTAGGCGCCGCACAGCTTCAGCGGCGGCAGCGAGTCGGCGGGATTTCGCCGCCAGCACGACACGCCAAGCCGCGCGCGGGTGCCATTCAAGTGCACCTGGGTGGCGGTGGTGGCGACCATCATGTGCGGCGCGTGGCCTTCCACGTCCAGCCCGAAGCTGCCCTCGCCGAACCACGCCAGCGGGCGGATGTACGCATCGCGATGGCCGTTCGCGCGCAGCGTGGCCAGCACCGCCGCGGTGGCCTGCGCCGGATCGAAGGCAAGGCCGAGCAGCGCCGCGCCCTTGCGCATGCGCTCCAGGTGCTCGGGCAGGCGGAACACCGCCGCGCCGCCGTCGGCGGTGGCGTAGGCGCGGATGCCCTCGAACACGCCGCTGCCGTAGTGCATCGCGTGCGTGGTCAGCCCGGCCTGCAGCGAATCGTTGTCGATCAGCGCGCCGTCGAACCAGGTCTTCGGCTTCGCAGCATGCGCGGCATCGGAAATCGGGGTGACGGTGGCGGCGGCGCTCACGGACACGGCTGCACCTCCACCGACAGGCAGTCATGCAACTTCGCCAGTTGCAGTTGCAGGCCCTCGGGTTCGCGCTGGCCTTCCACGGTCATCCGCAGTTGCCAGTGGTCGCCGTCCGCGCCCGCGTCGCCGTCGACGCGGATCGGCTGGAAGCCGCGCCGCTCGGTGGTGCCGAGCACGCGCACCAGCGCACCCTCGGCGCGGCGCAGGATCAGGTCAAGCTGGTAGCGCATGGGCGGCGTCCGGGGCAGATGCGGGGGAGGGAGCAGCGGCCTCGGTGGGGGAGGCGTCGATCGGGCCTTGATCCATCATTTCCGAGTTGTTGCGGTTGGGCGGCACCAGCGGCCAGACGTTGGCGGCGGTGTCGATGGCGACGTGCAGGAAGGCCGGGCCGTCGGCGGCCAGCAAGGCCTGCAGCGCGGCCTCCACGCCGTCGGCGCGGTCCACGTGCAGGGCCTGGATGCCGAACGCGGCGGCGACCGCGGCGAAGTCCGGGTTGTCGGACAGGTCGATCTCGGAATAGCGCTTCTCGAAGAACAGTTCCTGCCACTGGCGGACCATGCCCAGCGCCTGGTTGTCGAGCAGCACGATCTTCACTGGCAGCCGGTAGCGCTTCAGCGTGGCCAGCTCCTGGATGTTCATCATGATCGAGCCGTCGCCGCTGACGCAGATCACCGTCGCATCATGATTCTCTTCCTGCGCACCCATCGCCGCGGGCAGGCCGAAGCCCATCGCGCCCAGCGCGCCGGAGGTCAGGTGCTTGCGCGGGTCGTCCATGCGCCAGTGCTGCGCCACCCACATCTGGTGCTGGCCGACATCGCAGGACACGATCGCATCCGGCGCCAGCTCCGACAGCCGCTTCAGCAGCGCCGGCGCGAACACGGTGTCGCCGGGGGCGTCGTAGCGTGCCGCGTGCTGGCGCGCGCGTTGCTGGCATTGCGCGCGCCAGGCCTTGCGCGCGGTGCCGTGGCGACCGTGCAGGTGGGCGGCGCAGGGCAGGGTCAGCTTGGTCAGGGTGGTGGCGATGTCGCCGCGCACGCCGGCATCGGCATGGCGCAGCTTGCCGATCTCGCAGGCGTCGATGTCCATGTGGACGACGCGCGCGTTCGGCGCGAACTCGGCCAGCTTGCCGGTGGCGCGGTCGTCGAAGCGCGCGCCGACCACCACCAGCAGGTCGGATTCCTGCACCGCCAGGTTGGCGGCGCGGCTGCCGTGCATGCCCAGCATCCCCAGGTTCAGCGGATGCGCGGTGGGCAGCGCACCCAGGCCCTTCAGGGTCAGCACGGTCGGGATCTGGGTGGCATCGACGAAGGTGCGGAATGCCTGCACCGCATCGCCCAGGGCGATGCCGCCGCCGCCGTAGATGACCGGCCGTTGCGCCTGCGAGACCAGCGCCAGCGCCTCGTGCAGGGACGCATCCTTCGGCGGTTCGACCGGATCCGTGCCCCGCGATGCGTGCGCCTGCAGATGCGACGCATCCGCCATCTGCACGTCCTTGGGCAGGTCGATCAGCACCGGGCCGGGGCGGCCGGAGCGCGCCAGCCGGAAGGCCTCGCCGACCATCATCGGCAGGTCGTCGACGCTGCGCGCGATGAAGCTGTGCTTGACCATCGGCAGGGTCATGCCGAACACGTCCAGTTCCTGGAAGGCATCGGTGCCCATCAGGTGGGTCGGCACCTGGCCGGTGATGACCACCATCGGCACCGAGTCCAGCATCGCGTCGGCGATGCCGGTGACCAGGTTGGACGCGCCCGGGCCGGAGGTGGCCACGCACACGCCGACGCGCCCGCTGGCACGCGCATACCCGTTGGCGGCGAACGCCGCACCCTGCTCGTGGCGTACCAGCACATGCTTCAGTGCGGGTGCGCCATGCAGGGCGTCGTAGAAGGGCATGATCGTGCCGCCGGGATACCCGAACAGCGTCTCCACGCCTTCCGCGACCAGGGCTTGCGCCAGCCAGCGGGCGCCGTTCATCAGGCGGCCTCGCTCTGCGGTTGCGCATCGGCCGTTGGTTTCGGCGCTGCCGGCGCAGTGGCGAGCCACTTCATGTTGCTGCGCAGCTTCTTGCCGACCGCTTCGATCGGGTGGTCGAGGTCGGCCTGCTTCAGGGCCTTGTAGTTGGCATTGCCGGCCGCGTATTCGGCGATCCACTGGCGGGCGAAGGTGCCGTCCTGGATTTCGGTCAGCACCTTCTTCATCTGCGCGCGGGTGTTGGCGTCGACCACGTAGTCGCCACGGGTCAGCGCGCCGTATTGTGCGGTCTCGCTGATGAATTCGTGCATGCGGGTGATGCCGCCTTCGTAGAACAGGTCGACGATCAGCTTCAGTTCGTGCAGGCACTCGTAGTACGCGACTTCCGGCTGGTAGCCGGCTTCGACCAGGGTTTCCCAGCCGGCCTGCACCAGCTTGGTGGCGCCGCCGCACAGCACCGCCTGCTCGCCGAACAGGTCGGTCTCGGTCTCTTCCTTGAACGTCGTCTTGATCGCGTTCTGGCGCGCGCCACCGATGCCGCCGCAATAGGTCAGCGCGAACTGCTCGGCATTGCCGCTGCGGTCCTGGTGGATCGCGTACACCGACGGCACGCCGCGGCCGATCTCGTATTCGCGGCGGACCAGCGCGCCCGGGCCCTTCGGCGCGACCAGCACCACGTCCAGGTCCTCGCGCGGGGTGATCTGGCCGTAATGCACGTTGAAACCATGTGCGAACAGCAGGCACGCGCCCTTGCCGATGTTCGGCTCGATGACTTCGCCATACAGCTGCGGCTGGACCATGTCCGGGGTCAGGATCGCGACGATCTCGGCGCCCTTGACCGCATCGGCCGGCGTTTTCACCGTGAAGCCGTCGGCCTTCGCCTTGAGTTCGGTGGGGCCGCCCGGGCGCAGGCCGATGGTGACGTCGAAGCCGGAGTCGCGGAGGTTGAGCGCATGCGCGCGGCCCTGGCTGCCGTAGCCGACGATGGCGATGCGGGGCTTGCTGGTGCTGGTCATTGCGGTCTGTCCTGGGTTGGAGAGCGGTTGGTGTGGAGTTTTCCCGGCCCTGAAACGAAAAACCCCGCACCTCTCGGTGCGGGGTTTGCGATTCTGGCGTTGTGTTTCTGCTTACGCGCCGGATCGTCCCGCACCTGTTGGCGAGGTAATAAGGACGAGTACGAGGACGGACGCGATCGCGGTCGGGTCGGTCTTCGGTGGTGTGCGGCGTTGCAACATGGGGCGAGAAAAACACGCGGCACACGACTGTGTCAACAGCTCGGCTTATGCCGATTTTGCATGTATGACGGTTGCACCTGAAACCGTGGAAAGCCAGCAGAATCAAGGCTTCCAGCGCGCCCTGCACAACCGCGAAGCCTCACGCCGATGCCCGAGTACCGTTCGAAGACCTCCACCGCCGGCCGCAACATGGCCGGTGCCCGCGCGCTGTGGCGCGCCACCGGCATGACCGATGGCGACTTCCACAAGCCCATCATCGCGATCGCCAATTCATTCACCCAGTTCGTGCCGGGCCACGTGCACCTGAAGGATCTCGGGCAACTGGTCGCGCGCGAGATCGAACGCGTCGGCGGCGTCGCCAAGGAGTTCGACACCATCGCCGTCGACGACGGCATCGCGATGGGCCACGACGGGATGCTGTACTCGCTGCCCAGTCGCGAAATCATCGCCGACTCGGTCGAGTACATGGTCAACGCGCATTGCGCGGATGCGCTGGTGTGCATTTCCAACTGCGACAAGATCACCCCCGGCATGTTGATGGCGGCGTTGCGGCTCAACATCCCGACCGTGTTCGTCTCCGGCGGGCCGATGGAAGCCGGCAAGACCCGGCTCGCCGACGGCACCACGTCTGGCCACAAGCTCGACCTGATCGACGCGATGGTGATGGCCGCGGATCCGAACGCGTCCGACGAACAGGTCGCCGTGGTCGAACGCAGCGCGTGCCCGACCTGCGGGTCATGCAGTGGCATGTTCACCGCGAACTCGATGAACTGCCTGACCGAGGCACTGGGCCTGTCGCTGCCGGGCAACGGCACCGTGCTGGCGACGCACGCGGATCGCGAACACCTGTTCCTGCAGGCGGGCCGCACCGCCGTCGAACTCTGCCATCGCTGGTATGGCGCCGAGGATCCGCGCGCCTTGCCGCGCGGCATCGCCAGCTTCGAGGCGTTCGAGAACGCGATGACCCTGGACATCGCGATGGGCGGCTCGACCAACACGATCCTGCACCTGCTTGCCGCCGCGCAGGAAGCCGAGGTCGCCTTCGGCATGGGCGACATCGACCGCCTGTCCAAGCGCGTGCCGCAGTTGTGCAAGGTCGCGCCGAATTCGCCGAAGTACCACGTCGAGGACGTGCATCGCGCCGGCGGGATCATGGCGATCCTCGGTGAACTCGCGCGTGGCGGCTTGCTGCACACCGATGTCGCCACCGTGCATGCCAGCACGCTGGGCGAAGCGATCGCGACGTGGGACATCGCGACCGTCGACGACGAGAAGGTCGCGACGTTCTATCGCGCCGGACCCGCCGGCATCCCGACCCAGGTGGCCTTCAGCCAGGCCACGCGCTGGCCGTCGCTGGATGTCGATCGCGCAGAAGGCTGCATCCGCAGCGTCGAACACGCGTATTCGCAGGAAGGCGGACTCGCCGTGCTGGCCGGCAACATCGCGGTGGACGGCTGCGTGGTGAAGACCGCCGGCGTCGACGAATCGATCCACGTTTTCGAAGGCACGGCGCGCGTGTACGAAAGCCAGGATGCAGCGGTCGCCGGCATCCTCGGCGATGAAGTGCAGGCCGGCGACGTGGTGGTGATCCGCTATGAAGGCCCGAAGGGCGGGCCGGGCATGCAGGAAATGCTGTATCCGACCAGTTACCTGAAGTCGAAAGGACTGGGCAAGGCGTGCGCGCTGCTCACCGATGGCCGGTTCTCCGGCGGCACCTCGGGCCTGTCGATCGGCCATGCCTCGCCGGAGGCGGCGGCCGGCGGCGCGATCGGCCTGGTCCGCGATGGCGACCGCATCCGCATCGACATCCCGAACCGTTCGATCGACCTGCTGGTTGCCGACGAAGAACTCGCATCCCGTCGCGTCGAACAGGACGCGCAGGGCTGGAAGCCCGCGCAACCGCGCCCGCGCAAGGTCAGCACCGCGCTCAAGGCCTATGCGCTGCTGGCGACCAGCGCCGACAAGGGCGCGGTGCGCGACAAGGCCATGCTCGACGCGACCTGACCTCGCACCGCGAGGCATGTCGAAACAGGCGTCGGCTATGTCGCGATTGGCAATGGTCGCGACCGGCGGGCTCGATTATCGTGCGTGCTGGTCACGAAGCAGGCCCCTCCATGCGTCCCTTGCACATGCTGCTGTCGTTCGCGTTGTTGCTCGCCGGTTGCACGGCGCCGCCGGCCGCGGTCCAGGCGGTTCCCGCGACGCCAGCGGGCGCGAAGGCGCAATCCGGCTTCGTCAGCGTGCAGGGCACACGGTTCATGCTCGACGGCAAGCCCTACCGGTTCGCCGGCGCGAACTTCTGGTACGGCGCCTACCTCGGCACGGATGACGGCAATGGCGGCGTCGGCGACCGCGCGCGCCTGCGTGACGAACTCGACCAGCTGAAGGCGGCCGGCATCGACAACCTGCGCGTGCTGGCGATGTCCGAGGCGAGCGGCTTCAAGCGCGCGGTGCGTCCCGCGATCATGACCGCGCCCAACGAGTACGACGAACGGATGCTGCAGGGGCTGGATTACCTGCTGGTCGAGATGGGCAAGCGCGACATGAAGGCGGTGCTCTACCTCAACAATTTCTGGCAATGGTCCGGCGGCATGTCGCAGTACGTGGCCTGGGCCACCGGCGAGCCGCTGTCCGACCCCGACACCAGCGGCGACTGGAACGGCTTCATGCAGCACTCGGCGCGCTTCTATGCGTTGCCGAAGGCGCAGGCGATCTATCGCGATGCCATCCGCACGGTGGTCGGACGCACCAATGGCATCAGCGGCGTCGCTTACGTGGACGATCCCACGGTGATGTCGTGGCAGCTGGCCAACGAGCCACGCCCCGGCAGCCAGGACGGCGGCCGCGCCAACATCGCCGCCTACGACAAGTGGATCGACGAGACCGCCGCCTACATCCACGGCCTCGCACCCCGGCAACTGGTGAGCACCGGCAGCGAGGGCGCGATGGGTTCGATCGGCGACCTCGACCTGTTCCTGCAGGCGCACCGGAGTCCGAACGTCGATTACCTGACCTTCCACCTGTGGCCGTCGAACTGGAGCTGGATCGACCACAAGGATCCGGCGGCGCGGCTGGAGTCGGGGCTGCAGGAGTCGCTGGCGTACATCGACCGCCACATCGATGCCGCCGGAAGACTGGGCAAGCCGATCGTGCTGTCGGAGTTCGGCCTGAACCGCGATGGCGGCTCCTACGATCCGGCGTCGGGCACGGTGGCGCGCGACCGCTTCTACCGCGCGATCTACGACCGCCTGCGGCAGCGCATGCAAGCCGGCGATGCCATCGCCGGTTCCAACTTCTGGGCCTGGGGCGGGCGTGGCCGCACGACCAATGCCGACTGGATGTGGAAGGCCGGCGATCCGTTCACCGGCGATCCGCCGCAGGAAGCGCAGGGCCTGTTCTCGCTGTTCGACAGCGACGCCTCGACCCTGCGGATCGTCTCGGCACATGCGCGGGCGGTGCACGCGATCCCCTGACGCAGGAGTGGCCTGCCCGCGAGCGCGTTGCTGTTCCGGATCCCGGAACGCGCCGTCGGGACCTGGGTGTGGTGGGTTTCAAGGCATGCGGCATCCACCGGCATGCGTGGTATGGTGCAGTGCAGCACCCACCAAGTGGTGCCAATGATCTGGCCGGCAGACAGGGGGCTGTTGCCGATGGATATCGATGTCCTGTGGATCCTGGTCTGCGCCTGCCTGGTGATGTTCATGCAGGCGGGTTTCACCTGCCTGGAAAGCGGCATGGTGCGAGCCAAGAACAGCATCAATGTCGCGATCAAGAAACTGATCGGCTTCTGCATCGCGGTCGCGGTCTACGCCTTGTTCGGCTTCGGACTGATGTTCGGCACCAGCCTCGACGGGCTGCTCGGCAGCGACAACTTCCTGCTGCTCGGGGCGGAGCCGAAGACGCTGGCGTTCTTCTTCTTCCATGCGGCGTTCTGCGCGACCTGCACCGGCATCGTGTCGGGCGCGGTGGCCGAACGCATGCGCTTCATGGCCTACGCGCTGTGCGCACTGATGCTGGCGGCTCTCATCTATCCGGTCACCGGCCACTGGAGTTGGGGCAAGGACCTGCAGACCGGCCTGCCTTCTGGTTGGCTGGCGCAACTGGGCTTCCACGATTTCGCCGGTTCCACCGCCGTGCACATGGTCGGCGGCTGGGTCGCGCTGGCCGCGGTACTGGTGCTGGGGCCGCGCCTGGGGCGCTTCGGGTCGCGCGCACGCCCGATCGAAGGACACGACCTGACGATGGCCACGCTGGGTGTGTTCATCCTCTGGTTCGGCTGGTTCGGCTTCAACGGCGGCAGCACCTTGGCGATGGACGACAAGGTGCCGGTGATCCTCGTCAACACGGTGATCGCCGGCGCGATCGGCGGGCTGGTGCCGATGGTCATCACCTGGCGAATGGACGGCCGTGCAGACGCCGGCCAGATCATGAACGGCGTGCTGGCCGGCCTGGTCGCGATCACCGCGAATTGCGACCTCGTGTCGCCGCTGGCGGCATTCCCGATCGGCGGCATCGGCGGTGCGAGCTGCCTGTGGGGCAGCAAGCTGCTGGAGAAATGGAAGGTGGACGATGCCGTCGGTGCGGTGCCGGTCCACCTGTTCGGTGGCCTGTGGGGCACCCTGGCGACCGCGTTGTTCGCGCCGCTGGGTTCCTGGGGCAACGACAACACCCGGCTCGAGCAATTCGGCGTGCAGGTGCTTGGCACCCTGGTCATCGGTGCCTACGCCTTCGGCGTCAGCTACCTCGCCTTGCGTGCGGTCGGCCGCGTGCGCCTGCGGGTGACCCCGCGCGAGGAGCGGATCGGCCTGAACGTGTCCGAGCACGGCGCGACCACCTCGTTCCTGGACCTGATCAGCCAGATGGACGTGCAGGCCAGCACTGGCGATTTCCGCAAGCCGGTGAAGATCGAGAACGAGACCGAGGCCAGCCAGATCGCGAGTTTCTACAACGCGGTGCTGGAGAAGTTCAACCTCGAGACCGACCGCCGCAAGATGGCGATGCAGCACCTGACCGAGCTGGCCAACTCCGACGCGCTGACCGGGCTGGCCAACCGCCGGCTGTTCTTCGACAGCGTGCGGCGCGCGCTGCTGCGGCCCTCCGAGAATGGCGTGCGCCGGCAGGGCTTGGTGATGTACCTGGACCTGGACGGCTTCAAGCGCGTCAACGACACCCTGGGCCACGATGCCGGCGACAAGTTCCTGCGCGCCATCGCCCGCCGGATCGCCTCCAGCGTGCGCGAGCAGGACCTGGTCGGGCGGCTGGGCGGCGACGAATTCGCGATCCTGGTCGAGGGCGTGGACGACGCCGAGCGGGTCGGCCGGGAGCTCGCCGAGGCCCTGCTGGCGCGCGTGCGCGAACCCGTCGTGCTGGAGACCCGTGAACTGCGTGGTGGCGTCTCGATCGGCATCGCGATCTATGGCCGCAATCCGGAGGAAACGGTGAAGTCGATCGTGCGCGAGGCCGACTACGCCATGTACCTGGCCAAGGTCGGCGGCAAGGACGCGTTCCGGTTCTTCCATGACGACAACCGCGACTTCACCCCGCACCTGTTCTGACCCCGCGCGTCACCGGCCGACGCCTGCCCGGGGCCTGTGGTCTAATTCGCTCTGAAGCGGGGGTACCGCGGGCCGGACTGGCCCACGGTTGAGACAGACCCTTCGAACCTGATCCGGTTCAGACCGGCGTAGGGAAGCTTCGCAGGCAATGCAGGACGCTGCAGTCCCATCGGGGCTGAAGCCCCTCCCACATTCGATTTCCTGCGCCGCCGCTTCGTCCCCTGAGCCACCCTGGACGATGCCGATGAATGCCATTCCCAAGCCCGCCGCCGACCTGCTGCAGCAGACCGGGCAGTTGTCCGAATCCGTGACCCGGCCGATCCCCGGCTCGCGCAAGATCTTCGTCGCAGGCTCGCGGCCCGACCTGCGGGTGGCGATGCGCGAGATCGCGCAGACGCAGACGCCCACGTTGTTCGGTGGCGAGGCCAACCCGCCGATCACCGTCTACGATCCTTCGGGTCCGTACACCGACCCGGACGCGCGCATCGACCTGTCGCTTGGTTTGCCCGCGTTGCGCGCGAAGTGGATCGAGGAGCGTGGCGACACCGAATTGCTGCCGCAGCTGAGTTCCGCCTTCGGCCGCGGCCGCGAGCACGATCCGAAGCTGGCGGGCGTGCGCTTCCCGAACCGCACCCTGCCGCGCGTGGCCAAGGCCGGCGCCAACGTCAGCCAGATGCATTACGCGCGCAAGGGCATCATCACCCCGGAGATGGAATACGTCGCCATCCGCGAGAACCAGCGCCTGGATGCCGTGCGCGATGCGCTGCTGCTGAAGCAGCATCCCGGCGAGTCGTTCGGCGCCAGCATCCAGAAGTTCATCACCCCGGAATTCGTGCGCGACGAGATCGCCCGCGGCCGCGCGATCCTGCCCAACAACATCAACCACCCGGAAAGCGAGCCGATGGTCATCGGCCGCAACTTCCTGACCAAGATCAACGCCAACATCGGCAACAGCGCGGTGTCCTCTGGCATCGCGGAGGAAGTCGAGAAGCTGGTGTGGTCGATCCGCTGGGGCGGCGACACGGTGATGGACCTCAGCACCGGCAAGCACATCCACGAAACCCGCGAATGGATCATCCGCAACTCGCCGGTGCCGATCGGCACGGTGCCGATCTACCAGGCGCTGGAGAAGGTCGATGGCCGCGCCGAGGAACTCAACTGGGAGATCTTCCGCGACACCCTGATCGAACAGGCCGAGCAGGGCGTGGACTATTTCACCATCCACGCCGGCGTGCTGCTGCGCCACGTCCCGCTGACCGCCAGGCGCGTCACCGGCATCGTCTCGCGCGGCGGCTCGATCATGGCCAAGTGGTGCCTGGCGCACCACAGGGAGAATTTCCTCTACACCCACTTCGAGGACATCTGCGAGATCATGAAGGCCTACGACGTGGCCTTCAGTCTCGGCGACGGCCTGCGTCCCGGCTGCATCGCCGACGCCAACGACGCCGCGCAGTTCGGTGAGCTGGAAGCGCTGGGCGAACTCACCAAGATCGCGTGGAAGCACGACGTGCAGACCATGATCGAAGGCCCCGGCCACGTGCCGATGCAGATGATCAAGGAGAACATGGACAAGCAGCTCGCCGAGTGCGGCGAGGCGCCGTTCTACACGCTCGGCCCGCTGACCACCGACATCGCCCCGGGCTACGACCACATCACCAGCGCGATCGGCGCGGCGATGATCGGCTGGTTCGGCACCGCGATGCTCTGCTACGTGACGCCGAAGGAGCACCTGGGCCTGCCGAACCGCGAGGACGTGCGCGACGGCATCATGGCCTACAAGATCGCCGCGCATGCCGCCGACCTGGCGAAGGGCCATCCGGGCGCGCAGGTGCGCGACAACGCCTTGAGCAAGGCGCGCTTCGAGTTCCGCTGGGAGGACCAGTTCCACCTTGGCCTGGATCCGGAAAAGGCCAAGTCCTTCCACGACGAGACCCTGCCGAAGGACGCGCACAAGGTCGCCCACTTCTGCTCGATGTGCGGCCCGCACTTCTGCTCGATGAAGATCACCCAGGACGTGCGCGACTACGCCGCCGAGCATGGCGTCGACGAAGCCGCTGCGCTGGAAGCGGGCATGGCCGAGAAATCCGCCGAGTTCCGCGAGCAGGGCGCCGAGGTCTACCGCGACGCCTGATCCCGTGCGCCCGGGCGTGGCTCCGGGTTTCCCGGCGGCCGCATCCGCCTCGCGCCGCATGCCGCATGCTAGTGTCCCGATCCTGGGATCCATCCTCTCGGAGTGCCGCCATGCAAGCCGTGAAGCGAGCCAGCCTGCAGTACCCGCAGCGCGCGGCCACGCCGTAAGCCGCGCATCCTGCATCGACGAGGAATCGGCATGCCGGTGGATGAAGTCACCCTGCAGACGCAACGACTGGGGCGCGCCGCCAGGCGCCATCCGTCGGCCTTCCTGCTGGCGGCGCAACTGCTCAGCCTGCTGGTCTACCCGCTGGTCGACGACAGCACCGGCGGGCGCCTGCTGTTCGGTGCCAGCGCGCTGGTGGTGATCCCGCTGGCGGTATGGGTCATCAGCCGCAGTCCGTCGATCACCAACATCGGCTGGATGCTGGCCGTCCCGGCCATGCTGCTGACCGTGGTCGGGGTCGCGTTCGAACAGCATGCGTTGCTGCCGTGGGGGGCGATGCTGGAAGCCGTGCTGTACTTCTACGCGGCGGCGGGGTTGATCTCCTACATGCTGCACGACCACAAGGTCACCGCCGACGAGCTGTTCGCGGCGGCCGCCACGTTCACGTTGCTCGCCTGGGGTTTCGCCTACGCGTACTTCGTGTGCCAGGCGTGGTACCCCGGCAGCTTCACCGGCTTCCAGCCCGAGCGGCAGCGAAGCTGGATGGAGCTGCTGTTCTACAGCTTCACCAACCTGTCGGCGACCGGCCTCGGCGACGTGCTGCCGGTCAGCGCGCCGGCGCGCGTGCTGACCATGCTCGAGCAGTTCGCCGGGGTCGGCTACATCGCCACCGTGGTCTCGCGGTTGATCAGCCTGACCATCGTGCGCCAGGAGCGCGGCTGAAGCTGCCGCGCCGGGTCGCTACAATGGCGCGGTCGCCGCTGCATCGCCCGTGCCCGCCGGAATGAAGCTTCCCCTGCCATTCATCCAGTTGCCCTTGCGCTACGACGCTGGCGTGCTCGCGGCCGAGATCGAGGCATTGGGCGAGGGCGTGTGGCGCGACCATCCGCAGAAATTCCCCGGCAATTCGATGCTGCCCCTGCTCGCGGTCGATGGGGACCCGGCCAACGAATCCTTCGCCGGGACGATGGCGCCGACGCCGGAACTGCTGCGTTGCCCGTACCTGATGCAGGTCATGGCCAGCTTCGGCGCCACCCTCGGGCGCACCCGGCTGATGCGGCTGGCAGGACAGGCGGAAGTGACCCCGCACGTCGACCAGGGCTATTACTGGGCCGAACGCGTGCGCGTGCACGTGCCGATCGTGACCCAGCCGACGGTGCGCTTCGAATGCGGCGCGGCGGTGATCAACATGGGGCCGGGCGAGTGCTGGATCTTCGATACCTGGCGCAACCACAACGTGATCAACGACGCCAGCCGCAGCCGCATCCACCTGGTCGCCGATACCGTGGGCGGCGAGGAGTTCTGGGGCTTGGTGGCGCGTGGCCGCGGCCACGAGGTGGTGGCGCCCGACTGGCAGGCGACGCTGGTGCCGCCGTCAGGCGCGCCAGCCGACCTGGTCTGCGAGCACTACAACATCCCGCAGGCGATGACACCGTGGGAAGCCAACTACCACATGCGGCGACTGCTGGATGACGCGGATCCGCGCGATCCGCACCTGGCCGCCGCGCACGCGCAGGTCGAGCGTTTCTTCCAGGCCTGGCGCGGGCTGTGGGCGCGCTATGGCGATTCCGGCGAGGGCAAGGCCGAGTACTGGGCGGCGCTGGAACGCTTCATCCAGCAGGTGCCGGAACCGGTGGCGATGATCAAGCTGGCGAACGGGACGCGCTGGATCGATGGCGTGCTCGCGCGCGTCGCCAAGATGGCGGTCAGGCGCGCCTGACCGCGTGCGCCCCGCATCGGTCGCGGGGCGCCGCCGCCTGCATCAGAAATTCGGCTTGTCCGAGGTCGCTTCGTAGCGCTCGATCGACTCGACCAGCAGCCGGCGCGCTTCGTCGCGGCCGCCCCAGCCATCGAGCTTGACCCACTTGCCGGCTTCCAGGTCCTTGTAGTGCTCGAAGAAGTAGCCGATGCGGTCGAGCCAGTGCTTGGGCACGTCGTCGAGGTGCTGGATGTGGTCGTAGCCCGGGTAGACCTTGCTGATCGGCACGGCGAGGATCTTCTCGTCGGCGCCGGCCTCGTCGACCATGCGCAGCACGCCGACCGGGCGCACCCGGATCACCGAGCCGGGGATCAGCGCCAGCGGCATCAGCACCACCACGTCGGCCGGGTCGCCATCGCCACACAGGGTGTGCGGCACGTAGCCGTAGTTGCACGGGTAGCGCATCGGCGTGGACAGCACGCGGTCGACGAAGATCGCGCCGGAGGCCTTGTCGACCTCGTACTTGACCGGTTCGGCGTCCTTCGGGATTTCGATGATGACGTTGAGTTCGTCCGGCGGGTTCTTGCCGGTGGGGACGAGGTCCAGGCCCATTGCGTGCTCCGATGCGGGTGTCCCCGCATCGCTGCGGCGGACGGTGTGGGGGCGCGCATTCTAACCGCTGGCGCTTGAGCGATCGCTCGGAAGCGGGCCGGAACGCCTGGGCCACAAAAAAAACGGCGGCCTGTGGCCGCCGTTTCGGGTTTGCCGCAGGACTCGTACTACGGGGACGGCGCTTGGCCGGCGACCGCTTGGTCCCCGCTGGCGGCCGGTGCCGGCGCTGCCGCATCGGCCGCGACCACGGTGCCGTCGGTGGCCGGCGCCGCGATCGCGACGGGCGCCGCCGCGACGTGGGCATCGCCCCCGCTCACCGTGGCCGGCAACAGCGGCACGATCATCAGCGCCACGATGTTGATGATCTTGATCAGCGGGTTCACCGCCGGGCCGGCGGTGTCCTTGTACGGGTCGCCGACGGTGTCGCCGGTCACCGCGGCCTTGTGGGCCTCGGAGCCCTTGCCGCCGAAGTGGCCGTCCTCGATGTACTTCTTGGCGTTGTCCCAGGCACCGCCGCCGGTGGTCATCGAGATCGCCACGAAGATGCCCGTCACGATGGTGCCGATCAGCAGGCCGCCGAGCGCCTGCGCGCCCAGGGTCAGGCCGACCACCACCGGCACCGCGACCGGCAGCAGCGACGGCACGATCATTTCCTTGATCGCCGACTTGGTCAGCATGTCGACCGCGCGGCTGTAGTCCGGCTTGCCGGTGCCTTCCATGATCCCGGGGATCTCGCGGAACTGGCGGCGTACCTCCTCGACCACCGCGCCTGCCGCGCGACCCACGGCTTCCATCGCCATCGCGCCGAACAGGTAGGGGATCAGGCCGCCGATCAGCAGGCCGATGATCACCATGTGGTTGCTCAGGTCGAAGGTGAAGTTCACCCCCGGGTGCTGGGTCTGCAGGTTGTGGGTGTAGTCGGCGAACAGCACCAGCGCGGCCAGTGCGGCCGAACCGATCGCGTAGCCCTTGGTCACCGCCTTGGTGGTGTTGCCCACGGCATCCAGCGGATCGGTGATCGCGCGCACTTCCGGCGGCAGTTCCGCCATCTCGGCGATGCCGCCGGCGTTGTCGGTGATCGGGCCGTAGGCGTCGAGCGCCACGATCATCCCGGCCATCGACAGCATCGCGGTGGCGGCGATGGCGATGCCGTACAGGCCGGCGAACTTGTAGGCCAGCAGGATCGACGCGCACACCGCCAGCACCGGCAGCGCGGTCGACTTCATCGACACGCCGAGGCCGGCGATGATGTTGGTGCCGTGGCCGGTGGTGGACGCCTGCGCCACGTGCTGCACCGGCTTGTACTGGGTGCCGGTGTAGTACTCGGTGATCCACACGATCGCGCCGGTCAGCACCAGGCCGATCAGCGCGCACCAGTACAGGTTCAGCGCGCCGTGGCTCGAATCCGCCATCAGCTGGGTGGTGATCGGGTAGAACGCGACCGCCGACAGCACCGCGGAGACGATCACGCCACGGTACAGCGCGCCCATGATGTTGGGCTTGTCGCCGCTGACCTTGACGAAGAACGCGCCGATGATCGAGGCGATGATCGACGCGCCGCCGAGCACCAGCGGGTACAGCACCGCGTTCTTGCCGGCCGTGGCCACCATCAGGCCGCCCAGCAGCATCGTCGCGATCACGGTGACCGCGTAGGTCTCGAACAGGTCGGCGGCCATGCCGGCGCAGTCGCCGACGTTGTCGCCCACGTTGTCGGCGATCACCGCCGGGTTGCGCGGGTCGTCCTCGGGAATGCCGGCTTCGACCTTGCCCACCAGGTCGGCACCGACGTCGGCGCCCTTGGTGAAGATGCCGCCGCCCAGGCGCGCGAAGATCGAGATCAGCGACGAGCCGAACGCGAGGCCCACCAGCGCGTGCAGCGCCTGCTCCTGCGGCATGCCCATCCTGCCGAGCACGAAGTAGTAGCCGGCCACGCCCAGCAGGCCCAGGCCGACCACCAGCATGCCGGTGATCGCGCCGCCCTTGAAGGCGACGTCCATCGCCGGGCCGATGCCGCGGCGCGCGGCTTCGGCGGTGCGCACGTTGGCGCGCACCGAGACGTTCATGCCGATGTAGCCGGCGGCGCCGGACAGGACCGCGCCGATCAGGAAGCCGATCGCGGTATGCCAGCCAAGGAAGAAGCCGATCAGCGCCATCAGCACCACGCCCACCACGGCGATCGTGGTGTATTGCCGGTTGAGGTAGGCGCGCGCGCCTTCCTGGATTGCGCCGGCGATCTCCTGCATGCGTTCGTTGCCGGCAGCTTGCCGGTTGATCCAGCCGGCGGCCCACAGGCCGTAGGCGATTGCGATGACGGCGCAGACCAGCGCCAGTACCAAACCGTATTGCTCCAGCATGAAACCCCTCCCCGGAGTGTTCGTATGGAAGACCGTTGGTTGTCCGCCTGCGCTCGGGCAGGCGACCCACCGACTATGGCACAGGGCGGCGTCCGCTGGACGCGCGCTGAAGCAGGGATCGGGCCATGGATGCAGGATTCATGCAGGGCATGCGAGCCTGCCGCACCCCGACATCCTGATGGAGCCGACCGATGCTGCGATCGCACATGGTTTTGACTGCCCTGGTCTTGGCGTCCGGCGTCGCCCATGCGGCCGATCCCGCGCCCGAAATCCGCCGCGCGGCCGCCACCCCACAGCAGGTTGGCGTGGTGCATACGCTGCGCACCATCCCGGAAGCCTGTGCGCGCCTGGAGGGCCAGTTCACCGGCATCGCCGCGACGCCCTACAAGTTCGCCGCGGTGCGCACCAGCGACCGCTGCGCGCCCCGCGCCAGGCTGGTCGATGCGGCGACCGCCAAGGCGTCCGCGGCGAATGGCTGGTTGTTGAACGATGTGATCCGCGTGCCCGACGCGGCCTGCCCCGCGCGACAGGCGGTGGTGCGCGTCTGGCGCAAGGACATCAAGGCCGTGCCGCCGAAGCTCGACGCCCAGGGCCGTTCGCGGATCTATCTCAAGGACAGCATGGACGCGGCCCGCGCCGGCGACCTGAAGCCGATCCCGGTGTTCGCGACGGCCATGACGGTGGAAGGGCTCGCCTGCAAATAGGCGGTTGCCGCCAACCCGGGCTCAGTCCGGGACCTGCACCCGCTTGAGCTTGCTGCTGGCACCGGTCCTGATCGAAACCGCCGATTTCGCGCAGCCGAAGTGTTTCGACAACAGCCCGACCAGTTCGGCGTTGGCCTTGCCCTCGACCGGCGGCGACTTCAGCTGCGCCAGCCAGGTGCCGTCGTCGAGCTGCGTCAACGAAGACGTGCGGGCGTTCGGCTTGGCCTTGACCAGCAGGATCGGCATCGGCGCAGCATCGCATGCGCTCGCCAGCCCGGCGAACGAACGCCCGCAACAGCGGGCGTTCCAGTGATGCATCGTCACCCGGCCCAGGCAGGCAACTTGCGCCGCACCGTCGCGTGGGGAAGCACGACGTAATCCGGCAGCCCATCGCGGCCGTAGGGTGGATAGGCTTCGCCGGCGACCAGCGGGGCGAGGTAGCGGCGCGCCGCGGCGGTGATGCCGTGCCCGTCCGGGCGGATGAAGCCCTTCGGCATGGTCTTTTCGTGGTTGGCGACCTTGCTGAGCGGGGCGAGGTCGACATGCCAGCGATAGGGCGCGTCGGAGGTGCGCACGATCACCGGCATCACCGCGTTCTGCCCGGCCAGCGCGCAGTCCACCGCGGCGCGGCCGACCGCCATCGCCTGCTCGACGTCGGTCTTCGAGGCGAGGTGGCGGGCGGAGCGTTGCAGGTAGTCGGGCAGGGCCCAGTGCACCTTGTGCCCGAGCACGTCCTTGACCCGGCCGGCCAGGTGCGAGGCCACGCCGCCCAGTTGCGCATGCCCGAACGCATCCTTGCCGCCGCCGGCATCGGCGACGAAGCTGCCGTCGGCCCTGCGGATGCCCTCGCTTGCGACCACCACGCAATGGCCGACGCGCTTCACCACCGCATCGACCCGGGCGAGGAAATCGGCCTCGTCGAACGGGCGCTCCGGGAACAGGATCAGGTGCGGGGCCTCGTCGCGGCCTTCGCCGGCCAGTCCGGCCGCCGCGGCCAGCCAGCCGGCGTGGCGGCCCATCGCCTCGTAGACGAAGACCTTGGTCGAAGTCTCCGCCATCGCCGCCACGTCGAGCGCGCATTCGCGCACCGAGACCGCGGTGTACTTCGCCGCCGAGCCGAAGCCCGGGCAGCAGTCGGTGACCGCCAGGTCGTTGTCGATGGTCTTGGGCACGCCGACGCAGGTCAGCGGATAGCCGAATTCGGCCGCGAGCTGCGAGACCTTCAGCGCGGTGTCGGCGGAGTCGTTGCCGCCGTTGTAGAGGAACCAGCGCACGTCGTGGGCCTGCAGCACGGCGAGCAGGCGCTCGTACTTCGCGCGGTCGGCCTCGACCGATTTCAGCTTGAGCCGGCAACTGCCGAAGGCGCCGCCGGGCGTATGCGCCAGCGCCCTGACCTGGGCGGTGGACAGGGTGCTGGTGTCGATGAGCTCTTCGCGCAACGCGCCGAGGATGCCGTTGCGGGCGGCCAGTACCTTGACCTTGCGGGCCCGGGCCGCCTGCAGGACGGCGGAGGCGGTGGCGTTGATGACGGCGGTGACGCCGCCGCTCTGGGCGTAGAGCAAAGTGCCGGCTGGCATGCGGTTTACTCCGATGGTCGAAGGCGTGGGCTTGGCCCATAACGATACGGTAAGCTGGCCCGCAACACCGGCCGCGCCCCCGTGGCGGCGGCCATCCCCAAGATCTGGAGCGATGCGATGCGATTGGTTCTGTTGGGCGCGCCGGGTTCCGGCAAGGGCACCCAGGCGGCACGACTGAAGGAACACCTGCAAGTCCCGCATATTTCCACCGGCGACCTGTTGCGCGCCGAAGTGGCCGCCGGCAGCCCGCTGGGCCTGCAGGCCAAGGAAGTGATGGCGCGCGGTGACCTGGTCAGCGACGCGATCCTGCTCGGCATGCTGAAGGACCGTTTCTCGCGCGACGACACCAAGGCCGGTTTCATCCTCGACGGCTACCCGCGCAACCTGGCGCAGGCCGCGGCGCTGGACGAGCTGCTCGCCAGCCTCGGGCAGAAGTTCGATGCCGCCGTGCAGCTCACCGTCGACAACGAGCAGATCATCGAGCGCCTGGCCGGCCGCGCCAAGGCCGAGGGTCGCGCCGACGACAGCCCGGAATCGGTGCGCCACCGCCTCAACGTGTACGACCAGCAGACCGCGCCGGTGATCGATTTCTATCGCCAGCACGGCCAGTTGACCGTGGTCGATGGCGTGGGTTCGCTGGACGACGTCTTCACCCGCATCGTCGAGGCGATCCAGCCGGGCCACGACATCGGCTGAAAATAGCGGAACACAACAGGACGGAGCCGCTTTTGAAACTGCACATCCTCGGCATCGCCGGCACCTTCATGGGCGGCGTGGCCGCGTTGGCGCGCGAGCTCGGCCATGAAGTCGAAGGCAGCGACCAGAACATCTACCCGCCGATGTCGACCCAGCTGGAAACACTGGGCATCGCGCTGAAGCAGGGCTACGCGCCCGCCAACATCTCCGGCGACTGCGACGAGATCGTCGTCGGCAACGCGCTGTCGCGCGGCAACGAGGCGGTCGAGCACGTGCTCGATGCCGGCTTGCGCTACACCTCCGGCGCGCAATGGCTGAGCGAACAGGTCTTGCCCGGCCGCGACGTCCTGGCGGTCGCCGGTACCCACGGCAAGACCACCACCACCACGATCCTGACCTACCTGCTGGAGGCGGCGGGACGCTCGCCGGGCTTCCTGGTCGGCGGCGTGGCCGAGGATTTCGGCGCGTCCGCGCGCATCGGCGGCGGCCGCGAATTCGTGGTCGAGGCCGACGAATACGACACTGCGTTCTTCGACAAGCGCAGCAAGTTCGTCCACTACCGGCCGCTGGTGGCGATCCTCAACAACCTCGAATACGACCACGCCGATATCTTCCCGGACGTGGCCGCGATCCAGCGCCAGTTCCACCATCTCGTCCGCACGGTGCCGCGCCGTGGCCGGCTGGTCGTCAATGGCCACGACGAACGCCTGCGCGAGGTGCTGGCGATGGGCTGCTGGACGCCGGTGGAGCGCTTCGGCTTCGATGGCTCATTCGAGTGGAGCGCGCGCAAGTTGCGCGAGGACGGCAGTGCGTTCGCCGTCATGCATTGCGGCGCCGAGCTCGGCATCGTCGAGTGGCCGCTGCTTGGCGACCACAACGTGCTCAATGGCCTGGCTGCATTGGCGACCTGCGCTGCGGTCGGTGTCGACGTGGCGTCGGTGATGCCTGCCCTGGCGAATTTCCGCAGCGTCAAACGGCGCATGGAAGTCATCGGCGAACACGACGGCATCACCGTGTACGACGACTTCGCCCACCATCCGACCGCGATCGCGACCACGCTGGCCGGCTTGCGCGCGAAGGTCGGCGGCGCGCGCATCGTGGTGGCGATGGAGCCACGCAGCAATTCGATGCGCCTGGGCGCGCATGCGGATGCGCTGGCGCCCTCGCTCGACATCGCCGACGTGGTGGTGTTCCTGGCGCGACCCGAGCTTCCGTGGGACGCGGGCAAGGTGGTGGCTGCAGTGCGCGGCGATGCCCGCTCCGTCGCCGATGGCGACGCGCTGGTCGCCGCGTTGCAAGGCCTCGCGCGCCGCGGCGACCACGTGGTGTTCATGTCCAACGGCGGCTTCGACGGCGCCCCGCGGCGGTTCCATGCCGCCCTGCGGGATGCCTGACACCGACGCCTCGCTGCCGTTGTTCCCGCTGCACGGCGTGCTGGTGCCGGGCGCCGCGCTGGACCTGCGCATCTTCGAGCGGCGTTACCTCGACATGGTCGGCGAATGCGGGCGCAAGGGCTCGGGCTTCGGCGTCTGCCTGATCCTGGCGGGCAACGAGGCCGGCGCGCCGGCGACGCCGGTGGCGTTCGGCACCGAGGCGGTGATCGAGGACTTCGGCAACACGCCGGAAGGCTTGTTGTCGCTGCGCGTGCGCGGTCGCCGGCGTTTCCACGTGGTGCGCACGCGCGTGCGCGACACCGGCCTGGTGGTCGCGGACATCGAATACCTCGCCGATGCGGCATCGACGCCGCGGCTGCGCCCGGAGCACGCCCTGCTGGCGGACCTGCTGCGGCGGATCCTGCTGCAGGTGGATGCCGGCTTCGATCCGGATCCCGCGCTGTTCGAGGATGCAGCCTGGGTGGGCTGGCGACTGGCCGAGGTGCTGCCGCTGTCGATGCCGCAACGACAGGTCCTGCTGCAACTGGACGATCCGCACGGGCGCCTGCAAACCCTGCTTGACGGCATCGCCGACGCGGACGCCGATGCCGATTGAGCGCCCGGTTTCAGGGCGCGTCGATGCGGGGCGTGTCGATGCGGATCCGCAGCAGCGCTTCGTGCGCGGCGGTGGTGCCGGCGAGCTGCCGCAGGTCGTCCGGCAGTGCATGCGCATGCGGCTCCGGTTGCCACAAGGTGAGCAGGCGCAGCAGCCTGCGTCCATGCATGCGTTCGTAGCGCGCGACCCATAACGGGTCCTTGCTGGCCAGGCGCGCCGGCGCCGGCCAGATGCGCAGCACCTCGAGTTCATCGGCCAGTGGCCCGGGGCGGCGCAGCAGCAGTCGCTCCGGGTGCCCGTCCAGCGCCAGTGGCAACACCGGTTGCGCGCCGAGCGCATGGTCGTCATCGAGCAGGCCGAGCACGCCGACCCAGTCGGCCGGCGCCTGCACGCTCCAGCCCTGCGCCTGCAGTCGTCTCTGCAACACGGCCAGGTTGCCGGCGGCTTCGAGGTCGAAATGGCGCGGGTCGTCGATGCCCTGCGACCACCAGCGGGCATCGTCGATCACGCGCACGGGCGCGGGCGGCTCGAACCGGGCCAGGGTCGCCGCGGCACTGCGCGGGGCATGCCAGAGCGCGACCAGCACGAAGCTGCCGTAGAACGCCCAGGCCAGCGGCCGCATCCAGAACGAGCGCGCACTGTGGCGGCGATAGGCGATGCCCAGCACCAGCAGCCAGACCACCCCCAGCAGCACGCCGCCGGTAATGTCGCTGAGCCAGTGCGCGCCGAGGTACAGGCGCGCGAAGCCGACCAGCACAGTGGCCACGCCCGCAAGCAGGTAGGGCCAGACGCGCTGGCGGCCGGGCAGTTCGCGCGCGATCAGCACCGCGAAGAAGCCGAACACCACGGTCGTCATCGTCACCGCGATCGACGGGAAGCCGAAGCCGGCGGCCGCGGTCGGCGGACGCGGCATGTCGGTCACCGCGCCCAACCCCGCGGTCAGGGCGAGGCCCACCGCGATTGCCGCGAGCCAGTGCGCGGCCGCGATCCAGCGCTTGCGCCAGAGCAGCCAGCCCATCGCCACCATCGATGGCAGGCCCAGCACCGGCGCGCTGCCGATCGCCGCCAGCGAGGCCATCAACCGGTCCGCCAATGGGTTGCGCAGCGCGAACATCGCCGCGTGCACGTCGTGGTCGAACAGCGACGGCCCGCCGCGCATCAACAGGCTCGCGCTGAAGCCGGCCCACAGCCATGCGACCACGAACAGGCAGGCGGCGAGGATCAGCAGGGATGCGGATTCCGGCCGGCGCGGATCGATCAGCGCGGCGGCGTAGCGGCCGAGTCGCGGATGCGCGCGGGTCCAGCGCAACGCGCGCGCCAGCAGGTTGTCCGCATGCCGCGCGAACCAGCGCCACGTGTACAGCACGACCGCCCACACCAGCGCCACCACCACCACCAGTCCCAGCAGGACCAGGGCCAGCTTGTCGGCAACCGCCGCCACCGCGTCGTAGGACGCACCGAAGATCCAGCCGGGCGCGAGGAACACGGCCGCCCACGCGAGCGCAGCGAACACGCTGGCCGGGACGTAGCGGCGCAATGGCATGTGCAGCATGCCGGCCACCGCAGGCACGAACGGGCGCACCGCGCCGACGAAGCGTGCGATCACCAAACCCTTGGTGCCATGCCGGCGGAACAGGGTTTCGCCGCGATCCAGCAGTTGCGGATAGCGTCGGAACAGCCACAGTTCGCGCATCGCCGGCCCCCAGCGATGGCCGATCCAGAAACTCAGCGCATCGCCCGCGAACGCACCCAGCGCGGCGCAGGCGATCGCGTAGGGACCATCGAGGTGTCCGAGCCCGATCAGCGTGCCGACCGCGAACAGCAGCGGCAACGCCGGCACGATGATGCCGACCACCGCCAGCGCATCGCAGAAGGCGACCAGGAACACCAGCCCGCCCGCGGCATGCGGGTGAGCGGTGATCCAGGCGATGGTGGCGTCGAACCAGGCGCTCTGCATCGGCCGATTATAGGAGGAGGCATCGAGGCATCGGATTACACTCGCGCCTCATCCGTCCCGATGTCACACCATGGCCTCCCTCTCCGGCAAGACCCTGTTCATCACCGGCGCCTCGCGCGGCATCGGCCTGGCGATCGCCCTGCGCGCGGCGCGCGATGGCGCCAACGTGGCGATCGCGGCGAAGTCCGATGTCGCCAATCCGAAGCTGCCCGGCACCATCCACAGCGCCGCCGAAGCGGTCAATGAGGCCGGCGGGCGCGGCCTCGCGCTGAAATGCGACATCCGCGAGGAAGACCAGGTGCGCGCCTCGGTGGCGGCGACGGTGGACGCCTTCGGCGGCATCGATATCCTGGTCAACAACGCCAGCGCGATCTGGCTGCGCGGCACGCTGGACACGCCGATGAAGCGCTTCGACCTGATGCAGCAGGTCAATGCGCGCGGCAGCTTCCTGTGCGCGCAGGCCTGCCTGCCGTACCTGCTGGAAGCGCCGAACCCGCACATCCTCACCCTGTGCCCGCCGCCTTCGCTCGACCCGAAATGGTGGGCACCGCATACCGGCTACACCCTGGCGAAGATGGGCATGAGCTTCGTCACCCTCGGGCTGGCCGCCGAGTTCGGCCCGCGCGGCGTTGCGGTGAACGCGCTGTGGCCGCGCACCCTGGTCGCCACCGATGCGATCAACATGATCCCGGGCGTGCAACCCGGCAACGGTCGTTCGCCGGCGATCATGGGCGATGCCGCGCACGCCGTGCTGGTGCGCGATGCCCGCGGCACCAACGGCCGCTTCTTCATCGACGACGAGGTGCTGCGCGAGGCCGGCATCAGCGACCTCTCGGGCTACGCGATCGACCCGGCGCTGCCGCTGTTTCCCGACCTGTTCCTCGACTGAGTCGCCAACACTCGCCATCGCGGCCACGTCCCCCCATGAATCGCGACGACAGGGACGATGTGGACGAGGACGATAGCGTGCCCGCGCTGGTCGAAGCCGCGCGCCGGGGAGCCGGCGGTGCGATGGGCGCGCTGCTCGCGCGCGACATCGGCCAGGTGGCGGCGAGTTGCTGAGGCATCCACGCCGTGGCCTGCGCAACGCTGCAGGCCACGGGCGGCGGGACGGCGGCGCGCGACGCGTGGGATGATAGGCGCGTCCCCCGGATGTCCCCGAGCCGATGAAATACCTGCACACCATGGTCCGCGTCCGCGACCTCGATGCCTCCCTGCGCTTCTACTGCGAGGGTCTCGGCCTGAAGGAAACCCGGCGCATGGAGAACGAGAAAGGCCGCTACACCCTGGTCTTCGTGGCCGCGGACGAAACCCCGCATGCCGAAGTCGAACTGACCTGGAACTGGCCCGCCGAAGACGGCACGGTCGAGGACTACGGCAGCGCCCGCAACTTCGGCCACCTGGCGTTCCGCGTGGCCGACATCCACGCGACCTGCGAACGCCTGCAGGCGATGGGCTACACGATCAACCGGCCGCCGCGCGATGGCCACATGGCGTTCGTGCGTTCCCCCGACCTGGTCTCGATCGAACTGCTGCAGGAGGGCAACCTGCCGCCGCGGGAGCCATGGGTGTCGATGCCGAACACCGGCACCTGGTAGTCCGGCCCCCAACGGAGACCGCAATGCACTTCATGGAGGGACTGCCGGATTTCGCCGCCTATTTCGGCATGGGGCTTGGCTTCATGGTCCTGTACGTGGTGCTGTACCTGTACGCCACGCCGCATCGGGAAATCACCCTGATCCGCGGCGACAACCTGCCCGCCGCGGTGGTGCTGGCCGGCGCGTTGCTCGGCTTCGCGCTGCCGCTGTCCAGCGCCCTGCGCATCGCCAGCGGCCTGCTCGACGTGGCGGCATGGGCGTTCATGGCGCTGGTCGCGCAACTGGCGGCGTATGCGCTGGTGGCGTTGCTGCTCAAGGATTTCCCGAGGCGCATCAACCGCGGCGAAATGGCGGCGGCGGTGCTGGCGGGCTCGATCCACCTCGGCGTGGGCCTGATCAATTCCGCCGCGATGAGTTTCTGAAGGATCGGGCGCGCGGCCGATTTCGGTCAGAATGCGCCTCCCTCCCGGATTCGCCCCGTCCATGACTTCGTCCGTCGACCTCCTCGCCCTCGGCCGCGACTATTACCTGCCGGTGTATCGCCCACGCCAGATGATCCTGGCGCGTGGCCGTGGCAGCCGCCTATGGGACATCGAGGAGCGCGAGTACGTCGACCTGGCCGGTGGCATCGCCGTGTGTGCGCTCGGCCATTGCCATCCGGAACTGACCGCTGCGCTGGTCGAACAGGCCGGCAAGCTCTGGCATACCAGCAACGTGTTCTACAGCGAGCCGCCGCTGCGCCTGGCCGAGGAGCTGGTGACGGCCTCGCGTTTCGCCGAGCGTGCCTTCCTGTGCAATTCCGGCGCCGAGGCCAACGAGGCCGCGATCAAGCTGGTGCGCAAGTGGGCGACCGCGCAGGGCCGCGCGCCCGAACGTCGCGTCATCGTCACCTTCCGCGGCAGTTTCCACGGGCGCACGCTGGCCGCGGTCACCGCGACCGCGCAGCCGAAGTACCAGGAAGGCTACGAGCCGTTGCCGGGCGGCTTCCGCTACGTCGACTTCAACGACATCGGCCAGCTGGAAGCGGCGATGGCCGGTGGCGACGTGGCCGCGGTGATGCTGGAGCCGGTGCAGGGCGAAGGCGGGGTGATGCCGGCGGCACCGGGCTTCCTGCAGGCGGTGCGCGCGCTCTGCGACAGGCACGATGCGTTGCTGGTGCTGGACGAGATCCAGTGCGGCATGGGCCGCAGCGGCGCGCTGTTCGCGCATTGGCAGGACGGCGTGGTGCCCGACATCGTCACCCTGGCCAAGGCGCTGGGCGGCGGCATGCCGATCGGCGCGATGCTGGCCGGGCGCAAGGTCGCCGAGGTCATGCAGTTCGGTGCGCACGGCACGACCTTCGGTGGCAATCCGCTGGCGTCCGCGGTGGCGCGCGTCGCGCTGCGCACGCTGGGCTCCGACGACATCGCCGCGAACGTGCAGCGCCAGGCGCAGGCGATCCGCGACGGACTGGATGCAATCGACCGCGACCTCGGCCTGTTCTCCGAAGTGCGCGGCCGCGGACTGATGATCGGCGCGGTATTGAAGCCGGAACACGCCGGTCGTGCTGGCGAGATCCTCGACCACGCCGCCGCCAACGGCCTGCTGCTGTTGCAGGCAGGCCCGGATGTGCTGCGCTTCGTGCCGGCGCTCAACATCGGCGATGACGATGTCGAGGAAGGACTCGCGCGCCTGCGCATCGCGTTGCAGGCGTTCGTCGCCCGCTAGACCCGCGGGCGCTGCCTCAGGGCAACGTCATCAGGTCGTGGGCAACGATGATCCGGCCGTCGAAATGCGGCCGCACGGCCTCCAGCCAGGTCTCGTCCGCGACCATCGGCCCGCCCGGCACGAAATGCGAGAGCACCAGCGTGCCCACGCCGGCTTCGGTGGCGACGCGGCCCACCTGCTCGGGGGTGGAATGGCTGGCCAGCAGGTGTTCGCGCAGCGTGCGGGCGTTCGGCTCGCTGGCGATGAGCGCATCGAGCGCGGGCAGGTGCATCACCTCGTGCACCAATACGTCGGCGCCGCGGGCCAGGCCGGCCACGGCCTGCGAGTAGGTGGTGTCGCCCGAGAACGCGTAGCTGCGGTCCGGTGTGTCGAAGCGGAAGGCATACGACTGCTGGATCGGTGGATGCAGGTTGCGCACGCAACGCACTTTCACCTTGCCCTCGTCGAGCAGCAGTCCCTCCTCGCTGAAATCCACCACGCGGGTCGATGCCTCGAAGTCCGGTCGGCCTTCGTCCACGGTGCGGGTGTCGATATCGAAGCGGGCATAGTCGCGATGGGCCGCCATCTGCGCGCGCATTGGCGGCGGCCCCCATATGGTCAGCGGCGATTTCGGGTTGGTCGCCCACGCCAGCAATGCAAGCGTGCCGGCATCGGCATCGTGGTCGGAATGGTGGTGGCTGATGAAGACGTGGCGCACGCGGTTGATGCCGATGCCGGCGCGCGCGAGTTGCTGGGCGACGCCGTTGCCGGCGTCGACGAGGTACACGTCTTCACCCACGACCAGGGCATACGCGGCGGGAAAGCGATTGGGCTTCGGGGTCGGCCCGCCGGCCGTGCCGAGCACGACCAGGCGCACGCCGGTGTGTGGCGATGCCAGCGCATCGGGCATGCAGCCCAGCAAGCCACCCGCCGCCAGCGCGGCAAGGAATTCCCGGCGTCCAAGGCTGGCCATGCGTGCTGCTCAGCCCGCTCCGTCGAGCGCCTGCGCCAGGTCGGCAATCAAATCGTCCGCGTGTTCCAGCCCGATCGACATCCGCAGCAGGTTCTGCGGTGAGCGCGCATTCGGCCCTTCGACCGAGGCGCGGTGCTCGACCAGCGATTCGCAGCCGCCCAGCGAGGTGGCGTTGGTGAACACCCGCAGCTTGCCGGCCATCGCCAGCGCGGCCTCGCGGCCACCGCGCACCTCGATGCTCAGCATCGCGCCGAACGCCTGCATCTGCCGCGTGGCGACCGCATGGCCGGGATGCGATGGCAACCCCGGCCAGTTCACCCGCTCGATCGCCGCATGCGCGGCGAGGAAGTCGACCACCTTGCGCGCGTTCGCGCAGTGCATCGCCATGCGCGCCCCCAGCGAGCGGCAGCCACGCAGGGTCAGCCAGGCACTGAAGGGCGACAGCACCGCGCCGGTGACATGCAGGCGGTGCGCGACCTTGTGGGCGAGTTCGTCATTCCTCGCGAACACCAGCGCACCACCGAGCACGTCGCTATGGCCGCCGAAATACTTGGTGGTCGAATGCATGACGATGTCGGCACCCAGCGCCAGCGGGCGCTGCAGCAGCGGCGTGGCGAAGGTGTTGTCGACCACCACGACGGCGCCGGCCGCATGGCCGATGCCGGCGAGCCCGGCGATGTCGCTGACTTTCATCAGCGGATTCGAGGGTGTCTCGATCCACAGCATCGCGACCGGCGTCGTGCAGGCCGCGCGCACCGCGTCGAGGTCGCCCATGTCGACCACCTCGGCGACGATGCCGCGCTCGGGCAGGTATTCCTGGAACAGCATGCGCAGGCCGCTGTAGCAGTCGTCCGGGAACAGCACGCGGGCACCGGTCGGCAGGCACTCGAGCAGCGTGGTCATCGCCGCCATGCCGGAGGCGAAGGTGCAGGCGGCCTCGCCGCCTTCAAGTGTCGCGAGTGCTTCGCGCAGGCGGTCGTTGGTCGGGTTGCCCTCGCGCTGGTACTCGTAGCCGGCCACGCGCTCGCCGGCGGGGCCATGGCGGAAGGTCGTGCTCAGGTGCAGCGGCGGCGCCACCGCGCCGGTGCTTTCGTCGGGTGCGTTGCCGGCGTGGACGGCGAGCGTGTCGGGGCGCATGGTGGGTTCCGTGTCGTGGATCAGTGGGCGATGGCGGCGAACGCGTCGCGCGCGGCATCGATGGTGGCGGCGATCGCGGCGTCGTCATGCGCGCTGGACATGAAGCCGGCCTCGTACGCGGATGGCGCCAGGTACACGCCGCGCTCGAGCATCGCGTGGAAGAAGCGGTTGAACGCGGCACTGTCGCAGGCCATCGCCTGGGCGAAGGTGTCCACCGTTTCGCTGGTGAAGAACATGCCGAACATGCCGCCGACGCGTTGCGTGGTGAACGCGACGCCGGCATCGCGCGCGGCGGCTTCCAGGCCATCGCACAGCGCATTCGTCTTCGCTTCCAGCGCGTCGTAAAAGCCCGGTGCCTGCACCAGATCCAGCATCGCCAGCCCCGCGGCCATCGCCACCGGGTTGCCGCTCAGGGTTCCGGCCTGGTAGATCGGGCCGCTCGGGGCGATCTGCCGCATCAGTTCGCGCCGACCGCCGTAGGCGCCGACCGGCATGCCGCCGCCGATCACCTTGCCGAAGGTCGACAGGTCCGGTGCCACGCCATAGCGCGCCTGCGCGCCGCCCAGCGCCACCCGGAAGCCAGTCATCACTTCGTCGAAGATCAACAGGGCGCCATGCTGCGTGCACAGGTCGCGCAGGTGCCGCAGGTAGCCCTCGCGCGGCGGCAGGCAGTTCGCATTGCCGACGACAGGCTCGACGATCAGGCCGGCGATGTCGCCGCCGCATTCGTCGAACAAGTGCGCCGCTGCATCGAAGTCGTTGTAGGGCAGGGTCAGGGTCAGGTCGGCCAGCGCCTTCGGCACGCCCGGCGAGGTCGGCACGCCGAAGGTCAGCGCGCCGCTGCCGGCCTTGACCAGGAAGGAATCGCCGTGGCCGTGGTAGCAGCCCTCGAACTTGACGATGCGGCTGCGCCCGGTCGCACCGCGCGCCAGCCGGATCGCCGACAGCGTGGCTTCGGTGCCGGAGTTGACCATGCGCACCATCTCGCAGCTTGGGACCAGGCGCGCGATGGTCTCGGCCATGGTCACTTCCAGCGGGTTCGGCGTGCCGAAGCTCAGGCCGTTGCGCGCGGTGTCGATGACGGCCTGCAGCACCTTCGGATGGTTGTGGCCGACGATCATCGGGCCCCACGAGCCGACGTAGTCGATGTAGCGGTTGCCGTCCACGTCGAACAGGTGCGGGCCGTCCGCGCGCTGCACGAAGAACGGTTCGCCGCCCACCGACTTGAAGGCGCGGACCGGCGAGTTCACCCCGCCGGGCATCAGCGATTGGGCGCGGGCGAAGAGATCGTGCGAACGTTCGTTGTTCATGCGTTTTCGTTGTTCTCGGCAAGAGTGTTTCGGAACAGGGACAGGTAGGCGCGCGCCGCCGCGACCGGATCCGGTGCGTCGAACACGCCGCTGATTACCGCGATGAGGTCGGCGCCTGCAGCCACGATCGGTCCTGCATTGTCCGGGGTGAGCCCACCGATCGCCACGCGCGGCACCCCGAGGCTGGCGCTGTCGCGCAGCAGCTCGATGCGGGCGCGACGCGCATGCGGCTTGCTGGGCGAGGGGAAGAACGCACCGAAGGCGATGTAATCCGCTCCCTTCGCCACCAGCGCTCGCGCCCGGTCGATATCGTCGTAGCAGGACACGCCGATGATCGCGTCGCCACCGAGGACGGCGCGCGCGGTGCGTATGTCGCCATCGTCCTCGCCGAGGTGCACGCCGTCGGCTCCGAGATCCGACGCGAGCGCGGCATCGTCATTGACGATGAAGGGCACACCTGCATCCTGGCAGGCATCGCGGAGCAAGCTGCCGGCCTCGCGCAATGTCGTCGCGGACATGGCCTTGTTGCGCAATTGCAGGCAGGACGCCGACGGCAGCAAGGGCTGCACGCGTGCAAGCAGGCGCTGCGGATCGGGATCGTCGGGCGTGATCAGGTAAAGCCCGTTCCCGAGCCTCGCTGAAGTGCCGCGTAGGTATGTGTTCGAAGGCATCGCGCTTCCGCAGGCCGGCGCGTGGTGGGACAATCTGCGCCGGCTTCCCCATTATCGCCCCGATGACCGCTTCCGACTCCGACGCGCCTTACCGCACCTGGATGTGCGTGGTCTGCGGCTTCATCTACGACGAGGCGCTGGGGTTGCCGGAAGATGGCATCGCGCCAGGCACGCGCTGGGAAGACGTGCCGGATACGTGGACATGCCCCGATTGCGGGGTCAGCAAGGACGACTTCGAGCCGATCGAGGCCTGAGCGTCACTTCGCCTGCAGGATGCCCGGGCCGAAGCGCAACTCGGCACCGTCCTTCAGCCCGAGTCGCGCGGCCTCGCCAGCGTTGAGCTCCAGCACGTAGCGCGCCGGTGCATCGCTCGGGTAAGAAGGGCATGCATCCCCCAGCGAACACGTCGGCACGTCGCGTTGCTGCGCGACCAGCTTGCGGCCATTGTCGAAGTAGAGGATGTCGAGCGGGATCCTGGTGTTCTTCATCCAGTACGCCTGCGGCTCCTCGGCGTCATGGATGAAAAGCATCCCTTTGTCGCTGCCCATCGCATCGCGGAACATCAGGCCGCGCGCGCGCTCTTCCCCGTCATCGGAGATCTCCACGCTGTAGCGCTGGCCGCCGAGTTCCACCCATGGCTGCGAGGCGCCCGCGCAGCCGGAGATACAACACGATGCAAGCAGGGCGAAAGCGTAGCGGCGCATGAGAGGCTCCTTCAGGGATCGCGCACCTTCGCGCGGAGCATGGATTGCGTCAAGGCGCAAGACTTCCAACGCGGGGGATGTTGTTGCAAGATGCGCGCCCGCTTCGCCGCCGGCCTGTCCGGACTGGCTGAACGGGAACGGAAAGTCCCTCACAGGGTGTTGACGGCAACGAAAACCCTTGTATGATGTGCGGCTCACTTCGACGGAAACGTTGCGGCGAGAAACGAACCAGGCGCTGAGGCCGAGTTCGACGATCTTTGACAGTGTGCGCAGGTGACTTGTGCGG
>DATIDW010000004.1:0-141422 GCA_035456065.1 Thermomonas sp. | reverse complement strand
AAGTGAACCTGACCCCGTTTTCCACACTCTGACCCCTTTTCGCTCAGGCGTAAGTGGCGCGCGCCGGTGCGCTCCAGCGCGGTGCCGCCGGCCAGATCGCGTCCTGGTTGCCTTCCAGGATCCGCCGCAGGTCGCGCGGGTCGAGTTGCGGCGCGAGCCCCTGCAGCAGCGCCAGCGCGTATTCGCGCAGCACGCGGCCACGCGGCACCACCGCCCAGGTGATGCATTCCGGCAGCTCGGCAGGCGCCTCGATGACGCGCAGGTCATCGTCCTCGCGGGTGTGCACCGCCATCTCCGCCAGCAGGCCGGCGCCCAGGCCGGCGCGCACGTAAGTCTTGATCAGGTTGGCATCGCGCGCGGTCATCGCGATCTGCGGTTCCACCCCGGCAGCGGCGAACGCGCGCTGCAGCGAGGACTCCGGCAACTTGGAGGATTCGTAGCTGATCAGCGGATGCCGGGCCAGGTCGACCAGGCTCGGCGGACCCGACAGCTCGGCCAGGGGATGCGAGGCCGGCACCAGCAGCACCCGGCGCCAGCGGTACAAGGGCACGGCGACGCCACTGCTGGACGGTTGCGCGCCGGCGCTGCTGATCAGGGCGAAATCGGCCTCGTCGAGCTTGTCGAGCACCTCCGCGTCGCCGGACGCGAACAGGTCGACGCTGACCTGCGGATAGCGGCGCTTGAGGTCCGCGATCACCGGCGGCAGCACGTAGCGCGCCTGGGTGTGGGTGGTGGCCAGCAGCAGGCGACCGCGGTGCTCGCCGCGCTCGTTGGCGGCATAGCTGCGGATGTTGGCGGCCTCCGCCAGGATCCGGCGCGCGTGCTCGATCACCTTGATCCCGGCCGGTGCCACGCCTTCCAGGCTGCGGCCCTTGCGCAGGAACAACTGGAAGCCGAGCTCGTCCTCCAACTGCTTCAGCTGCTTCGACAGCCCGGGCTGGGTCGCGTGCACGCGCTCGGCCGCCTGGGTGATGTTGAACCCGGAGTCGGCGATCGCGACGAGGTAACGGAGCTGGGTCAGGGTCATGATCGCGGTAGCGATATATCGCTATATCAAGATGTAGAGATGCAGTATATCCACCGTTGGAAGCATTTCCAGTGCTTCGTTATGCCTCTGGAGCATAAGCGAAAACCCTGCGGCCATTTCACCCGGCGGTCGGCGACGCCTAGCGTGTGGCCATGTCCATTCCTCGTCCCACCCCCTTGTCCCGCGCTGTCATCGGCGGTCCCGCCGCGGTCGCCGATCCGCCGCCCGTTGGCCTGGTCCGGCTGGTCGGCGCCGGGCCGGGCGATCCGGGCCTGCTCACCCTGCACGCCGCGCGAGCGCTGGCCGACGCCGACGTGATCCTGCACGACCGCCTGGTCAGCGATGACGTCCTCGCGCTGGCACGGCCCGGCGCCGAACGCATCGAGGTCGGCAAGCAGGTCGGTGGCGACCACCACGCGACCCAGGCGCGCATCCACGACCTGCTGCTGTTGCATGCGCGCGCCGGCAAGCAAGTGGTGCGGCTGAAGGGCGGCGACCCGTTCGTGTTCGGCCGCGGCGGCGAGGAACTCGAAGTCCTGCGCGCACACGGCATCCCCTTCGAAGTGGTGCCCGGCATCACCGCCGCCGTGGCCTGCGCGGCCTATGCCGGCATCCCGCTGACCCATCGCGACCATGCGCAGTCGCTGCGCCTGCTGACCGCGCATGCGCAGGACGGTGACGCCGACCACGACTGGGCCGCGCTGGCGCAACCCCGGCAGACCCTGGCCTTCTACATGGGCGTGTCCGGGCTGGCCCGCCTGCGCGACACGCTGGTCGCGCACGGCCGCGCGGCATCGACGCCGTTCGCGCTGGTCGAAAACGGCTCGCGCCCCGAGCAACGCGTCATCGCCGGCACCCTCGGCGAACTCCCGGAACTCGCGCAACGCCACGGCGTGCAGGCGCCTGCGCTGCTGGTGATCGGCGAGGTCGCCGCGTTCGCCACCCGCCTGCACTGGTTCGGCAGCGCCCCCTTAACGAACGCGGACGCAGGCTGCGCGATCATCGGCCAGCTGGCCCGCGCCGCCTGACGCCACATACCCAACGGAACCTTCCATGGCCCTCTACGACAGCATCCTCGACACCATCGGCAACACGCCCATCGTCAAGCTGCAGCGGCTCGCGCCGAAGCACACCACGATCTACGCGAAGGTCGAGTCCTTCAATCCAGGCGGATCGGTCAAGGACCGCCTGGCGCTGGCCATCGTCCTCGATGCCGAGCAGAAGGGCCTGCTCAAGCCCGGCGACACGATCGTGGAAGCGACCTCGGGCAACACCGGCGTGGCCCTGGCGATGGTCGCCGCCGCGCGCGGCTACAAGTTCGTGGCGACGATGGTGGAGACGTTCTCGATCGAACGCCGCAAGCTGATGCGCGCGTATGGCGCGAAAGTGATCCTGACCCCGGCCGCCGAGCGCGGCAGCGGCATGGTCCGGCGGGCGAAGGAGCTGGCGGACAAGCACGGCTGGTTCCTGGCCAGCCAGTTCGCCAATCCGGCCAATCCCGCCTACCACCGCAACACCACCGCGCCGGAAATCCTGCGCGACTTCGCCGGCAAGCGGCTCGATTATTTCGTGACCGGCTGGGGCACCGGCGGCACCCTGACCGGCGTCGGCGAGGTGCTCAAGGTCGCCCGCCCGGAGACGAAGATCATCGCCACCGAACCGGCCGGTGCGTCGCTGCTCAAGGGCGACGAATGGAAGCCGCACAAGATCCAGGGCTGGACCCCGGATTTCGTGCCGGAAGTGCTGAATCGCGACGTCTATGACCAACTGCTGCAGGTCACTGACGACGAGGCGATCGCCACCGCACGCCGGCTGGCGGCGGAAGAGGGCATCTTCGTCGGCATCTCCGCAGGCGGCACCCTGGCCACCGCGTTGAAGGTGGCGGAAGCCGCAGCCGAAGGCAGCGTGCTGCTGGCGGTGCTGCCGGACACCGGCGAGCGCTATTTCTCCACGCCGCTGTTCGCCGACGTCAACGAGGGCTCGGACGACGAGTGGCTGGCGGGATTGGGCTGATCAGCTCCAACTTCACCAAGTGAGTCGTCGCCATCCATGGCGCTGAATCATCGCTTCGACCAACCCCTGCCCGGCGCTCCATGGCCGGGCGCTCTCGTGAGCGCGATCAGCCCCCGGCTGATCGCAAGCGCTCACGATCGCCCGTACACGTCCTCGTAGCGGACGATGTCGTCCTCGCCGAGGTAATCGCCGGACTGCACCTCGATCAATTCCAGCATCTCGGCGCCGGGATTCTCCAGGCGATGCTTCGCGCCGATCGGAATGTAGGTGCTCTGGTTGGCGAACAGCTCGAACACGTCGTTGTCGCGGGTCACCCGCGCGATGCCGCGCACCACGATCCAGTGCTCGGCGCGGCGCGTGTGCGACTGCAACGACAGCCGCGCACCCGGCTTGACCCTGATCCGCTTGACCTGGAAGCCGTCGCCGGCATCCACCGAGTCGTAGCTGCCCCAGGGCCGGTGCACTTCGCGATGCAAGGCGGCCTGGCTGCGCCTTTCCGCCTTCAGCCGGGCGACCACGTCCTTGACCTGCTGCACCTTGTCCTTGTGCGCGACCAGCACCGCGTCAGCGGTTTCCACCACCACCAGGTCGTCCACGCCAACCAGCGCCACCAGCCGCTGCGCGTAGGCGTAGCTGTTGCGGCTGTCGACCGCGATCACGTCGCCGTGGTGGGCATTGCCATCGGCGTCCTGTTCGCTCACGCCCCACAGCGCCGACCACGAACCGACATCGTTCCAGCCGATGTCCACCGCTAGCACCATCGCGGCGTCGGTGTTCTCCATCACCGCGTAGTCGATGGAATCCGATGGACTCGCGGCGAACGCGTCCTTGCCCAGGCGGATGAAGTCGCCGTCGCGCGCGGCGCCATCGAATGCCGCGCGCACCGCGGCCACGATGTCGGGACGGAAGCGCTGCAACTCCTCGATGTAGCGCGAGGCGCGCAGCAGGAACATGCCGCTGTTCCAGTAATAGCCGCCGTCATCGAGATAGGACTGCGCTGTGACCGCGTCCGGCTTCTCGACGAAGCGCAGCACCTTGCGCACGCCCTCTCCTGCCTCGGCCTGGATGTAGCCGAAGCCCGTTTCGGGTGTACCCGGCACGATGCCGAAGGTGACAAGCGCGCCAGCCTCGGCGGCTGGCATCGCCACGCGGACCGCGTACTGGAACGCGTCGACGTCGCGCACCACGTGATCGGACGGCAGCACCAGCAACAGCGGATCATCGCCGGCAGACAACGCCTGCAACGCCGCCGCGGCGATCGCCGGCGCGGTGTTGCGGCCGACCGGCTCCAGCAGGATCGCCGGCGTCGGCGCACCGACCTGGCGCAGCTGTTCGGCCACCAGGAAGCGATGGTCCTCGCCGGCAACCACGATCGGCCGATTGAGCGCATGCGCGGCATCGGCCAGTCCGGCCACGCGCAACCAGGTCGCCTGCAACATGGTGTCGTCACCAGCCAGCGGCAGGAACTGCTTCGGATAGGCCTCGCGCGACAACGGCCACAGCCGCGTGCCGGAGCCGCCGGACAGCAGGACAGGTTGCAAGGTCGTCATGCGCGTCTCGCTAGGATCGATGCCGCAGTTTACCCTTTGCGCATGAGCGACCCGGCAACGCCACCCGACCCACGCGCCGCGCAGCGCCTCGCCTGGACGCGCGCGGCGCTTGGCGATGCCGATGCACGACTCGAACGCGCCTCCACCGACGCCGGCTTCCGCAGCTACTGGCGCAGCTCCGGCCAGGGGCCCTCGCGGATCGTGATGGACTCGCCGCCGGACCAGGAAGACGTGCGGCCGTGGTTGCGGGCGCACGACCTGCTCGAGGCCGGCGGCGTGCGCGTGCCGCGGGTGCTGGCGCGCGACATCGATGACGGTTTCCTGCTGCTGGAGGACCTCGGCGGCCCGACCATGGCGCAGGTGATGGACGACGCCAACGCCGACACGCACGTCGATGGCGCGATCGAACAATTGCTGCGGCTGCAGTCGACCGCGCTGCCCGCCGACACGGTCGTGTTCGGCGAGGCCCTGCTGCAGCGCGACGCCGGTCTGTTCGAAGAGTGGTACCTGCGACGCCATCTCGATATCGAACTGGATTGCGACGATGCCGAGCGGTTGCAGCTGGTGCAGCGCAGGTTGATGGACAACGCATTGGCGCAGCCGCGCGTACCCACGCATCGCGACTACATGCCGCGCAACCTGATGCCGGTGGCGGACGGGCCCGCGGTGCTCGACTTCCAGGACATGGTGGTCGGGCCGATCGCCTACGACGCCGTCAGCCTGCTGCGCGACGCCTTCCTGAGCTGGCCCGAGGACCGCGTGGAGGGCTGGCTGCGGCGTTACCACGCACGCGCCGCCGCCGCCGGCCTGCCGGTGCCGGACATCGCCACCTTCCTGCGCGACGCCGACTGGCTGGGCGTGCAGCGGCACCTGAAGATCCTCGGCATCTTCGCGCGTCTGCACCATCGTGACGGCAAGCCGCGTTACCTCGCCGATGCCCCGCGCTTCGTCGCCTACCTGGACGCCGTCGTGCCGAGATATCGTGAACTCATGCCGCTGCAGGATCTGCTGGAACGCACGATCAAGCCAGCGATCTCCAGGCTGCAGGCGTGAAGGCGCTGATCTTCGCCGCCGGCCTGGGCGAGCGCATGCGCCCGTTGACGGACACGACCCCGAAACCCCTGTTGCCGGTCGGTGGCAAGCGGCTGATCGAATGGCATCTGGAAAAGCTCGCGGCTTGCGGCGTCGAGGACGTCGTGATCAACACCTCGTGGCTGGCCATGCAGTTCCCGGAGGTGCTCGGCGACGGATCGCGCTGGGGCCTGCGCATCCGTTATTCGTACGAAGGCGGCACCCCGCTGGAAACCGGCGGCGGCATGCTGCATGCCCTGCCCTTGCTGGGGGGCGACCCCTTCCTGCTGGTCAACGGCGACACCTGGACCGACCTCGACTTCGCCACGCTGCCGCGCGAACCGGAGGGCCTGGCGCACCTGGTCATGGTCGACTGTCCGCCGCAGGCGACGCAGGGTGATTTCGCCCTGGACGACGACGGCCACGTGCGCAGCGATGGCGCCCGTCGCCTGACCTACGCCGGCATCGGTGTCTACCGCCCGCAGCTGCTCGACGGCTGGCGCGGCTTCAGCCGAGACACCGGCGCGGACGACGTGCCGCCGCGTTTCCGCCTGGCACCGATCCTGCGGGCGCACATGGCCGACGGCCGCATCCACGGGCAACACCATCGCGGCCGCTGGACGGACGTGGGCACGCCGGAACGGCTGGCCAGGCTGGACGCGGAACTTCGCGGCGACTGAGCCCCGCGCGCGATGCGCTACCCTTGCACCCCCACGCACGCATGGCACCGCGATGTCCGACCCCCAGATCCAGTTCGCCGAACTCAGCAACGCCTTCCTCGCCCTGGCCAACCAGAAGTTGACCGCCGACAACCACACGCAGGTGTCGATGGCATTGCTCGCCGCCGCCGCGCGCTTCAATGCACACGTCGTGGCGGCCGCCTGCGGCAGCGCCGAGCGCGCGCGCGTCGAGGCGCCCAAGGCCAGCGCCTTCCTGGTCGGTCATTTCGAGAAGAGCCTGGCGTCGAACTTCGCCGACTACATCGCCAACTACGACGCCAACCTCCAGCGCAGCGGCCTGGGCCACAACTGACTCAGCCCTCCGCGCCCATCACCTGGCGCAGGAACGGCACGGTCAGGCGCCGTTGCGCCACCCACGAGGCGCGATCGAGGCGCTCGAACAATGCGGTGAGGGAACCGAGGTCGCGGCTGCAACGCCGCAGCACCCAGTCCAGCGCGGCATCGTCGAAATCCAGGCCACGCGCACCGGCACGCTGGCGCAACAGCTCCGCGCGCGCGTCGTCGTCCAGCACCGGCAACGTCCAGCGGGCGCATTGCGACAGGCGCGAACGCAGGTCGGGCAGCACCAGCGGCAATGCCTCCGGCCCGGCGGATGCGGCATACACCACGCTGCGCCCGGCATCGCGCAGGCGGTTGTGCAGGTCGAACAGGGCGATCTCGTCGTCGCGGTCTCCGGCGATCGCATCGACGTCGTCCAGCGCCACCAGCTCGGCATCCAGCCCCTCGCTGGCCACGCGCAGGCGCCCGCGCAGGTTCGACAGCGCGAGGTAACGGGCCTGCCTGCCCAGGGTGGTGGCGAGCGTGCAGCTGCCGACCAGCAAATGGGTCTTGCCGGTCGCGGCGGTGCCCTGCAGATACGCGGCATCGACGGTGCTGCCGCTGGCCAGCGCCTGCAACTGCCCGAGCAGGCCTGCGGGCGCGCGCAGGTAGCGTTCCAGTCGCTGGTCCGGGGGCGCGCGCAGTGCCAGCGGCAGTTGCGGACCGAGCATGTCGTCTACCCGCACGTCGTCCACCGGCATCTCAAGCGGCGGGTGCTTCGCCGTCACCATGGGCGCGCGGATGCTCGGGGACCGCGCTGCCGACCACGATCGTCGGGCCGTCGCCCGCATACAGCCGGCTCTGCCGATAGCGTTCCTCCGCATAGCGCAGCAGCACGTTGACCACCGCCGCCACCGGCAGCGCCAGCAGCATGCCGAGGAAGCCGAACAGGCTGCCGCCAGCCATCACCGCGAAGATCACCGCGACCGGGTGCAGGCCGATGCGGTCGCCGACCAGTTTCGGGGTGAGCCAGTAGCTCTCGATGATCTGGCCGACGGTGAAGACCACGGCCACCCCGGCCAGGTGCTGCCAATCGCCGAACTGGACCAGCGCGGCGATGCCGCCGAACAGCACGATCGAAGCCGGGCCCAGGTAGGGCACGAAGGTCAGCAGCCCGGCGACCACCCCGATCAGGATGCCCAGGTTCAGGCCCACCGCAGACAGGCCCACCGCGTACAGCACGCCGAGGATCAGCATGACCAGCAACTGGCCGCGCAGGAAACCACCGAGCACGGCATCGGATTCCCTGGTCAGCCGGGCCACGGTGTCGAAATGGGCGCGCGGGATCAGCAAGCCGACGCGCTCGATCATCAGGTCCCAGTCGCGCAGGAAGAAGAACGTCAGGACCGGCAGCAGCACGATGTTGGCGATCCAGCCGAGCAATGCGAAACCCGAGCGCGAGACGTAACCGAGCACGGTGGCGGCGATGCCGCCCGCGCTTTCCCAATGGTCGCGGATCAGCTGGAACAGGCGCCCCGGATCCAGCCACGACAGGATCTGCAGCCCGGTGCGCTGTTCGACCCAGGGCACCGCGGTGCCGACCATCCAGTCGCGGTAATTCGGCAGCGAGGTCACCAGGGTGACGATCTGCTGCTCCAGCAGCGGCACCAGCACGACCAGGGCGATCGCCAGCACCAGGGTCATCGCGCTGAACACCAGGATCACCGCGTTGTTGCGCTGCAATCCGCGGGCCTCCAGGCGGTCGACCATCGGATCGCCCATCCAGCCCAGCAGCGCGGCGAACACGAACGGACTGAGGATCGGCGCCAGCAGCCAGACCAGCCACAGCACGCCGAGCCCGACGGCGGTCCACTGCACCCGCCGGTAGAAGGTCGCAATGGTCGCGAGGTCGTTGTCGGGATGCATGTCAGTCCAGGCGGAAGGTGGCGACCTGCGTCGCGGCAGGCTCGGCATCACCGTCCTGGTCGCGGGCGCCGCCGGCGGAGACCATGGACAGCACCGAGCCGCGATCGGCGTACTTCGCGAAATTGGCGATGCCGGTGGCCAGCTCGAGATCGAGCTCCAGCACGTCCGGCGTCGCCGACACCGGCGTCGCCCGCTTCACCAGCGACACCCCTTCGAGGTAACCGGCCAGGCGCAGGTAGTCGTCGGCGTCGTCGATGCCGAGGATGCGCACGCGGTAACGCCCGGGCGGACCGCCGCTGCCAGCCTTGGCATAGCGCTTGAACAGGGCATCGGCCGCGCCATCGGCGCCACCTGCCATCGCCCGGCGCGCGTCCGCATGGGTGGTCTGCCACTTCGACAGCACCTTGCCCTTGTCGACGAAGATCCAGTCCGCGACCCAGCCGGTGCCGGCGCGCTGGAGCTTGCCGACCAGTTGCATGGGCGGGCTGTAGCGCTTCGACAGCGAGGCGATCGCAGCGGTGTCGCCACGCCAGATCGCGCCGACCGCCGCCTGTTCGGCAGTGCTGCCGGAGGGAAGGCCCAGCGCATAACCGCGCCGCTTGGCCTGGTCGAGCACCGCACGGGCGGCGTTCACCTGGCCCAGCGCCACCAGGCGCGGACCCTTGCCATCATCGATGCCCAGCCACAGCACCGGCTTGGGCCGCGGCAACGGCCAGCTGGGCAGGCCGAGCATCTGCACCAGCCCGTCGACCTCGTCGCGCTTGAAACGCACCACCAGCGTGGTCTGGAAGCTCGGCGACCCGTTGGCGGAGAACCCTTCGTCCTGGCGGTAGTCGTAGCTGGCGACATACGCCTTGGCCCTGCCGAGTTCGTCGCGGACGCCGGGCTGCTGCGCGGCGCCACGATCGCCGGTGGCGTTGGCCAGCACCTGGGCCAGCGCGCGGCCGAATGCGCTGTTGCGCTCACCGTCGGTCTGGTTGCGCACGGCCACTTCGGCGTCGTAGGCACCGCTGGCGGCGGCACGATCGCCCTCGACGCGCTGGGCGAAGGCAGGCATGCACGCCAGCAGCCACAGGCCGGCCCACACCAGGCCCGCCACCCATCGCCGTCCGCCCGCTTGCGGCATTGCTCGCATCGCCAATCCTTGCCCGGAATCCATGTCTTGCGTCCGAAATGGTGCCGCAGCCCGGCGGGCGCGTCCATGACCGCGCCACCGCGAGCATGAACGCGGCTGTTAAAATCGCCGTTTCCCGCGCCGTGAGCCTGCCGTGACCGCCCCCCAGCCCCCCACCGCCAGCGGCCTCACCTATCGCGATGCCGGCGTCGACATCGACGCGGGCAACGAAGTCGTCGAACGCATCAAACCCTTGGTGAAGCGCACGATGCGGCCGGAAGTGCTGGGCGGGGTCGGCCTGTTCGGCGGCCTGTTCGACCTCTCGAACCGCTATCGCGAACCGGTACTGGTCTCCGGCACCGACGGCGTGGGCACCAAGCTGATCCTGGCCAAGCAGCTGGACCGCCACGCCACCATCGGCCAGGACCTGGTCGCGATGTGCGTGAACGACGTGCTGGTGCAGGGCGCGGAACCGCTGTTCTTCCTCGACTATTTCGCCACCGGCAAGCTCGACGTCGAAACCACCGTGAATGTGGTCGCCGGCATCGCCAGGGGCTGCGAGATCGCCGGCTGCGCCCTGATCGGCGGCGAGACCGCGGAGATGCCGGACATGTACCCGCCGGGCGAATACGACCTGGCCGGCTTCACCGTCGGCGCGGTGGAGAAGTCCAGGCTCATCGACAGCAGCAAGGTGCGAGCCGGCGACGTGCTCATCGGCATCGCCTCCAGCGGCCCGCATTCCAATGGCTATTCGCTGGTCCGCAAGATCCTGCAGTGCGCGGGAGCCACCCCCGACAACGGTGGACTCGACCTCGACCTTGGCGGCGTCACGCTGGCCGACGCGCTGATGGAGCCGACCCGCATCTACGTGAAGCCAGTGCTGGAACTGCTGGCGAAGCACGATATCCACGCGATGGCGCACGTCACCGGCGGCGCGCTGGTGGAGAAGATCATCCGGGTGGTGCCGAAGGACTTCGGCCTGGAGATCGACACCTCGTCGTGGCCGCTGCCGGCCGTGTTCGACTGGCTGCAGCGCGAAGGCAACGTCGCCCGCGAAGAGATGTGGCGCACCTTCAACTGCGGCATCGGCTACGTGCTGATGGCCGCGCCCGGCGACGTTGCCGCGATCGAGGCGGACCTCGACCGGCAGGGCCTGGCGCACTGGCGGATCGGCCAGGTCGTCATGGCGGGGGAAGGCGAACGGCTGAGGATCGGCTGAGGCCATGCAGCCGGCGAAGCGGGTCGCGTTCGGCGCCACCCTCGCCGTGTTCGCGGCCAGCTGGATCGCACCACGCTGGCCGATCGAGCAGGCACTGCATAGCAGCCTGACCGTGCTCGGCCTCGCCTGGTTGTGGTGGCACGACCGCCGCTGGCCGCTGCGCCCGCTGCATTTCGCCCTGGCCTGCGGTTTCGTGGTCGCCCACTGCATCGGCGCGCGCTGGCTGTACTCGTACGTGCCCTACGACGCCTGGATCCACGCAGCCACCGGCTGGTCCCCGGGCGCGGCCTTCGACTGGCAGCGCAACCATTTCGACCGCTTCATCCACTTCGCGTTCGGCTTCTGTTTCGCGCCAGCGCTCTGGCACTGGCTGCGCCAGCGCTGGCCCCGGCTCGCGTCCGGGCAATCCTTCACGCTGGCGGTGATGCTGGTCATGTGCGCGAGCCTGGCCTACGAATGGGCCGAATGGGCGATCGCGCTGACGCTTTCGCCGGAAGCGGCGGAGGCCTACAACGGCCAGCAGGGCGACCCGTGGGACGCGCACGCCGACATGCTGCTGGCAACGCTGGGCGCGCTGCTGGCCTGGCCGCTGTCGCGCGAGCGCACGCGGGAGGCACGGGCATGACCACCCGCATCGCCGTGCTCGCCTCCGGGCGCGGCAGCAACCTGCTGGCGATCCTGCAGGCGATCGCGGCAGGCCAACTCGATGCCGAGGTCGTCGGCGTGTTCTCCGACAAACCCGAAGCCCCTGCCTTGCAGCACGTGCCGCCGGACGCCCGCTGGTCGCGCGATGCGAAAGCCTTTGCCGACCGCGAGGGCTTCGATGCCGAACTGGCCGACGCGGTGGCGGTGGCGCAACCGGACTGGATCGTCTGCGCCGGCTACATGCGCATCCTCGGCGAGGCCTTCGTCCAGCGTTTCCGTGGCCGCCTGCTGAACATCCACCCCTCGCTGCTGCCGAAGCATCGTGGCCTGCGTACCCACGCGCGCGCGTTGCAGGCCGGCGACCGCGAACATGGCGCCAGCGTGCACTTCGTGGTGCCGGAACTGGACGCGGGCGCGGTGCTGGTCCAGGCCCAGGTGCCCGTGCTGGACTCCGACACGCCCGAAACGCTGGCGGCGCGAGTACTCCAGGTCGAACATCCGCTGCTGGTCGCGGCCTTGCAACTGGCCGCATCGGGCCGCATGTCTGAACGGGACGGCGTCGCATGGCTGGATGGTCAGCCCATGTTTACGCCGCTCCGCCTACAGTTCCCAGCCCCATGACGCCTGCCCGGCCCACGCCGGCAGCCGGCGCGACAGCGAAGACCTCCATGAAGACTCCCCGCCTCGCCACCCTGTTCGCCACCCTCTTGCTCGCCGCCGCACCGGCGTGGGCGGTCAAGCCGTTCGCGGCCGAGTACCAGGCCAACGTCAAGGGCACCCTCCAGGCCGATGCGCAGATGACCCTGTCGTCCGCAGGCGCAGATCGCTGGAACTACGTGCTGAACGTGGACAGCCCTGTCGCGTCGGTGCGCCAGGCCACCGTGTTCGAGGATCGTGGCGGCGACTGGCGCCCGCTGTCCGGCAGCGACACCACCCAGATGCTGATGAAGAAGTCGCAGAAGAACGCGACCTACGACTGGGCCAAGGGCGAAGCGCGCTGGAACGGCGACGTGAAGCCCGACCGGGTCGGTCCGGTCAAGCTGCAGAGCGGCGACCTCGACGCGATGCTGCTCAACCTGGCGATCGTGCGCGACGTGGCCGCGGGCAAGCCACTGAACTATCGCCTGGTCGACAACGGCGTTGTCCGCACGCAGGCCTACCAGAACCTCGGCAAGGAAACCGTCACCGTGGGCGGGCAACCGCGCAGCGCGATCAAGGTCAGCCGCAGCACCGACAACAAGCAGGTGATCGTGTGGGTGGTCGATGGCCTGCCGGTGCCGGCGCGGATCCTGCAGAAGAAGGACGGCAAGGACGAACTCGACCTGGTGCTGAAGTCGGTGCGCTGATCCGGATCGCGGTTCAACAAAAAGCCCCGCATCGCGGGGCTTTTTTCTGTTCGACCGCGCCGAACGCTCAATCCACGCGACGGATGCTCGCGCCGAGCGCCGACAGCTTGGCCTCGATGTTCTCGTAGCCGCGGTCGAGGTGGTAGATGCGGTCGATGGTGGTGTCGCCATCGGCCACCAGCCCGGCCAGGATCAGCGAAGCCGACGCGCGCAGGTCGGTCGCCATCACCGGCGCGCCGCTCAGCGTGTCGCTACCGCGCACCACCGCGGTATGCCCGTCGACGCGGATGTCGGCACCCAGCCGCACCAGTTCGTTCACGTGCATGAAACGGTTCTCGAAGATCGTCTCGTTGATCACACCGACGCCATCGGCCACGCAGTCCAGCGCCATGAATTGCGCCTGCATGTCGGTCGGGAACGCCGGGTGCGGGGCGGTGGTGAGGTTCACCGCGCGCGGCCGCTTGCCGTGCATGTCGAGGGTGATGCGGTCGCCATGGATCGAAATATCGGCGCCGGACTCGCGCAACTTGTCGAGCACCGCGTCGAGCGTATCCGGTCGCGCATGGGTCGCGGTGACGCGGCCACCGGTCATCGCCGCGGCCACCAGGAAGGTGCCGGTCTCGATACGGTCCGCGATCACCGCATGCTCGCAACCGTGCAGCGCCTGCACGCCCTCGACCACGATCCGCGACGTCCCGGCGCCCTCGATCCGGGCCCCCATCGCCACCAGGCAATCCGCCAGGTCGACGATTTCCGGCTCCATCGCCGCGTTTTCCAGCACGGTGGTGCCGTCCGCCAGCACCGCGGCCATCAGCACGTTCTCGGTCGCGCCCACGCTGACCAGTTCGAACACATGGCGCGCGCCCTTGAGCCGGCCGTTGCTGCGCGCCTTGATGAAGCCGTGGTCGACGCTGATCTCAGCGCCCAATGCCTGCAGGCCCTTGATGTGCAGGTCGACCGGGCGCGAGCCGATCGCGCAGCCACCCGGCAGCGACACTTCTGCATCGCCGAATTTCGCCAGCAGCGGACCCAGCACCAGGACCGATGCGCGCATGGTCTTGACCAATTCGTACGGCGCGACGTGGCTGTCCACGCTGCGCGGATCCACGGTCATGACGTCGCCGTCGTGGTGGACGCCCGCGCCCAGCCCGGCCAGCAGCTTGGCGGTAGTCAGCACGTCGTGCAGGCGCGGCACGTTGCTGATCCGCACCGGTGCGTCGGCCAGCAGGGTCGCGCACAGGATCGGCAGCACCGCGTTCTTGGCGCCGGAAATGCGGACTTCGCCCTCGAGGCGGGCGCCGCCGGTGACCACGATCTTCTGCATCAGGCGGCCACCTCTGCCGGGGTCACGGTGCGCAACTGCAGGGCGTGGATCTCGCCGCCCATCTTCTCTCCCAGGGTCGCATAGACCATGCGGTGCCGGGCCAGCGGCAGCTTGCCGGCGAAGGCCTCGCAGACCACGGTCGCCTCGAAGTGGACCCCGTCCGGGCCCTGCACGTCGGCGCGTGCTCCCGGCAGGCCGGTTTCGATCATCTGGCGGATGCTGTCGGCGTTCATGGCGTGTGCGGTGGGCTCAAGTAAACTGAACGACCCAGTCTAGCGGATGCGTTCTTGAATATGCCGCCAGTGCCGCAAGCCGCCCCGGCCAACGACTTCGATTTCGCCGCCAGCGGGCGTCGCGTGTTCGCGGTCGAGGCCGACGGGCTGGCGGCGGTCGCCGGGCGCATCGACGGGGCGTTCTCCGCCGCCTGCGCCGCCATCCTGGCGCGCCGCGGCCGGGTCGTCTGCTGCGGCATGGGCAAGTCAGGCCACGTGGCCCGCAAGATCGCGGCGACCCTGGCCAGCACCGGCACCCCGGCCTTCTACGTGCACCCGGGCGAGGCCGCGCACGGCGACCTCGGCATGGTCACCGACGCCGACATCGTCCTGGCGCTGTCGTATTCCGGCGAAAGCGACGAAGTCCTGCTGCTGCTGCCGGCGCTGAAGCGACAGGGCAACGTGGTGATCGCGATGACCGGCCGCGAACATTCCACCCTCGCCCGTGAAGCCGACATCCACCTCGATGTCAGCGTACCGGCCGAGGCCTGCCCACTGGCGCTGGCGCCGACGTCGAGTACTACCGCCTCGCTGGCGATGGGCGACGCGCTCGCCGTGGCCTTGCTCGAAGCGCGCGGCTTCACCGCCGACGACTTCGCGCGCTCGCACCCCGCCGGCGCGCTCGGCCGGCGCCTGCTGCTGCACATCACCGACGTGATGCACGCCGGCGACGACATCCCCAGGGTCGGCCCCCATGCCACCGTCAGCGAGGCACTGGTCGAGATGAGCCGCAAGCGCCTAGGCATGACCGCGGTGGTGGATGCCGACGGACGCCTGCTCGGCCTGTATACGGACGGCGACCTGCGCCGCAGCCTGGACGATGCGGACGTCGACCTGCGTGGCACCCGCATCGATTCGGTCATGACCCGCGCCCCGCGCACCATCGATGCCGACGCCCTGGCGGTGGAGGCTGCGCAACTGATGGAAACCCACAAGATCAACGCCCTGCTTGTCGTCGACGGCGAACACCGGGTGGTCGGCGCGCTGAACATCCACGACCTCCTGCACGCGCGGGTGGTGTGATGACGATGCCCGCCTACCCGCTCGATGTGGTCGAACGCGCCGCGAAGATCAAGCTGATCGGCTTCGATGTCGACGGCACCCTGACCGACGGCCGCCTGCTGTACGGCACCGATGGCCACGAGGCCAAGTGCTTCCATGTGCTGGATGGCCTCGGCTTCACCCTGCTCCGGCACGCGGGCATCCAGTTGGCGCTGGTCACCGCGCGGATCAGTGAAGTGGTCGAACGACGCGGCCGCGAACTGCAGGTGCCGCACATCCACACCCACGAGCGCAGCAAGCTGGCCTGCATGCAGCGCATCGCGGCGGGCATGGGCATCGACATGGACCAGGTCGCCTTCGTCGGCGACGACCTGCCGGACCTGGCGACGATGCGCAGCGTTGGCCTGGCGGTCGCACCCGCCAACGCGCACCACTGGGTGTCCTCGGTCGCGCACTGGATCACCCCGCGCCGTGGCGGCGAAGGCGCCGGGCGCGATGCCTGCGACCTGCTGCTGCATGCACAGGGCCATGTCGAGGGGATCCTTGCCCACGGGGAACATCCGTGACCGAGGGCGCGATCAACTGGCGCACCGGCCTCACCATCGCCCTGTTGCTGGGCGCGATCGCCAGCGGCTGGTCGGTGTGGCGGCAGTCGCGCCCGGCCGACGATGGCGTGCTCAAGACCCGCCCGGACTACGTGCTGCGCGACTACGAGATCATCTCGCTGGACAAGCGTGGCAAGGAATCCTTCACCTTGCGCGGACCGGTGCTGCAACGCGATCCCGCCGACAAGACCATGGAGCTGGCGACGCCCGTGTTCCTGGTGCCGGATCGCCAGAACCGCTACTGGCAGATCAGCGCGAAGCGCGGGGTGGTGCCCGCCGATGGCAGCCAGTTGCAGTTGCACGGCGACGTACTGGCGACCAGTCCTGCCGACGCGCCGCCGGCCACCCGCATCCAGACCGAACAACTCAACCTGTTCCCCGGCGAGAACCGGGCCACCTCGGCCACTGCGGTCTCGATCACCCAGCCCGGCCTTACAATGAATGGCCATGGCATGCAGGCGGACTTCGACCGCCAGCAAATCTCCCTCCTGTCACAGGTGCGTACCCGTTATGTCCCCAAGCGCTAAGTTCACGGCCACGCTGCTGTCCACCGCGATCCTCGCCCTCGCCCTCGCCCTCGCCGGCGGCGGCGCCGACGCGCGCACCACCGACCGCAACCAGCCGATGGACATCGAGGCGGCGCACCAGGTCTGCGGGCTGGGGGCCAACGACAGTTGCACCTACACCGACGTGACCATGATCCAGGGAACCCTGCGGATCAAGGCGGCCAAGGCGGTCATCTACCAGGTCAACGGCGACATGAGCCGCGTGCAGATGAGCGGCGGGGTCACCCTTCACCAGCAGCTCGACGACGGCACCAACTTCGATTCGAGATCGTCCAGCGTCGACTACGACCTGCGCAACGACGTGGTGGTGTTCACCGGCAACGTGGCGATTACCCAGCAGCGTGGCACGCTCAACGGCGAACGCGTGGTCTACAACATGAAGACCGACCAGATCGAGAGCGGCGGCAACGGCAACGGCCGGGTCAAGATGACCATCCTGCCGAAGAGCGCGCAAGGCGCGCCGGCCAAGGCGGGTGACTGATGCTGGTCGCCGAGGGCCTGCGCAAGCGCTACCGCTCGCGCGAGGTCGTGCGCGACTTCGGGCTGACCCTCAGCGCCGGCGAAGTGGTCGGCTTGCTCGGCCCGAACGGCGCCGGCAAGACCACCTGTTTCTACATGATCGTGGGCCTGGTCCCGGCCGATGCCGGCCGCATCCTGCTCGACGGCACCGACATCACCGACCGACCGATGTACGCCCGGGCCCAGCTCGGCGTGGGCTACCTGCCGCAGGAGCCATCGGTGTTCCGCAAGCTGAGCGTGGCCGACAACATCCGGCTGGTGCTCGAACTGCGGCCGGACCTCGACGACGATGGCCGCGAACGCGTGCTGTCCGCCCTGCTCGACGAGCTGCAGATCAACCACGTCGCCGACCAGGCCGGCGCCAGCCTGTCCGGCGGCGAGCGCCGGCGGGTCGAGATCGCCCGCGCACTGGCTGGCAAGCCACGCATGATCCTGCTCGACGAGCCCTTCGCCGGCGTCGACCCGATCTCGGTGCACGAGATCCAGCGCATCGTCCGCCACCTGAAGGAACGCGGCATCGGCGTGCTTATCACCGACCACAACGTCCGCGAGACCCTCGGCATCTGCGACCGCGCCTACATCCTGGCGGACGGCGCGGTACTGGCCCAGGGCACCCCGGGCGACCTGCTGGAGAACCCGGACGTGCGCCGCGTCTACCTGGGCGAGGCATTCCGCCTCTGAGCCTGCGGCAAGCGCACCTGCTTGTGCATTGCTAACGGTTTTTTACCCGTATCAGGCGATATGCTGGGGACGATGAAGCCGCGCCTCTCCCCCGCGCTGCAGCAGCACCTGGTCCTGACGCCACAGTTGCGGCAGGCGATCCGCCTGCTGCAGCTGTCCACCGTCGAGCTCGAAGCGGAAGTGGCCGAAGCCGTGGCCAGCAACCCGCTGCTCGACTGGGCCGAGGACGGCGAGGCGACGCCGGGTGAAGCGCACGAGGCGCGCGACGTCGAAGCCCCGGTCGAGACGGTCAAGCTCGCCGCCGAGGCCGAAGATCACTGGGACCGCGATGCGGAACCCTGGCAGGAACGCATCGGGCCGTCGTCGGATCGCGACGGCAACGACGACGTGGAGCACCCCGCGGTCGCGGAGAGCCTGCGCGACCACCTGCTGTTCCAGCTGCACCTTGGGCATTTCAGCCAGCGCGACGCCAGCATCGGCATCGCGCTGGTCGATGCGATCGACGATGACGGCTACCTGCGCGAAGACCTGGACGAACTCGCGCGCGGCCTGCGGCCCGAGATCGATGCCGGCCTCGACGAAGTCGTGCAGGTGCTGCACCGGATCCAGCAATTCGATCCGGTCGGGGTCGGTGCGCGCGACCTCGGCGAATGCCTGCGCCTGCAGCTGCGTGCGTTGGCCGAGGACACCCCGGGCCGCGAGGTCGCCTTGCTGGTGACCGCCGGCCCGCTGCAGCGGCTGCCGAAGATCGGCATCGAGGGCGTCTGCCAGGAGTTGCGCTGCGGGCGCGACGAGGCGGAAGCGGCGGTGCAGTTGCTGCGCAGCCTGGATCCACGGCCCGGCTCGCAGCACGGCGAACTGCCGGCCGGCACCTACGTCACCCCGGACTGCGTGATCTGGCGGCAGCAGGGGCTGTGGCGGGTCGCGCTGGCCTCCGGGGCGATGCCGCGGGTGGCGATACAGCATGGCTACGAACAAATGATCCGGCACGCCTGCACGGCCGACGCCGAGTACCTGCGTGGCCGCCTGCAGGAAGCGCGCTGGCTGTTGAAGGGACTGGAGTCGCGCGCCGACACCCTGTTGCGGGTGGTGCGCTGCCTGGTCCGCGAGCAGGCCGCGTTCCTCGAGTTCGGCGAACAGGCGCTGCATCCGCTGACCCTGCGCAGCATCGCGACCGAGCTCGGCCTCCACGAGTCCACGGTCTCGCGGGCGATCGCGCGCAAGTACGTGCGCACGCCGCGCGGAACCATCCCGCTGCGCGACTTCTTCGCCTCGGGCATCGAGACGGACGGCGGCGGCAGCGCGTCCAGCACCGCGATCCAGGACATGATCCGCAAGCTGGTGGCCGCGGAGAATCCGCGCAAGCCCTTGTCGGACGCACGCCTCGCCGATACGTTGAAGGCGGATGGGGTTCCGGTGGCCCGGCGCACCGTGGCGAAATATCGCGAGGCCCTGCAGATCCCGGCCTCGCACGAACGCGTGCGCATCGGCTGACGCCGCTGCGCCGCACCCGCCGGCGGCATCGGTGCCACCGGCCCACACGAGCAAGGAGGTCAAGATGCAGATCGAAACCCACGGCCAGCAGATCGATGTCACCCCGGCGCTGCGCGACTACGTGGAGAACCGGTTTTCCCGGCTCGGTCGACATTTCGAGCATCCCTGCCAGATCCGCGTCCAGCTGGGCCTGGACAAGCCGCAGCACCGTGCGGAAGCCACCGTCACCCTGCCGGGGCGCGCCCTGCATGCCGACGCCAGCGGGGTCGACATGTACGCCGCCATCGACCTGCTGGCTGACAAGCTGGATCGCCTGCTGATGAAGCAAAAGGAGAAGATGGTCGACCACCATCGCGGCGAAAGCATCGTCCACAGCGACGTGCTCGGCTGAGCCTGCCGCGATGAGCGAAGGGGGACAGGCCTGCCGGCAGGCGCGGATGGCATGGTGAACGCAGCACGCATCACCGCCGCCGAACTTTTCGAGAAACAGCACGACCGGCTCGAGTTGCGCTGGCTGGCAGGGCAGAAGGACGGCGCGCGGCGGGTGCTGGAGGCGGTCGAGACCGTCGCCCGGCGTCCGTCGCTCGCAGGCTACCTCAACACGATCTACCCGAACCGGGTGCAGATCCTCGGCACCGAGGAACTGGCCTGGCTCGATGGCCTGGACGCGCGCCAGCGCTGGGAAACGATCCAAAAGATCATGGATGTCCGGCCGTTGGCGCTGGTGATCAGCAAGGGCCAGACCTGTCCCGAGGACCTGCGGATCGCCGCCGAGGAATCCGATACCCCGCTGTGGGTCTCGCCGCGCCGCGGCCATGAATTGCTCAACCACCTGCAGTACGTGCTGGCGCGCACGCTGGCGCCGCGCATCACCCTGCATGGCGTGTTCATGGAGATCTACTCGATCGGCGTGCTGGTCACCGGGGAATCCGGCTCCGGCAAGAGCGAACTGGCGCTGGAACTGGTGACCCGCGGCCATCGCCTGGTCGCCGACGACGCACCGGAATTCACCCAGATCGCGCCCGACGTGCTCGACGGCACCTGCCCCGAACTGCTGCAGGACATGCTGGAGCTGCGCGGGCTGGGCGTGCTCAACATCCGCCAGATGTTCGGCGACACGGCGGTCAAGCGGAACAAGTACCTGCGCCTGATCGTGCACCTCAGCCGGCCGTCGGCGGAGCCCAGCCCGACCGGGATGGAGCGCCTCACCGGCGACCTCGGCAGCCGTCGCGTACTCGACCTCGACGTGCCCACGATCACCCTGCCGGTGATGGCCGGACGCAACCTGGCGGTGCTGACCGAGGCCGCGACGCGCATGCATATCCTGCGCAGCAAGGGCGTGGACCCCGCGGCCGCGTTCATGGCGCGCCACAGCCACTTCCTGGAGCGTTCGGAATGAACACCCAAGGCGGCCCGCCGCTGGTCATCGTCAGTGGCATGTCCGGCTCCGGCAAGTCGGTGGCGCTGAAGACCTTCGAGGACCTTGGCTACTACTGCGTCGACAACCTGCCCGCGGAGTTGCTGCCGGAATTCGTGCGCCGCCTGCAGGCCGGCCAGTCTGCGCCGGACCGGATCGCGGTGGGCATCGACGCGCGCAGCCTCGGCGACCTCTCCGACGTGCCCGAGGCGCTGTCGCAGATCGGCGCACAGGGCCTGGACACCCGCCTGCTGTTCTTCGACACCCGCGACGAAGTCCTGCTGCGTCGCTATGCAGACACCCGCCGCCGGCATCCGCTCAGCCACCTGGGCCTGGTCCTGGCCGACGCGATCTCGCTGGAACGGCAGGCGCTGAAGCCGCTGCGCCGGATCGCCGACCACGTGCTCGACACCAGCGAGCTCAACGTCCACCAGATGCGCCGGCAGATCCTGACCGAGCACGGGTTGAGCGGAACCGGGCTGTCCCTGCTCTTCGAATCCTTCGCCTACCGCCGCGGCGTGCCCGCAGAAGCAGACTTCGTGTTCGATGCGCGGGTCTTGCCGAACCCGCATTGGGATGCGCGCCTGCGACCGCTGTCCGGCCGCGACGCCGCGGTCGCCGACCATCTCGATGCCGAGCCGGACGTGATCGCCTACGTCGCCCAGGTCCAGGGCTTCCTCGACGCCTGGCTGCCCAAGCTGCGCTCCGAAACCCGCAGCTACGTCACCGTGGCCTTCGGCTGCACCGGCGGTCGCCACCGCTCCGTCTACCTGGCCGAGCGCCTGGCCCGGCACTGCCGCGACAACGGTTGGGCGGAAGTCGCGGTGCACCACCGCGAGCTGGACTGATCGCGGTTGGGGCAGCCCCGTGGCTGCCCATCCTGGGAAGCAGGGCAACCACAGGGGGTTGCCCCGACGGCGCGAGTGATGCGATGGAAACACGCTTCCGCGCCGTCATCCCCGTCTGCTAAGTTGCAGGCATGGCTGTCGGCATCCTCCTCATCACCCACGAAGGCATCGGCAACGCCATGCTCGCGGTCGCCACGCGCCTGCTGAGCAAGTTGCCGCTGGCCTGCGAGGCATTCGAGGTACCTTTCGACGGCGACCCGGACGGCCTCCTGCCACCCGCCAGCGCCGCATTGCGCCGGGTCGATGGCGGCGATGGCGTGCTGGTGCTGACCGACCTCTACGGCGCCACGCCGAGCAACCTCGCCGCGCGGCTGTCGCGGCTGGGCACGCCGGTGCGGCGGGTATCCGCGCTCAGCCTGCCGATGCTGCTGCGGGTGATGAACTATGCCGACCTTGAACTCGGGGACCTGCCGGCCGTCGCCGCCGCCGGTTCCCGCAACGGAGTGATCCATGACGACGCCTGATCCACGCCACGGAGCCGCCCGATGACCCGCCGCGAACTCCTCATCAGCAATCGGCTGGGCCTGCACGCACGCGCCACCGCCAAGCTGGTGCAACTGCTGTCCACCTTCCGCGCGCAAGCGACGCTCGAAGCGCGCGGCCGCGAGGTCAACGCCAAGAGCATCATGGGCGTGATGTTGCTCGCCGCAGGCCCTGGGAGCACCGTGGTCCTGCGAGTCGATGGCGAGGACGAAGAGGCCGCCGCCGACGCCGCGGCCGCGCTGTTCGAGCGCCGGTTCGACGAGGACAGCTGATGCGCCAGCTCCTGTCCGGCAACGCCGCCGCACGCGGCAGCGCACTCGGACGGGCACGCGTGCGCCTGCCGCACGCACTGGACGTCGAGGAAGCCAGGATCGCCCCCGGAGAAGTGGAGGCCGAGCTCGCGCGCATCCACGAGGCCGTCGACATCGTGCGCACCGAGATGCACGAGCTGCGCCAGCGCCTGCATGGCGCGCTTGCCCATGAAGTCGGCGAGTTCGTCGACCTGCACGCGCTGCTGCTGGACGACCCGGAACTGCTGCAGGGCATCGACGCGCTGATCCGCACCGGCCTGTATTCCGCCGACTACGCGCTGCGCCTGCAACGCGACCGCATCGCCGCGGTGTTCGAAGGCATGGACGATGCCTACCTGCGCAGCCGCATCGACGACATCGACCAGGTGATCGGTCGCCTGCACGCCGCCCTGCACCGGCGCGAGGCCGACCTGCAAGGCGTGGCCGGCGAGATCCTGGTCACCGACAGCATCGCCCCCGCGGAACTCGCGCAGTTGCAGGCGCAGGGCGTGGTAGGCGTGATCACCGCCGGCGGCAGCCCGCTCTCGCACAGCGCGATCCTCGCGCGCAGCCTGCACCTGCCGCTGGTGGTCGGCGCCACCCAGGCCCTGCTCAAGGCCAACGACGGCGACGTGCTGGTGATCAATGGGGCCACCGGGCTGGTGGTGCTGGAACCGAACGCCGCCGACCTGCGCGCGCACCACAAGCGCGTGGCCGAGGCGAAGCGCGAACGCCGCGCGCTCAACCGCCTGCGCCGCGAACCCAGCCGCACCCTCGACGGCGTCGACATCAAGCTGTGGGCGAACGCCGAATCACGCGACGACGTGACCGAGGCGCATGCGCTCGGCGCCGCCGGCGTGGGCCTGTACCGCACCGAATTCCTGTTCATGGGCAGCAGCGAACTGCCCGACGAGGAGATGCAGTTCCGCGCCTATCGCGACGCGGTGATCGCGATGACCGGACGCACCGTCACCATCCGCACGCTCGACCTCGGCGCGGACAAGGCCGACAAGACCGGGCTGGCGCTGCGCGACGAACCCAATCCCGCCCTCGGCCTGCGCGGCGTGCGCCTGTCGCTGGCCCGCGACGGGCTGCTGCGGACGCAATTGCGGGCGATGGCGCGCGCCTCGGGCTATGGCCCGTTGCGCGCGCTGGTGCCGATGGTCAGTGGCCTTGATGAAATGCGCACCGTGCGCAGCGCGCTGGACGCGGTGCTGTTCGAGTTGCGCAGCGAAGGCCACGAGGTGGCGGACCACCTGCCGCTGGGCGCGATGATCGAGGTGCCGTCGGCGGCGATCTCGCTGCCGGACTTCATCGGCCTGTGCGACTTCCTGTCGATCGGCACCAACGACCTGGTCCAGTACCTGCTCGCCGCCGACCGCACCAACGAAGCGCTGGGCGAACTGTATTCGCCGCTGCACCCGGCGGTGCTGCGGGTGCTGCGCGACATCGTCCGGACCGCGAACCGACGCGGCACGCCGGTCGCCGTCTGCGGCGAGATCGCCGGGGACCCGTTGTTCGTGCCCCTGCTGCTCGCGCTCGGGATCGGCGAACTCAGCCTGCATCCGGCGACGATGCTGGAAGTCCGCCGCGCGGTCCGCGGCTGCGACCTCGCCGCCCTGCGCGCATCGACGCCGGCCTTGCTGCGCGCGCGCGACCGTGGCGGCATCGAGGCCTGGCTGGAGGCGCATGCCGCGGCGTGATCGCCGCGAACCATCGCTGGTTCCACATCCATGCTGGCCGGTTGTCATCCGCGCGGGCGATAATGCGCGGACCATGAACACCTGACCTTGTCGCGCACCTCGTGCCGCGACGCCGCCCATACTTCTTTGAAGCCGGGAAGCCGCAATGGCCGAAGCCGTCCGCCACGTGAGTGCGCCCGCACATGCCGCATCGGCATGCGCCGCCGCGCGCTCGCCGGGGGCGCGAACCTGCACTGCCGGCAGCCCCAGGGACATCGGCCATGCAGGCGCGCACTGAAACCGCACGCCAGCTGCGCCTGCTCTCGGACGCGCTCGACAGCGGCCGCCTGGGGCCGGTGCGCCGGCTGGTCAACACCCTGTCGCCCGCGGAGATCGGCAACCTGCTGGAGTCGCTGCCGCCGGGCAAGCGCAGCGTGGTCTGGGGACTGGTCGATGCCGAGGACGACGGCGAGGTGCTGGTCCACGTCGGCGACGAGGTGCGCGAGGGCCTGATCGCCGACATGGATCCGGACGAACTGGTCGCGGCAGTCGAGGACCTCGACATCGACGACCTCGCCGACCTCGTCGAGGACCTGCCGGACACGGTGATCGACGAAGTCCTGAAGTCGATGGACCGCGAGAACCGCGAGCGCCTCGAGCAGGTGCTGTCGTACGCCGAGGACAGCGCCGGCCGCCTGATGAACCCGGACGTGGTGACGGTGCGCGCCGATACCACCATCGACGTGGTCCTGCGCTACCTGCGCCTGCGCGGCGAACTGCCCGAGCACACCGACCACATCTACGTGGTCAGCAAGCGCCACCAGTACCTGGGGCGGATCGCGCTGCAGGCGTTGCTGACCCATGAGCCAGGGACCCCGATCAACCAGTTGCTCGACGACGAGCAGCCGGCCATCGGGGTCGACGAAACCTCGGACGAAGTCGCCCGCCAGTTCTCCGACCACGACTGGATTTCGGCGCCGGTCGTCGACGACAACAACATCCTGCTCGGCCGCATCACCATCGACGACGTGGTCGACATCATCCGCGAGCAGGCCGAGCACCAGGCACTCGGCGCGGCCGGCCTCGACGAGGACGAGGACCTGTTCAGCCCGGTCTGGCGCGCGACCAGGCGGCGCTTGATCTGGCTCTCGATCAACCTGGGCACCGCGTTCCTGGCGGCCAGCGTGGTCGGCCAGTTCGAAGGCACCATCGACAAGCTGGTCGCGCTGGCGGTGCTGATGCCGATCGTCGCCGGCATGGGCGGCAACGCCGGCACCCAGGTGCTCGCCCTGATGGTGCGTGGCCTCGCGCTGGGCCAGGTCGGTCCCTCCAACATCCGCACGCTGATGTGGAAGGAAGCGCGCGTCGCCCTGCTCAACGGCCTCGTGCTGGGCACGATCCTCGCGTTGATCGTGCTGCTCTGGTTCCACAGCATCGGCCTGTCGCTGGTGATCTTCGTCGCGCTCACCTGCAACCTGGTACTCGCCGCGCTCGCGGGCGTGATGGTCCCGGTCGCGCTCAAGCGCGCCGGCTACGACCCCGCGCTGGCCAGCAGCATCTTCCTGACCACCGTCACCGACGTGATGGGCTTCTTCACCTTCCTCGGCCTGGCCACGCTGGTGTTGTTGCGCTGAGGCTTTCCAGGTGGGCTAATGCAGGCGACCACGAACGGAGCGATGCAATGCGCGATGGCCACCTGCTTTTCCGCAGCCTGCTCGTGCTGGTGCTCCTGCTGCTGGGCGCCTGCGTGAGCGTTCCCGAGCGCGCCAACGGCAGCTTCGTCGAACGCAGCATCGAGGTGGCGGGAGCGACCCATCGTTACCAGGTCTTCGTCCCCGCCTCGGCCGCCGGCGGCCGCTCGCCACCGGTGATCGTGTTCCTGCATGGCTCAGGCGAACGCGGTTCCGATGGCGCCAGGCAGACCCAGGTCGGCATCGGCCCGTACATCCGCGCGCACCAGGACAGCTTCCCCGCGATCGTGGTGTTCCCGCAGGCACCGGACGAGACCGAGTGGAGCGGCAACGCGGGCCTGGTCTTCGCCACGCTTGATGCCGCCACCCGCGAATTCCAAGGCGACCGCGACCGTACCTACCTGACCGGGCTGTCGATGGGCGGCTACGGTACATGGGAGATGGCGATGCGCGCACCCGCGCGTTTCGCCGCGCTGGCGCCGGTCTGCGGTGGGCTGGTGCATCCGCGGCGTCCTTCGATGGGCGTCACCGGCATCGAAGGTGCCGACGATCCCTATGCGCTGGTCGCAAGTCGCCTCAAGGGCATTCCGGTCTGGCAATTCCACGGTGCCAGGGACGATGTCGTCCCGCCGGAGTATTCGCAACGGATGGACGCGGCGCTGCACGCCGCAGGCGCACGCGACGCCCGCCTGACCGTATTCCCGGACGCCAACCACAACAGCTGGGATCCGGCGTATTCGCAGACGCCGGAATTCTGGACCTGGCTGTTCGCGCAAGGGAAGGACGCCCGATGAGTCCCTGGCTGCCTCGCGTGCCGGCACTTGCCATGCTCGCGCCGGTCGCGATGCCCGTTGGCGCGCAAGTCGAAACCCATGTCAGCCAGGCCGAGCCGCTCAACGAGCGGGCTTCGTGCTCGACCACTACGGCAAGCCCGCAGGCGGGCTGGCCAGCTATCAGTCGGCGCTCGCCCTGTCGCGCAAGCATGAAGGCGACAACCTCGCCATCGCGCTGGCCCTGCGTGGCATCGGCTACTGCCACATCGAGCTGGGCGACCTCGAGGCGGGCGAGCGGGCTTACCGCGAGTCACTGAAGGTGGAGCCCGGCAATGCGCTGGCATAGCGCGAACTCGACTACATCCAGCAGCAGCGCAACAAGAAGGGCACGAACCCCTAGCTGGACAGCAACGCTTCCAGCACCGCCATGCGCACCGCCACGCCATTGGCGACCTGCCGCAGCACGCGCGACTGCGGGCCATCGGCGACCTCGTCGCTGATCTCCACGCCACGGTTCATCGGCCCCGGATGCATGACGATCGCATCGCCGGCGGCGCGACGCAGGCGCGCGGCGGTCAGGCCGTAATCGCGGTGGTAGTCGTCCAGCGAGGAGACCAGCCCCTCGGCCATGCGCTCGCGCTGCAGGCGCAACGTCATCACCGCATCCACGCCCTCGAGCATGGCATCGACATCGTCGCCGACCACGCAGCCCCGCAACGTGTCGTCATCCGGCAGCAGTGCAGCGGGCCCGCACACGCGGATCTCGCCGCAGCCGAGGATGCGCAGCGCATGCAGGTCGCTGCGCGCCACCCGCGAATGCTTGACGTCGCCGACTACCAGTACCTTCAGCCGCGAGAAGTCCTCGCCCTTGGCCTGGCGCAGGGTCAGCATGTCGAGCAGGCCCTGGGTGGGATGGTTGCTGCGGCCGTCGCCGGCATTGAGCATCACCGTGCCGGGATTCGCCGCGGCGGCAAGCTCGGCCACCGCGCCATCGCGCTTGTGGCGCACGATGAAGGCATGCACGCCCATCGCCTCGAGCGTCTTCAGGGTGTCGATGTCGGCTTCGCCCTTGGTGGTGGACGAAGTGGATGCGTCGAAGTTGAGCAGGTCGGCGCCGAGCCGCTGCGCGGCCAGCGAGAAGCTTGAACGGGTCCGGGTGGAAGGCTCGAAGAACAAGGTGCACACGGCCTTGCCGGCCAGCGTGTGGCGCACGCCGCTGCCTCCCCAGGCGTGCGTGGCCAGCCCCTGCGCACGTCGCAGCAGCGTCTCGAGTTGCGTGCGCGACAGGCCCTGCAGGCTCAGCAGGTGACGCAGGCGGCCGTCGGCATCGGTTTGCGGATCCATGTCGCCTCGCGGGGTCGTGCTCATCCAGCCGTGCTCATCGTTGTGTGGTCATCGGGTCATGCCACCGCGACCGCGTCCTGCGGGGCGGCCAGCCAGCGCTCGATGATGATCGCCGCGGCCATCGCATCCAGCGCATCGGCATCGCGCCGGCGCTTGCGGCCGTCGGCGCGCTGGTCGGCGAAGCGTTGCGCGGCTTCGAGCGAGCTGTTGCGTTCGTCGATCATCACCACCGGCACCTTCATGCGGCTGCGCAGTTCGCGGGCGAACGCACGCGCGGCCTTGCGGATCGGCTGGTCGCCGCCGTCGAGGGTCATCGGGTCGCCGACCACCAGGCCATCCGGGCGCCATTCCTGGTACAGGCGTTCGATGCGCGCCCAGTCCGGGCTGGCGTCGCGCACATCGACCACCGCGATCGCGCGCGGGCTGCCGAAGGCACTGCCCACCGCCACCCCGATCCTGCGCGCGCCGACGTCGAAGCCCAGCACGGTGCCATCGGGCCGGATCGCGTGGGCCACGGCGGGGGTGTTCACGCGTGCCCGCTGTGGCCGGCGACGTTGACCAGGTCCACGCCGATGCTGCCGGCGGCCGCCTGCCAGCGTTCCGGCAACGGCAGGTCGAACAGCACCTCGCGGCGGCTGGGCACCAGCAGCCAGCTGTCGTCGACCAGTTCCTGCTCCAGTTGCCCGGCACCCCAGCCGGCGCAGCCCAGCGCCACCACCGCCTGCGTCGGTCCTTCGCCACGCGCCAGCGCCTCGAGCACGTCGCGTGAGGTGGTCAGGTACAGGCCGCCGCCGACCGCCAGGGTCGAATCCCACTCGCGCTCGCCGTCGTGCAGCACGAAGCCGCGCTCCGGGTGCACCGGCCCGCCGGCGAGGACGATCTGCGACTGCAGCGATTCGCTGTCGCTGCTGATGCCCATCTGCTGCAGCACTTCGCCGAGGGTGTATTCGGAAGCGCGGTTGACCACCACGCCCATCGCACCTTCGCCATCGTGCTGGCAGATCAGGGTGACGCTGCGGGCGAAATCGGAGTCGTGCAGGGACGGCAGCGCGATCAGCAAGTTGTTGCCGAAGCTGTGCGCGTGCTCATGCATGCCGGCATTGTAGCGTGGCGCCCCGCCCACCACACCCCGCCATGGCCATGCGGGGCGCCGGGCTCAGCGGAGCTCGGCGATCTCCACGCCGTCCAACCCCTGCGCCAGCGTGCGCGCGTCGCCGCCCTGCGCCAGCTTGATCCGCAGGCGCACCTCGTTCTGCGAGTCGGCGAAGCGCAGCGCGTCCTCATAGCTGATCTCGCCGGCCTGGTAGAGCTCGAACAGGCTCTGGTCGAAGGTCTTCATGCCCAGCTGGACGGACTCCTTCATCACGTCCTTGAGCTTGTGGATCTCGCCGTCGCGGATGTAGTCCTGGACCAGCGGCGTTCCCAGCAGGATCTCCATCGCCACCCGCCGGCCCTTGCCGTCCGGGGTCGGGATCAGCTGCTGCGCGACCACGCCCTTCAGGTTCAGCGACAGGTCCATCAGCAACTGGTTGCGGCGATCCTCCGGGAAGAAGTTGATGATGCGGTCCATCGCCTGGTTGGCGTTGTTCGCATGCAGGGTGCACAGCACCAGGTGGCCGGTCTCGGCGAAGGCGATGGCGTGGTCCATGCCTTCGCGCGTGCGCACCTCGCCGATCATGATCACGTCTGGCGCCTGGCGCAGCGTGTTCTTCAGCGCCGCTTCCCAGCTGTCGGTGTCGATGCCCACTTCGCGCTGCGTGATGATGCAGCCCTCGTGCTTGTGCACGAATTCGATCGGGTCCTCGATGGTGATGATGTGCCCGGTGGAGTTGTGGTTGCGGAAGCCGATCATCGACGCCAGCGAGGTCGACTTGCCGGTGCCGGTGGCGCCCACGAAGATGATCAGGCCGCGCTTGGTCATCGCCAGCGTCTTGATGATCGGCGGCAGGTTCAGTTCCTCGACCGTGGGGATCCGGGTCTCGATCCGGCGCAGCACCATGCCGACCTGGTTGCGCTGGTAGAAGCAGCTGACGCGGAAGCGGCCGACCCCGGACACGCCGATCGCGAAGTTGCACTCGTGGGTCTTCTCGAACTCCTCGCGCTGCTGCGGCGTCATCACGTTCAGCACCAGGTCGCGCGATTGCTGGGGCGTCAGCGGCGCCTGGGTGATCGGGCTGATCTTGCCGTGCACCTTCATCGACGGCGGCATGCCGGCGGTGATGAACAGGTCGGACGCCTTCTGGTGCGCCATCAGCTTGAGGAACGAGGTGAAGTCGATGCTGCTCATACCGTGGCTCCGATTCGGGGTCCCGCCTGTGCCGCGCGCGAGCGCTCGCTCATTCGAACAGCCGCTTGTCCTTCGCGTAGTCCTTGGCCTGCTGGCGGCTGACCATGCCGCGCTTGACCAGGTCCTGCAGGTGCTGGTCGAGGGTCATCATGCCCGCGTTCTGGCCGGTCTGGATCGCCGAGTACATCTGCGCGACCTTGTCCTCGCGGATCAGGTTGCGGATCGCAGGGGTGCCGACCATGATTTCCCAGGCTGCGGTACGCCCGCCGCCGGTCTTCTTCAGCAGCGCCTGCGAGATCACCGCGCGCAGCGATTCGGACAGCATCGAACGCACCATCGGCTTCTCGCCGGCGGGGAACACGTCGATGATGCGGTCGATGGTCTTGGCCGCGCTGGAGGTGTGCAGGGTGCCGAACACCAGGTGGCCGGTTTCCGCCGCGGTCAACGCCAGCCGGATGGTCTCCAGGTCGCGCATTTCGCCGACCAGGATGTAGTCGGGGTCTTCGCGCAGCGCCGACCGCAACGCCTCGTTGAAGCCGTGGGTATCGCGGTGGACCTCGCGCTGGTTGATCAGGCACTTCTGCGAGGTATGCACGAATTCGATCGGATCCTCGACACTCAGGATGTGGCCGTATTCGCTCTTGTTGATGTGGTCGATCATCGCCGCCAGCGTGGTCGACTTGCCGGAGCCGGTCGGGCCGGTCACCAGGATCAGGCCCTGTGGCTGGTCGATCAGTTCCTTGAAGATGCGCGGGCAACCCAGGTCTTCCAGGGTCAGCACTTCGGAGGGAATGGTGCGGAACACCGCGCCGGCGCCGCGGTTCTGGTTGAACGCGTTGACGCGGAACCGGGCCAGCCCGGGGATCTCGAACGAGAAGTCGACCTCGAGGAATTCCTCGAAATCGCGGCGCTGCTTGTCCGACATGATGTCGTAGACCAGCGAATGCACCTGCTTGTGGTCGAGCGCCGGGATGTTGATGCGGCGCACGTCGCCGTCGACGCGGATCATGGGTGGCAGGCCGGCGGACAGGTGCAGGTCCGAAGCCTTGTTCTTGACCGAAAACGCCAGAAGTTCCGCGATATCCATGGTGGCAATACTCCCCTTGGCGCACGGCATCTCCCCTGCCGCGCAAGTCGTCGTTACCGCACCAGGGCGCTCCAGCCCCGTCGCGACGCTTCGAGTCCCGGGCCAGGCCCGTCCTCGCGTGCCAGCACCCCGACGCCGGAGCGGCGGAGCCTGGCGGGCGCAGCATCCCTGCAGCGCCCTTGAACCCGCTGTCGCGAACATACTGTCGCGAGCAGGGGGCCGTGGGCAGTATATGCCTCCCGCAGTCGCCGACAATGACCCCCATGGAACCTTGCCGCGGAGCCCTTGCCGACATCCTGCTTGCCATTGGGAACGCGAGCCATGCAGCCACCCGGCCACATCCGGCCCGGCTGCTGGCGGTGTCGAAGACCCGCAGCCCCGACGAGATCGCCGCGCTGGCCGGGGCCGGCCAACAGGCCTTCGGCGAAAACTACGTGCAGGAAGCCTTGCCGAAGATCGACGCCCTGCGTGGGCTCGGACTGGAATGGCACCTGATCGGCCACCTGCAATCGAACAAGGCGGAACTCGCGGCGCGCGCCTTCGACTGGGTGCAGTCGGTGGACCGCATGAAGCTGGTCGCGGCCCTCGCCCGTCACCGCCCGGTCGAGTTGCCGGCGTTGAACGTGCTGCTGCAGGTCAACATCGATGACGAGGCCAGCAAGCACGGCTGCGGCCCTGCCGGCATCGACGCACTCGCCGACGCGGTTGCGGCCGAACCACGCCTGCGCTTGCGCGGACTGATGGCGATCCCCGCGCCGCACGAGGACCGGTCGCGCCGGCGCGACGCGTTCCGCGCGATGCGCGCGCTGTTCGATGCGCTGCAGGCGCGGCACCCCGGCATCGACACCCTGTCGATGGGCATGAGCGAGGACTACGTGCCCGCCATCGAGGATGGTGCCACCATGGTGCGAATCGGCAGCGCCCTGTTCGGCGCGCGCCCAGCCAAACCGGAGAACCACGCATGAGCGAGACCATCGCCTTCATCGGCGGCGGCAACATGGCACGCAGCCTGATCGGCGGACTGGTCGCACGTGGCCACGATCCCGCCACCATCCACGTCGCGGAACCGGTGCAGGTGTTGCGCGACGCCTTGTCTGCAGACTTTGGCGTCGTCGTGTTCGAAAGCGGTGCGCAAGCGGTCGAAGGCACGTCGACATGGGTGCTGGCCACCAAGCCGCAGGTACTGCGCACAGCCTGCGAATCGCTGGCGACACAGGCGCAATCGGCGCGCCCGCTGGTGATCTCGATCGCCGCCGGCATCACCGCCGCGCAACTGGAGCGCTGGCTTGGCGGCGACATCGCCGTCGTGCGGACGATGCCGAACACCCCTGCCTTGCTCGGTGCCGGCGTCACCGGGTTGTTCGCCAGCGAGCGCGTGGATGCGATCGGCCGCGGCTTCGCCGAATCGCTACTCGCGGCGGCGGGCAAGACCGTGTGGATCGAGGACGAATCGCGGATGGACGCGGTAACGGCGGTGTCCGGCAGCGGCCCGGCCTACGTCTTCCTGCTCGCCGAAGCGATGGTGGATGCGGGGATCAAGGAAGGCCTGACCGCCGAGGCCGCGCGAACGCTGGCGCTGCAGACCGTGCTCGGCGCCGCACGCATGCTGACCGAATCCGATGCCGATGCGGCCGAACTGCGCCGCCGGGTCACCTCGCCGAACGGCACCACCCAGGCCGCGATCGAAACCTTCGAGGCCGGCGGCCTGCGCGCGCTGGTCGCGGATGCGATCCATGCCGCACGCGTCCGCGGCGCCGAACTGTCCGCCGCCAACGAATGAGGATGCCGATGCGCCAGCTTGCCCTGCTGTTCCTGCTCTCCCTCGCCGCGTGCGGCGGCGACAAGGCACCCGTCCCCGCCAGCGCGCATGCCAGTGCCTCGGCAACCACGACGGTCGGCGGCGCCACCCTGCAGGCCTCGACGGTGGCGCTGGCGGACCTCAACGAAGCGGTCGCCGCGCGATACGGCATCGAGCGCGCGAGCGAAGGCGTCCTGCTGCTGGTGACCGTGCGCGATGCCGCCGGCAACGGCATCGACCCGGGCGACCTGCAACTGAACGCGACCGCATCGGTGCTGCCGGATCCGCCGAAGCCGCTGGAACTGCGCGCGATCCAGGCTGATGGCATGACCGACTACCTGGGCGTGGTGCAGGCCAGGGCCCCGGCCAGCATTGCGTTCAAGCTCAGTGCCACCCGCGGCGGCGCGCGCGCCGACATCGCGACCACGGCGGAACTGCAGCCGCGTTGATGCGGTGGGAAAACGGGTCAGAGTGAAGTTCCGCGACCAGCCCTGCTGGTCAAACCAAGACACATCGGCGCGAAATTCACTCTGCCCCCTTTTCCGAAGCCGCTCCTACCCGGGTCGTTGCGACCACGCGCGAATGATTCGCGCGATCTCCGCCACGCCCTCGGTCAGTGCCGCCGGGCCCGGCTGCAGGATCAGCGGCGACTTGATCTCGTGCAACTCCCCATCGCGCACTGCGGGAATGGCGTCCCAGCCGGGGCGCGCCGCTACTTTCCCCGGGCGGAATTTCTTGCCGCACCACGAGCCCAGGATGATGTCCGGCGCGCGCCGGATGACCTCGTCGGCATCCTCCAGGATGCGCGCCTTCGCCAGCGATTCCAGCGCACGCTCGGGGAAGATGTCGTCGCCGCCGGCGATGCGCACCAGTTCGGCCACCCAGCGGATGCCGGTGATCGGTGGCTCGTCCCACTCCTCGAAATACACCCTGGGCCTGCGCGGCAGCAATGCCGCATCGCGTCCGATGGCATCCAGCCCGCGACGCAGCCCATCGGCATACGCCGTCGCGCGATCGCCCGCACCGACCAACGCGCCGAGTCGCACGATGTAGTCGAGGATGCCGTCGACGCTGCGGTGGTTGCTGATCCAGACTTCCACGCCATGGCGGATCAGTTCCGCGGCGATGTCGGCCTGGATGTCGGAGAAGCCGACCACGAAATCCGGTTCGAGCCTGAGGATCTCGCCGATCCTCGCGCTGGTGAAGGCGCTGACCTTGGGCTTCTGCTTGCGCGCGATCGCCGGTCGCACGGTGAACCCGCTGATGCCGACGATGCGCTCCTGCTCGCCCAGCGCGTACAGCGTCTCGGTGGGTTCCTCGGTGAGGCAGACGATGCGGCGCGGGCCGATCATGGCCCACTCACGGATACAGCATCCGCTTCGTCCAGTGGCCCTCGGCGTCGCGCTCATGCAGCCAGCGCTCGTGCAGCCGGTAGTTCGCGCCGTACCAGAACTCCACCGCATGCGGCACCACCCGGAAGCCGGTCCAGCGCGGCGGCCGCGGGACATCGCGTCCGTCGAATTCGGCTTCGACCTGCGCGAGGCGCTGCTCGAACACCTCGCGCGAATCCAGCGTCTCCGATTGCCGCGACGCCCACGCCCCCAACTGGCTGACCCGAGGACGGCTGGCGAAGTACGCATCGGCCTCGGCAGCGGACACGATCTCGATCTCCCCCTCGATGCGAACCTGCACGCCGTCGCGCACGCGCGGCCAGTGGAACAGCAGCGCAGCGCGCGGATTGGCCTGCAGCTCGCGGCCCTTGCGCCCGTCCAGGTGCGTGTAGAACACGAAGCCGCGGGCGTCGTGGGCCTTCAGCAACACCGTGCGCGCGGACGGCCGTCCACCTGCGTCGGCGGTGGCCAGGGTCATCGCGGTGCGATCCGGTTCGCCGGCGGCCAGCGCGTCGGCGAACAAGGCATCGAACGTATCGAGCATTTCGGCGGTCAGGTCGCTCATGCGCCATTGTCGCGCGCCTCCGGCCCGCTTGCACTTGGCGGGTCCCTGCAACCGCGGCAGGCCGCGCTTCCCGCTGGCGCTGGAGGGCCCGCGACGGCTGCTAGCATGTTGCGATGCGCAACGTCGGACACATCCTGCTTGTCGGCCCGATGGGATCGGGCAAGAGCACGCTCGGCCGCGGGCTGGCCACGCAGCTTGGCCTTGCCTTCGTGGACCTGGATGCGCGGGTTGTCGCCACGGCCGGCTGCGACATCCCGACCCTCTTCGCCAGCGAAGGCGAGGCCGGTTTCCGCCTGCGCGAGACGCGGGCGCTGGCCGAGGCGCTCGTGGGTGAGGCCGCGGTCATCGCCACCGGCGGCGGCGCGGTGCTGGCGGACGCCAACCGGGCGGCGATGCGCGAGGCTGGCCGCGTCGTCTACCTGCAGGTCGATGCGGTCACGCAACTGGCGCGGCTGGCAGGCGAGACCGGCCGCCCCCTGCTCGCCACCGCCGATCGTGTGCAACGACTGGCCGACCTGCAGGCGGTTCGCGAACCGCTGTACCGCGGGGTCGCCCACCACATCGTCGATACCAGCGCACTGGCACCGGATGCGGCGGTCGCCGCGCTGGCCGCATTGCTCGCAACCCACGAGGACACCGGCGCATGAGCCCAGCACTACGCACGGTCGAGGTCGGCGGCGCGTCGCCCTATCGCATCAACATCGGCGCCGGCCTGCTCGGCGATGGCAAGTTGCTGTCCGCCACCCTCCGTGGCCGCCATGCACTCATCGTCAGCGATGCGCACGTGGCACCGCTGTATGCCGATCGCGTCGAGGAGGCGCTGCGTCGCGCAAAGCCCGACCTGCGCATCGCACGCCACGTGGTCGGCGCCGGCGAGGGCGAAAAGACCCTGGCCAATTTCGCTGCCCTGGTCGAGTCGCTGGCTGCGCTCGGTGCCACCCGCGACGCCGCCGTGATGGCACTCGGCGGCGGCGTGGTCGGGGACATGGCCGGCTTCGCCGCCGCCTGCTGGATGCGTGGCATCGACTGCGTGCAGTTGCCGACCACCCTGCTGGCGATGGTGGATTCCTCGGTCGGCGGCAAGACCGCGGTGGATATCCCCCAGGGCAAGAACCTGGTCGGCGCCTTCCACCCGCCACGCGCGGTCATCGCCGACACCGCCGCATTGCGGACACTGCCGCCGCGCGAGCTACGCGCCGGCCTGGCGGAAGTGATCAAGTACGGCGCGATCGTCGACGCCCCGTTCCTGGCCTGGCTGGATGCCAACGCGGACGGCCTGCTGGCCGGCGACGATACCCTGCTGGCCGAAGCGATCGCGTGCAGTTGCCGGCACAAGGCGGCGATCACCGAGCGCGATCCGTTCGAGCGCGGCGACCGAGCCCTGCTCAACCTCGGCCATACCTTCGGCCATGCGATCGAGGCGGAGGAAGCCGCCACCGGTGGCGGCTACGGCCACGGCCTCAACCATGGCGAAGCGGTGGCGGTGGGCATGCTGCTGGCGGCGCGGTTGTCCACCGCGCTGGGGATGGCGGGCACGGCCGATGCCGATGCGCTGGAAGCCCTGCTCAGGCGCTTCGGCCTGCCGACCACGATCCCGGCCGGACTGGATCCGGACGCGCTGCTCGCGCGGATGCGGCTGGACAAGAAAGCCCAGGCCAGCGGCCTGCGCTTCATCCTGTGGGATCGCCCGGGTGCGGCGCGCGTGGTGGCGGACGTGCCGGAGGATGCGGTGCTGCAGGTGCTTCGCTAGCCGGCAACACCCCGCGCCAGCCGTCGCGGCTCGCAGTGCAGGAAGCCGAAGCGGGTGCCCGGCTACAATTGCGGCATGCGCCTGCTGCTGCAACAACGCCCCGACGGCCGCGAAGCCCCGCGTTTCGTCCAGCTCCAGCTCCAGCCCGACCTGCTCGGCGGCTGGACGTTGCTGCGCGAAACCGGTCAGATCGGCGGCCGCAGCACGCTCAAGCGTGAGCAGTACGCCGACCAGCCCAGTGCCCTTGCCGCGCTGGAATCGGCGCGCGATGCACAGCTCAAGCGCGGCTTCCAACTGATGTTCGCCCAAGGCGCCGACGCGCCCCGCTAACTGGATTCAACATGCCCGACAATGATCGCTTCCTGCGCGCCCTGCGCCGCGAATCCGTGGATTGCACACCCGTCTGGCTGATGCGCCAGGCCGGTCGCTACCTGCCGGAGTACCGCGCCACCCGCAAGGCGGCCGGCAGTTTCCTGGCGATGGCGAAGAACCCGGAGCTGGCCTGCGAAGTCACCCTGCAGCCGCTGCGCCGGTTCCCGCTGGACGCCGCGATCCTGTTCTCGGACATCCTCACGGTGCCGGACGCCATGGGGCTGGGCCTGTACTTCGTCGAGGGCGAAGGCCCGAAGTTCGAACGCCCGCTGCGCACGCCCGCCGACATCGACAGGCTCGCCGTGCCGGACATGGAAACCGAGCTGCGTTACGTGATGGACGCGGTTCGCATCATCCGCCGCGAACTCGATGGCAGCGTGCCGCTGATCGGCTTCTCGGGCAGCCCGTGGACGCTGGCCTGCTACATGGTCGAAGGCGGCGGCAGCAAGGACTGGGGCAAGGTCAAGGCGCTGGCGCTGAACGAACCCGCGGCGATGCACAAGCTGCTGGTCGTGGTGACCGAGGCGGTCATCGCGTACCTGTCAGCGCAGCACGCGGCCGGCGCCCAGGCGCTGCAGGTCTTCGACACCTGGGGCGGCACGCTGGGCCCGGCGATGTACCGCGAGTTCTCGCTGCCCTACCTCGTCCGCATCGCGCGTGCATTGAAGGACCTCGACGCGCCGGTGATCCTGTTCGGCAAGGGCAATGCGCCCCACCTCGACGACCTGTTCGGCAGCGGCGCGGATGCCATCGGCGTGGACTGGACGGTCACCCTGGAAGACGCCGCCAGCCGCGCCAACGGTCGGGTCGCGCTGCAAGGCAACCTCGACCCGGCGATCCTGTACGGCAATCCGGACGCGATCCGCGCCCAGGTCAGGGTGGCGCTGGACAGCTATGCGGCCGGCAACGGCGGCTCCCGCGAGGGCCACGTGTTCAACCTGGGCCACGGCATGTCGCCGGACATGGATCCCGACCACGTCGCCGTGCTGGTCGAGGCCGTGCACGCCTGCAGCAGGCGCTGAGCGACCACCCGCGCGGCCCGGCTCATGCCATCGGCAGCGACGCCAGTGCCTGCGCCAGCATCGCGCCGGTCACCGGCTTGCGCAGGAAGCCATCGCAGCCCGCCGCCCCCGCCTCGCGTTCGGCATCGCCATCGGAACGGGCGGTGACCGCCAGCAACGGGAAGGCATGCCCCTGCGCGCGCAACATCCGCGCCAGCGACAAGCCGTCCATGCCCGGCAGGTCGAGGTCGAGCAACACCGCATCGAACCGGCGCGTGGCGACCTCGGTCAACGCCGCCAGGCCATGGCCGGCATGCACCACCGCATGGCCTTGCGCCTGCAACAGGCCGCTGATGGCGTCGGCCACGATCCGGTCATCCTCGACCAGCAGCAAGGCCAGCGGCGCACGGGCATCGGGGTCCTTCGAAGCCGCCGCGGGAATCGCAGGCTCAATGACGTCGGCATACGCCAACGGCAGCTCAACGATGAAGCGCGTGCCGATACCGGGCTCGCTTTCGATGGCGATGCGCCCACCCATCGCCGCCGCCAGTTCCTGCGAGATCGACAGCCCGAGTCCGCTGCCGCCGTAGCGCGTCGTCGTGCGCGCGCCATCGGCCTGCTCGAAACGCCGGAACAACCTCGCCTGTTGTTCGGCATCGAGGCCGGGGCCGGTGTCGGCCACCACGAATCGAACCCCCTGCGGCGCCAACGCGAAGGTTTCCAGCGCGACATGGCCGCTGTCGGTGAATTTCACCGCATTGCCGACCAGGTTGAGCAGGATCTGCTGCACGCGGGTGCGATCGCCGTGCAGCGCGACCGGTGCATCCGCCGCCAGTCCGTCGATGAAGGCGAGCCCCTTGCGCTCGGCGACCGGCGCCATCAACGCCGCGACTTCATCGAGCAAGGGCCGCAGCGCGAAATCCGCATCCGACAGCTGCAGCTTGCCGGCCTCGATCCGGGCCAGGTCCAGGGCATCGTTGACCAGCCGCAACAAGTGCTCGCCGGCGCGGCGGATCGCATCCACCTGGCTGCGTTGGCGGGGATCCAGGGTCGTGCCCTGCAGCAACTCGCTCATGCCAAGCACGCCGGTCATCGGCGTCCGCACCTCGTGTCCCAGGGTCGCCAGGAACCGCGACTTCGCCTCCGACGCCTGCTCGGCCAGCGCCTGCCGGTGCGCCGCGAGTTGCCAGGCATGCCTGCGGCGCAAGCGCTCGCGGTACGCCGACGCCAGCGCAGCCATGGCGAGCAGCAGCAAGCCGGCGAACCCGGCCATGGCCCAGCCGGTACGCCACCACGGCGGCGGCACGGAGAACACCAGGCGTTGCTCGGATGCCGCGTTGCCGGCGGCATCCTGCGCGCGCATCCGCAAGGTGTACTCGCCGGGTGCGAGGCCGGTGAACACGCGCTCGCCGCTCGCGCCCAGCGCGACCCAGTCGCGCTCGAACCCCTCCAGCCGCGACCAGTAGCGATTCGCCGGCGGGTCGTCGAACACCAGCAGGCGCGCGCGTATCCGCAGCTCGCGATCCTCGCGACCGAGGCTCACCGCATCATCCAGTGGCAGATCCTGCCACTCACCCTCACGGCGCACCGCGATCCCGTCGAAGCGGAGCGAAGGACGCGACGACGCGGGGTCCGGCGCCGTCGTGTCGACCAGCACCACGCTGCCATCGGCGGTCGCGGCGACGAGCACGCCATCATTGCGAAGCAAGGCCGCGCGGTCCAGGTACTCCTCGTTGCTGGCACCGTCCTGCATGCCGATGTGGCGCAGGTTGCGCCGCGCGGGCTCCCAGCGATACATGCCACGGCTGGTGGTGACCCAGATGCGGTGGCGCGCGTCCACGAACAATCCCGCAGCGGCGACCGCCGGCATGCCATGCCGCGTGTGGATCCGATCGATGCGTTTCCAGCCTCCCGGGCCGCGACGGTATTGCTCCAATCCGGAGAGCCGTTGCAGCCACAGCAGGTCCGGCCCATCGAATGCGAGGGCATGCACCCGTTCGCGCCCCAACGCCGCCATCGGCACGAAACGACGCTGGACACTGTCGTAGCGCGAGACGCCGTCCTGGCCCGCGACCCACGGGTCGCCAGTCGGAGCGATCACCATCCCGTCGATGTCGACGGCACCGAGCCCACCGGTATCGCCCGCTTCGATGCTCTGCAGGATCCCTCCGGTATTGGTGTCACGCTGTTGCACGCCGCCGCCGGGGGCCGCGAGCCACATCGTTCCTGCTTCGGCCAAATGCATCTGCGCGATTTGAGTGGGCGGCGCCGGAGATGCAGGATCCCCGCTCGTCCATTCGTCGATCGCCCCGTCGCTCCCGACCCGGATCAGGCCCCGACGATGGCCAAGCCACAAACGGCCTGCGCCGTCTTCAATGATCGAGCTCGGCTTGGTGTCCTGCAGTCGAGCCAGCGCATCCGCATCCAGCGGCTGGGTCGTGCCATCCCCGCCCAGATATTCGACCACCCCATTCATCCCGCCCAACCAGGTGCCACCCTCACGCGCTGGCCCGACGGCCCGGTACATCGCGCCATGCAGGCCATCGCCCGCGCCCTGGAATCGCACGGCCTGGCGCCAGTCGGCACGCAGGTAGCCCAAGCCTTGGCCGGCGACCGGTACCCACATCGCACCGTCAGGCTCGATGAGCAACGCATTGATGGCACGCGGGATATCCAGGCCCCCAGTCCGCACGGGTTTGGGGGCGGCCGTCCCATGCTGGTGCCAGAGCCCGCGTTGGGTCGCGATCCAATAGTCGCCACGGCGATCGGTCGCAATCGCCATCATCGCGTTCGGACGATGGAACATCGACGACCAGCCGGGCCGCGACCAGCGCCCTTGCGCATGCCGCCAGACCCCCACGGAGGTACCGACCCACAACCCATCCCTCTGCTGCGACAGGGAATACACCATGGGCACGTCATCGGCACCGGGCAATGAAACTGTTTCGAAGCGGGAGCCGCGCTGGCGGGCCAGCCCCTTGTCCGTGCCGACCCAGAGGACGCCTGCCTCGTCGACCACCAGCGACAGCACGGTGTCCGACGGCAGCGCGTCGCCCGCCTGCGTGTAGCGTTGCATTCCGCCGTTGGCATCGACGCGGGTCAGGCCACCCTCATAGGTGCCCACCCAGACCACGTCGCCCTGTCGGGCGAGCGCCCAGACGTCATCGCTGCCGAGTTGCGGATGGCTGGCCTTGCGGTAATGGGTGAAGCGCGCACGCTGCGCATCCAGCACGCTGATGCCGCCGCCTTCGGTGGCGATCCAGGCGCGTTCGCGCGCATCGAACAGCAAGGCCTGCACGTTGTTCGCGGGCAGCCCAGCCGGATCCTGCGGATCGTGCCGCCACAGCCGCATGTCGATGCCGTCGTAGCGCGCCAGCCCGTCTGTGGTAGCGATCCACAGGTAGCCGCCCGCGTCGCGCGCAAGCGCCTTGATCTCGGTGGAAGGCAGGCCCTGTGCGGGACCGGTCACCCGGAAGCGCGGGCGCTCGGGCACGCCTGCGAGCGCACACGCGCACACCAGCAACGCCAACACCGCCAGCCATCGGAAACGACGCATTCAGGCACCTCCCCCGCCGATGCTGGCAACGCTTCGTTGCGGACGCAAGCGTGCCCGCTTCCCCGCTCGGCACTAGAATCGCGGGATGCATCCGAGGCAACGTCCCTCATCGCCCTGCGTGCCCGCATTGCTGGCGTTGCTCGCATGCACGCCCGCCGGCGCCGGCGAACCGCCGCGCTACGTCTTCGATCCGGTGCATACCCGGGTGATGTTCACCATCGACCATGCCGGATTCTCCAAGGCGATCGGGACGGTCTCCGGCAGCCAGGGCAGCCTCTACTTCGACCCCGCGGACTGGGCCAGCGCCCGCCTCGACGTGGTGGTGCCGATGACCCGCCTCGACCTCGGCGACAGTGATTGGGCTGCGTCGGTGTTCGCGCCGCGGTTCCTCGACGTGAAACAGCACCCACAGGCGCGCTTCGTCGCCAGTGGCCTGCAGCGGCAGGGCGGTGACCGCGGCCAGGCCTGTGGCCAGCTCACCCTGCGCGGGGTCACCCGGCCGTTGTGCCTGGACATCGTGCTCAACAAGGTTGGCCGCCATCCGCTGCCGCCGTTCCGCCGGACCATCGGCTTTTCCGCGAACGCCACCCTCAAGCGCGGCGACTACGGCATGACCAGCTGGCGTTCGCTGGTCGGCGACGACATCGAGTTGCGCATCGAGGCCGAGTTGTTCCGCAGCGATGCCGAAACCCCCGCGGACGTGCCCGCCGAGCCCGGCGAGCCGCCCGTATCCACCCGCGATTGAAGCGACGAGTCGAACATGCCGATCAGGAACACGCGTGAGCAATGGGGGACGGTCAGCAAGAGCCTGCACTGGCTGGTCGCACTGCTGATTCTGGTGATGGCATGGATCGGCCTGCGCATGGGCGACATGCCGAACGGCCCCGACAAGATCGCCAGCTACGCGCTGCACAAATCGATCGGGATCACCATCCTCGCGCTGGTGCTCGCGCGCATCGGCTGGCGCTGGTACGCAGGAGCTCCCGAGGGCTTGCCGGGCACGCCGCGCTGGCAGGAACGCATCGCCGCGCTGACGCACCTGGCCTTGTACGCGTTGCTGCTGGCGATGCCGTTGAGCGGCTGGATCCTCAACTCCGCTTCCGGCTTCCCGCTGCAGTGGTTCGGGCTGGTGAACCTGCCTGCCATCGCCGGCAAGGACCACGACCTGCACGAGCTGGCCGAAGACCTCCACGAATGGATGTTCTGGGCGATGGCCTCGTTGGTGGTCCTGCACGCCGCCGCCGCCTTCTACCACCACCTGTTCCAGCGCGACGCCACCCTGACCCGGATGCTGCCGGGTCGCCGGCCACGCATGGACACCACGGAGACACCCGATGCGTAAGACCCTCCTGCTCGCGCTGGCGATGCTGTGCATGCCAGCTGTCGCGGCAGACTACGTACAGGCACCCGGCTCCAGCCTGGTCTTTGCCGGTTCGTACCAGGGCGAGGCCTTCACCGGCCGCTTCCCCGGGTTCGCCACCACCTTCCGCTTCGATCCGAAGCAGCTGGCCACCTCGAAGCTGGTGGTCAGCATCCCGCTGGCCACCGCGGCCACCTCGAACGCGGACTACGATGGCGAGCTCCGCGGGGTATCCTTCTTCGATGCTGCCAAATTCCCGCGCGCAACCTACAGCGCGACGAAATTCCGCGCGCTGGGCGGCAACCGCTACGCCGCCGACGGCACCCTGACGTTGCGCGGCATCAGCAAGCCAGTGGTGCTGGAATTCACCTGGACGCCGGGCGCGTCGCCGGTGCTGTCCGGCAAGGCGATCGTGAAGCGGCTGGCGTTCGGCGTCGGTGGCGGCGACTGGGCGGATACCGCGCTGATCCCGGATGCCATCGCGATCAGCACCAAGGTGGTGTTCAAGCCGAAGTAGCGACGGCGACGGTCGTCGTCTCAAGCATCGGCATCGCGACCCTCGCCTCGCCCAGCGCCGACCCGACCAGGATCACGCCGGGTTGCCCGGCTTGCAGCGTGTAGGCGGCATCGACCACGTCGCGCAACGTGGCCACCACGCTGGATTCGCCGGTCTGGCTGGCGGCCAGCACGATGGCGACGGGGGTCTCGGCCGGCAAGTGCCGCAACAACGCGGCGGTGATCGAGCCGATCCGGCCCATGCCCATGTAGATCGCCAGGGTGGTGCCGCTGCGTGCCAGTGTTTCCCAATCGGGTTCGCCATGGTCGGCGGTGTGCGCGGTGACGAAGGTGATGCCGTGGCAGTGGTCGCGATGGGTCAACGAGACGCCCAGCGATGCCGCTGCGGCGAACGCGGCGCTGATGCCATTGATGATGCGGACCGACACGCCGGCCTCGCGCAGGAACGCTATCTCCTCGCCGGCGCGACCGAACATGAGCGCATCGCCACCCTTGACCCGGACCACGCGCAGGCCCTGCAGCGCGTAGCGGCGCATCAACCGGCAGATGAACGCCTGCGGCGTGGAGCGGCATCCACTGCGCTTGCCGACGCGGACCACTCGCGCCCGTGGTGCGAGCCCGACGATATCCGGGTTGACCAGTTCGTCCAGCAGCAACACCTCTGCGGCTTCCAGCGCGCGCACCGCCTTGAGGGTCAGCAGTTCCAGGTCCCCGGGGCCAGCGGACAGCAGGACGACTTCGGCGGGGATGCGACGCGCGGCATGGGCATTGGGCGAGGATGCGTCCATCTGGTTCTCCGTGGTGTTCACGCACTGGCCACGTGCGTGGCGAGGCGGGTGAGTTGCGGCAGGCAGGAACCGCAGACGGTGCCGCAGCCCAGCCGCCGCTTGAGCGCGGGGATGTCGGCGCCGTCGTCGAGCTCGGCGCGGATCGCCGATTCGGTCACGTGGCGGCACACGCACACCACCGGGTCGCGTGCGGCCTCGGCCAGCGCCGCGAACGCGGCCATCCGCGGACCCTGCCACGCGGCACCCGCCAGCGCGGTACGCAGCAGGGATTCGCCGACCGGTTGTGCATCGGTCAACAGCAGGCCATCGATGAAGCTGCCCGCGCTTTCGTTGCGCCAGGCCACGCGCTTGAGCAGGCCGCGGCGCACATCGCGGTATTCCAGGGTGTCGGTTCCCGCCGCAAGCTCCAATGCGAGATCCAGCGCTGCCAGCCACGCCGTCGGCATCGCCTCGACCGCCGCCGCGCGCAGCACCACCCAGGACGTGCCTTCCGCCGCGCCAGCCTCGACCTGCAACGACAGGCCGGCATAGCCGCAGTCCTTCAACAGCGGTTGCACGGCGGCGCGCATCGCCAGCACGTCGCCGCGGCGCGCGGCCAGCAGGTGCCAGCCGAATTGCGCTTTCTCCACCCGCACGGCGGCGTGCTTGAGCTCGGGCTGGCGCGAGCGCGCATCCACCGCCGGCTGGCTGACTTCATTGATGCCGCCGCTCGACAGGTGCTGGCCGCTCCAGTGCATTGCCGCGAACACCGTGCCCGAGCCGACTTCGTCGCTCGGTTCCAGCGGCAGCACCAGTTCGCCGCGCTTGCTGGACACGCGAACCAGTTCGCCGGCGCGCAGGCCACGGCGCGCGGCATCCTCGGGATGCATGCGCAGGCCCGGCTCGGGACTGTGCGCGAACGACGCCGGCACCCGACCGGTGCGCGACATGCCGTGCCACTGGTCGCGCAGGCGGCCGGTGAGCAGGCGCAGCGGGAACCGCGCGGAGGTCTGTTCGGCCACCGGTTTGTAGGGCGTGGCATGGAAGCGCGCGCGCCCGTCGGCAGTCGCGAACACGCCATCGACGTAGCGACGCGCCTGGCCCTGCGTGCTGCCGGCCGGGAATGGCCACTGCTGCGGGCCGTCGCGTTCCAGCCGCGCGTAATCCAGGCCGCCGATGTCGAGGTCGCGACCAACGGTCAGTGCACGGTGTTCGTCGAACAGCGACGAAGGACCATCGGCCTCGAACAGCGGCGCCGCGCCGGGTGCGGCCAGCCGCGCCTCGATGCGGCGCGCGACCTCGCGCACGATCCACCAGTCCGGTTTCGCCTCGCCCGGCGCGCTCACTGCGGCGCGCACGCGCGAGATGCGGCGCTCGGAATTGGTCACCGTGCCGTCCTTCTCGCCCCAGCTCGTGGCCGGCAGCAGCGCGTCGGCATACGGCACGGTGTCGGTATCGGCGAAGGCCTCCTGCACGACGACGTATTCGGCGCGCCGCAGCGCTTCGCGCACCTGGCCGACGTCGGGCATCGAATGGACCGGGTTGGTGCAGGCGATCCACAGCGCCTTGACCTTGCCGGTGCGCAGCCCTTCGAACAGTTCCACCGCCGCCAGTCCCGGCGTCGGCGACAGGCTGCCCGGCGCCAGCTTCCACGCCGACTCCACCTCGGCGCGGTGCGCGCCATCGGTGATCTCGCGGTGCGCAGCGAGCATCGTCGCCATCCCGCCGACTTCGCGCCCGCCCATCGCATTCGGTTGCCCGGTGAGCGAGAACGGGCCCGCGCCCGGGCGGCCCAGCTGGCGCGTGGCCAGGTGCAGGTGGATCAGCGCCAGGTTCTTGTCGGTGCCGTGCGCGGACTGGTTCAGGCCCATGCAGTACAGCGACAGCGCCGCCGGACTGCGGCCGAACCATTCCGCGGCGGTCACCAGGTCCTGCACCGGGATGCCGCAGATCTCGGCGGCCATGCGCGGGGTGTAGTCGCGCAGCAGTTGCTTGAGTTCGGCGAAGCCGGTGGTGTTGCCGGCGATGAACTGCGTGTCCACCAGCCCCTCCCAGAGCAGGTGGTGGAGCATGCCGTTGAACAGGGCGACGTCGGTGCCCGGCTGCAGTTGCAGGTGCAGGTCGGCCATCGCCGCGGTGTCGGTGCGCCGTGGATCGATCGCGATCCAGCGCACCTCGGGATCGCGCACCTTCGCCGCTTCCAGCCGGCGGAACAGCACCGGGTGCGCATACGCCGCGTTGCTGCCGGCGAACAGCACGGTCTTCGCGTGGTCGAGGTCGTCGTAGCAGGTCGGCGGGCCGTCGGCGCCGAACGCGAGCTTGTAGCCGCTGACCGCGCTGGACATGCACAGGCGCGAATTGGTGTCGATGTTATTGGTGCCCAGCAAGCCCTTGGCCAGCTTGTTGAACACGTAATAATCCTCGGTCAGCAGCTGGCCGGAGATGTAGAACCCGACCGCATCCGGACCGTGCCGCTCGACGATGCGGGACAGGCGTTCGGCCACCGTGTCCAGCGCCAGCGCCCAGTCCACCGGCCGACGCGGGTCCTGCCGGCGGGCGCGCATTTCCGGCTGCAGCACGCGGCCATGCAGGCTGCGCGCGCTGTCGGCCAGCGCCAGCCCCTTGCTGCACAGGCGACCGAAGTTGGCCGGATGCAGTGGGTCGCCTTCCACGCCGGTGATGCGCTCGCGACCGTCGACGCTGCGTTCGCTGTGCACCAGCACGCCGCAACCGACGCCGCAGTAGCAGCAGGTCGAGCGGGTGGTGCGGTGCTCGACCGGCGTCGCCGTTGCGCCGGCGCCGTCCATCAGGCGACAGCCTCCGCCGCCGCATCGGTGCGATCGCTGCCTTCATCCGCCTGCGCCAGCCACAGCCAGACCTCGCCATCGCGCAGTTGCGCCGGGTATTTGCGGGCGCAGCCCACGTCCGGCGCGCAGGCCTGGCCGCTGTCCAGGCCGATGATCCAGCCGTGCAGCGGACAGGTCACGCTGTCGCCACTGACAATGCCCTGCGACAACGGGCCGCCCTTGTGCGGACAGCGGTCGGCCAGCGCCAACACGCGTCCGGCGGCGGGGCGGAACAACGCGATGTCATCGCCATCCTCGCGCTGCAGCACGCGCGCACCCAGCAGCGGGATGTCGTCGACCAGGCAGATGCGCACCCACGCTTCGATGCCGGCCATCGTCATTGCTCCAGGACCACGGCGATGCGCCGGCCTTGCTTCGGTGGGTCCAGCTTCAGCGGCGTGTATTCGCGCTCCTGCGCGCCGGCAATACGCGCTGCCCACGGATCGGGCAGTCCTTCCAGCGCGAACATCAGTCGCTCGAACAGCGCCCGACGATTGACCGCGTCGTCGACGACCTTCTGCCTGATGTAGTCCAGCCCGACGCGCTCGATGTAGTGCACCGTGCGGTCGAGGTAATACGCTTCCTCGCGATACAGCTGCAGGAAGGCGCCGGTGTATTCCTTCACTTCGTCGCTGGTCCTGACCTTGGCCAGGAAGCGCGCGACCTCGGTCTTGATGCCGCCGTTGCCGCCGACGTGGAGCTCCCAGCCGGAATCCACCGCGATGATGCCGACGTCCTTGATCCCGGATTCGGCGCAGTTGCGCGGGCAGCCGGACACCGCCAGCTTGACCTTGTGCGGACTCCACATGTTGGCCAGCATGGTTTCCAGGTCGATGCCCATTCGCGTGCTGTCCTGGGTGCCGAAGCGGCAGAACTCGCTGCCCACGCAGGTCTTCACCGTGCGGATCGACTTGCCGTAGGCGTGGCCCGAGTTCATGCCGAGGTCCTTCCAGACGTCGACCAGGTCTTCCTTCCTGATCCCCAGCAAGTCGATGCGCTGGCCGCCGGTCACCTTGACCATCGGCACCGCGTACTTGTCGGCCACGTCGGCGATGCGCCGCAGTTCGCTTGCGTTGGTCACCCCACCCTTCATCTGCGGGATGACGGAGAAGGTGCCGTCCTTCTGGATGTTGGCGTGCGCGCGCTCGTTGATGAAGCGGCTCTGCGGGTCGTCCTGCGCCTCGCGCGGCCAGGTCGACAACATGTAGTAGTTGATCGCCGGGCGGCAGGTGGCGCAGCCATTCGGCGTGCGCCATTCCATGAAGGCGTAGGCCTGCGCATGGCTGACCAGGTGGTGGTCGCGGATCGCCTGGCGCACCGCGCCATGGGTCAGTGACGTGCAGGCGCACACCGCCTTGGTCTTGGGCGTCTCCTGGAAGTTGGAACCCAGGCAGTTCATCAGGATCTGCTCGACCAGGCCGGTGCACGATCCGCAGGAACTGGCGGCCTTGGTGTTCTTCTTCACTTCATCGACGGTGAACAGGCCCTGCTCGCGCACCGCCTTGACGATGGCGCCCTTGCACACGCCGTTGCAGCCGCAGACTTCGTCGCCGTCGGCCATGCTCGCGGCGCGATCCTGGCCGCCGGTGCCGGCATCGCCCAGCGCAGTCTCGCCGAACGCCAGCGTGTCGCGGCGATCGCCGATCGCGCTGGCGTCCTTGATCTGCTTGAAATACCAGGCGCCGTCGCCGGTATCGCCGTACAGGCACGCACCCACCAGCTTGTCGTCGCGGATCACCAGCTTCTTGTATAGCCCGCCGGCCGGGTCGGACAGCACGATCTCCTCGGTGCCTTCGCCGCCCATGAAATCGCCAGCCGAAAACAGGTCGATGCCGGTGACCTTGAGCTTGGTCGACGACACCGAACCCTTGTAGATGCCGATGCCGTAGCTGGCGAGGTGGTTGGCGCAGATCTTGGCCTGCTCGAACAGCGGCGCGACCAGGCCGTAGGCGATGCCGCGATGGCTGGCGCATTCGCCCACCGCGTACACGCGCGGATCGTAGGTCTGCAGCGAATCGTTGACCACGATGCCGCGGTTGCAATGGATGCCGGCCGCCTGCGCCAGCGTGCTGTTCGGGCGGATGCCGGCCGCCATCACCACCAGGTCGGCCGGAATCTGCTCGCCGTCGGAGAAGCGCACCGCGGTCACTTGCCCATCCGCGTCGCCGAGGATCTCGGTGGTCGATGTGTCCAGCCGGAAGTCCAGGCCGCGTCCGCCCAGCGACTTCTCGAGCAGCGCGCCGGCCACCGGGTCGAGCTGGCGTTCCAGCAGCCAGCCGGCCAGGTGCACCACGGTGACCTGCATGCCGCGCAGCTTCAGCCCGTTGGCGGCTTCGAGCCCGAGCAGGCCGCCACCGATCACCACCGCATGCTTCTTCACCCTGGCGGCGTCGATCATGGCCTGGGTGTCCTGGATGTCGCGGTAGCCGATGACGCCCTTCAGGTCCTTGCCCGGGATCGGCAGGATGAAGGGCAACGAGCCGGTGGCCAGCAGCAGGCGGTCGTAGCCGGCCTCGGTGCCATCGGCGGCAATCACCCTGCGGTGCACGCGATCGATCGTGGTCACTTCCTTGCCCAGGTGCAGGGTGATCCCACGCTCGGCGTACCAGGACAGCGGGTTGAGCACGATGTCTTCGAAGGCCTGCTCGCCGGCCAGCACCGGCGACAGCAGGATGCGGTTGTAGTTCGGGTGAGGTTCGGCGCCGAACACGGTGATCTCGTACATGTCCGGCTGCAGTTCCAGCAGTTCCTCGAGCGTGCGGATGCCGGCCATGCCGTTGCCCACCACCACCAGTCTTGGCTTCTTCATCGCGTGGTCCTGCCGTCAGCGCCCGTCGCGGCGGGCATCGTGGGAGTCGTGGTGGCGGTCATCTCAGACCCGCGCCGTGCCCAGTTGCGCCCAGTGCACGCGCCAGCGCTGCTTCACGCCAACCATGCACAGCGAGGCCGCCAGCGCCACGCCGGCGAACAGCCACAGGCCGATCGAATAACTGCCGCTGTGCTGCTTGACCACGCCCAGGCCCGCGGCGAGCAGGAAGCCGCCAACGCCACCGGCCATGCCGATCAGGCCGGTCATCAACCCGATCTCGCTGCCGAACCGTTGCGGCACCAACTGGAATACCGCGCCATTGCCGGCACCCAGGCACAGCAAGGTGAGCACGAACAAGGCCACGGTCGCCGCAGGCCCGCCCACGCCCAGCGCGGCCACCGCAACCAGCACGGTCACGGCCGCATAGACCATCTGCAGCGAGCGGGTGCCGCCGATGCGGTCGGCGATCACCCCGCCCAGCGGACGCATCACCGAACCGGCCAGTACGCAGGCCGCGGTGGCCCAGCCAGCGAGCTTCGGCTCGAAGCCGAACTGGTCGTGGAAATACCCCGGCAGGGCGCTGGCGAACCCGGCGAAGCCGCCGAAGGTGATCGCGTAGAAGAACATGAACCACCACGAGTCGCGGTTGCCGACCAGCACCTTGGCGTAGTCGCCCAGGGTCTTGCGCGCCACCGGCACCGGCGCGTCCCTGGCGCACGCGGCAAACACCACCAGCACGACCGCCAACGGGATGCAGGCCAGGCCGAACACGTTCTGGAAGCCGAAGGCCACCGCCAGCACCGGCGCGAACAGCGCGGCCAGCACCGTGCCGGAATTGCCGGCGCCAGCGATGCCCATGGCCGTGCCCTGGTGCTCCGGCGGATACCAGCGCGAGGCCAGCGGCAAGGCGACCGCGAACGAGGCACCGGCCACGCCCAGCATCGCACCCAGCAGCAGCACCTGGCCGAAGCTGTGCACCCCCAGCTTCCACGCCGTCATCAACGCGATGATCACCAGCACTTGGGCGAGCAGGCCGGTGCGCCTCGCGCCGATGCGGTCGGCCAGCAGGCCCAGGAACAGGCGCAGCACCGCACCGCACAGGATCGGTACGGCCACCATCAGCGCACGCTGCTGGGTATCCAGCGCCAGCGCCTGGGCGATCTGCACCTGCAAGGGCCCCAGCAGGTACCAGACCATGAAGCTCAAGTCGAAATAGAGGAAGGCGGACAGCAGCGTCGGCGTGTGGCCGGCCTTCCAGAAGGATCGGTTCATTCCAGGCCATCTCCGTGTGGGCCGTCCGCATGCGGGCAGCGGTGGGGTCGGTGTTGGAGTGCTGAAAACAAAAAAAAGGCGCCTCCCGGTTCGCACCGGGAAGACGCCGTTGTCTGGGTAGCTCGACCGCCGTTGGCCGGGCTACCTGATCGAATTGTCGGCAACCACGCCGTTGTGATCGCCATGGATTGCAATGCAATCGCCGTGCCAACTTTTGCCGCTTTGCAGCAATTCAATCAAAGCGAGACTTTTCAACGGGTTGCAGTAACGCAACCCCTGCTCGCTCGGAAAAACCGCTGAGCTCGACCATTGGCTTGCACCGCAGTGGTGATGCGTTGCACCTCGGTGGTGCCAGCCATGCAGCGACCGCCGGTCAGGCCTCGCCGTCACCCACTGGCAACGCAATCCCGAGTGCGCGTGCCGCCTGCAACCAGCTTTCGAGCCGGTACAACTGCCCCAGCCACGCATCATCTTCGGCGGCGGCGGCCGGCGGCAGCCAGCCCCAGCGACGGAACTGCCCCAGGAACCAGTGCCCCTCGGCAACCGAAGGCACGTTCGCCAGGCCACCTGCGTGGAATTGCAGGCAATGCCCCGCAGGCGCGCCTGCGCGCGGCAGCAGGCAGGCCGCCAGCCGCTCGGCCGGCAGGCCGATGCAGTCGGGCCCGGCCAGCCATTCGGCTGCCTGCAGGCGATGCACCGGGTCCGCATCCAGCCAGCGGCAGGCATCGAGTACGGCGGTGGTCAGCGCAACCACGCCTTCCGGCTCCAGTTCGGCGAAATCACGGCGGCAGGCCAGCACTTTTTCCGGATGGCCCGGCCACAAGTCCCCGGTGCGGACGACGCGGCGACCGATGCCAAGCGCCTCGACCTGTTCACCCCACGGCTCGCCGGCGCAGAAGCCGTCCAGCAGGCCGTCGGCCAGCGCCTGCGGCATCTCCGATGGCGGCAGGCTGAGCGCATCGATGTCGCGCATCGGCTCGACGCCCTGCAGCGCAAGCCAGCGATACAACCACAACGCGTGGGTCCCGGTGGGGAAGGTCTGGGCGAACACCGGCCGCCGCGGCAGCGTGCGCAGCACCGAGCCGAGCGATCGCCCCGCGAGCGTCGCCAGCTCCAGCGCATCGGCGAGCGCGCCGGACAGCACGATCGCCTGGCCGTTGCGGTTCAAACCGGTGAGGATGGCCAGGTCCGCGCGTGGCCCGCCAATGCCGGTCTGCACGCCCAGCACCATCGCCGACATCGCATGCGCCGCATCGATCTCGCCGGACAGCAGGCGGTCGCGGACCGCGGCCCAGGAGGCTTGCCGATGCAGGCGCAGGTGCAACCCCTGCCGGCGGTCCAGCCCCAGGCGCACGGCGGCCACCAGCGGCGCGGCGTCGAGCAGCGGCATGAAGCCCACATCGAGCGTGCGCAGGTCGGATCGGGCAACGGGTGGGGTGTTCATCGGCTCATCCCAGCAGGTCGGCCATGGCCAGGATCCGGCGGGCCACGTCCGCCAGCTTGAGGCCCTGCTTCATCGCCTGGTGGCGCAACGCCGCGTAGGCCTCGGCCTCGCTCATGCCGCGACGATCCATCAGCAGTCCCTTGGCGCGGTCGATGTCCTTGCGGTCGACCAGCTTCTGTTCCAGTTCGTCCACCCGCTGGCGGACATGCGCCTGCTGCTCGAAGCGCGCCATCGCCACCCGCAGGATCGGCGCCACCCGCGCCGGCGACAGGCCATCGACGACATACGCCACCACGCCAGCGCCGAGCGCGTCGCGGATCAGTGCGTCGTCGCCATCGGCGGCGAACATCACCACCGGTCGCGGTGCGTGGCGGTTGAGCATGGCCAACTGCTCCAGGGTGTCGCGCGAGGGCGAGTCGACATCCAGGATCACCGCATCCGGCTTCATGTCCTGCACTGCCTTGAGCAGCCCCGCGGCGCAGTTCGCATGCGTGAACACTTCATAGCCAACGCCGCGGAGCACCTGCTCCAGTTCGGCGATGGGCTTGGGGGTATCGTTGACCAGGAGGACACGCATTGCCGGGAGCAGGTTGGCCTTGTGCGGTGCGATGTTGCCCTGCAGCATAACCCTGAACGAAGCCCGCGGAGTCCGGATGCCACTGTTCCCCCTGTTCGTCGACCTGCGCGGTCGCGAGGTGCTGGTGGTCGGCGGCGGCGAGGTCGCCACGCGCAAGGTCCAGGCCCTGTTGCGGGCCGGTGCGCGGGTCCTCGTCCACGCTCATGCGCTGGCGCCGACACTGGAGGCTTTGCTCGCGGAGGGACGCCTGCAACGCCTGCATGGGGATGCCGTCGATCCGCACTGGATCGAACGTGCATGGCTGGTGGTGGCGGCGACCGATGACCACGCGCTCAATCGCGCGCTTGCCGAACAGGCCAGTGCGGCGAAACGCTGGATCAACGTGGTCGACGATGCCGAGTTGTCCAGCTACCAGGTACCGGCGGTGGTCGACCGCGACCCGATCACCATCGCGATCTCCTCGGCGGGTGCGGCGCCGATGCTCGCCCGCCACCTGCGCGAACGCATGGAAGCCGAACTCGATCCCCGTCTTGGCGCGCTGGCCGCCATGTTCGCGCGTCATCGCGAGCGCATCCGCCAGCGCCTGCCGGTCATGCGCGAACGCCGCGACTGGTTCGAGACGATCCTGGCCGGCCACATCCCGGCCTTGCTGCGCGCCGGCGACGTGGATGCGGCGGAACACGCCTTTGAAGCGGCGCTGGCGGACGGTGGCACGCCCCGCCTGGCCGGTTCGGTGGCATTGGTCGGCTGCGGCGACGGCGACCCCGGCCTGCTCGCACTGCGCGCACTGCGCCTGCTCAACCAGGCCGACCTGGTCCTGGTCGGCGATGGCGTGGCGCAGGCGATCGTCGACATGGCCCGGCGTGATGCCGCGATGGAGCCGCTGCCAGCCAGCGACGACCTGGTCGACGTACTGTCGCGGCAGGTCGAGGCCGGCAAGCGCGTGGTCTGCCTGCGGCCCGGCAGCGGCTTCACCGATGCCGCGGGCCGCGCCCTGCGCGTGGCGCTCGGTGAACGCGGGCACGCCTGCGAAACCTTGCCGGGAGCCTGCTGGCCGGACGCCTGAAGCACCTGGCGCGGCGTTGCTAGCCCAAGACGCCGAGGAACCCGCGCACGGCGCGCGCATCGAACGGCCAGTCCAGTTCGATGCCGCGGAGATGGTCCCTCAACACCGGCACGCGGATGCCGTAACGCGCCTCCAGCGCAGCATCGTCGTCGATGAAGACGCTCTCGAATTCGGGGGCCCGCGCCTCGGCCAGCACCTCCAGCGCGAGGTCGCACAGGTGGCAGGTGTCGCGCTGGTAGAGGGTGAGGTCCATACGCCCGCGTCCGTGGCCGTTGCGGCCGGCGGCCTAGAATAGCGGCCTGTTCCCGCCACGCATCGCGCAGCCATGGCCGTTTCCACCTTCGACCTCTACAAGATCGGCATCGGTCCCAGCTCCTCGCACACGGTCGGGCCGATGCGCGCGGCGGCGCGCTTCGTCGAGCACCACCTGGCCGAAGCCGGCCGGCTCGGCGACGTGGCCCGCGTGCGCGCGGAGGTGTTCGGATCACTCGCCCTGACCGGACGCGGCCACGGCACCGACAAGGCAGTGCTGATGGGGCTGGAAGGCCATTGGCCGAACATGATCGACCCTGACATGATCCCCGCCGCGCTTGAACGCATCCGCGGCAGCAAGCTGATCCGCCTGCACGGCGAGCGCGAGATCGCCTTCAACGAAAAATCCGACCTGGTGATGAACAAGCGGCAGAAGCTGCCTTTCCACACCAATGGCATGCGTTTCATCGCCTACGACGCCGGCGGCGCCGAGATCGCCAGCCGCGACTACTACTCCGTCGGCGGCGGCTTCGTGGTCAACCAGGACGAGGCCGCCGAGGATCGCATCGTCGCCGACACCACGCCGGTCGCGCACCCGTTCGCCAGCGGCGACGAACTGCTCGCCCGCTGCGCGGCGTCGGGCCTGTCGATTTCGCAGCTGATGCTGGACAACGAGCGCGCCTGGCGCAGCGAGGAACAGGTCCGCGATGGCCTCCGCGAGCTGTGGCAGGCCATGCAGGATTGCGTGGCGCGCGGCATCCGCCAGACCGGAACCCTGCCCGGCGGGCTGCACGTCTCGCGCCGCGCACCGTCGCTGCATGCCGAATTGTCCGGCAAGCCGGAGGCCGCCATGCGCGACCCGCTGACCGTGCTCGACTGGGTCAATCTCTATGCGCTGGCGGTGAACGAGGAGAACGCCGCCGGCGGCCGCGTGGTCACCGCGCCCACCAATGGCGCGGCCGGCATCATCCCGGCGGTGCTGCATTACTACGATCGCTTCTGCCCCGGCGCGAACGAGGCGGGCGTGTTCGATTTCCTGCTCACCGCGGCGGCGGTCGGCATCCTCTACAAGGAAAACGCCTCGATCAGCGGCGCGGAAGTCGGTTGCCAGGGCGAAGTCGGGGTGGCCTGTTCGATGGCCGCCGCCGGCCTCACCGCCGCGCTCGGCGGCAGCCCCGGGCAGGTCGAGAACGCCGCCGAAATCGGCATGGAGCACAACCTGGGCCTGACCTGCGACCCGATCGGCGGGCTGGTGCAGATCCCCTGCATCGAGCGCAACGCGATGGGCGCGGTGAAGGCGATCAATGCCAGCCGCATGGCCCTGCGCGGCGACGGCAAGCACAAGGTCAGCCTCGACAAGGTCATCAAGACCATGCGCGACACCGGCCGCGACATGCAGGACAAGTACAAGGAAACCAGCCGCGGCGGCCTGGCGGTGAACGTCATCGAGTGCTGACGCGGACACGCTAGCGGTAGTCGCGATGTAACCGTTTTCGACATAGACTCGGGGCATGCAAGCCGGACTGGCAAGCGTGCTACGGGGGGCACTGCTGACCGGCCTGTATTTCGCCGGGGCGGTGATCGCGGTGCTTTACCTGCGCACCCCGGCCGACGTCACCCTGTTCTGGCCGGCTGCCGGCATCGGATATGCGGCCGTCCTCCGCTATGGCCTGAAGCAGGCGCCGACGATCGCCCTCGCGCAACTGCTGCTGCACCTGTTCGTGGTGCCGGTGCCGCTCCCCTTCCTGCTGTTCTCGGTGGCCAGCAACTCGGTCGCCACCGTGCTTGCATGCGCCTACGTGCGGTACCGCCGCAACCACCTGCAATTCCGCATCAACGACGGCCTGCTGCTGCTGCGTGGCGGCCTGCTGCTGGGGCTGGTCAGCGCCGCGATCGGCACGCTGGGCATGCTGCATTCCAGCATGGTGCCCACCGACGAACTGCTGCGGGTCTACCTGCAATGGTTCCTCGGCGACCTGCTCGGCATCACCGCGGCCACCCCCTGCCTGTTGTTCCTGTTCAACATCAACCGGCGCAACGCGACGCACGCGATGCCGACGGAAGGCGGCCCCCGCGAACGGCTGATGTGGGCCCTGCTGATGCTGCTGGCGCTGGCGCTGGCATTCGTCATCGGCCGCCAGGGCAGCATGTACCCGCTGGCACTGGCCAGCCTCCCGCTGGCATTGCTGCTGTGGTCGGCGGCGCGCTATCCGCCGGTCTTCACCGCCTGCGCCACCATGGGCGTGACCGTGTTCCTGGCCCTGATGCTGGGCCTGGGCGTGGGCGGATTCGACCGCCCGGAGACGCTGCAGGACACCACCCTGATGATGGGCGCGCTGGTCGTCCATTCGGTGATCCCGATGCTGCTGGTCGCGTCCTACCAGGAGCGCTTCAACGCGATGACCGCGCTGCACCACCGCGCCACCCGCGACCCGCTCACCGGCCTGCTCAACCGCGACGCGTTCGAGGAGCAGGCGCGCGCGGCGCTGGCCGAGGTCGGCGAAGTCCTGACCCTGCTGTACACCGACCTCGACCACTTCAAGCTGGTCAACGATTCCGCCAGCCACGTCGCCGGCGACGAGATGATCCGCAGCGTGGCCGCGCTGGTCCGCTCCGAATTCGGCGACACCGCGTTGATCGCCCGCACCGGTGGCGACGAATTCGCGGTCCTCGCGCGGCTCGATGCAGCCGGCGCGAACACCCGTGGCCGGCGGCTGCTGTCCGCGATCGAGGCGATGCGTGTTGCCTGGCAAGGCCAGAACCTGGGTACCACGGCGAGCATCGGCCTGACCACCAGCCAGCCGCCGCACATGGCCTTCGACGAATTGCTGTCGAAGACCGATGCCGCCTGCTTCGAGGCCAAGGAACTCGGCGGCAACCGGCTGTTCGCGACCGAACAGAACGCCGAGGGCATCCACGTCCGTACCCGCCTGATGCACAGCGCGATGGCCGCACGCGAGGCGCTGGACCAGCGACGGGTGGAACTGTGGTGCCAACCGATCGTCGACCTGCGCAGCCCGGCTCCGGAGCAGGCGCATTTCGAGGTGCTGATGCGCTGGCGCGACGCCGAGGGCAACCTGCGCCCACCGGGGGAACTGATCGCCGCCGCCGAACGCTACCGGATGGGCCCGCGCCTGGACCGCTATGTCTGCGGCGAAGTGCTGGCCTGGCTGGAATCGCATCCCGAGGCCGCGTCGAAGGTCGAGCAATGCAGCATCAACCTGGGCGCCGCCACCCTGGCCGACGAGGACTTCAGCGACTACGTCGCCAATCGCTTGCGGCGCAGCCCGCTGCATCCGGAGCAGTTCTGCCTGGAGATCACCGAGACCAGCGTGGTCCGCGACATGACCCGCACCCGCCGGTTCATCAGTCGCATGCGCGACCTTGGCTGTCGCTTCGCGCTCGACGACTTCGGCACCGGCTTCTGTTCGTTCGGCTACCTGCGCGACCTCGACGTGGACTACCTGAAGATCGATGGCAGCTTCGTCCGCGACCTCGACGACAGCCACGGCAAGGGCAGCGGGCTATCGGAGGCGGTGGTGCGCTCGATCACCGAGATCGCCCATTTGCTCGGCAAGCGCGCGGTCGGCGAACAGGCCGAGACCGAATTGCAACTGCAGCACCTGCGCGCCCTCGGCGTGGACTACGCGCAGGGCTATGTGTTCCGCCAGCCTCAGCCGATCGATGCGTTCTTCGGCCTGGCCGTGGCCGACTGAACCCACGCGGCATCCGCGGCCTGGATCGCCAGCGCATCGTCCAGCAGGCCGGCGGCGGTGACGTCCGCGCCCGCACCCGGCCCCTGGATCACCAGCGGGCGTTCGCGATAGCGATCCGACCAGATCGCCACGCGGTTGTCGGTGCCGGCGCCACCGACCAGCGGATGGTCGGCGGGCAGCGACTCCAGGCCCACCGTGGCCAGGCCACCGGCCTGCAGGCGGGCGACGAAGCGCAACTTCTCGCCATTTCGATACGCTGCCGCATAACGCTCGCGCAGCGCTGCGTCGAGTTGCGGCAGCGCATCGCCGAGTTCGCTGCGCGGCACCCCGGCCAGTTCCGGCGACACCAGGGATTCGACCTGCACGGCGCCGGCCTCGAGCGGATAGCCGCTGGCGCGCGCCAGGATCAACAGCTTGCGGCGGACATCCTCGCCCGACAGGTCGTCGCGCGGGTCGGGCTCGGTGTAACCGGCCTCGCCGGCCTCGCGCACGAAGCCCGAAAACGGACGCAGGCCATCGTAATGATTGAACAACCAGGCCATCGAACCGGACAGCACGCCGGCGATCGCATGGATGCGGTCGCCGCCCGCCTGCAGCGCGCGCAGGCTGCGCAACAGCGGCAGCCCCGCGCCGACCGTGGCGCCGTCGCCATACTGGGTGCCACCGGCGACCTGCGCCACCTGGATCGCATGCCAGCGCGCCAGCGACGCACCCTGCCCCAACTTGCAGGCGGTGACCACGTGGATGCCCTTGGCCAGCCAGTGCGCGTGGCGCTCGGCGACCTGTTCCGAGGCGGTGGCGTCGATGACGATGCGCGAGCCCGACCCCGCCAATACGCGTTCCACCGCATCCAGCGAACTCGGCTGCGGCGGATTGCGCATCAACACGTCGTGGGTGTCGGCGGGGATGCCGTCGCGGTTGCTGATCGCGAACCGCGAATTGGCCGCGTGCACCAGCGACAGGCGCTCGCCGAGCGGCGTCTCCGCCCAACTGGCCAGGCGTGCCCACACCGCGCTGCCGACGACCCCCGTCCCCAGCAAGGCCACGCGGGCCGGCCTGGGACCGGGGTTGCGCAGCCTGGAACCGCGCAGCGGCGCAACCCGTGCATTCACGGCGCGACGGCCTTGCGTTTGTCCTGGGACGCCAGTGCGCGGTCGAGCGCGGCGCTGATGTCGGCGAGCAGGTCGTCGGCGTGTTCGATGCCCACCGACAGCCGCAGCAGGCCATCGGAGATGCCGGCCACCGCACGCGCTTCCGGCGTCATCGCGGCATGGGTCATGGTCGCCGGATGCGCGACCAGGCTTTCCACGCCGCCCAGCGATTCGGCCAGGGTGAAGTACTGCAGGCCATCGACGAAGGCGCGCACCGCGGCTTCGCCGCCGGCCAGCTCCACGCTCAGCATCGCGCCGAAGCCGTGCTGCTGGCGCGCTGCCAGCGCATGCCCCGGGTGCGAGGCAAGGCCCGGGTAGTACAGCGCGCCGACCGCCGGATGGCCGTCGAGCAGGCCAACCAGCGCCTCGGTGTTCTCCTGGTGCACGCGCAACCGCGCATCCAGCGTGCGCAGCCCACGCAGGGTCAGGAAGCTGTCGAACGGCGAGCCGGTCAGGCCCAGGCAGTTCGCCCACCAGGTGAGTTGCTCGTGCTGCGCCTGGTCCTTCGACACGACGGCACCACCCACGACATCGCTGTGGCCGTTGATGTACTTGGTGGTCGAATGCAGGACGAAGTCGGCGTCGAAATCCTCGATCGGGCGCTGCAGCGCCGGCGACAGGAAGGTGTTGTCGACCAGCGCCAGCGCGCCGGCCTTGTGCGCGGCGTCGATGACGAAGCGCAGGTCGGTGATCCGCAGCAGTGGATTCGACGGCGTCTCGATCCAGACCAGCGCCGGCGATTCCTGCAAGGCCTCGGCCAGCGCGCGCGGATCGGTCAGGTCGCAGGTGATCAACTCGAACGCGCCCTTCCTGGCCAGCGCATTGAACAGCCGCCAGCTGCCGCCGTAACAATCGTGCGGCACCACCAGCCGGTCGCCCGGCTGCAGCAGCGCGTTCAGCACCAGGGTGATCGCGCCCATGCCGGTCGCGGTGACCACGCCGCCGGCACCGCCCTCGAGTTCCGCCAGTGCCTCGCCGAGCAGGTCGCGGGTCGGGTTGCCGCTGCGGGTGTAGTCGTACTGGCGCTTCTCGCCGAAGCCGGCGAAGCTGAAGTTCGACGACAACACCAGCGGCGGGGTCACCGCACCGTAGGCGGGGTCGCGGTCGATGCCGGCGCGCACGGCGCGGGTGGCGCGGCGCGCATCGATGGCAGTCGGGGCCTGGCTCATACGGATACTCCAATCGGATCGTTGACATCGTGGACGGGGGAGGGGCGCGGCTTGCCCGCCTGCAGTTCAGCCGCCAGCAGCGCGTCGATGCGGTCGGTTTCCTTGAGGAAGGCGTCGTGGCCGTACTGCGAACGCAGCACGCGCAGGCGGCCGTTGAGGCCCAGCCCTTCGACCAGCGCCACCGCATCGGACATCGGCACCAGTCGGTCGCCTTCGACGGCGACGACGGTGGTGGCAACATCGATCCGCGCGGGCTCGACCCGGTGCAGGTCGATCGACTCGGACAGGCGCAGCCACGCGGTGGCGGACACGCGGGCGACGAACTTCGCGCCGGCGGCATCCAGGTAATCCTCGGCGGCCACGCGCACATGGCCGTTGCACAGCGTCGGCGCGGCATCGAAGCGCTCGCCGAATTCCTCCGGCGTGCGATAGCTGAGCATCGCGAACTGGCGGGCCAGCGACAGGCCCTGCTCGTCCGCGCACTGCAGTTGCCCGAGCGCGACCGCCTTGCGCTGCAGCGCGCGCCACGCCGCCGCATACGGATGCGCGCGATGCGCGCCGCTGACCGCGACCAGCTTGCGCAGGCGCCGTGGATGCCGCGCGGCGAGTTGCAGCCCGACCAGCGCGCCATACGAATAGCCGACGAACGCATCCAAGGCGTCGATGCCGAGCGCGTCCAGCAGCAGCGCGACCGCATCGGCCTGGTCGGCGGTGTCGATCGGCGCGTCGATGCTGCCATCGGCACCGACGTAGTCGAACGCGAGGACGCGCAGGTTGGCCGGATCCAGCGCGCGGCCGGCATCGAGCAGGCCCTCGGCCCAGCCGGCTTCGCGATCGAGCGCATTCGCCGACACATGGCGATGCGCGGAGATGCCGCCGGCCACGAACACCACCGGCGCGCCGGCGGGGCCCGCGACTTCGTAGGCGATGCGCAGCTTGCGGGTGCCCGCATGGCGGGTGGCGAGCACGGCATCGATGTTGCCGCGACGCACGTCGGGAACACCGGGCACCGCCGCGACCTGCGCGCGCATCCCCTCGCCGCCCGGGGGTAGGGGCGGGCTGGCAAGGGTGTTGCGTTCGGCAAGGCTCACGGCGGCACTCCGATGTGGACGGGCCATCGGAGCGATGCGGGGGAGACCGGGAAGAAGGACCGACTGGGTCGGCGTCGCGGACTGCGCGGGGCAGCTCGCAACCATCTTCCGGTGGACGCGCAGGTCCCCGCAGGATTTGGCACCGCGAGGAACCGGCCGCAGTGCGGTCGGTCCATCAGGTTGCCCCGGCTTCTTCGGGCCTGTCCCTCAGCCGGTCTCGATGGATGCGGCCAGTCTGGCCGCGCATCCGGGCCATGTCAATCGCTTTATCCGGATGAAGCGATTTAAATAACCAATCGTCATGACCCGGGCGCATCGGGAATACTTGGCCTGCAACCGGCACGCGCCGGCAGGACCACGGCATGCAGATCCGGCGCCTCAACACCCTCCGCGCGATCGCGGCACTGATCGTGCTGGTCGGCCACTACAGCAACCGGGCGCAGCTATGGGATGCGGTACTGGGGACGCGTGCGCCGCAGTTGGGGGTCATGCTGTTTTTCCTGCTGAGCGCCTTTCTGATGAGCGTGCTGTACATCGACCGCGCGCCGACCGCCCACGCCATGCGCGCCTACGGGCTGGCGCGTTTTGGCCGCGTGGTGCCGCTGTACGTGGCGGTGGTGGTGGCGTCCTGGGCGCTGGGCAAGATCGACATCCGGTGGATCGCCGACTCGGTGTACGACATCCCGGACGCCAAGTCGCTCGCCTCGCACCTGGCCCTGATGTATGGGGCGCAGGTGCTATGGACCATCCCTGCGGAAATCCATTTCTACGTGATCTTCGCCGTGCTCTGGTCGCTGCGCCGGCGGCTGCCGTGGGCGATCCCGTTGTTCGGCCTCGTCGTGCTGGGGGTGTTCGCCAGCGGCCATTGGCCGCTCGGCCCCAAGCAGCCGGTGATGGGATTCCCGGTCGACCTGCCGGTGCTGCGCGGCCTGCCCTACTTCGTCGCCGGCATGGCGATCGGCATGCTGTACCTGCGCTGGCAGCCGCCGGTGCATTGGCGCCACCACGGTTTCGTCGCCGCGCTCGGGCTGGTGCTGCTGCTGTATCCGGCGATCCTCGAGCGACTGACCGGCTGGACCTACGTGATGTGGTTCAACCCGCTGGTGCTGGTGGTGATGTCGCTGGCGTTCTCCTGCCTGGTGTTCCTGGTCCCGGACGGCAACCCGCTGCTGGAACATCGCGTGGGCGACTACCTCGGCAACATTTCGTATTCCCTGTACCTGCTGCATTTCCCGATCCTGCTGGCGATGGAGGAGTTCGGGCTGGCCCATGGCGCGGGCGGCCTGCTGCTGTTCCTCGGCATCACCGTCCTCGCATCCACGATCACCTACCGCTTCTTCGAATTCCCGGTGCGCTCCCGCATCCGCGAACGCGGGCAGCGCAGGGGCCCGGGCGAGTCCACGGGCTGACGATGCGCATCGCCCTGCGCACGCTCGCCGCACTCCTCGCCTGCATGCCCTGGGCCGAGGGTAGTGGCACGGCAAGCGGCGGCGGGCACCGTGGCGCGTCGGCATCCGCGCCGGCCGCCATCGCCACCCTGCGCATCGAACCCGGCGACGGCGACTACCTGGCCTGGGCGGACAACCACCTCGCCGGCCCGATCGAAGTGATCCTGCGCCCGGGCGCGGGCAATACCGTGCCGAGCGACCCGCCCTTGCCGGCCCGCGCCAGCGTGCCGGCGCAGGGCAGCACGCTGCTGGCGCGCCTGCGGCCCGCCAGCGGGCGCAGCGGCAGCCTTCGGCTCAACCTGGAAGGAGTGCCCGGCAGTTCCAATGCGCGCCCGCGCGACATCGAATACCTGCCGCCGCTGCAGGGCCAAGCCCGCATCGACCAGGGCTTCGGCGGCAGCTTCAGCCACGATGACCAGCAGAACCGGCATGCCCTGGACTTTGCCGCCGACATCGGCACGCCGGTACTGGCGGCGCGCGCCGGCACGGTGATGCAGGTCGAATCGGGCTTCCGTGCCAGCGGACGGGCCATCGGCGACTACCGCAGCCGCGCCAATTTCATCCGCATCCTCCATGACGACGGCAGCATGGCGCTGTACGCCCACCTCGACGTCGATGGCGTGCAGGTCCGCGTCGGCCAGCAGGTCCAGGTCGGCCAGCGCATCGGCCTGTCCGGCAATACCGGCTTCACGACCGGCCCGCACCTGCACTTCGCGGTGCAGGTGAACCGCGGGATGCAACTGGTGTCCATCCCGTTCCGGATGCGCGGCGTGGCGATGCCGGCGCGGGGCATGCCCTGAAGTGATGGGGCCGCGGCCGGTATAATTGCGGCTTCCCTCTTTCCCGGATCGCGCGCACCCGCGCGGTGCCTCCATGTCCGCTGCTCCCCACACCGACGTTTCCCTCGAAGCCGCGCGCCGCCGCACCTTCGCGATCATTTCCCACCCCGACGCCGGCAAGACCACGCTGACCGAGAAGCTGCTGCTGTTCGGCGGCGCGATCCAGATGGCCGGCTCGGTCAAGGGCCGCAAGGCCGCCCGCCACGCGACCTCCGACTGGATGGCGCTGGAAAAGGAGCGCGGCATCTCGGTCACCTCGTCGGTGATGCAGTTCCCGTACGAGGGCCGCATCGTCAACCTGCTGGACACGCCCGGCCACGCCGACTTCGGCGAGGACACCTACCGCGTGCTCACCGCGGTGGACAGCGCGCTGATGGTGATCGACGTCGCCAAGGGCGTCGAGGAACGCACGATCAAGCTGATGGAGGTCTGCCGCCTGCGCGACACGCCGATCATGACCTTCGTCAACAAGCTGGACCGCGAGGGCAAGGACCCGATCGACCTGCTCGACGAAATCGAATCGGTGCTCGGCATCCAGTGCGCGCCGGTGACCTGGCCGATCGGCATGGGTTCCCGCCTGAAGGGCGTGGTGCACCTCGTCACCGGCGAAGTGCATCTGTACGAACCCGGCCGCAACTTCACCCGCCAGGACTCGACGATCTTCCCGTCGCTGGATGCGCCCGGCGTCGAGGCACGCATCGGCGCGGACATGCTGGCGGAACTGCGCGACCAGCTGGAACTGGTGCAGGGCGCCAGCCATCCGTTCGACCGCGAGGCCTACCTCGCCGGCCAGCAGTCGCCGGTGTTCTTCGGCTCCGGCGTCAACAACTTCGGCGTGCAGCCGCTGCTGGATTTCTTCGTCGAGCATGCGCCCTCGCCGCGCGCGCGCGCGACCACCACCCGCGACGTCGCGGCGGAAGAGCCCAAGCTCACCGGCTTCGTGTTCAAGATCCAGGCCAACATGGATCCGATGCACCGCGACCGCGTGGCGTTCATGCGCGTGTGCTCGGGCAAGTTCGAGGCCGGCATGAAGGCCTTCCACCCGCGCACCGGCAAGGACGTGAAGCTGGCGAACGCGCTGACCTTCATGGCCAGCGACCGCGAGATCGCGGAGAGTGCGTTTCCCGGCGACGTGATCGGCATCCACAACCACGGCACGATCTCGATCGGCGACACCTTCACCGAAGGCGAGAAGATCGCGTTCACCGGCATCCCCAACTTCGCGCCGGAACTGTTCCGCCGCGCGCGCCTGCGCGATCCGCTCAAGCTCAAGCAACTGCAGAAGGGCCTGGCGCAGCTGAGCGAGGAAGGCGCGACCCAGTTCTTCCGCCCGCTGATGAGCAACGACCTGATCCTGGGCGCGGTCGGCGTGCTGCAGTTCGAGGTGGTGGCCTACCGGCTGAAGGACGAGTACGGCGTCGAGGCGTCGTTCGAGCAGGTCGCGGTGACCACCGCCCGCTGGATCAAGTGCAACGACGCGAAGAAACTGGAGGAATTCCGCGAGAAGAACGCGATGAACCTCGCGCTCGATGCCGCCGGCCACCTGGTTTACCTCGCGCCCACCCGGGTCAACCTGCAGCTGGCGCAGGAACGCGCGCCTGCGGTGGAATTCCTCGCCACCCGCGAGCATGCGCAGGCGGTGGCGCTGGGCTGACGCCCGCGATCAGCGCCGCGCGCGCGCGGCGTCCTGTTCCAGGAACGGCGCCAACCAGGCCGGCTCGGGCTGGTCGGCGTCGTAGTACTCGAAGATCAGGTGGATGCGGTCGCTGTCGCCCTCGTTGTGGACCGCGTGCGGCCCGAGGTTGTTCACCTCCACCGCTTCGCCCACCGGGAAATGATGGACCGTCGTGCCGATCAGGAAGCTGACCTTGTCGTTGGTCAGCAAGGGCACGTGGACCTTGTGCGGCCACTTCGCCGCGGGGTTCGCATCGATGTGCGGCTGGATCACCCCGCCCGGTGCCATCCGCGCCAGCATCACCCGCGGGAACACGCCGCGCGCATAGCCGTAGTCCGCCACGGCGCGGTCCATCACCGGCTGCAGCAACGCCTGCCATTCCGCCCATTGCGGGCGATCGTGCGAGCCGCGCCAGTCGCGGGTGCTGTCGACGAAGCGGAAGACGATGTGCCGGGTCTTGTCGAGCGCCTCGAACTTGTTCGGCTTGTCCGCGTTCTCGGCGTCCCAGACGGATTCCGGGATCGACCGCACGGCATCCAGCAACGGCGCGATGTCGACAGGGCCGAGCCTGCGCACCGAGTCGGTCTTGCGCGGGTTGGCCTGCGGCCTGGAATCGACGGACATGCGGCGCTCCTTCAGAAGTCGTAGCCGAACAGGGCGAGGTCGCGCGCGTAGCGCGTGGCCACCGCCTCCTTCAGTTCATCGGTGTAGTACGTGCGGTAGTCGCCACGCGTGCTGCCGTTGACCTGGTCGAGTGCGCGCGCGGGAATGCCGATGCGCGCGCAGATCGCCTCGTACGAGGCCTGCATGGTCTCGACGCGGCCGACCATGTCGGTCAGCAGGCGTCCCTCGTCGTCGACCAGCACGCTGCTCTGCGGCTGGAACAGGATGTGCTTCTCCGGCGGCGCGTCGAACAGGAAATAACGCATGACCGCCTGCGGCTCGCTGGCGAAATGCCCGGTGTCGCGGGTCATGAAGGCACAGTAGGACACGAAGCGATCGAACGGATTGCGCACGAACGCGAACTTGAAGTAGCTGGCGAACATCTCTTCGCCGAGGAACGGGCGCACCTGTTGCAACGACAGGTGGCCATGGCGGATCGCCGCCAGCTCCTCGAACGGGAAGCGCTTGTTGACGAACAGGCCGACCTGTTCGATGTCGTCCTCGCTCATGTGCTCGCGCAGCGCCTGCCGCACCGAATGGGTGCCGGTCTTGGGGACGGCGGCGAAGATGAAGCGATGCTGGTGCGAGATGATCATGCGGGCCGGGATCGACGACTGGCCCCCATTTTAGCCCGGCTGCCGTCGCCGAGCATTTGCTCTATCCCTGCCACCGAAGCTGAAGACATGGCCAAGCCGATCAAGCACGTCGATCCCCGTGAAGAGCTGGCCAGCGCACTGACGCATGGACTGGGCGCGACTGCGGCATTGGCCGGCGGCGCGATCCTGGTCACCCTTGCCGCCCTGCACGGTGATCGCTGGCACCTGGGTGCGGCGATCGTTTTCGGGATCGCCCTGCTGGCGCTTTACGTCGCCTCGACGCTCTACCACGCGATCCAGCACCCGGTCACGAAGGGACGACTCAAGGTCTTCGACCACTGCGCGATCTACGTGCTGATCGCCGGGACGTACACGCCGTTCACCCTGATCGGGCTGCGCGGACCGGTCGGCTGGTGGCTGTTCGGGGCCATCTGGACCCTCGCGCTGGCCGGGGTGATCTTCAAACTTTTCTACACCGGGCGGTTCAAACGCCTTTCCACGCTGATCTATATCGCGATGGGCTGGTTGATCGTGGTCGCGGCAAAACCGATGCTGGCTGCGCTGGATGCGTGGACACTGGGTTGGCTGTTGGCTGGCGGCTTGTCCTACACGCTGGGCACCTGGTTCTACCATCGCGAATCGATCCGCTACTCGCACGCGATCTGGCACCTGTTCGTGCTGGCCGGCAGCATCAGCCACTACATCGCGGTGATGGCGCAGGTCGTGCCTGCACGCTGAATGCCGCGCAACATGTTCACCGGGGTTTGACTCCGCGAAAGTGAGAGTCGGGCCACATGCAGCCGACGACCCGCGAACGCATTCCCTTGTTCCCGCAACGCCACCCCTGGTGGACGGCGGCGATCCTCCTGCTCACGGCATTCGTCGTCCTGCTCCTGATATGGGATTGGAACTGGTTCAAGCGGCCGATCGAGAAACGCGTCACCGCGCAGACCGGGCGCAGTTTCCATATCGACGGCAACCTCGACGTCGACCTCGGTCGCACGCTGACCATCCGGGCCGATGGCCTGCGCTTCGGCAACGCGCCATGGGCACGCGAGCCGGAGATGGCATCCACCCGCAGCCTCGAGTTCGACGTGCGCGCCTGGCCGCTGCTACGCGGCGACGTGCAGATCCCGCGGGTGGCGCTCGATGTCCCGGTCCTCCACTTGCAACGCAACGAGTCGCTGGTGGGCAACTGGATGTTCGGCGAGGACGACGACGACCGCGAACTGCCCGAATTCCGCAACGTGCACATCGCAGACGGCAGGCTGACTTATTACGAACCGACGGAAAAAACCGACATCAAGGTCGGGCTGTCCAGCGAACAACGCGGCACGCATGCCGGCGAATCACCCATCGTGGTGAAGGGCGGCGGCACGTGGAGCGGCAATGCCTTCACACTGGCCGGCACCGCCGAGTCGCCGCTCGAATTGCGCAACACCGAACGGCCGTACCGGATCGACCTGCGCGCCGCCGCCGGCCCCACCCGAGCGCATGTCCGCGGCACCCTGCTCGACCCGCTGCGGCTGCGTGGCTTCGACCTCAAGCTCGCGCTTGCGGGCCAGAACCTGGACGACCTGTTCCCGCTGCTCGGCGTGGCCTTGCCGCCGACGCCGCCCTACGCGCTGGATGGCCGTTTCACGCGCACGATCGACTCGCCCACGCGCAGCACATGGAAGTACGACGCCTTCACCGGCAAGGTCGGCGACAGCGACCTCTCGGGTAGCGCGCATGTCAGCGCCGGTGGCAATGCCAAGCCCTACCTGAAGGCGGACCTGCGTTCGGCGCGAATGGACCTCGATGATCTGGGCGGCTTCATCGGACTTGCGCCGCAAGCTGGCGGTGCTGGCGAAACCAGCAATCCCGAACTGGCGGCGAAGGCCGCGCGCCAGGAAGCGAGCGGCAAGCTGCTCCCCGACGATCCGTGGAACCTGGCGAAATTGCGCGCGATGGATGCCGACGTGCGCCTGCGCGCGAAGCGCATCGAGACCCGCAAGCTGCCGGTGGACGACATGGATGCGACGCTGGCGCTGAAGGATGGCGTGCTCATGCTCAAGCCGCTGGACTTCGGGGTGGCCGACGGTACGATCCGCTCGACCATCCGCATGGACGCGCGCGAACGCAGCATCCACAGCAAGGCCGACATCCGCGCCACCGGCCTGGTCCTGGCCAAGCTGATGCCGGACTCGGTGCAACTGGGGCAGACCGCGATGGGCAAGGTCGGTGGCCGCGTGGCCTTCGTCAGCCAGGGCAACTCGATCGCGCAGGTCGCGGCGAATGCGGATGGCGATGCCGAAGCGGGCATGGGCGCGGGACGGATCAGCAAGTTGCTGATGGAATTCGCCGGCCTCGACCTGGCCGGCATCCTCAAGATCAAGCTGACCCACGACCAGCAAATCCCGATCCGCTGCGCCTATGGCGACTTCGCGGTGGACGACGGGGTGATGACGCCTCGCGCGCTGGTGTTCGACACCACCGAGACCCGGCTCAACGGCAGCGGCCGCATCGACCTGCGCAACGAGCAACTCGCCTTGACCATCAAGCCCAGGACGAAGAAATTCAGCCCGCTGTCGTTGCGCTCCCCCCTCCACATCGAAGGCAGTTTCAAGCACCCCGACCTGCGCCCGGATTACGCGCGCATCGGCTTGCGCGCGGCCGCCGCGGCGTTGCTCGGCGGCGCCACGGCGCCGGCGGCACTGTTCGCCACGACAGACCTGGGCCAGGCCAAGGATGCCGCGTACTGCGGGAATGACGCCGCGGGATGACCGTCAGCTGGCGATGTAACGCTGCAGGTGGTCGAGTTCCTGGCGCTGCTCCTCGATCACCGCGCGCACCAGGTCGCCGATCGAGACCACCCCGAGCACGGCATCGCCGTCGATGACCGGCAGATGGCGGATGCGATGGTCGGTCACCACCTGCATGCAGTGGTCGGCCGAATCGCCGGGCCCGACGGTGATGACGCGCTCGGTCATGATGTCGCGCACCGGCGTGTCCTTCGAGGATCGCCCTTGCAGCACGACCTTCCGTGCGTAGTCGCGCTCGGAGACGATGCCGGCCAGGCGCGCGCCCTCCATCACCAGCAAGGCGCCGACATGGTGTTCGGCCATCAGGCGGATCGCCTCGATCACCGGCGCGTCCGGGGGGACGGAGCGGATCTCAACCGGCTTCGATTCCAGCAACTGCCGTACAGTGCGCATCGCTCGCTCCTCGTGGATCGGGAACCTGCCCCGAGGATACTCCGGTCGCCGGCCGCCAGCTGTCGACCAGGTACAGCGGGCGCTGCTTGGACTCCTCGTACAGGCGTCCCAGGTATTCGCCGATCAGGCCCAGCGCCACCAGTTGCACGCCGCCCAGGAACAGGATCACCGCCATCATGCTCGGCCAGCCCGCGACCCGGTCGCCCCACAGCAGGGCCTTGACGATGATCCAGCTGCCGTAGCCGAACGCGACCAGGGCGGTCGCGGTTCCGATGTAGGTCGCCATCCGCAGCGGGGCGGTGCTGAAACTCGTGATGCCTTCCAGCGCGAAATTCCACAGCGCCCAGAAATTGAACTTGCTGCGCCCGGCCACGCGTGCCTCGCGCTGGTACGGGATCGCGACCTGGTTGAAGCCGACCCAGCCGAACAGGCCCTTCATGAAGCGATGGCGTTCGCGCAATTGCCGCAGCGCATCCAGCGCGCGAGGCGACAGCAGGCGGAAGTCGCCGGTATCGCGCGGCACCGGGGTTTTCGACAACGAGCCGATCAACCGGTAGAAGCCGTGCGCGGTCGCGCGCTTCAGCCAGCCTTCGCCTTCGCGTTCGACGCGGGTGCCATGCACGTCGTCGAAGCCTTCGCGCCATTTCTCCACGAACCGCGGCAGCAACTCCGGGGGATCCTGCCCATCGGCATCGAGGATGAAGGCCGCGCCACGCTCGACCCGGTCGAGCGCCGCGGTCAACGCCGCCTCCTTGCCGAAATTGCGCGACAGGCGCAGCAGCGCGACCCGAGCGTCGCTGGCGGCGAAGCCGCGCAGCACGTCCCAGGTGCCATCGCGACTGCCGTCGTCGACGTAGAGCACGCGCGCTTCGAGTCCCTCGGCCTCGGCCAGGGCGAGCGCGCCTGCGATCCGCGGCTGCAATACCGGCAACGCCTCCGCCTCGTTGAAGGCGGCGATCACGATGGTCAGGCAGCGGTCGTCCGGCGCGATGCGGTGCATGTGGCGATGGTATGCCAGCGCCGCCGCCGGCGCTCAATCCAGCGTGCGCAGGTAGGCGCTGCCCCCGATCGCGCGCATCTGCCGCTCGATGGCGCGGGTGCGCCGCTGCACGTATGGCCCCGGGCGGCTCGCGCTGTAACGCTTCGGGCTGGGCAGCACGGCGGCCAACCGTGCCGCCTCGGCGGTCGACAATCGCGCTGCGTCCTTGCGGAAGAAGCTGCGCGCCGCGGCCTGCCCGCCGTACACGCCATCGCCGAACTCGGCGATGTTCGCGTAGACCTCCAGGATCCGCTGCTTCGGCCACAGGACCTCGATCAACGCGGTGTACCAGACCTCCAGGCCCTTGCGCAGCCATCGGGTCGGGCCGCTGCCCTGCCACAGGAACAGGTTCTTCGCGGTCTGCTGGCTGATCGTGCTGGCTCCGCGCAGGCGCCGCACCGGCTTGCCGCGTTTTTCCGCGCGCTCGACCATCTTCTCGTTGTGGGCCTGCGCCTTTTCGATCGCGGCGAAATCGAAACCGTGGTGGTTGGCGAAGTTCTGGTCCTCCGATGCGACCAGCGCCAACGGGAGGTTGGGCGATATCCGCTCGAAGTCGCGCCAGTCGTGCGCGATCCGGAAACCGCTATCGCCGTCCAGCCACGCATCCAGCTGGCGGGACACCATGAAGGCCGAGAACGGCGGGTCGACGAAGCGCAACAGCAGGACCTGCAGCACGCTGAAGCCGACGAACAGCAACGGCAGCTTCCACCACCAGCCGCGCCAGCGACGACGTCGCGCCAGCGTCACGCTCTCATCGCCCATCCGCGCCCACCTTGCGATCCATCCCCACGCGCCCCATCTCCATCGGCCATCCCCTTCCAATGCCCCCGTCGCCTGCGCGCATTATCCGCAGGCTGGGGCCAGACGATACCGACATGACCCGGACGCCAGCCATGCCATCGCAGGATCTCCAGCTCAGGTTCCTTCTCCCGGATGCGGGGGTGCGTGGCGTGGCCGTGCACCTGGACGACACCTGGACGACGATGGCGGGGCGCGCCGACTACCCGCCCGCGGCGGCCGAACTGCTCGGTGAAGCCGCAGCCGCGGCCGCGTTGTTCACCGGCCACGTCAAGGTCGACGGACGCCTGTCGGTGCAATTGCGCGCCGAGGGCGCCATCCGCACCCTGTTCGCCGAATGCACGGCCGCCGGCACCCTGCGCGGCATCGTGCGGGTCTCGGAGGCCGTGGCCAGCGGCCACGCCGCGCCGCCATCGCGGGACCTGCACGCGCTGGGCGACGACGCCGTGCTGGCGATCACCATCGAGAACCCCGCCCTGGGCAACCGCGAGCCGATGCGCTACCAGGGCCTGGTCGCACTGGACGCCGCCCGGCTCGACGAGGCCTTCGAGGAGTACTTCCATCAGTCCGAGCAATTGCCCACGCGCCTGCTGCTGGCCTGTGACGGCCAGCGCGCGGCGGGGCTGATGTTGCAGAAGCTCCCCGACGACGGGGGCGATGCCGACGGCTTCCGTCGGATCGGCGCGCTGTTCGACACCCTTGACAGCGAGGAACTGCTGGCACTCCCGCCGGCCGAAGTCGTCCACCGCCTGTTCCACGAGGAGCTCCCGCAACTGCTGGGCGAAAAGCCGCTGCGCTTCGCCTGCTCCTGCTCCCGCGAGCGGGTCGGTGCCATGCTGGTTTCGCTGGGCGAAGCCGAAGCACGGGCCGCGATCGACGCCGGGGAAGGCCATGCTTCGATCCATTGCGAGTTCTGCGGCAGCGAATATCGCTTCGATCGCGACGAGGTTGGCATTCTGTTCCGCGATGCCGCCGCGGAACTCCCCGCCGCCCCCGGGATCCAGTAATCTCTAACTGCATGGCGCTCGGGGTGCGCCCGCGAGGGATTGTTAAAGAATCATAAATCCGCTAGGATCCTCCTTCCTTGGGAGGGGAACTCCGCCGGCCACGGCCTGTCCATCACACACCATGCGCATGCGCTCGACCTCCATAGCTGTTGCCCTGCTTGCCCTGGCCTGTGCCAGCGGTGTCGTGCAGGCGCAGTCGAAGGCCAAGCGCAGCGATGCGAAGGTGTTGCCCGTGCTGAACAAGGACGGCAAGCTGGAAGCCGTCCTGTTGCTTGAACCCGCGACCACCGGGGCCGGCGCAGGTGCCCGCTGGCGCTTTGGCAGCACCACGCTGGAGGCCACCTACGGCCTTGAGACAGGCAGTTCGCTGGCCCTGCTTTGCGACCGCCAGACAGGCCTGCCTTCCGCGATCGGACAACTCGCCAGCAATTGCGTGCTCGCATCGGTGGATGGCGACAAACCGGGCACTGGTAGCCGCCACGCCACCACCAGTGCGAGCGTGAGCCGTAATGGACACAAGGTGGGCGTCTCTGTCGGCAGCGGTCGCGACAACCTGCCGGTCTGGCTGGCACCCACCCAGCTCGGCGGCGCACGATACGAACAGAACGATTTCTCGCTGTTCGCCGAAAAGGCGATCAGCCGCGAAGGCTTCGTCAGTGTTGGCGGCACCGTCGCCCGCGCGCGCCTGGTGCCCGCGGCCGACGTCCCGCAACTCGCCGACCAGTGGAATACCCGCAGCCTGAGCATCGGTGGCGGGATCGGTTCATTCGGCGCCAACGTGGTCGGACGCGTGGTCAACGTTCCCGGCGAAAGCAATGTGTGGAAGGGCCTTGGCCTCGGCCTGACCTGGCGCACGCCGTGGAGCGGCCAGCTCAGCGTGGGTGCGGACAACGTGGTCACCCGCGGCAAGAACCCGTTCTCGGTGAATGGCCAGAAGGACGACGAAGGCACCGTTCCCTACGTGCGCTACCAGCAAGACCTCTGAGCAACACGGTTTTTGCCGGCGCCAGAAAGCAGAAAGGCCGCATCGCAGGATGCGGCCTTCGCATTTTCAGCCCTGGCGAACCTACAGCAATTGCAGGGTGGCATCGCCGGAAAAGGTCTCGATCCGGACGCTGCCCTTGCCGGCGCCGTAGCGCGTCTCGAAGCTCGAGCCCGGCCCGAACTCCTCGCGCTCGATCTTCGCGCCCGGCGCGCTGAGGTCGCCGCTGAAGCTTTCGCCGCTGACCTCCGCCGACAGGTCGCGCGGGAGCCTCAGGAGCAGGTCGCCACTGACGCTTTCCGTGCGGATCTCGCCCCCGTCCTGCAGCGCCACCTTCAGGTCCATGTCGCCGGAAACAGTGCCTACCGACACGCTGCGCAGGCGCTCGCCGATGCTGTCCAGGCGAAGGTTGCCGGACACCGACTCCAACGACACTTCACCGTTGAGGCGACCTTGCAGGGTCAGTTCACCGCTGACGGTGTCCACCGAGACGTCGCCGCTGTTGAGCACGAGCCGCACGTCGCCGCTCACGGACTCGACATTCGCTTCGCGAGGTGCGCCATTGGCGACGATGTCGCCGCTCACCGATTCCAGCGAAAGCTCGCGCGATGCGATCCCGTGGACGTCGATGTCGGCGGACACGGTTTCGATCTCCAGGTCGGCCAGGGTGGGCACCTGCACGATCAACACGGTGGGTTCGGTCTTGCCCGAGCGCGACGGGTATTTCACTTCGATGCGCAGGTTGCGGCGATCGCCGTCCAGCGAGAACTTTTCGACCCCGTCGCCGAGGGTGCCGGTCACCTTCACTTCCTGCCGGTCCCAGGCCCGCACTTCGACGCGGCCCTTGAGGTTCTCGATCTCGACGCGGCCACGCGGATCCAGCGGGCGGCTCTGGTCGATGGGGGTGCCGGCCAGCGCCGGCAACGCGGGCAGGCAGGCCAGCGCCAGGGTGGAACGGATCAACAGGCTGTGCATGGTCGACTCCTCAAGCGTAGAGCGCGCGGCGCGACAAGGCGAGCCGGCGGGTATAGGTCTCGCGCAGCCGTTCCAGCAGCAGGCGCGAATCGGGGTTCTGTTGCAGGGCACTACGGATCTCGGCTGCGCTGCGGTCCAGCGCGTCCAGCCCCGGCTGCCAGGTGGCGGGCGTCGGCTGGAACTCCAGCTCACGCAAGGCCGCCTGATACTGCACTGTCAGGGTGCTGGCTTCGCGTTGGACCAGGGTGGTGGCAACCGCCACGCGCGCTTCGGTCGCCTGCGTCGGCGCCGGTGCTTCCGCCGGCCGCATCTGCCAGGCCACTCCCGCCGACAACAGCATCGATGCCGCCATCGCCACCGGCCATGTCCAACGCCTGGGCGTGCCCGCTGCAGACGACGGTTGCGGCAGCGCATGGATGCGCGCCTCGATGCCGGCCCACAGGTCGCGGCCTGGATCGCGGCCCTGGCGCAGCCCCCGCAGGGCGAGGCGCAATGCGGCATCTCCGGCGTCGTGCCCCGCGTTGTTGGTTCGTTCGTTCATCCCATCACTCCGATGCGCGAGCGCAGCAATCCGCGCGCGCGATGCAACTGTGCCTTGGAACTGCCGACCGCCATCCCGAGTTCCGTCGCGATTTCCTCGTGCTTCCAGCCTTCCACGTCATGCAGCACGAGCACTGCCCGCGCGCGCGGCGGCAAGGTGGCGACCGCACGCTCCAGGTCGCGACCGAGCATTGCCTGCCCGGCCGTATCGGGCGTGGCCACCGACTCCAGCGCCTCGTCATCGTCCTCCGGCCAGGGCCGGCTGCGGCGCGAACGCAGTTCCATCAGCGCGGTGTTCACCGCGAGCCGGTGCAACCACGTCGAGACCGCGCTTTCGAAGCGAAACCCCGGCAGCGCCTGCCAGGCCCGCACGAATGCCTCCTGGGTCAGGTCATCGGCACGCTCGCCGGCATGCCCGACCAGCCGCGCGATCACGCCATGGATGCGGCGATGGTGGCGCCGGTACAACTGCTCGAAGGCGCGTACGTCGGCCACGGCGGCGCGGCGCGCCAGCGCTGCATCTTCGTCGGCGGCGGCCTGAACCGGATCCTGCAAGTCCTGCGGAATGGGCATGGTCGAGATCAGCATATCCACTGTGATGCCCCAGGGCTCCCGAGGGTTTAAGCCGGCGACCCCGGAACCTCGACCCCACCACGCCGCAGGGCGGTGACCAGCGGCTGCAGCTGGCGCGCATACGGCGCCCATTTCGGCACATCGCGGCGGACGATCCGGTCGCGCACCTGCATCACGCTGGCGGTGGCCACCACCCGCGTGCTGTTGCGTGGATCGCGCATGGCGTCGATGTAATCGATCCCGCAGAACGAGGCGATCCTGCGCATCACCGACCCGGGATCGCGGGTGAGCTCCGCGTAGTCCACATCCAGGATCCGGCCCGGGTACGCCGTGTCCCAGTGCGCCATCAGCCGGCGGTGCTGCAGGTAGTAATCGGCGAGTTCCGACTGGTCGTAGGAATACGGGTTCGCATCCGAGAAAAGTTCGCGCAGGTTGGAGAAGCAGGTCTCCACCGGGTCGCGCGACATGCGCAGGATCTTCGCCTGGGGCAAGGCCTGGCAAATGAAGCCGACATTGAGGAAGTTCGACGGCAGCTTGTCGGTGAAATGCGATTGCCCGCCGAGGCGCCAGGCCATGCCGTCGAGGTAACGCCGGCCCACCTCGGACAGATCCAGTCCGCGCGCCCGCGCCACGATGACATCGTCGATCACCCCCTGGCAATGATGGTCGGTGGCATGGCGCATCGCGCTGGTGAAATCGTAGAGCTCGCCGACGCCCTGGACCTGGGGATGCGCGTCCAGCAGTTGCTCGAGCAGTGTCGTGCCGGAACGGTGCATTCCGACGATGAAGATCGGCGTCTTGCCGCCAGCGCGCGCATCCGCGGCCCAGGGCAGCGCGGGAAGCGAGATGAGCGCGTCGACCAAGGCCCGGCTGCCGGCGGCGGCATAGTTGAGCGTGCCGCGCTTGGCTTCGCACGCCTGCTCGAGCGCCTGCCACGCACCTGCGTGATCGCCGAGGTCGTCCAGTTCCTTGTGCAGGGCGAATCCCGCGAACGCGGCATCCCTTGGAGGCAATCCGGGCATGGCCAGCAAGCGCCGCAGCGATGCCACGTGGTTGGCGTCGCTGGACTGGCGCCGCAGCCGCGCCAACGACCACCAAGCAGCGGCCATGCCGGGCGCCTGCGCGACGCATGCCTCGAAGTCCGCCGTCGCACCATCGATGTCGCCGTGCTGCGCCAGCATCTGGCCGCGCGCCAGTCGAGCGTTGGCCGAGCCCGGCTGCCGGGATACCGCGGCCTCGGCGCATGCCAAGGCCAGCACATGGTCGTTGAGGTTGCTCAACTGCAGTGCGCATATCGAGAGCAAGCCGGCATCCGGGCTGGGCGCAAGCATCAGCGTCTTCGCGATCGCCTGCACGCCCGCCGCATCGTTGAAGGTGCGAAGCCGCGCGATGAGGTCGGCGATATCACCCGGAGTGCGTTGCGGGGCGCGTGCGGCGGCAGCGATCGCTTCGTGCGCGGCGCGATATCGGCCACTGAATGATTCGACGTACGAGAGGTCGATCCACGTGCGCGCGACGTGCGGCGCGAGCGCGGCCAGTCCACGCAATGCTTCAGCCGCCGCGGGCCAGTCCTTCCTGTCGACGGCCGCATTCGCGCGCGCCTGCAGGCTGCCCGGCGTCATCGGGCTTCGGTGGTGCATGCGGCTGGACCGTTCAAGGCGCGATTCCCGACTCGGCCAGGCGCGCGGCCAGCGGTTGCAGGCGCGCTTCGTAACGCCTCCACTCGCCGATGCCGTGGGTGTGGATCGGCTCGCGGATCTGGGTCGCGCTGGCGGTCGCCGATGGCGCGCGATTGCGGGTGGTGTCCGCATATGCGGGGTCGAACGTGAGTCCGCAGAATTCCATCGCCCGCCTGCCCGTCCCGCCGGGATCGCGCACCAGGTCCTCGTAGGACACGGCAAGGAAATTCCGCGGCAGTCGTTCGGCCAAGCCGTCCACCACCCGGCGGAAGACCGCGTAACGCCCGGCAAGCTGCCCGAAGTCGTAGCTGTAGGCGAACGCGCCATTCTGGAAGAGCTGCCGGAAGTTCGAGTAGCACGCATCCATGGGTCCGCGAACCAGGCAGATGATCCTTGCATTCGGCATCGTCCGCGCGATGGCCCCGGCGGCGAACAGGTTCATCGGGTTCTTGTCGATCAGGTGGGTCGTCGTCGCGAGGTGGTGGGCCTGCGTGCGACGGGCATACGCCCGGGCGATGCCCGCCGGGTCGGCGGCATGCAGCAACGGGAGTACGTCGCGCCCCAACGGCACCTGCACGAATCGATCAATGTTCTCCGCGATCGCATGCTCCAGCGCATTGAGCTCGCCGGCATCGGCCACGTGGGGATGCGCGCCGAGGATGCGAGTCAGCAAGGTGGTCCCGGTCCTCGGCATGCCGACCACGAAGACCGGCGTGCGTGCGCCATCCGCTACCGGTGCGATGGGGGTCGGCGCGTGTCCGACCGCGTCGAGCATCGCCGCCACGTCGCTGCCGAAATTGCGCCCCGAGTCACCGAGCATGCGGTGCATGAGCGAGGCGCCTGCCTCGAGCTCCGGCCAGGCGGCATCGTAGTCGCCCGCGGCGTCGAGTTCCTTGTAGAGCGCGTAGTGCAGCATCGCGCGCTCCTGCTGCGACTGCACCCTGCGTGCGGCTGCACGCAGGCGCGGAAGCCGGGCCTCCGCAGGCTGGCTGCGCGCGTGGTAGGCCAGCGACCAGTGCGCGAGGGCGAAATCCGGGGCGATGCGGATGCTGTCTTCGAACGCGGCCGTGGCCAGCTGGATGCGACCAAGATGTTGCAATGCCATCGCGCGCGAATAGGCAAGCCGATGATCGTCCTTGATGCGCGTGTCCGCGATGTCCAGCAGGCGCAAGGCGCCTTCCTGGTCGCCGCACAACCAGAGTTGCTGCGAGAGCACCGGCGATTGCCGGAGGACGCGCGCATCATTCCAGCCGGACTGCCGGATCAGTTGCAGCACCTGCTCGCGTTCGTCGAACACCAGCAGGTTCGCGGTGACATGCGACAAGCCCTCCCATCGATTGGTCTGCGCCACCGTGTCGGCCGCCTGCAACGCGTGCGTGCGCGCAGCCCGGTAGCGGCCTGCGCGCTGCTCGAGTTGCGAAAGCGCGATCCGCACCATCAGTTGGCGGGGGCTGCCGGCGAGGATTCCGGCATAGGTGTCGCGGGCCTCGTCCAGGAGACCCTGCGCCTGCTGTTGCTGGCCGCTGCGCCAGAGTGCTTCAAGCTGTTCAGGGGTCATGTGCCGACCGAAGGCGTGGGCGTCAATGCCGCGGGGCGACGTTAACAAAAAAAGCGGCCGCCCGAAGGCGGCCGCTCAATCACTGCAATGGAGCGGTGTGGCTTAGAAGTCGTACTGCACCATGAAGCGCACCGAACGCGGGCTCTGCCACGCGGTCGGGGTGCGGTAGGTGTTGGCCACCGTGTCCGGACGACCCGACGCGTCTTCGCCGATCTCGTTGATCGAGGTGACTTCGTCGCTGTTCAGCACGTTGAACACGTCCATCTTGAACTGCAGGCCTTCGGCCCACGACGGCTTGTAGGCCACGTTCAAGTCAAGCGTGTTGGTCCACGGCGTGCGGCCGACGGTACCACGACCGAGGATCGTGGAGCCGTTGTCGGTATCGCCGTTGTCGCCCGGGGTCGGGGTGTAACCGGGGATCGGGGTCGCCGGATTGCCACGCGGATCCTTGTTCAGGTCGCACGAGAAGTGGATGTTCCCGTAGTGGCTGGTCTCCAGGCCCTTGTACACGCCGATGCAGCTTTCCGGACGGCCCGACTGGACCAGCAGGTTGGCACCCACGGACCATTCCTCGGTGATGTCGTAGTTGCCGAACAGCTTCAGCGAGTGGCGGCGATCGTTCGGCAGGTAGCCGTACGCACCGATCATCGCAGCCGCGTAGTCGAAGTCCGAGGTGGTGCCGGTATCGGCCTGGCCGTTATCCGAGCGCACGCCGCCTTCGGTGTTGCCGATCGACTTGGACCAGGTGTACGAACCCTGCAGGAAGAACTTGTCCCAGTTGCCCTGGACGAAGATCTCGAGCGCGGTGTAGGTACGCTTGGACGCCACGCCCAGGTCCGCGCCCGGGATGGTGACGCGCTCGACGTCGCCGTCGCCGTCAAAGTCGGCCTGGACCACCGAGTCTTCACCCGGGTTGAACAGGAAGCAGTAGTTGAACTGCGTGCCCGGGCCGTTGGGGCCGGCGTACTCGAACAGGGTCGCGTAATCGCAGTTGTCGTCGATCGCGGCGCCAAGATCACGATGGATCAAGCGGGTACCCAGCGAGAAGCTGTCGGTCAGCTGCTTCTGCATGCCGAGGATGTACTCGTCCTGGTACATCGGCTCCAGGTTCTTGACCGCATAACCCGCCGCGTACTTCGGACGGCCATCTTCGCCGTTGAGGTAGCGGGTCGCGCTGCTGCCGGTCGACGGGTTGACGACGCGCGTCAGGCCGGTCGGGGCGCCCGTTGCGGCGTCGACGCCGGTGTAGGAGTAGTAGATTTCCTCGAACAGCGAGGCCGAGGCGGCGCGGGTGGCGACACCAGCGGTCAGCGGCAGCGCGTAGCGACCGGCGTTACCGAAGACCTTGAAGGTCGAGTCGCCGAACACGTCCCAGCTGAAGCCCAGGCGCGGGGCAAACTGGTTCTCGATCTGGACATACTTCTCGCCTTCACCGTTCAGGTTCTCGAAGGTATCCCAGCGCAGGCCGAGGTACGCAACGAAATTGTCGGTGACGCTCCAGCTGTCTTCGATGTAGAAGGCCTGCTGGTCGACGCCGACGTTGGCGCCCGAACGGAAGCTGCGGTAGCGGACGCGTGCGCCGTTGGCGCCGCAGGAGGTGGTGCCCGAGCAGGACTGGTAGACATAGGCGGCGCCGCCGCTGTAGGCCGTACCGTCGAGCGAACGGAACTTGTCGTTGTCGATACCGAAGCGGAGCAGGTGGTCGCCCAGCTGCCATTCGGCGTCGATACGCCACTGGTCACGCTCGTCCAGCGCATCGCGACGGCCGAGGGTGCCGATGAACGAGCAACCACGGATCGCCGGGACCGCACCGGTCGAAACGCCAGCGCGCGTATCGCTGATGACCGCGCAACCCGCGACCGGACCGGTCAGGTTGCCGGTGTATTCCTGGATCTGGCCATTCGCGGCAACGCCGTAGTTGGAACGGCTGAATTCGCCATGGCCGTACAGGGCGGACAGGGTGAAGTTGTCGGTCAGGTAGCCGGTGTACTTGGCCACCCAGCTGTTGCCGCCGGCTTCATTGAAGTCGGTGCCGAGGTAACGGCCGAAGTTGGTGGTCGGGTTGGCGCCAACCGTCACGGTGCCGGTAGCCGGGTTGGTGGTGCTGTCCGGGTACACCGAAGCGTAGTAGTCGTCTTCGAACTCGCGCTTGTCGGAGAACGCGGTCAGCTCGACGCTGTGGTTGTCGGTGATCTGCCAGTCGACCTTGGCCAACCACTGCGGACGCTCACTGGTGCTGTCCAGGTTGGTGGTACCGAAGCGGCTGGTATAGGCCTCGCTCGCGGTCTTGCCGTACTGGATCAGGCCGTAGGCGAACAGCTTGTCCTTGATCAGCGCGCCACCCGCCCAGATGGCGGCGGTCGCTTCCCAGCCGTTGTCCTTCGAGTTGTTGGACACCCACAGGCCGTTGTTGTAGTACAGGTCCGGGGAGGTCTCCTGGAGGGATTCCGGCACCCAGTAGATGCTGCCACCGGCCTTGAACTCGTTGGTACCGCGCTTGGTGATCATGTTGATCACGCCGCCGGTCGAACGACCGAATTCAGCGCCGTAGCCACCGGTCTTGATCTGCGATTCGGCGATGCCTTCGAACGGGATCTGCGCGAAGTTCAGGTTCTTGAAGGTGTTGGTGATGTTGAAGCCGTTGACGTAGTACTGGTTCTCGGCGACCGAGGAACCACCGAACGACGGCAGCGCGCCGAAGCCGGCGGCGGTGGCGCCGCGGACGGTGCCCGGGGCCAGCAGCGCGACCGAGGTGATGTTGCGCGGCACCGGGATCTTGGCGACCTGCTCGGCGGTCAGGATGGTGGTCGACTCGACCGACGAGACGTCGATCGGGTTCACCGCACCGCTGCTGGCCGTCACGACCACGGAGTCGAGGGTCTTGGCGGTGAAGTCGACGTTGGCCGAGGTACCGACATTGACGGTCACGGTGCGCGGGGCGCCGCCGTTCTGGCTGACCTGGTATTGGCCGGAGGGCAGCTGCGCGAAGCGATAGTTGCCGTCGGCGCCAGCGGTGATGGTGCGGCTGAAGCCGGTGGACGGGCTGGTGATGGTGATGGTGTCGCCAGCCGCGGCGCTACCGACCACGTTACCGCCGGTGTTGGTCTGCGCCTGGACGCCGCCGACGAAGCACATACCGAGCGCGATGGTGAGCGCGCTCCGCTTCAGGCCTTTAGCAAAATAATTAGAAGCCATTGTGTAAACCCCCATAGGGACAGAAGTGACAAAAATGCACATGTACGTCTGGCCCGAAGCGGGCTGACCACCGGACTATAGACCAGCAAACAAATCCTTAACAAGCCCCTTAACCCCAATTCAGCTTGCTTTATCCGCATTCAGTTTCGGAAGAAAGCATGTTGCACCAGCGAAACATGGATGTGCTGCGCCGATTGGCTCAGCCAAGTGCCATGGCGATTCCTCCGTGGGCCAGCCCCAGCGCAACAGGCAGCCGCGGGCCGTACCCATCCAGGTAATCGCCGATGCTGGCGAATTCGGCCTGCCAACCCGTCTGGTCGAATCCGAACAGCAGCGCGCGCGCTTCATCGCCCAGGTCCAGTCCCCGCAGGTCCAGGTCATGCTCGCGCGGCAGCAGGCCGATCGGGGTTTCGATTGCACCCGCGGTTCCCTCGACCCGCCCGACGATCCACTCCAGCACGCGCAGGTTGTCGCCGAAGCCCGGCCAGAGGAACTTGCCGTCGGCGCCCTTGCGGAACCAGTTGACATGGAAGACCTTCGGCAACGCCGCGCCCGCCTTGTCGAAAGAGAGCCAGTGGGCGAAGTAGTCGGCGAAGTTGTAGCCGCAGAAGGGCTTCATCGCCATCGGGTCGCGGCGCATCACGCCGACCTGCCCGGTCGCGGCGGCGGTGGTCTCGGAGCCCATCGATGCGCCGACCAGCACGCCGTGCGTCCAGTCGCGCGCCTCGAACACCAGCGGCACCAGCGAGGCACGGCGCCCACCGAACACGATGGCGGAGATCGGCACGCCCTGCGGGGCTTCGGCCATCGGCGAGTAGCTGGGGCATTGCTTCGCGGCGACGGTGAACCGCGCGTTCGGATGCGCGGCCGGACGCACGGCCGGATCGTACGGCTCGCCGCGCCAGTCGGTTGCAGGCTGCTGGCCGTCGTCGATGCCTTCCCACCACGGCTGATCGTCGGCGGTGGTGCCGACATTGGTGAAGATCGCGTCGTGCTGGAGGGTGGCGAGCGCGTTCGGATTGGAGCTCGCCGACGTGCCGGGCGCCACCCCGAAGAATCCCGCTTCCGGATTGATCGCGTACAGGCGGCCGTCGGCGCCGGGGCGCATCCAGCAGATGTCGTCGCCGATCGTCCACACCTTCCAGCCCGCCTCGCGATAGCCTTCCGGCGGGATCAGCATCGCCAGGTTGGTCTTGCCGCAGGCGCTCGGGAACGCGGCGGCGATGTAGTGCGTTTCGCCCCGCGGGTTCTCCAGGCCGAGGATCAGCATGTGCTCGGCCAGCCAGCCTTCCTTGCGCGCCTGGTGCGAGGCGATGCGCAGGGCATGGCACTTCTTGCCGAGCAGCGCGTTGCCGCCATAGCCCGAACCGTACGACTTGATCGTCAGCTCCTCCGGGAAATGCATGATGAAACGGCGCTCGGGGTCGAGCTCGCCGGTGGAGTGCAGGCCCTTCACGAACGCGCCTTCGCGCTCGATGCGCGCCAGTGCGGCGGCGCCCATGCGGGTCATGATCCGCATGTTGGCGACCACGTACGGACTGTCGGTGATCTCCACCCCGCAGCGCGACAGCGGCGAGTCGATCGGCCCCATGCAATAGGGAATCACGTAGAGGGTGCGCCCGGCCATGCAGCCGTCGAACAGTGCATCCATCTGCGCGTGGCCGTCTGCCGGCGACATCCAGTGGTTGTTCGGGCCGGCATCGTCCTGCTCGGGCGTGCAGACGAAGGTCAGGTGCTCGACGCGGGCCACGTCGTCCGGGTGCGAGCGATGCAGCCAGCTGTCCGGATGGGTTCGTTGGTTGAGCTTGACCAGGGTGCCGTCCGCCTGCATCCGCGCGACCAGCGCGTCGTATTCGGTATCGCTGCCGTCGCACCAGTGGATCGCCTCGGGCCGGGTCAGCCGTGCAACGTCCAGCACCCATTGGTTCAATGCATCGAGCCTGCTGCTCATCGATGGTTCCTCATGAAACTTTCCAGAGTGAAATCGATTGCAATCGCGGGCTGGCGGAATCCTGCCGCGCGACGCGCGGGGTTCAGGTTTGCGGGATGAGGGTATCCATGACGTGTTCGACGTAAGCCTCGAACTCGTCCTGGTGCAGGCGCGGCTGCTGCAACTGCAGGCTGAGCTGCAGGAACCCGACATAGGCCGCGTAGGCCAGTCGCGCGCGATGCTGGGCCACGGTCCGGCCCAGGCCAGCCTGCCGGAAGCTGGCGGTGAGGTAATCCAGGCGCCGCTGCGAGACCCGCCCGATCACCGGGCTGACCGTGGGATGGTCCAAGGCCTTCAGCAGCTCGCTATATATAATGTGAGACTTGACCTCATGGGCCACCAGCCGGAACAGCGAGCGCAGCCGCTCGCGTGGATCCGAGACCTGCTCCAGCGAGCCGAACACCATTTCCTGCTCGGCGGTTTCCCAGCGCTCCAGCGCCGCCTGCAGCAAGGCGTCACGCGACGGGAAGTGCCAGTAGAAGCTGCCCTTGGTCACCCCCAGCCGACGCGCCAACGGTTCCACCGCAACGGAGGCCACGCCCTGCTCGGCGATCTGGTCGAGTGCCTCGCGTGCCCAGTCATCGGCACTCAGGCGTCCGTTGCGTGATGCGGCTTCGGTCATTTCGGCATTCTATCCGTACGCTTGCGGATGCGGGAGTATGTCGAGCAATTGCTCTTATCCTGCGATTGACAGTCCGCCGGACGCCCCATACCTTTGCGTATGGTAGGTGAGGTCGCATTCGCAATGCAATGCCGCACCACCCGAATCATCCGCGGCACCCGGAGCCCCACATGAGCATCGCCCTTCCCTTCCTCGCCTTCCTCGTCGCCGGTGCCTTCGCCGCCTACCATCGCCTGCGCCTGGCGGTATGGGTCGCGGCCACCGCGACCTTGCTGGTCGCTTGCTGGCTGCTGGGCGCCAACCATGCGGCGACGATCACCGCAGGCGTGCTGGTGGCACTGGTTGCAGTGCCGCTGCTGGTGCCGCAACTGCGCAAGCCGTACATCACGACGCCGCTGCTGGGCTTCTACACCAAGCTGCTGCCGCCGTTGTCCGATACCGAACGCACCGCGCTCGAGTCCGGCACGGTCGGCTTCGAGGGCCAGCTGTTCTCCGGCAAGCCGGATTGGGACCAGCTGCTGGCGCTGCCGAAACCGCAACTCACCGCCGAGGAACAGGCCTTCCTTGATGGCCCGTGCGAAGAACTGTGCCGGATGACCGACGACTGGGACATCTGCCACGTCCGCGCCGACCTGCCGCCGGAGCTGTGGGACTACATCAAGCGCAACGGGTTCTTCGGCCTGAACATCCCGAAGGAATACGGCGGCCTCGGCTTCTCCGCGCTGATGAACCACAAGGTCATCCAGAAGCTGGCGTCGATCAGCAGCGTGGTCAGCTCGACGGTCGGGGTGCCGAATTCGCTGGGCCCGGCCGAGCTGCTGATGCACTACGGCACCGACGAGCAGAAGCAGCAGTACCTGCCGCGCCTGGCCGACGGCCGTGATGTGCCGTGCTTCGCGCTGACCGGCCCGTTCGCCGGCTCCGACGCGACCTCGATCCCGGACTACGGCATCGTCTGCATGGGCGAGTGGAACGGCATCAAGGTGCTCGGCATCAAGCTGACCCTCAACAAGCGCTACATCACCCTGGCGCCGGTCGCCACGCTGATCGGCGTTGCATTCCGCATGTACGACCCGGACGGCCTGCTCGGCGACAAGCGCGACATCGGCATCTCGCTGGCGCTGGTGCCGCGCGACACGCCCGGCCTGGACATCGGCCGTCGCCACTTCCCGCTGAACTCGCCGTTCCAGAACGGCCCGATCACCGGCAAGGACGTGTTCGTCCCGCTGTCGCAGCTGATCGGCGGCGAAGACTATGCCGGCCAGGGCTGGCGGATGCTGATGGAATGCCTGTCGATCGGGCGCTCGATCACCCTGCCCTCGACCGCCAGCGGCGGCTCCAAGATGGGTGCGGTCACGGTCGGCAGCTATGCGCGCATCCGCAAGCAGTTCGGCCTGTCGGTCGGGCGCTTCGAAGGCGTGGAGGAAGCCCTGGCGCGCATCGGCGGCAATGCCTATGCGACCAGCGCACTCTCGGAAGCCACCGCGGCCGCGGTCGCGCGCGGCGAGAACCCGGCAGTGCCGTCGACCATCGCCAAGTACCACTGCACCGAGATGGGCCGCAAGGCCGCCATGGACTGCATGGACATCCTCGGCGGCAAGGGCATCATCCTCGGGCCGCGCAACTTCGCCGGGCGTTCCTGGCAAGCCGCGCCGATCGCGATCACGGTCGAGGGCGCCAACATCATGACCCGCAGCCTGATGATCTTCGGCCAGGGCGCGATCCTCTGCCATCCGTGGGTGATGAAGGAAATGAAGTCGGCGCAGCTGGCCGACCCGAAGGAACGCATCGACCAGTTCGACGCGGCGCTGTTCGGCCACATCGGTTTCGCGATCAGCAACGCGGTGCGCAGCTGGTGGTACGGGCTGACCGGCACCAAGGTCGGCAGCGCGCCTGGCGACGACGATACCCGCCGCTACTTCCGCAAGCTCAACCGCTATTCCGCCGCGCTGGCGGTGATGGCCGACACCTCGATGCTGCTGCTCGGCGGCAAGCTGAAGTTCAAGGAGTCGCTGTCCGGCCGCCTGGGCGACGTGCTCAGCCAGTTGTACATCGCCAGCTCGATGCTCAAGCGCCACCAGGATGCCGGCAACCCGGTCGGCGACCAGCCGCTGCTGGCGTATGCCATCCACGATGCGGTCAACAAGATCGAGACCGCGCTGTCGGGTGCGCTGCGCAACTTCCCGATCCGTCCGGTCGGCTGGCTGCTGTGGCTGGTGATCTTCCCGTGGGGCCGCCGCGCGCAGGCGCCGAGCGATCGCCTGGGCCACAAGGTCGCAAGCCTGCTGATGACCCCGTGCGACGCCCGCGAACGCCTCGCCGAAGGCGTGTTCACCACCCCGACCGCGAACAATCCCGGCGGCCGCATCGTCAGCTACCTGCCGAAGGTGGTGATGGCCGAACCCGTGGAGCGCAAGTTCCTCAAGGCGCTGAAGAACAGCGACATCGAGGCGCTGGAGTTCGATGCGCAACTCGACGAGGGCGTGCGCGAAGGCTGGATCACCGCCGACGAGCGCAAGCAGCTGGAAGAACTGCGCGCGATCACCCTGGACGCGATCACGGTGGACGACTTCGATCCCGAGGAATTGCGTTCCGCGGGTTATGCATCGCTGCACGGGCGCATCGCCTCGCGCGCGGCCGCCTGACGGAATCGCGCGATGGATCCCGCTTCCATGACCGGGCTGGAACTGATGCAGGCGATGCTTGCCGGGGTGATCCCGCCGCCGAGCATCTCCAGCACCATCCCGATGCAAGGCGTGGCCGTGGAATCCGGCAAGGTGGTGTTCAAGGCACGCGCCGACGAACGCCACCTCAACCCGCTCGGCGCCGTGCATGGCGGGTTCGCCGCGACAGTGATGGATACCGTCACCGGCTGCGCGGTGCATACGTTGCTCGGCCCGGGCGAGGGCTACGGCACCATCGACCTCAACGTGAAGATGATGCGACCGGTGCCCCGCAACGTGGACCTGGTGGCGGAAGGCAAGGTCATCAACCTCTCGCGTTCGCTGGCGGTATCGGAAGGCACGTTGACGGACGCCGAGGGCAAGCTGTACGCACACGCGACCGCCACCTGCATGCTGGCGCGCGGGCGCTGAGATGTCGTCGGTGCTTGCATCGTACCGGCGGTTGTCGACGAAGCCCGGCGGACGCTGGCTGTTCTCGAAACTGGTCTGCCTGAAGGCACCCTATTTCGCCAGCATCGCACCGCGCATCGAGGTGCTCGAGCCCGGCCGCGGCGTGGCCACCCTCGCGCATCGCCGCGCGGTGACCAACCATATCGGCACGGTGCATGCGATCGCGCTGTGCAACCTAGCGGAGTTCGTCGGCGGCCTGGCCTGCGACGTCAGCATCCCGGCGTCGATGCGCTGGATCCCCAAGGGCATGACCGTCGCCTACCTGAAGAAGGCCGTCGGCACGATGCGCGCCACCGCGACGCCGGCGTTCCCGCCGCACGAGGCGAGCGAAGGCTACGAACTGCCGTTCGAGGTCGTGGTCGAGAACCCGCAGGCCGAGGCCGTGTTCACGGCGACCATCGCGATGTGGGTGTCGCCGAAAGCTTCGCGCTGAATCGCAGGGCATGTCGGATCGACGGCGAGACCGTCGGGTGCTCGCGAAGCGGCATTTCGAGCCGCGAAGCGAGTACCCGTCGGTAGGCGCCGTCGCGCGAGCGACTACAGGAAGAGCGCAACCAGCGCCGCGATGGCTGGCACGCCCTGCACGACGAAAATGCGCTTGTTGACGCTGTAGGCGCCGTACAGCGCGGCGACCACGACGCAGGCCAGGAAGAACAGCGCGAACTCGCGCGAACCGGTGGCGACCGCGTAGAACAGGCCGGCAGCGAGGAACCCGTTGTACAGGCCCTGGTTGGCGGCCAGCACGCGGGTGGCCTCGGCTTTTTCCGGCGTGTTGCGGAACGTCTTCAGGCCGATCGGCCTGGTCCACAGGAACATCTCGAGCACCAGGAAATACAGGTGCAGCAGCGCCACCAACCCGATCAACACCATCGCGATCATCGGCATCCGGCGTCCTCCTTCGCCACGTCCCCATCGGGAAGCTTGCGCTCTTCGCGCAGCAGCCGCCACGCACTCACGGTCATCAACCCGGCCACGGCCAGGCCCACCCCGAACACCACCTGCGAACCGAAGGCGGACAGCGCCTTGTAGATCCAGGCGAAACTGATCTCGCCGCCGCGGTGGAAGGCGGTGTCGATGGCCGCACCCGCCTTGTACCGCCACTGCCGATCCACGCGGGTGTAGATGGTCTCCCGGCCCGGCTTCATCAGCGAGAACTCGTTGGACCGGGTCACCACCAGGACGGTCGCCACCACCATCGGCAGCGGCGAGGCGGCGAGGACCGCGAACCCGACCAGCAGCGCGGCCATCGGGATCAGGATCACCGGCGCCAGCCCCCAGCGCGACAGCAGCCAGCGCGTGGCGAACAGTTGCACGACCAGGGTGAGCACGTTCACCGCGATGTCGATGCCGGCGTAGTACGCGGTGCGCGCTTCCGCCGTGGCGAAGCCTTCGCGCGCGATCTCCGCCTGCTGGTTGTAGAGCAACGCGCCCACGCCCACGCCCAGGAACACCATCGTCGCCAACCAGCGCAGCAGCGGTTCCTTCGCGATCAGTTTCAGCCCGGCCAGGATATCGCCACCCATCGCGCTTTCGTTGTCTCGCCCGACCTTGCGTTCGCGTTGCACCGCCCACTGGCGCAGCCTCCAGATGCACAGCACGCACACCGAGAGGAAGCCGGCGGACACCAGCATCAGGTTGGCCAGGCCCACCTTCTCGGCCAGCACGCGGGTGAGGATCGGCCCGGTGAACGCGCCCACCGTGCCCGCTGCGCCGATGTAGCCGTAGTACTTGCGCGCTTCGTCGCTGGCGAACACGTCGGCCATGAACGACCAGAACACCGAGACCGAGAACACGTTGAACACGGTCACCCACAGGAAGAACGCCATGCCGCGCCCGCTGACGTTGCTGTGGAACAAGGCATAGAACACGAACAGGCAGGCGATGAAGAAACCGAACAGCGCCGGCAGGAAGACCCGCCGCGGGAACTTCGACACCAGCGCGCCATACAGCGGCTGCGCGATCAGGATCAGCACGAAGGTGCAGGTGGCGAGCACCTGCAGCACCAGGTCCTTCAACGGGATCCCGTGCGCGGCGAAGAAGGCGATCATGGCCCGCGGGAACACCGCCTCCGCCTCGGAAGAGGCGCCCATTGCATCGCGCACCGGGCGCAGCACGTAATAGCCGGCGAGCAGGCAGAAGAAGAACAGGAAGGACCACCGCAGCGACGGCAAGGTCACGATTTCCACCACCGCAGCGAGGAAGCGGCGATGCCAGGGCAGCGCCCCGGCACCGGAAGTCTCGGTATTGCCCATCGTGCTCCGCCCCTGCCTGTCCGCCGCACGTTAGCCGATGCCGCGCGGCACTGCCATCGCATGGAGCAATTGCTCTAGCCATGGCGCATAGCGTCGCCCGGTCTTGGTCGTGGGGCGGTACCTTCTTTGAACGGCATGTTCGATTTCATCATCATCGGCGCCGGCTCCGCCGGCTGCGTGCTCGCCAACCGCCTCTCGGAAGACCCCGGTACCAGGGTATTGCTGCTCGAAGCCGGCCCGCGCGACTGGCATCCCTTCATCCACATGCCCGCCGGGCTGGCCAAGCTGGTCAACCGCAAGGGCGTCAACTGGAATTACGACACCGCACCCGAGCCACGGCTGGACAACCGGGTGCTGTGGTGGCCGCGCGGCAAGGTGCTGGGCGGCTCCAGTTCGATCAACGCGATGTGCTACATCCGCGGCGTGCCCGGCGACTACGACGACTGGTCGAAGGAGGCGGCAGGCTGGGACTGGGCGTCCGTGCTGCCCTACTTCAAGCGCGCCGAGGGCAATGCGCGCGGCGGCGATGCCTTGCACGGCGGCGACGGCCCGCTCGGCGTCTCCGACCTGCGCCACAGCAATCCGCTGTCGCACGCCTTCATCCAAGCCGGCAACCAGGCCGGTATCGCCTCCAACCCGGATTTCAACGGCCCCACCCAGGCCGGCGTGGGCCTGTACCAGGTGACCCAGCGCGATGGCGCGCGTTGTTCCAGCGCCGCCGCCTACCTGGCGCCGGTCCGTTCGCGAACAAACCTGACCGTGCACACCGGGGCGATGGTCAGCCGCATCACCTTCGACGGCACGCGTGCCAACGGCGTGACCTATGCGATGGGCGGCAAGGCCTTCCACCAGCCAGTGGCGCGCGAGGTGCTGCTGTGCGGCGGCGCGATCAATTCGCCGCAGATGCTGATGCTGTCCGGCATCGGCCCGGCCGATGAACTGCGCCGGCACCGCATCGAAGTCGTGCACGATTCAGGCGACGTCGGCGGCAACCTGCAGGACCACCTCGACATCTGCACCCTGCAGCATTCGACGCAACCGATCACCTACGACCGCATCAACGAACCGAAGATGGCCTTCGACTACTTCCTGCGCGGGCATCGCGGCGCGGGTTCGAGCAACATCGCCGAAGCCGGCGGCTTCTGGCGCTCGCCACTGGCACCCGACGAGCGCTGCGACGTGCAGTTCCATTTCGTCCCGGCGATGCTCGACGACCACGGCCGCAACCGCCTGCCCGGCGACGGCTACACCCTGCATGCATGCTTCCTGCGCCCGCGCAGCCGCGGCCGGCTGTCGCTCGCCAGCAACCGCGCCAGCGACAAGCCGCGCATCAACGCGAACTACCTGGGCGATGCCGAGGGCTTCGACCTGCGGATGATGCTGGAGTGCGCCAAGGTCAGCCGCGAAATCTTCGCGCAGCCCGCGTTCGATCCCTACCGCGGTACGCCGATCCACCCCAAGCGCAGCGACCTGTCCGATGCGGAACTGATCGACTTCATCCGCGCCAAGGCGGAGTCGGTGTACCACCCGGTCGGCACCTGCCGGATGGGCGACGACGACGCTTCGGTGGTCGATGCCACCCTGCGCGTGCGTGGTGTCGAGGGCCTGCGGGTGGTGGACGCCTCGGTGATGCCCCGCCTGCCGGGCGGCAACACCAACGCGCCCACCATCATGATCGCCGAGCGCGCCGCGGACCTGATCAAGGCAGCCTGAGCTTCACCGCAACAGGCCGCCGCCGACGACGCCACGACTCCGCTTCGATGGCACGCCCGTGCGCCCGCGCCTGCCGGTGAGGCCGGGACCAACCGAAGCGACGCTGCCCGCCACATCGCTCCGCAGGCGCATTCACAAAGGGCGTTGCGCGCCGTCACCAGGCCGTCGCGGATGGCATTCCCGGAACCCGGCGATTGCGAGAATTGCGAGCGGAATCAAGAACCCCGCCACCAAAGCTCCCCTTGTTCATGCAATCGCGGCCACAGGCGCTAGAATCGACCGTCGTTGCAGGATACGCAGGGGGCATCGCCGATGGATCAGAACCGCATCCGGCATGCGTGGCGCCTCGGCCTGGTGACCGCGCTGCTTCCGTTCGCCGTGGGGTCTTCCGCACAGGGCGCGATGCACTGGAACGGCACGGTCAGCCGCGTGCCGCAGCCCGTGCCTTCGACCAGCGGCCTGCCGACTCCCCTTCCCGCCACCGACGCATCCGTGCCCGACGGGTTCGACGTCCGCCGCTTCGAGGCGGTCGCCAACCAGTTGGTCGCCAACGGCCGCATTCCCGGCCTGGCGATGGCGATCGTGAAGGACGGCCGCATCCTCAGCGCGCGCGGCTACGGCGTCACCGATGCACGCAATCCGCAACCGGTGGATGCGCATACCGTGTTCCGCCTGGCATCGTTGTCGAAGTCGTTCGCCGGCACGGTGACCGGCATGCTGGTCAACGACGGCGTGCTGCGCTGGGACAGCCACCTGACCGACTACGTGCCGGAGTTCCGCCTGTCGTCGCCGAACGCCGCGCAGCAGGTGACCGTCGCGGACGTGCTCAGCCACCGCGTCGGCCTGTCCCACAACGCCTTCGACCGCGACCTCGAGGGCAATGTCGACTACCACACCCTGACCATGAAGCTCGCCAACGCGCCGATGAAGTGTGCGCCCGGCGAGTGCTACGCCTACCAGAACGTCGCCTTCAGCCTGATCGGCGACGTGGTGTTCGCCACCACCGGCCAGTTCTTCAGCGAGACCGTCGCCCGGCGCATCTTCAAGCCGCTCGGCATGCACGACGCCAGTTACGGCCTGGAAGGCATCGAGGCCAGCGCACGCTGGGCGCGACCGCATGTCCGTGGCGGTGGCGGCTGGGTGCCGCTGACGCCGAAGCCCACCTACTACCGCGTCGCTCCGGCGGCCGGCGTCAACGCCAGCATCAGCGACATGGCGCAATGGCTGCTGGCGCAGACCGGGCACCGTCCCGACGTGCTGCCGGCGCCGCTGCTCGCCACCCTGCATGCGCCGCTGATCGACACGCCCAGCGAAATCCGTGGCGCGTCCTGGCGTCGCGCGCGCCTGAGTTCGGCCGGCTATGCGCTGGGCTGGCGCGTGTACAACTATTCCGGCAACGACGTGGTCTTCCACGGCGGCGCGGTGCAGGGCTATCGCGGCGCGATGGCGCTGCTGCCCGGCAAGGACCTCGGCGTGGCGTTGCTGTGGAACAGCGAAAGCGCGCTGCCCAGCGGATTGCTGCCCACCATCCTCGACAGCGCGCTCGGCCTGGCCGATGGCCAGTGGCTGGATGGGGACCTCGACGTGGGCGACGACACCCTGTACGCGAAGCCGTCCCTGCCCGCCAAGGCGCCGGCCGGCGCCGACTCGTCCGCGGCAACCGCCTCGCCGCTCTGATCGTCCGCAAGACCTGACGGGGCTGCCGCGCGATCGGCGGCGAGCGCACGCGGCAAGCCAGCAGCGAAGCAAAAAAGAAACCCTTCCCGCCTGGGCAACGGGAAGGGCCTTCAGGGTGCAACCAACGCCAGCCCGGGCATGCCCGGGCGGGTCGTTCGACTTCAGATCACCGGAGCCGGGATCGCCGGGACGACGGCCGGCTTGGCCTTCTTCGCGGGCTTCTTGGCAGCCTTCTTGGCAGCCTTCTTGGCAGCCGGCTTCTTCGCAGCCTTCTTGGCCGCCGGCTTCTTGGCAACAGCCTTCTTGGCGGCTGGCTTCTTCGCGACCTTCTTGGCAGCCTTCTTGGCGGCCGGCTTCTTCGCAACCTTCTTGGCAGCCTTCTTGGCGGCCGGCTTCTTCGCGGCAGCCTTCTTTACTGCCTTCTTCGCCGCCGGCTTCTTGGCGACTTTCTTCGCCGCCTTCTTGGCGGCCGGCTTCTTCGCAGCCTTCTTTGCAGCTTTCTTAACGGCCATGGTATGGCTCCTCGTCAATGGGTAAATCGGTAAAGCCCAGTTCGAAAGACACCACGGGTATCGGACCCGTGATCGACCGCCGGCGCGCCAGGCGCACCGGAACGGATGCTGTGCCCGGCGTGCGCATGCCGCGCAACGCCGGTGCTGGATGTTCCCGTCCAATAAAAAACCCGCGGCGCTGGACGCTGCAGGTTTCGATCATGGATGCCGGGCGCGGGATGGACGCCGTGCATTTCCGCGAGGGACAGGCCATCTGCGTCCACCGTTTGATGTTGCTGGCGGAGTTGCGCGTGGTGCTGCCGGCTTTCGCGTTGTGCTTGCTCACTCGCTTCCGCAGGGAACGTCTGCTGGGCGAAACCTAATCACGGTTTTTTCCACTGTCAACAACCTGTCGCAATCTTTTTTCCTGCGCGCTCGCGCGGCGCTCGCGGTCGCGGCGGAATGCATGATCGATACGCGCCCTCCGCGTGCCGGCGCGGATGCATCGCCGAAGACGCATCGATGCGCTACATGCAAGCAATGGCGCGGCTTGCAGCATGCATGCATGCAACGCGGACATGCATCGCGATGACACCGAGGCGTGCGCGCAACGCATGCGCGCGCGCATGCGCGAACCGCGCGCGCGGCAAGCTCGGCCATGATCCGCCGCCGTCGATTTCGCGTCGCACAAGTCGGTTTGCGCGAAAACTGCGCGGGAATTTTTTCGCGTCGCGCGTTCGCCGCGCGGCTCGCGCGCGCCGCGCGGCTGCCGGAAACGAAGAACCCGCGACGTCGCCGTCGCGGGTTCGTGGTCGCCCGATGGCGATGCGGCTCAGTGGTCTTCGTCTTCCAGCAGCTCGGCGTAGGCATCCGGATCGAGCAGGTCGTTGAGTTGCTCGGCGTCGTCGATCTCGAGCACGAACAACCAGCCTTCGCCGTACGCATCCTCGTTGATCGTCTCCGGCTTGTCGGCCAGCGCCGCGTTGACGTCGATGACCTTGCCGCTGACCGGCGTGTACACGTCCGACGCCGCCTTCACCGACTCCACCACCGCGCACGCAGTGCCGGCATCGACCTGGTCGCCGACGTTCGGCAGGTCCACGTAGACGAGGTCGCCGAGCAGGCCTTGCGCATGGTCGGAAATGCCGACGGTGACCTTGCCATCGCCTTCGACGCGGGCCCACTCGTGGGATTTCAGGAACTTCAGGTCGCCGGGGATCTCGCTCATTGGATGGCTCCAGTCGGGCTGTGTGGGGTGGACGCGATGGGGAAAGTCTAGCGAAGCCGGGCGTGAAAGTTCAGGAATCAATCAATCGGGCTTGGCCGATCAAATCCCGTCCTGGACCTTGCCCTCGCGGACGAACGGGAACTTGACCACGCGCACCGGCATCTCGCGGCCGCGGATGTCGACGCGGACGCCGCCGGCGTCGCCGAACGGGATGTCGCCGGCCGGGACGCGGGCGAAGGCGATCGCCTTGCCGATGCTCGGCGAGAACGTGCCCGACAGGATCTCGCCCTCGCCATGCGCGGTCAGCACCTTCTGGCCGTGGCGGAGCACGCCCTTCTCGTCCATCACCAGGCCGATCATCTGCCGCGCCACACCGGCCGCCTGCTGCGCCTCGAGCGCGCCGCGGCCGATGAAGTCGCGCGGCTCTCCATCGGAATTCCCGTCCAGCACGACGGTCCAGGCCAGCGCCGCCTCGAACGGCGAGACGGTGTCGTCCATGTCCTGGCCATAGAGGTTCATGCCGGCTTCCAGGCGCAACGTGTCGCGCGCGCCCAGTCCGGCCGGCTTCACGCCCGCGTCCAGCAGCGCGTTCCAGAACGCGACCGTCTGCGCCTCGGGCACGATCACCTCGAACCCATCCTCGCCGGTGTAGCCGGTGCGGGCGACGAACACCTCGACGCCATCGAGGGTCTTCGCCTCGCGGGCGCTGAAACGCAGCAGTTTCGACACCGGCACGCGGTCTTCCTCGCGCAGCAGGCCGATGACGCGTTCGCGCGCGGTCGGCCCCTGCACCGCCACCATGCCGAACTCCGGGCGCTCGCGCACGTCGACACCGAAGCGCTTGGCTTGTTCGGTGATCCAGGCGACGTCCTTCTCGCGGGTGGCGGCATTCACCACCAGCCGGAACCAGTCCTCCGACATGAAATAGACGATCAGGTCGTCGATCACCCCACCCTGCGGGTTGAGCATGGCGGTGTACAACGCCTTGCCCGGCTTCTGCAGCTTGTCCACCGAGTTGGCGACGAGGTGGCGCAGGAAGTCGCGCACCCTGGCGCCGGTGAGGTCGACCACGGTCATGTGGCTGACGTCGAACATGCCGGCATCGCGACGCACCTGGTGGTGTTCGTCGAGTTGCGAGCCGTAGTGGATCGGCATGTCCCAGCCGCCGAAGTCCACCATCTTCGCGCCGAGCGCGCGGTGGGTCTCGTTGAGGACGGTCTTGTTGGTCATGCGCGCGGATCCGGCTTCGTGGGAGCCGGCATTATCCCTGACGTGCGTCGCCCTACGCGCCGGTACGCAGTGCGATGGCGGCGATCGCCGGCCCGTCAGCCGTCGTAGCCATGGCCTTCATTGAGGCAGCGCACGCCGGCCGCCGGGATCGCCTGCAGGCGGCCCTGGCCATCCAGGCGCCAGAGTCCCTTGAAGCGCGTGTACCACTCGAGGCCGGCATCCGGCCGCAGCACCGCGACGATCCGTGCGTCCGCCACCCCACCCTGCTGGCACAGGCCGACCGCCACCTCTGCCGCGGGATCATCGAGCGCCTCGACTTCGAGGGCATCGGTCACCAGCGACAACGGCTGCGTGCCTCCCAGCGGTTTGCCGTCCATGCCGCGCAGCTCGCGCAGGGCCAGCACGAAGCGCAGCTTGCTCTGTTCGTCGCGCAGCACCACCACCGACGCATGGCAGGGACCGTTCTCGCCGGCGATGCAGCTGCCGGCGATCTCGCGATGACCGGACGGCGCCGGCGGCATGGCCGTGCCGATCCATTCCTCGATGCGCTGGTCGCCGGCATGCGCGACGCCGGCGATGGCGATCCCGATCGCGCACAGGAACCCACCTGCGCGAGGCCGCCTCATCCCGCCTCGACCTGCAGGGTCATGGCATCGCCGGCGACGATGCGCACGCGGCTGCCCTCCGGGAGATCCGGACCGGTGACCTCCCAGTAGGCGTCGGCGATCTGCACGCGGCCACGGCCATCGACGATGGCGCGTTCCAGCGTCACCACCCGCCCGACCAATGCGGCCGTGCGCCGGTTCAACGCGGGCTGGTCGCTCTGGCGCTCGCGCCCGCTGAACCACTTCCGGTAGACCTGGATCGACACGAAGCTGAGCACGACGAAGGCCGCCACCTGCCCGAGCAACGGAATGCCGTCGACCAGCAGCACGCCCACGAACACCGCCGCCGCCGCGAATCCCAGCCACAGCATGAAGGCGCCTGGCGCCAGGGTTTCCGCGGCGAACAGCAACAGCGCAAAGGCCGCCCACCAGAACACGTCCCAGCGCATCGCTCAGCCCCCCGCGCCCTTTGGCGGCATGTTCGACGCGGCGACGACCTTGCCGCCCGACGGGCGCTCGATCGCCTCCTTCGCCAATTCGGCGATCCCGCCCAGCGCCCCGATCACGCCCGACGATTCCATCGGCATCAGCACGAACTTCTGGTTCGGGCCTTCGGCCAGCGCCTTGAACGCCTCGATGTATTTCTGCGCGACGAAGTAGTTGATCGCCTGCACGTTGCCGGAGGCGATCGCGTCGGAGACCATCTGGGTCGCCCTGGCCTCGGCCTCGGCCAGTCGTTCGCGCGCCTCGGCCTCGCGGAACGCGGCCTCGCGACCGCCCTCGGCTTCCAGGATCACCGACTGCTTCTCGCCCTCCGCCTTGAGGATCGCGGCCTGGCGAAAGCCCTCGGCTTCCAGGATGTTGGCGCGCTTCTCGCGCTCGGCCTTCATCTGCCGTGCCATCGATTCGACCAGGTCGCGCGGCGGCTGGATGTCCTTCAACTCGATGCGGTTGACCTTGATGCCCCAGGGATGGGTGGCCTGGTCCACCGCGACCAGCACCTTGGTGTTGATCTCGTCGCGCTTGGACAGCGATTCGTCCAGGTCCATCGAACCGATCGCGGTACGGATGTTGGTCATCACCAGGTTGAGGATGGCGATCTCAAGGGTGGCGACCTCGTAGGCGGCCTTGGCGGCGTCCAGCACCTGGAAATAGACCACGCCGTCGACCTTCACCACGGCGTTGTCCTTGGTGATGACGTCCTGGCTGGGGACGTCCATCACCTGCTCCATCATGTTGATCTTGCGACCCACGCCGTACATGACCGGCACCAGGAAATGCAGGCCCGGGGTCATGGTGTGGGTGTACTTGCCGAAGCGCTCCACCGTCCATTCGTACCCCTGCGGCACCATCCGCACGGTCTTGAACAGGATGATGATGCCGGCGAGCAGCAGGATCAGCGCAAGTATCGGTCCCATGGATCATCCTCCCCGGAGAAGTCTCGTCGAACGATGGGTCGAGTATAGGCGCGGCCCGCCACCGACGACATTCGTGGCCGCCGCCCTCGGCAGCCACGCCGGGGCCGGCGCCATGGGGCGTCGGGGAGGGCTCCAGGGAATTTTTTCCCGGGGGCTGCGACCATTCGGCGCGCCGATGCATCCTGATGGGACATGAACACTCGCTCGAGCTTCGCGATCGACGTGCCCGCCACCCTGCTCGCCCGCGCGCAGCGGGGCGAGCGGGACGCATTCGAGCAGTTGTACCGCTGGTTCGAGCGGCCGGTGTTCACCCTCGCGCTGCGGATCTGCGGCGACCGCGGCGAGGCGGACGAGGTCCTGCAGGAAACGATGCTGAAGGTGTGGTCGGCAACCACCGGTTCCGCAGCCGGCGGATTCCGCGGTGATGGCGGCAGCCCGTTCTGGGGCTGGCTGCGCCAGGTCGCGGTCAACGAGGCGCTGATGCGGCTGCGCCGCGGGCGCAGGCTCGCCGTCGAACTCGATGGCCTGGAAGTCGATGAACACGCCGAAGGCCACGCCCCCCCGCCCCCGGCCGCCGCCGACGCCGCCCTGCTGCAGCGGGCGCTGGAGCAATTGCCGCATTCGACCCGCAGCGTGCTGTGGCTGTACCACGGCGAGGGCTATACCCACGACGAGATCGCCAGCGCGATGCAGCGCAGCGTGAGCTTCTCCAAATCGCAACTCGCGCGCGGCACCCGCCGCCTGCGCGCCCTGCTGCAGGTCCCCGAGCCCGCAGCCAACCTCCAAGCATGCAGGAAGGAGCAGGCCCATGCCTGATGCCGGCGATTTCGAGAAGGACGGCGCATCGGCGTCGCCCGCGAGCTGGGGCGATGCGTTCGCGGCCCTGCCGCAGGATGCCCCGGATGCAGGTGGCTGGCAGCGCCTGCAAGCGCGGCTACCCGTTGCCACTCCGCCGCGCGTGCGCATGCGCTGGCCGTTGTGGCTGGCAACCGCCGCATCGCTCGGCCTGGTCGTGGCGCTGCCGTTGCGGATCTCGCGGGAGGCCGCCAGCGACCTGCCTGCGTCGACCGCGGTCCAGGCGCCTGGCCAGGACGCGCTTGCGCCCCATCCGGGCGCAGGCCGCGATCCGGCAACTGCTGCTGGTTACATTCGCGATGAAGGACCGGCGCAGCGGGTTGCCGCCTCCGGGCGCGAAAGCACGGATGGCGGCCAGGCGCTTGCATCGACAGTCGCCGCCGGCAGCAAGCCGTCCGCCGCGACTCGCATCGCGCCCGCGCACCGCCCGGTCCGCACCGTGGCGGAACCCGCCGGCACCACCCGCCTGGCGGAATCCGGTGCAGCCACGCACGCCATCGAATCGCTGTACGCCGAATCCGCGCAACTCGAGCAACTGCTCGCACTGGTGCGCGACGAACGCGTCGCCAGCGGTGCCAGCGCGGCGCTGAGCAGCGAGCTCGACGACCGCGTCGCCGGCATCGACGCCGACCTGACCCAACCCGGCCTGGACGCCGCCGACCGCGACCGCCTGTGGCGCGAGCGGGTGGACGCCATGCAGCAACTGGTCGGCATCGAAACCACCCGCGCACTGTCCGCGCGCGGCGACACCTTCAATGCGTCCCTGGTCAGCATCGACTGATCGGGCCATCCCACACTCCAACCACGAGGTCCGCATGACACCGTCTTCCAAATCCCTGGCGCTCGCGATCGGCCTGGTCGTGGCCGGCCTGGCCACCGCCCAGGACAAGCCCACGCCCGCGCAGCAGAAGGAACTCGACGCGGCCCGCTCCCAGCTCGACCAGGCCGCGCGGCGCTACGCCGAACTCTCCCGCAAGTACGGCGACGCCGGCGCACCGCTGCGCATCGAGAAGCGCATCCTGCGCAAGCCGGTGATCGGCGTGGTGCTGGGCGCCGACGAGCAGGCGGGCGTGCGCATCGCCGCGGTCACCCCGGGCAGCGCCGCCGCCGGCGCCGGCCTGAAGAGCGGCGACCGCATCACCAGCGTGGACGGCAGGCGGGTGGAAGCCGCCACCGCCGAAGCGCGAGTGCAGCAGGCACGCGAACTGCTGGCCGCGCTCGATGCGAAGACCCCGGTGCGGCTCGGCTACGAACGCGACGGCAAGCCCGCCACCCTCTCGCTCACGCCGAAGGTCGACGACCGGGTGATGGTGCTGCAGGGTCCGGGCGGGGCGGCGTTCGATGGCGACATGGCGCTCTTCGTCGGCGACGATGGCGACGTCCGCGAAGTCACCGCCGAGCGCATCCGCGTCGACGCGGGCAGCGCGCGCGCGCATGCCGTCGAGGCCCGTGCCCATGCCGGCGCGGCGGAGGGCGCGCGGCGCGCCGAGTGGGTGATGGTGGCCCCGGACGTGCGCACCGAAGTGATCCGCCTCGGCAGCGACTGCAAGGGCGAGGACTGCAAGTTCCCGGTGCTGGCCGAGGCGTTCCGCTGGAACGGACTCAACCTGGCCTCGGTCGACGCCGGGCTGGGCCGTTACTTCGGCGCCAGCAAGGGCGTGCTGGTATTGAGCACGGCCAAGGACCTCACCGGCCTGCAGGCCGGCGACGTGATCCAGGGCATCGGCGGCAAGGAGATCAACACCCCGCGCGAGGCGATGGACGCCCTGCGCGCGCAACCCGCGGGCAGCAAGGTCGCAGTGACCTACCTGCGCGACCGCGCGCCGGGCACCGCGCAGGTCAGCGTGCCGGAGTCGTTGCAGTTCCAGTTGCCACGCACCGCGATGGCGCCACGCGCGCCGGGCGCACCCGGAACGGTCGAGAAGCGCAGGTACGTGATGGTGGACAAGGACGGCAAGCGCACCGAATGGGAGGGCGATGCCGGCGAGACGCCTCCTGCCTGGGTCGATTCCCTGCCTCGGGATGCGCAACGCAAGCAGGTGCGCAAGATCTTGATGGTGGATGCCGACGGCAAGGCGACCGAACTCGAGACCGATGACCTGCCGCCACCGCCACCGCCGCCGCCCGCGCCTCCGGCACCGCCTGCGCCACCGCCGCCCCGCGGCAACTGACCCGCTCGTCGAAGAAGCCCCGCACTGCGGGGCTTCTTCCATCGCGACGGAGACCAACCGCGCGGATCAGCGCGGCGCGGCTTCCACCCAGCTGGCGAACACCTTGTCGATGTCGGCATCCGCGACCGGCTTGCCCGATTGCGCCTCGCCGGCCTGCGCGAACAGCGGCATGATCATGCCCATGCCGTCGCTCCTGGTCTTCAGGTGCACGCCCGGCGCCTGCGCCAGCCACCGCGCCCAGCGCGCGCGCACCTTCGCCCAATAGTCCTTGGTCGCATTCCAGTAAGCGTGCGCCGGCCTGAAGTCGATGCCTTCGGCCTTGCGATAGTCGTTGAAGCCGAATTCGCGGGCGATCTCCGTGCGGCTGCCATCCGCGCCGCGCAGGACCTTGGTGTTGAACTGCTCATGGGTCCAGCCGCCGGCCACGATGGTGTGGCGGTTCACCACTTCCAGCGCGTTGTAGTCGCTGCGCCGGGTGTATTCGCGGCGCGGCAGCGGGCGCCAGCCGAGGTCGCTTGTCCACGTCGACACACCGCCTGCATGCACCCAGCGCCCGGTGCCGCAATAACGTGGCGCGTCGTGCACCTCGAACACGCATTGCGTCCATGCGCCGCGGGTCGCCTCGGCGGGAATGTCGCGCACTGCCCACGTTCCATCGCCGGTGAATTCGAAGTGGCGTTCCGCCTCCCATGTCCAGTCCTGCCGCCAGTGCTTGGTGACGCGGCCGCTCTTCGGATCGACCAGCACGTGTTGCAGGACGATCCGGGTCGGACTGTCCTCGACCACGATCACGGCTTCGTCGCCGCCGGTGCGTTGCGCCGGGGCCCGCGCGTAGCCGGGCTTCAGCAGGACCGTTTCGTCGAACGCGAAGTCCACCGTGTACTCGCCCTGCATCGCCAGGATCGCCCTGCGGTCCGCGCCGGCATCGGCGATCGGTCCAGCCGCGGCGGAAACGCCGCACACGCCGCACGACACCAGCACCATCGCCAGGCGCAGCACGCGCATCGGAACCAAGCCCATGACCAGGCTCATGCCCATTCGCTCGTGTTGGATGCACCCGGATGGCCGGGCATGCCACCCCGCACCGGCGCCGTCGTGGCGTGGACCGTCGCCTGCCTAAAGCAGCAATCGTCGACCAGGCCGGCATCCTCGATGCCCTCGCGACGCACGATCCGTCGACCGACCTCGGCGCCGCAGGCGGACAGCGGTGGCAGGCTCGCCGCCAGCAGCGATTGCCCGGCGAAGCCAGGTCCGGCCGGTGGTGCGTGGAAGCGCAATACGTTCGCCCGCCACGCCGGTCCACCCAGGTGCCGCGCGACCCGCCGCCAAAGTCGCTCGCGGAGGCCGGGGCCATGATCCGGCTGGCGCGGTTGCGCGGGCATGCCCGCGAGCAGGCGCTCCCATGCCAGGAAGTCGGTGTCAGGCAGCAGGTACAGGCGCCAGCAGCAGAGGCCGTCGCGGTCGAAGAACTGCAGGCTCTCGCACAGGCCGTCGCTGTCCAGTGCGCTGTCGCTGCTCACGCGGACCGCCCGCGACCAGCCAGCCAGTTCGCTGCCGGCGTGGATGCGATAGAGGCAAAGCACCGCTCCCAGCGCGGCGAGTTCGTGCGGATGCGGCAGCGACATCGCCTTACCCATGCATCACTTGGTCAGGATCAGCTTGTCGTTGCGGGTGTGGCGCAACCTGTACACCTCGTTGCCGTGGCGGATCAGTACTTCATTCGCGCCCTGGAGGAGGTTGCGGCTCTCGACCGACGGCGTGGCCGCAGGCATCGCCTCCCGCAGCGGCGCGACCTTGAGGACGAGGTGTCGGGACAGGCGTGGACGTGGCTCGAGGATCGCGGACATCGGCGGCGCTCCGTGGTGGTCGACATTGATGATAATGATTCTCATTATCGAGTCAACCCGCCCACCTTCGAGTCCGCTGCACGGCCATTTGCCGCGCTGGCAAAGGCGCGATTGAGGGCATCGTGGGCGCAGCCTATGCTGCGGATCCCGAGGGAGGTCCTGTGCTGATGGCGAATTCCGGCTGGCGCGACGTGTGGCCACGACTGGTTGAGCGACCCGACGCATTGATGCTGGAGCTCGGGGCCGGTGGCGAGTTGCTGGTGGCGCAATTGCGCGCGGCGTTGTCGCTGGTCCTGCTGCTGTTGCCGCTGGTCAACGTCGCGACCGGCGAATACACCCTGTGGGAAGCGACGATCGGCATGCTGGGCGCCGTCCTTGCGGTCGTGATGTCGCAGGTCTGGCTGGCGCTGGCCCGGCCTCGCGGTCGCTATCGCTGGCTGCCGTGGGCGACCTCGAGCTACGACGTCACCCTGACCACGCTGGTGCTGGCCCTGCTGGCGATCGGCTCGCCCGTCGCCGGCCTCAACAGCATGGTGGTGTGGGTGTTCTACCTCGTCGCCATCTGCATGACTGCATTGCGGAATGACGGCCGGCTCACCGTCCTGATCGGCCTGCTGGCGATGCTGCAGTACGCCGTGCTGGCGATCGCCGTGTTCGCGCTGGCCGAGGCGCCGGAACAACTGGTATCGCTGGACTATGGCACCGCGACGGTGGCGAACACGGTGCAGCGCGTGGTGTTGATCGCGATGGTGACCGCGATCACCAGCACCATCGTCTATCGCATGCAGCGGCTGGTCGACCTGTCCGGCACCGATGGCCTGACCGGCCTGCCGAACCGCACCTGGCTCGCGCACCGCTTCCCGGGCATGCTCGGCGGCACCCGCGACCAGGGTGGCTCGCTGTCGATCTGCCTGGTCAACCTCGACCATTTCAAGCGCATCAACGACGAGATCGGCCACCAGGCCGGCGATCGCGCACTGCGCCACGCCGTCGACATGCTGCGGGAGCAACTGGACGAAGGCGACTTCCTGGCCCGGCTCGGCGGCGAGGAATTCGCGCTGCTGATGCCGTTGCCGATCGGCCGTGCCTGGGAACGCCTGGACAGCATGCGCAGGACCAGCGCATCGCGCCCCTTCCTCACCGACCCGGGTGCGGATCCGCTCCGGGTGACCTTCAGCGCCGGCATCGCCAGCTGGCCGCAGGACGGTACCGACCTCTCGCAATTGCTGCGCCGCGCCGACGTGCGCCTGCGCCAGGCCAAGCTGGAAGGCCGCAACCGCGTGCTGGCCCGCGACGCCTGACCGTCCTGCTTGCCGGCACCGGCGGGCATGACTACCCTGCGGCGAGCGGGAGGCGCATCGGCTGCCTCGCATGGGGAGCGAACTTGAGCTTGAAGCTGCGTCTGATCGTGATGAATTTCCTCCAGTTCTTCATCTGGGGGGCGTGGCTGCTGACCATCGGCGCGTACTGGTTCCAGACCAAGCAATGGTCCGGCACCAGCTTCGGCGCGATCTTCTCGACCATGGGCATCGCCTCGCTGTTCATGCCCGCGCTGATGGGGGTGGTGGCGGACAAGTGGATCAACGCCGAGAAACTCTACGGCGTGCTGCACCTGGCCGGCGCCGCGATGCTGTTCTGCGTGCCGATGGTGCAGGACCCGCACACCATGTTCTGGGTGATGCTGGTCACCATGGTCTTCTACATGCCGACGATCTCGCTGGCGATCGCGGTGGCGTACAACGCCCTCAAGCAGGACGGCAAGGACGTGATCCGCGACTACCCGCCGATCCGCGTGTGGGGCACGGTCGGCTTCATCGCCGCGCTGTGGACCACCAGCCTGCTCAAGCTCGAGACCTCGGCCGGCCAGTTCTACATCGCCTCGGCCGCCTCGCTGGCACTGGGCCTGTACGCGTTCACCCTGCCGAAGTGCCCGCCGAAGATGGGCCAGGTCGAAAGCCGTTCGCTGGTCGACGTGCTGGGCCTGTCCTCGTTCCGGCTGTTCCGCGACCGCAACATGGCGGTGTTCTTCATCTTCGCGATGTTGCTCGGTGCCGCCCTGCAGCTGACCAATGCGTACGGCGACACATTCCTGCACGACTTCGCGAACGTGGATGCCTACAAGGACACGCTGGCCGTCAGGTACCCCGCGATCATCATGTCGATCTCGCAGATCTCGGAAACCCTGTTCATCCTCGCCATCCCGTTCTTCCTGAAGCGCTTCGGGATCAAGACGGTGATGACGATCAGCATGCTGGCGTGGTTCCTCCGCTTCGGCCTGTTCGCCTACGGCGACCCGGGCCCGGGCCTGTGGATGATCGTGCTCAGCTGCATCGTGTACGGGATGGCCTTCGACTTCTTCAACATCTCCGGCTCGCTGTTCGTCGAACAGCAGAGCGACCCGCGCATCCGCGCATCCGCGCAAGGCCTGTTCATGCTGATGACCAATGGCATCGGCGCGGTGTTCGGCAGCCTGGTCGCCGGCTACGTGATCGAGCATTTCTTCACCGGCGCCGGCGGCAGCAAGGACTGGCAGGGCATCTGGACCGCGTTCGCGCTGTACTCGCTGGCGATGGCGATCCTGTTCGTGCCCCTGTTCAAGCACCGGCATGACCCGAACCGGCTGGTGCCCGCGCACGGTGCCGCCGACGTCGGCAACCCCTGACCGTGGCCCGCGTCGTCGTCGTCGGTTCCTTCAATGTCGACCACGTCTGGCGCGTGCCGGCGTTGCCGCAGGCGGGCGCGACCCTCAGCGGGGAATACGCGACCGGCCCCGGCGGCAAGGGCTTCAACCAGGCGATCGCCGCACGCCGCGCGGGCGCCGCGACCGGCTTCGTGTGCGCGCTCGGCGACGACCTCGGCGCGCAGCTGGCACGGGTGCTGTGCACCGCCGACGGCATCGACCTGCGCGACGTGGTGGTCGGCTCGCCCACCGGAACGGCCGGCATCTATGTCGATGCGCAGGGCCGCAACAGCATCGTGATCGGCGCGGGCGCGAATGCGGCGCTGCAGGCGGGATTCGTGGACGAGGCGCTTGCGGGCCTGCAGCAGGGCGACGTGCTGGTCGCCCAGCTGGAATCACCACTGGAGGCGGTCGCGCGGGCGCTGGACGGCGGTCGCGCCGCCGGTGCGACCACCGTGCTCAATCCCGCGCCGGCGAACGTGGCGGTCGACCACGCGATGCTGGAACGCGTCGACATCCTCACCCCGAACGAAACCGAATTCGTCGCCCTGCTCGGCCGCCACGTGGGCGCCCGCATCGAGGCCGACGCGGTCTGCGGCATCGACCAGCAACGCCTGCACGCCTTCTGCCGCGACCTCACCCACGGCACCGTGATCGTCACCCTGGGCTCCAGCGGTTGCTTCGTCTCGCATGCCGAAACGAACCTGCGCGGCGACGCGACCGCCTGCTACCGGGTGCCGGCCGAAACCGTGCGCGCGGTCGACACCACCGGCGCCGGCGATGCCTTCAACGGCGCGCTGGCGGCCTCGCTGGCGCTGAAGCCGGAACGCGGATTCGCCGAGCATGTGCGCTTCGCCGTGCGCTACGCGTCGCGCTCGACCGAACTCTACGGCGCCGCGCTGGCGATGCCGCGCATGCCGGTCGAGTAGCCACGCTTCACGCCTTGCAGCGGCCTCCGGCCAGGTGCAGGGGCGCGCTTTACAATGCGCGCATGCAACTCGGCCCGCATCGCATCGAACCGAAGGTGATCCTCGCGCCCATGGCGGGCGTGACCGACAAGCCGTTCCGGCTGCTGTGCAAGCGGCTGGGCGCGGGATTGGCGGTGTCGGAGATGACCACCTCCGATCCGCGCTTCTGGACGACCGCGAAATCGCTGCACCGGATGGACCACGTCGGCGAACCGGACCCGGTCAGCGTGCAGATCGCCGGGACCGTCCCTGACGTGATGGCCGACGCGGCGCGTTACAACGTCGACCACGGCGCGCAACTCATCGACATCAACATGGGCTGCCCGGCGAAGAAGGTCTGCAACGCCTGGGCGGGCTCGGCGCTGATGCGCGAACCGCAACTGGTGGCGCAGATCGTCGAAGCGGTGGTCAACGCGGTCGACGTGCCAGTGACGCTGAAGATCCGCACCGGTTGGGATGCCGACCATCGCAATGCACCGGAGATCGCGCGCATCGCCGAGGATGCCGGGATCCAGGCGCTGGCCATCCACGGCCGCACCCGCGACCAGCAATACGGCGGCAGCGCCGAGTACGAGACCATCGCCGCGATCAAGGCGATGGTGCGCATCCCGGTGATCGCCAACGGCGACATCGATTCGCCCGAGAAGGCGCGGTCCGTGCTGGACGCCACCGGTTGCGACGCGGTGATGATCGGCCGCGCCGCGCAGGGCCGCCCCTGGATCTTCGGCCAGGTCGCGCATTACCTCGCCACCGGCGATCGGCTGCCGGAGCCGTCGCTGCAGCAGGTGCGCGACATCCTGCTCGGCCACCTCGAGCACCTGCATGCGTTCTATGGCGAAGTGTCCGGCGTGCGCATCGCCCGCAAGCACCTGGGCTGGTACGCCAAGGACCGCCCGGAGAACGCGGCCTTCCGCGCCGTGGTCAACCAGGCGCAGACCGCAGACGAACAACTGCGGCTGACCCGCGACTACTTCGACGCGCTGGTCGCGGGCGTGGCACCGGGGCTCTCCGTCGCGGCTTGAGCGGACAGCCTCAAGCAAGCTCTCGAATGCGAGTCAGCCGCACATCGCAGCATCGTGAAGAATCGCAGCGGCTGTAATCGCCGCCCGTCGATCCCGTATTCCTTGGTTGCCAGGCCTGCGTACAGCGCCCGGCCTTCCCTTCAACGAGGAATCTGCCATGCACGCCGCCACCCACCCGTCTCATGCTGCGCACCTGCTCGCCCTTGCAATAACACTGGCAATCGCATCGCCTGCTGCCGCCAACAGCAACGCCGTCACCCAATGGAACGCCACCACCGGCTCACCAGTGGTGGCGTCACGCTTCGGCGCGCCACCGCAGCAGGCCCGGGCGATCGCCATTGTGCAGATCGCGGTGCATGACGCCCTCAATGCCATCGAGCCCCGCTACCGCAGCTATAACGTCATCGCCCGGGCGCCCGCTGCGAACCCCGACGCCGCAGTTGCAGCCGCGTCGCATCGTGCCCTGCATCGCCTCATCGATCCCATGCCAGCGTCGCAGGCCAGGACTGATGCCTTGGCGTCAATCGATGCCGCCTATGCCAACGCACTCGCCGCGATTCCGGAAGGTGCCGCCAAGGCCGCCGGCCTGGTGGTGGGTGCCGCCGCCGCGGATGCCATCGTCGACCGACGCAGCAATGACGGCTCCGCCACGCCCAACCTGCCTTACATCCAGCCCGTGATCGCCGGCATGTACCAACCGACGCCGGTCATGAACAGCAACCCGCAGGCGTACGTCTCGCCTGCGTTCGCCGGCTGGGGCGCGATGCAACCTTTCATGCTGCGAAGCCCCGCACAATTCCGCATGCCACCGGGTGGCCTTTTCGACGTCAAAGGTACGTCTTATGCCCGCCAGTACAACGAAGTGAAGCAAGTAGGCGATGCGCTGGTGCGTGGCGCCCAACCGGATTCCGAAGAGAGCGACATCGCCCGTTTCTGGCCGGGCGGCGGGGCCAACTGGAACCGCACGATCCGCGAAATCCTCACCGCGCCGTCACTCAATCCGCACCTGGACCTCGACCTTGACCTGTGGCAACAGGCACGCCTGTTCGCATTGGCCAACATGGCCGAGGCCGACGCTGCGATCGCCGTCTTCGACACCAAGTATGCCTACAACTTCTGGCGGCCGATCACCGCGATCCGCTGGCACGACGATGGCAACCCGGCGACTGCACCGAACCCGGCCTGGTGGTCGTTCATGGCCACGCCACCCTATCCGGATTTCACCTGCGGCCTGACCACCACTGCGGGCGCCAACCTTGAAGTGCTGCGCCGCTATTTTGGCACGGACGATATCGCCTACGGCTTCAGCGTCAACGCGACGGCGGTTCCCTTGCCTGCCCCCTTGCTGCCATTGCCGGCCAAGCCGATCACTCGCGCATTCGTCTCGCTCTCGGATGCTGGCAGCGAAGCGGTGGATGCACGCGTCTACGGCGGCATGCACTTCCGCGAAGGCTGCAGGAAGGGCATCACCCAAGGCGCACAGGTGGGACGCTTTGTGTTCCAGCACGCGCTGCGTCCGCTGAAGGACCACCGCCGGTAACTCCGGCCGACCAACCCGCGATCACGCACGTTCGTCCGCTCGACGACACGCAGGAGTGCCTTCCATGAATTTTTCGCCCAATGATCCGGCGGGCAAAGCCATCCGCCAGCGCCCCAGCTTGACGTTCCCGAACGGCTTTCTGGATTTCCTCAAGGTCAGTCCTGGTCGCCGCCACCACGTGGGCGACCACGTACTGGAGCCGCATCGGCTGGAGCGCTTCAACCAGGCCTTGCACGACCTGAGCCCGGAAGCGCCGTCGATGACCCTGGACCAGATTGCCAGCGCCGCGAAGCGCGCTTTGCACAGCCACCCGGACGGCAGCACGCCGCCCTTCGTGGCCTCGCGCATGCAAGCCCTGATGCGGCTGGAAACACTGGTCGAAGACGCCGACTTCGAGCCGAGCCTGGAACTATGCAGGCAAGTGCGCATCCTGCAGGCATACCACGGCGACGACGCCGATCTGATCCCGGACCACATCGCGGTGGTCGGGCTGCTCGACGACGCGGTGCTGGTCGATGTTGCCCTGCAGCTGGTGCGCGACGAACTTGGCGACTACGAGGACTTCTGCCGCTTCCGAAAAATCGCCGCGGAGTTCGCCGGGGTGACGGAGGCCGAGACCGGCCTGACCCGCGCGCAGTGGCTGGAGGCGCTCCAGCAAGCGCACGCCAGCCTGCTGCAGGTCAATGCCGCCCCACCTCGCTTCATCCCCGATCCACGCGCCAGCCTGTTCCACATCGGGTGATGGCCCCCTAGCGGCCCGGCCTGCGTTCTACAGTGGCGCAGGCTGCCGCGCTGCGGGAAGAGAACGGACCTCGAATGAGCCGTTTCGCATGAGCAGGTTCCAAACCACGCGATGGAGCCTGATCGCGGCGGCGACGCATGCCGCGCCGATGCACGCACGTTCCGCCCTCGAACAACTCTGCTGCGCCTATCGGCCGCCGGTGCTGGCCTATATCCGGCGCGCCGGCCATTCCAGCAATGATGCCGAGGATCTCGCCCAGGCCTTTTTCGTACGTTTCCTGGAGCGTGGCTGGTACACGACCGCAGATCCGCAGCGGGGGCGGTTCCGCGCGCTATTGCTGACCTCGCTGCGCCATTTCCTCGCCGACGCGCATGCGCACGACGTAGCCATCAAGCGTGGCGGCGGCATGCTGGCGGACGATGCGGACGTCGACCAGTTGTACGACTCCGCTGCCGAAACGCCGGAAGCGGCGTTTGACCGTGCCTGGCTCGGGACGGTGCTGGCGCGCGCGATGCACCGCCTGCAGACCGAGTGGGGGCGCGCCGGCAAGCAGGCGCAGTTCGATCAACTGGCACCGCTGCTGACCGAAGGTGTCGAAGCCAGCGAGCTGCGCGCGATGGCCGAGGCCAGCGGGCTTCGCAGCAACACGGTTGCGGTGCAGGCGCATCGCATGCGCCATCGCCTGCGCCAGTTGGTACGGCTGGAATTGCTGCAGACCGTCGCCAGCCGCGAGGCCCTGGAACAGGAACTGGCCGAGCTGCGCAGCTTCCTGCCGGGGCATTCGCCATGAACGACGACACCGGGTTGGCGAGAAATCGCTGGTGGCTGAATCCGGCGCTGGCACAACTCGCGTTCGGCGCCAGCACGCATCGCGCGCATGCAGCGGATATGACGGGCACAGCGATGATGGAGCATGCGCTGCTGCATGCGGGAATGGCGGGGCTCGACCTTGACGGCCTCGACCTCGACGATCCTGCACAACGAGAGTTCGGCGATTACGAATTACTCGAACTGATCGGCCAAGGCGGCATGGGCATGGTCTACCGCGCGCGGCAACGCGGCCTTGATCGTGAAGTCGCGATCAAGGTGTTGTCGGCAGGGCAATCGGCACCGCAGCAATTCGTCGATGGCCTGCGGCGCGAAGCCCAGCACGCCGCGAAGCTGCAGCACCCCAACATCATCGTCATCCACGAGATGGGCGAATTCACGGGGTTGATCTATTACGCGATGCAGCTGGTGCGGGGACGCAGCCTGTCTCAGCGTCTTGATACCGATGGCCCCTTGCCGCCGCTGGAAGCCGCGCGCCTGTTGCGCACCGTCGCCGAAGCCGTCGATTACGCGCACCGCCTCGGCGTGCTGCACCTGGACCTGAAGCCGGGCAACATCCTGCTCGACGAGTGCGGCACGCCTCTGATTGCGGACTTCGGCCTCGCGCGACGGCTGGAGCAGGCACTCGACAACGAACGCATCTCCGGCACGCCCAGCTACATGGCCCCGGAACAGGCGCAGCTGCACGGTCCGGCGTTGACTCCGGCGACCGATGTCTGGGGACTGGGCGCGATCCTCTACGAATTGCTGACCGGCACGCCGCCATTCGAGTCCGGTGATGCGCATGCGACCTTGCGCCTGCTACTCGATGGCAAGGTTCGCAAGCCGTCGCGTTCGACGCTGGTTCCCCCGGACCTCGAAGCCATCTGCCTGCACTGCCTCTCACGCGACCCGCAACGGCGCTACCCCACTGCCCGCGCATTGGCAGACGACCTCGGCCGCTTCCTCGAAGACCGCTCCGTCAGTGTGCGTCCACTCAACGCACCACGACGGATTGCGCGCTGGATGCACCGTGAACCCAAACTGGCCGCCGCCTCCATCGCGGCGTCGCTGGCGCTGCTGGTCGGCCTGGTCGTAAGCGTCTGGATGTGGCAGCGCGCCGAACGCAGCAACGTCCTCGCCAGCGAGGTCAACCGCTTCCTCAACGAGGATGTCCTTGCCGCGGCGGATCCCTACCTCGAACTCGGTCAGCAACCCGACCAACTCACCGTGCTCACGTTGCTGGCAGGCGCCGAGGGCAAGCTCGACCGCGGCCTCGTGCACCAGCCCGCCGCGCGAGCGCAGGTCGGCCTTACCTTGGCACGAGCCTATTTCGGGCTCGGCCTGTGGAGCAAGGCGCGCCTGCGGCTCGAGAAGGCGCATGCCGATGCCCGCATGGTACTCGGCCATGATGCGCGGCTGACACTGGACATCGAAGAACAACTGGGCGTCACCGCCACCTTCGATGGGCATTACGCCCAGGCCGAGGCGATCTACCGGCACCTGCTGGACGCGCGCAGGCGCACGCTGGGTTGGGATGCGCCCGCCACGCTGACGGCACGACGCGGCCATGCCTTGCTGCTGTCGGAGACGGACAGGTTCCTGCCGGCGCTCGCAGAGTACGAGTCGATCCACAAGGCTGCGTCGGTCAATGCGCCCCGACAGCTGGCCGAGCTCGAATGGACCATGGCCGACCTGTATATCGAAACCAATCGCTGGGACGAGGCCGAGGCGCTCATGCGCAGCGCCTTGCCGCGCACGCGCCGGCAACTGGGCGAACTCCACCCGAAATATCTCTGGGAAACCTGGTCCTTGGGCGACCTGCTGATGATGCGCGCGCACTGGGACGAGGCCGATGCCATCTTCCGGAACATGCGCGATGGCCTGACGCGTACAGTCGGCGACCAGCATCCGAAGGTGTTGACCGCGGTACATTCGATCGGACAGGTCAGGCTGATGCGCGGGCAACCGGAATCCGCGCTGCCGCTGCTGCAGCAGGCCATGAACGGCCGCATCCGCTTGCACGGCGAAGACCACAAGTGGTCGCACTACAGCATGAACCGCGTCGGCGAGGCGCTGCTTGCGCTCGGGCGCCCGCGCGAGTCGATTGCCCTGCTCGAACGCACGCTCGACCTGGCCACGCGCGCCGGCCGCCGCAAGCAGGCCTACGTACTGCTGATCATGGACAACCTCGCTCGTGCGTACATGGCGGTGGGGGAACTCGATCGCGCCCAGCATTGCCTTGACGAAGCGCTGGTCAATGCCCGCGACGGGCTTCCTGCCAACAACATCCGACGCGCACTGCTGGAACGCAGCCGCGGCGAACTGTACGCGCTGCAAGGCCAGCCGGAACCGGCCCGCGTGCATTACCAGACCGCGCTCGCCATCGTCGCCGAAGGCTTCGGCGAGGCGCATCCGGATGTCATCGACCTGCGCAGGCGCCTGCACGAACTGCCGAACGCGTCGTCCGGGGAATCGGTGGCGGGGACAATCCGGTGAACGACGACGACACTCGCTCCGCCACCAATCGCTGGTGGCTGAACCCGGCGCTGGCGCAGCTCGCGTTCGGCACAAGCACGCAGCGCATATCGGCATCGCCACCGTCGGCGGCATCGATGATGGAGCGCGCATTGCTGCATGGGAGGATGCCCGGGATCGACCTGGATGATCCGGCGCAACGCGAGTTCGGCGACTACGAACTGCTTGAACTGATCGGCCAGGGCGGCATGGGCATGGTCTATCGCGCACGCCAGCGCGACCTCGACCGCGAGGTGGCGATCAAGCTGCTGTCGACCGGGGCGCTGGCGCCGGAGGAGTTCGTCGACAACTTCCGCTGCGAGGCGCGGCATGCCGCCAACCTGCAACATCCCCACATCGTGGTCATTTACGAGATGGGCGAACACGCCGGCCTGGCGTTCTATGCGATGCAACTGGTGCGCGGGCTCAGCCTGGCGCAGTTGCTCGCCGCCGACGAAACCCTGTCGCCGCGACAAGCCGCGACCTTTCTGCGCACCGTCGCCGAAGCGGTCGACTACGCGCATCGGCTCGGCGTGCTGCACCTGGACCTCAAGCCCGGAAACCTGCTCATCGACGGACAAGGCGTGCCGCTGGTCGCCGACTTCGGGCTGGCGCGCCGCATCGAACAGGTGATCGGCATCGGCAACGACCACGTCTCCGGCACCCCTGGCTACATGGCGCCGGAGCAGGCGCAGCTGCACGGCCCGCCGCTGTCGCCGGCAACCGATGTGTGGGGCTTGGGCGCAATCCTGTACGAACTACTGACCGGCACCCCGCCGCACGAGGCAGGCGACCCGGAAGCGACCTTGCTGCAACTCACCGAAGGCGAAGTGCGCAAGCCCTCGCAACTGAAGCCGGTGCCTGCAGACCTGGAGGCGATCTGCCTGAAGTGCCTTGCGCGCCATCCGCAACAGCGTTATCTGAGCGCACGTGCGTTGGCCGATGACCTTGGTCGTTATCTTGAAGGCCGCGCGGTCAGCGTGCGCCCGCTCAGCGCGGTACAACGTGCCGGGCGTTGGGCGCGACGCGAGCCGCACCTCGCCGCAGCAACGGCGCTTACGTTGCTGGCGTTGCTGGCTGGCGTACTGGCGACATCGTTGCAGGCGCATCGCGCAGAGCGCAGCGCGGACACTGCGCGACAACATCTCTGGCAGCAACGTATCGACGAAGCCGCCGACACCATCCACGAAGACAGCGCGCTGGATGCATTGCCGGCCATGATGCTCAACCTGACGGAGCAGGAAGCTGCAGGCGCATCGGCTGCAGCCGCACTGAGTCGTGTCCGCATTGGTGCCCTGCTCGCCGAGGCACCGGCGCTGATCGACGTGATCGCCACCGGCGACACGATCGAGGCGGTCGCGCTGGATCCCGCTGGCAAGTGGGTGGCCACCGCAAGCGCAGGCGGCATGCTGCGCTCGTTCGACATCGGCACGGGTGGCCAACGGTGGTCCGCGGACACCCGCGCGGCGACCAAGAACTGGCCGCATCACCCGCTGGCATCGCTGCAGGTCACCGGTGACGGCAGGTTCCTGATTGCGTCAGGGCATGCCAGGGTCGAGGCTCCTTCCGCCTATGCAGTCGACCAACTGCTGGTCGATGCCACGACAGGTGCATTGCTTGCACCCCCGCCCGGCAGGTTCGACCCACCCACCAGCACCAGCTTCAGCGCCGACGCTCGGTTCGTACTCGTGCGCAGCGGCGATCCTGCCCGCGCTTCGACCGTGGTGTCTCGGGTCCTGCGCACCGCGGATTGGCAGCCAATCGAAGCCATCGAACCGTTCGGCAAGCAACTGGCACTGGTCGCATCGGCCAATGGCGGCGTTGCGCGCCACCTGGAGGAAGAACGCACCGTCGAGATCGTGTCCGCGTCCGGCTCCGGGACAAGGCACCGATACCGCCATGCCGCCGCCAGCCTGCAGGCGTGGAAGTTTTCCGATGATGGTCGGCATCTCGCGCTGGGCTACGAAGATGGACACACCGTGCTCCTCGACGTCAGCTCAGGGAAACCGACGATGCTCGCGCCACGGTTCCTCGCGGCGGTGCGGTTCCTGAGCTTCAGCGAAGGCGGCGCCTGGCTGGCGGCCTCAGCACTCGACGGCAGCATCCAGGCCTGGGACCTCGCCACCGGCGCGCTGCTGTCGACCCCGCTGCAATTGCAGGGCAACCTGACTTTCTTCATGACCAGGCCGGCAGGCAGCGAGGCCGCCCGGCTGTTGCTGGATCGAGGCAAACGGGCCTTATTCGCGGTCAATTCCAGTCGCGCCGTACTGTGGCAACTACCGGGGACGGAAGCACCAGCCACCATATTGTTGCAGCGTCCATCTTATCCACGGCAAATGCAGAAAAACGCGACCGCGATGTTGCCGCAGCTGGGACTGATGGCCGTCGGCAGCCAGGACGGCGCGTTGCGGCTCTGGCGATCCCGCGAACGCCTCCCACTGCCCGGTTCCGGCCCCCCCAGGGTCAGCGGCGAGAACAATTTCGCCGCCAACGCGCGACGCGCCGTCATCGTCGCCACGGACCGGGTGACCGTGCTTGATGCCGTCAGCGGCTCGCCGGTCGGCCCCACCCTCAGGCACCCGGAGCCGGTCGGCTTTGCCGTGTTGACACCCGATGGCGGTACCGTCGTCACCACATCCGGCGCGCGCCTGTACGCGCACGATACGCACAGCGGCCGGGCGCGCTTCCCTCCGATAGCACTCGCTGCGAACCCGAACGAGCTGCTCATGTCCCCGCGTGGCGACCAGCTGATCGTCGGACACAACGGACGCGACCACGACGACAATCTCGAGGTGCTGGAGAGTTACACACTAGCCACGGGCAAGCGCAGTGGGCGCATCGGCTTGTGGCCTCCCGAGCGCATGCTGGGATTCTCCGGCGATGGCGCCAGCGTGCTGGCCTGGCATGTGCAGGTCGTCGACACCCTCGATGCCACGACTCTGCGGCGACGTGGCCCGGCGCTGTGGCCAGACGAACCGCCGCGCGCGCCCGGCAAGCCAGCCACGCGACCCGAGATCCGGACCGAGGGTTACTTCGGCAACCACCAGTGGGTCGATGCGATGGTGCTCGCTGACGACGGGCGCAGTGGATGGATGCTGAGTGCCGGCAAGCAGAACATCCTGCAGCCGATGGATGCGACCCGTGGCTGGATCGCACCGGGCTGGCAACTGCCCTCGGTCGGCGAAACCCTGCAATGGCTGCCGCATGGGCAAGTCGCCGTGCTACTGCCGGAGGCGGATGCAGTCAAGATCTACGAGCGCGATGGTCGGCATCGCAACCTGCTCGTGCACGGCACCAACGCCCATGCAGGTTTTGCGTTGAGCGGCGACGCGACCCGGCTGGCGATCGCGGTCAATCGCGGTGTCCAGCTATTCGATCTCGCTAGCGGGACATGGCTGACGCCACCGATCCGCGTCTCGTCGGATAGGGACGAGATCCATGGCCTGAGCATCGACGCGCACGGTCGGCACCTGCTTCTGCGCAGCCGCGAGCAACGCCTCTGGGCGCTCCACCTGGATACGGAACGACGTCCACTTCCCGAGCTCACCCGGCTCGCCGCGTTGCTGCATCCAGACGATACCGCCCTGGTCGAGGCCTACGCGAAGCCATTGTCCGCAGCCGATCGCGCCATGCTGCGCGCACAGGATCCCGGGCCGCCCAAGGTGCAGTGGGACATGGCGTCAGCGGCATCGATCAAAGCGGTAGGCAAGCCGGTCGTTGCCAGCCGCAACGACGCTGCGCGCAACGTCGACCTGCGACAGCGCTGCAATGTCGACCTCGACGCTTCGGACCAGTATATCTCGCAGGAGCTGCGGCTCGACCGCGTGTTCGCGCCCGGCCGACATCGACTACTCGGCATCGACTACGACATCCGTTGTGCCGTGATCACCAGCAATGACGAAAGCCAAGCCGGGTCGGCAATGCGGTTGCCGGGGCGCATCGCAGGGATCGCCATCCCGCAGCGTGCGGTCGCGACATTCCATCTGCTCATGACCAGTGGCGCACAACCGCGCGGCGGAAAAGCAGCGCCCACCGCCACCTTCGAGCTGACGTATCGCGACGGCAGCCGCGTGCGATTGCCGATCCTCTATCGCAAGCAGCTCTGGGAATGGTGGACGGGTTCGACCGAAGGTGGCTCGCGGCTGGCTTACCTCGCCTCCGGCATCCTCGACACCAATCCCAGCATGTATCCGCCATCGTTCTTCGAGGTTCGCCTGGCCAACCCTCATCCGGAACGGGAAATCGCGAGCGTCGCGCTCGAAGCCGTGGATGGCAACCGTAGCCAACCCGTGCTGTTGGCAATCACGATCGACCCGGCCCACGCCCCAGTTACGCCCCCCCACCACGCGCTGATCACGCCGCGCGCGACCACGTTCGAGCGGCAGCATGGTGGCGGAGCGCAACCGTGTTGGCCGGAGCCTGCACCCGCCATGCAACCCCCGGGTTGCGGCGAGGTTGCCGCCCAATGACAACGACGCGCGACGGGCGCCGCTTAACGCAACTTCAATACCCATCCGCGGCGGATGGGCGCAAGATGCACGCGCGCCCGCACAGCTGTATCATGCGCGGCCATCTTTTCATCCGCATACAAGGATGAATCACTCAACAGGAGCCACGATGTCCAGCTACCTCTTCACCTCGGAATCGGTCAGCGAAGGCCATCCCGACAAGATCGCCGACCAGATCTCCGACGCCGTCCTCGACGCGATCCTCGCGCAGGACAAGCGCGCCCGCGTGGCCTGCGAGACCATGGTGAAGACCGGCGCCGCCATCGTCGCCGGCGAAGTCACCACCAGCGCGTGGGTCGACATCGAGGCGCTGGCCCGCAAGGTCATCAACGACATCGGCTACGACAATTCCGACGTCGGCTTCGATGGCCACACCTGCGCCATCATCAACATGCTCGGCAAGCAGTCGCCGGACATCAACCAGGGCGTGGACCGCAAGAAGCCCGAGGAGCAGGGCGCCGGCGACCAGGGCCTGATGTTCGGCTACGCCTGCAACGAGGCGCCGGAATTCATGCCCGCGCCGCTGTACTACAGCCACCGCCTGGTCGAACAACAGGCCAAGGTGCGCAAGAACGGCAAGCTGAAGTGGCTGCGCCCGGACGCCAAGTCGCAGGTCACCCTGCGCTACGACGGCAACAACGTGCTCGGCCTCGATGCCGTGGTGCTGTCCACCCAGCACGACCCGAACGTGAAGCAGAAGGACCTGGTCGAAGCCGTGCGCGAGACCATCCTGAAGCCGGTGCTGCCGAAGAAGTGGCTCGAGGCGCTGCCGAAGAACAAGGTGCACATCAACCCGACCGGCAAGTTCGTGATCGGTGGACCGGTGGGCGACTGCGGCCTGACCGGCCGCAAGATCATCGTCGACAGCTACGGCGGCATGGCCCGCCATGGCGGCGGCGCGTTCTCCGGCAAGGATCCGTCGAAGGTCGACCGCTCGGCCGCCTACGCGGCCCGCTACGTGGCCAAGAACATCGTGGCCGCCGGCCTGGCCGACCGTTGCGAAGTGCAGGTCAGCTACGCCATCGGCGTGGCCGAGCCGACCTCGATCTCGGTCACCACCTTCGGCACCGGCAAGGTCGGCGACGACGTGATCGAAAAGCTGATCCGCGCCAACTTCGACCTGCGTCCGTACGGCATCACCCGCATGCTCGACCTGGAGCACCCGATCTACCAGGCCACCGCCAGCTACGGTCACTTCGGCCGCAAGCCGAAGGAGATCAGCTACGTCGACGGCGACGGCAAGAAGCACACCGCCACCACCTTCTCCTGGGAGAAGACCGACAAGGCCGAGCAACTGCGCAAGGCGGCGAAGCTGTAACCACGCCGCGTAGAATCGCGACGCCGTGAAGCACGGGCCGCCCACGCGGCCCGTGTTTTTTTGCAGGCCGCGGAACATCCCGACCCACGAAGAACATCGCAAGACCGACGCCATGACCGCCAATACCCCGCCTTCCATCGACGCCGACGCATCCGCCGGCGCGCTCGCGCTGCTCGAGTCGATCGCCGCCGACCGCACCGTGCTCGATACGTGGCCGGCCGAGGAGCGCACGCGCCTGCACCAGGCCATCGCCACGATCTACCACCCGGAGCCCAAGCTGCGCCGGAAGAAAGCCAAGGAACGCGAGCGCGAGCGCAATGCCGAGGCCGTGCGTCGCGCCGAGGCCGTGCTCGAGCAGACCGGCATCCGCGAACTGCGCCGCAGGCCGGTGTTCACCACCCCGAACTATTTCCCGCCCGCCTTGCCTTCGCCGGAAGTCGCGCCGAAGGAGTCCAGCGAACTGCTGCACTGCTACGTCTGCAAGCAGAAGTACACGCTGATCCACCACTTCTACGACCAGATGTGCCCGGCCTGCGCCGACTTCAATTTCGCCAAGCGCACCGAACTGGCCGACCTCGGCGGGCGCGTCGCGCTGCTCACGGGCGGGCGGGTCAAGATCGGCTACCAGGCCGGCCTGAAGCTGCTGCGCGCCGGCGCTCACCTGATCGTGACCACCCGCTTCCCGCGCGACTCCGCCGCGCGCTACGCGCAGGAACCGGATTTCGGCGAGTGGGGCCATCGACTGGAAGTGTTCGGCCTGGACCTGCGCCACACGCCCAGCGTCGAGGCGTTCTGCCACGAGTTGCTCGGCAAGCTGCCGCGGCTCGACTTCATCATCAACAACGCCTGCCAGACCGTGCGCCGCCCGCCGGAGTTCTACGCGCACATGATGGAAGCCGAGACCGCCGCGCTGCACGACACCCCGCAGGACGTGCGCAGGTTGCTGGGCAGTTACGAAGGCCTGCGCAGCTACAACATGCTGCCCGGGAGCGGGTTGCCCGAGGCCAGCGCGCCGACGATGCAGGTCGCGATCGGCGGCGCGGGCGGGCACGCGGGACTCACCCGCTCCGCGGAACTCTCGCAGGTGCCGTTGCTGGCCGATGAACTCCTCGGACAGAAGCACCTGTTCCCCGAGGGCCGGCTCGACCAGGACCTGCAACAGGTCGACCTCCGCGAGCGCAATTCCTGGCGCCTGCTCATGCACGAGGTGCCGTCGGTGGAACTGCTGGAGACCCAGCTGGTCAACGCGATCGCGCCGTTCATCATCAATGCGCGGCTGAAGCCGCTGATGCTGCGCACGCCTGGGCGCGACAAGCACATCGTCAACGTGTCGGCGATGGAAGGGCAGTTCTACCGCAACTTCAAGACCACCCGGCACCCGCATACCAACATGGCCAAGGCCGCGCTCAACATGATGACGCGCACCTCCGCCGCCGATTACCACGGCGACGGCATCCACATGAACAGCGTGGACACCGGCTGGGTCACCGATGAGGATCCCGCCGAGCTCGCCGCGCGCAAGGTCGTGGAGGAGCGCTTCCACCCGCCGCTGGACATCGTCGACGGTGCCGCGCGCATCGTCGACCCGATCATCCACGGGCTCAACACCGGCGAGCACGTCTGGGGCCAGTTCCTGAAGGACTACAAGCCGACGGATTGGTGACGGGTCGCCCTCGCCCGGCAGGTTCCCCGCAACCCGGACATGGATCGCTGCCCACGCCCGCCTGGATGACGCCCCGCGGCTGAACCGCCTGCCCGGGCCGATCGACGGCCCGCGCCTGCGGGGCCGGATGACGATAGAATGCCCGCGCCCTGCCGAGGGGCGCTGCGACCGTGTGGATCCCACCACGGCCAGGCTCGGCAAGGTTCCATGCGAACGGCGCCCGTTACTGCGAATCCCGCGCGGATTCCAACGACGGAGCAGCACATGAACGCACAACCGAAGACCTTCTCCACGGAAGGCGACTACAAGGTCGCCGACATTTCCCTGGCCGACTGGGGCCGCAAGGAACTGGACATCGCCGAGCACGAGATGCCGGGCCTGATGTCGATCCGCAAGAAGTACGCCGCCAGCAAGCCGCTCGCCGGCGTGCGCGTGACCGGCTCGCTGCACATGACCATCCAGACCGCGGTACTGATCGAGACCCTGAAGGACATCGGCGCCGACGTGCGCTGGGCCTCGTGCAACATCTTCTCGACCCAGGACCATGCCGCCGCCGCGATCGCCGCCACCGGCACCCCGGTGTTCGCATGGAAGGGCGAGTCGCTGGAAGAGTACTGGGACTGCACGCTGGACGCGCTGACCTTCCCGGGAATGAAGGGGCCGGAACTGGTCGTCGATGACGGTGGCGACGTCACCCTGCTGATCCACAAGGGCTACGAGCTGGAGAACGGCTCGAAGTGGGTCGATGAACCCGCGTCCTCGCACGAGGAAGGCGTGATCAAGGCCCTGCTGAAGCGCGTGGCCGTCGAGCGCCCGGGCTTCTGGCACACCGTGGTCAAGGACTGGAAGGGCGTCTCCGAAGAGACCACCACCGGCGTGCACCGCCTGTACCAGATGGTCGAGGCCAAGTCCCTGCTGGTCCCGGCGATCAACGTCAACGACTCGGTCACCAAGTCGAAGTTCGACAACCTGTACGGCTGCCGCGAGTCGCTGGCCGATGGCCTGAAGCGCGCGATGGACGTGATGCTGGCCGGCAAGGTCGCGGTGGTCTGCGGCTACGGCGACGTCGGCAAGGGCTCGGCGCACTCGCTGCGCGCGTACGGTGCCCGCGTGGTGGTCACCGAGATCGATCCGATCAACGCCCTGCAGGCGTCGATGGAGGGCTTCGAGGTCAATACCGTCGAATCGACCCTCGGCCGTGGCGACATCTACGTCACCACCACCGGCAACAAGGACGTGCTGACCATCGCCCACCTGAGCCAGATGAAGGACCAGGCGATCGTCTGCAACATCGGCCACTTCGACAACGAGATCCAGGTCGATGCGCTGAACGCCTTCCCGGGCGTGGCCAAGCTCAACATCAAGCCGCAGGTCGACAAGTACACCTTCCCGGATGGTCGCGCGATCTTCCTGCTGGCCGAAGGCCGCCTGGTCAACCTGGGCTGCGCCACCGGCCACCCGAGCTTCGTGATGTCGAACTCGTTCTCCAACCAGACGCTGGCGCAGATCGACCTGTGGGCGAACAAGGACCGCTACGAGCCGACCGTCTACATCCTGCCGAAGAAGCTCGACGAGGAAGTCGCGCGCCTGCACCTGGAGAAGATCGGGGTGAAGCTGACCACGCTGACCGCCGAACAGGCGGCGTACCTCGGCGTCGACGTGGACGGCCCGTACAAGCCGGAGCACTACCGCTACTGAGCACCGCGCTACGGGTGCGAAACAGGACGGGCGCCGCAGGGCGCCCGTTTTCGTTTGCAGTGTCTCGCAATCCTGGATCCAGGCCTGCGCGTGGAGAGCCTTCAGTCCTTGCGCCTGCGCGGCGCGCGGGCGCGCTTCGCCGCCGGCTTCCTGCCGGGTGAAGGCATGGCCGATTCGATGACGGCCACCGGGCCCAGCAGGTGCTCGAGTTCGGAGAGCACGTCGACATAACCGATCAGCTGTTCGAGATACCCGGGCGCGGCCTCGCCCATGCGCAGCAGCATGCGGTTGACCAGTTGCGCGGAGTTGAGCGGGCCGGTGTCTTCGTGGGGCTTCTGCAGGGATTGCCGCAACTGGCGCTCGGTGCGCACCGCCTTCCATAGTTGCCGCGCCGGCTGCAATGCCGGCAGCTGCGGGTGTTCGACGGCGGGCAGCGCAGCCCCGACATTTCCGTCATCGACATCGATGCCGTTGCCGCGCCGCGCTTCGCATTCCGCCACCAATGCCGCCAGTGGACGCGCGTGCCCGCATGCCGCTGGCGATGCCGCTGGCTTGCGCGCGATCGCCACGGCATGCGCCTCGGCGAGCGCGTCGATGCGCGGTTGCAGGAGCGCCTGCATGGACGCATCCGCGGATTCGCAACGTCGCGCCAACGCTTCGAGGCGATGGAAGCCGACCGGATCGACGCGATCCGTGCCCGCGGCGCGCCAGGCATCGAGTCGTGCGCGCAGGTTGGCGATCTCAGCCGCCACGGCCACTGCCGCCTGCGGCGCGGTTGCGGGGCACTGGCGCCATCTCGACGCGACGATTGCGCGCGCGGCCTTCGCTGTCGTCGTTCGGCGCCACCGGCTGCTCGGCGCCGAACGCCGCCGCGAATACCGAAGACGACGGGATGCCGGCATCGATCAGCGCGCGCGTCACCGTCAGCGCGCGCTGCGCGGACAACTCCCAGTTGTCGGCGAAGTGCAGGTTGTCGCCATGGATGCCGCGGTCGTCGGTGAAGCCGCTGATCATCAGGATTTCGTCGCGCGCACGCAGGTATTCGGCCAGCGGGCCAGCCAGCGTGCCCAGCACCTTGCGGCCCTCCGGCTGCAGTTCGTCGGAATTCAACGCGAACAGCACGCTGCCGCGGATGCCGATGCGGCCATCGACCAGGGTGATGCGCCCCTCGGCCAGCGGCGCGGCCAGCGCCTGCTCCAGCGCCTTGCGTCGCTGCTCGGCGACCTCGCGCTGGTGGATCTCGTCGCGCAGCCGGGTTTCCATGTGCAGCTGCACGCCGATCACGCCGACCAGGATCAGTACGAACACGCCCAGCAGCACCGCCATCAGGTCGCCGAAGGCGGCCCAGATCGGCGTGGACTCGCCATCGCTGCCGACATCCCCGCCCTCAACTTGGGAATCGACCTGCATGCTCAGGCCGCCTGCGACTGGTCGGTGCTGCCCTGTGCCTGGCGCAGGTCATCGACGATCTGCTTCTGCGCCAGCAGGCTGAGGTCGATCACTTCGCGCGCCTGGGCGACGTAATAGGCAAGTTGGTCGTCGCTGCGGGAAAGCGTCTTCTCCAGCGCACCCTCGATGCGCTCCAGCCGCCCAGCAAGGCGTTCGTTGACGTCGCCGAACGCCTGCACCGCCGCGCCGAAGGCCTCGCCCAGGCTGGCCACCTCGAGCGCGCCGACCGACAGGCGCGTGGCCATGCCGTCCAGCTTGCCGGCGCCTGCATCGACGTGGTCGCTGAAGCGATTGCCCACGCGTTCCAGCAGTTCCGCCGACGTGCCGACCAGCGCGTCGATCGCCGCCTTCTGCTCGGTCGATGCATGGTTGACCGCCTGCAGCAGCGTCGCCAGCGTCGCCAGCAGCTGGTTGCGTTCGTCGAGCATCGCGGTGTCGCGGACCATGCTGTCGGACAGCGACTGGCGCAGCTCGCCGACCACTTCCGCGGCCACGCGCGGTGCCTCGGACGCGGCCTGCACCAACTTCGCGACCTCGCCGATCGTGGCGCCGGCATGCACGCGCGACTGTTCGCCGATCTCGTCGGCGGCCCGCGCCAGCGCATCGAAGATCGCCTGCTGCCGCTCCGCCGAGGCGTCGCCCACCTGCGTCCATTCCTCGCGCAGCGCAGCGCCGAGCTCGGCCAGCGATGCATTCCAGGTGGCCAGCCGCTCGCGATCCTGCGCAGCCAGTGCACCCTGCAATTCGCGATGGGACACATCGACCGCGCGCAGCAGCGATTCGGACTGCGTCGCGAAGTTCGCGGTCGCCGCGACCATTGCGTCGCGGTGGCCGGATGCCAGCGCGTCGTGGGTCGATTGCTGGTGCGCCAATGCGTCCTGCCAGGTCGTGGCGATGCCGGCCACGCCGTCGTCGAGCCTGGCCGATACGCCATCGAGCAAGCGCATCGAACGCTGCTCGAAACGCGCATCCAGGCGCTCCAGGGCCGCCGACAATTCCGTGACCTGCGCCTGCCCGGCCGCGCACTGCGCCTCCAATGCCTGCGTCCACAACCCGGCGATGGCCTGGGTCGAGGACTGCAGGCCGGAAGCCGTGTCCTGCAGGTGGCACTGCACCGCATCGACCAATGTCTGCTGCAATGCGCGAGTGCCGCTGGCGATCTCCGACATCGTCGCCTGCATTACCGGCTGCAATGCGCCGCTGGCGGCTTCCGCACCCAGCGCGATGCTGTCGTGCAACGACTGCTGCACGGAGGCGGCGAGCGTTGCATGGATGGCTTCGGTGCGCGCATGGAACGCCGCCTGGCTGGCAGCCTGGCGTTCGTGGACGGCGCCGCCTTCGCGTTCGATGGTGGTCGCCAACGCCTGCAGGCGGTCCGCGCCGGCATCGCCCTGGCGCTCCAGCGTGGCCGCCAGCGCCTGCATTCGGTCGCCCTGTGCGGCGCCGTTCTGTTCCAGCGTCGCCGCCAGCAACTGCAGGCGATCCACCAGCGTCGGCATCAGCGCCGCCTGTTGCTGCATCAGGCCGAAGGCTTCATCGCGACGATGCGCCGGCGTGAGGGTGCGCAGCGGCCCGGCGATCGCGGCGTCCAGCGCACGCCCGGCGGCACCGCGCTCGCGCCGGCACAGTGCGGCAAGCAGGCCGAGTACCGCGGCGGTGGCGATGCCGGCGATCGAGGTACCGAAGGCGAATCCCAGGCCCTTGACCGGCGCAGCCAGCGAATCGCGGATGGCCTGCAGGTCGCTGGCGGTTTCCAGCGCGATGCCGGTGCCGCGCAGCGTGGCCATCATGCCCAGCAGCGTCCCCAGCATGCCCAGCAGCACCAGCAGGCCGGCCAGGAAGCCGGACAGGGCCGGTGCCGGCAAGGCGGCACGCTCGCCATCGATGCGCAGGCGCACGGCACCGCGCAGCGAGGCATCGATGGCGACCAGCCATGCGTCCAGGTTGGTCGGCGCTTCGGTCAGGCCAGCGGTGGCGGCGTCGAGGGTCGCGGTGGCATTGCGGTAGCGATCCAGTTCCAGGGCGCCGGCCACGTAGGCGGCGCCGATCAGCAGGGTGACCAGCAGCACCCAGGGGTTGGCCACCGCATGCACCACCGCGATCCACGCGACCACGGCCAGGCCCAGCAGGAACAGGAGGAGATGCAGGGGATGTCGTTTCATGGGATCCAGGTCAATGTGCGCGGAGCGCCGCCAGCAGGCCTTCGATCGGCATGAAGCGGACGTCGAGTTCGGCCAGCAGCAGGGCCTGCATGTCCTGGCGCAGGACGTGCGGCCACGCCTCGGCGGTGGGAGTGGCCTGCGCAGGCAGGTCGGGGGCATCGCGGCCGGCGCTGGCCTGGCGATGCAGGTGGAGGTGGCGCTCGGCGAGCAGGCCCGGCACCGCGGCCAGCAGGCGATGTTCACGCGGGCTGGCGACCAGTTCCATCACCGCATCGAGTTCGGCCAACCGTGCCTGCGCCGGCGCGCCCCGGGCCAGGCGGTCGCGCAGGCTGCCGCGCAGGCGACCGCTGGCGGCCTGCATGGCGTGCTGGATCGCGACGTAGCGCTTGCGCGGTTCGACGAAGCCAGCGTCGGCGGCGGCCTGCTGCATCGCCCGATCCCAGGCCTCGCGGTCGCCGACCTGCATTTCCAGCGCGCGTCGCGCCTGCATGACCTCGTCGGCAGGATCGTGGCCGCGTGGCGCCATGGCCGGCGCGTCCAACGGACGATCCAGCGCACGCGACAGGGTGATCGCCCGCGGCCAGTCGATCCATTGCCCCAGCCGTTGCGATGGCGCAAGCCCGGAAGGTCGGCCATCGAGATTGGCGATGCGCGCCAGCAGGCGGATGAAGGTCGGGCCCGCGATGGGTGCCCGGGTTGCGATATCCAAAAAATCGGGTTGCCTGCAGGGAGCCGGCCATTTTACAGCGTGCGTGGAACCCATGCTGCCGGCGATGTTCCACGGCGGGCGATGCCACCTCAACGCCAGTTGGCGTGGGCCTCCCAGAACGCCACGCTGCGCCGGTAGGCATCACGATCCAGCGCCACCCCGGAGCCGCCCTCGGCCACCCCCAGGGCGTTGCGCATCATCGTGACCGGCGCCATCGGAATCTCCTCCGGTGCCGAGGTGTAGAGGCAGCCGACCACGCCCCAGTCGGCATCGATCGACTCGCCCTCCTTCGCCAGCTGCTCGCGGCTGTACAGGATCGGGACGAGGTAGTCGGCCACCGGCGGATCCACGCCTTCGAACCAGCGCACCAGCACCGGCAGTTCGTCCTTCGCCCGCGCCTCATAGGCGGTGCGCAACTGCCGGCGGTTCACGTCGGTCAGCGGCACCACCGAACAGCGGGTGGATGTCCAGTTGCGATGCACGTGCAGCCGGCAGAACGGCGCATAGCCGGGCAGCACGCGCAGCGGCGGCTCGTCGTTGAGGCGGCGCTCGAACTGCTCGGCCGTGCAGTCGCGGATCGCGGTGGCGCGACCATCGCGCGGGAACAGGCGGACGCGGGCGAACGGGGTCAGGACGATCGACATCGACGGTTCAACGCAATGCCGACTCGATATCGCCTTCGGTGCCCACTCGGTTGCGGCCCGCCGCCTTGGCGTCGTAGAGCGCGGAGTCGGCCGCATGGTAGAGCGCATCCGCGTCTTGATGACGGTGCGGCTGGAATGCCGCCACGCCGATGCTGACGCTCAATGCGACGGCCGCATCGGCACCGGCATCCATCGGATCGGCGGCGAGCCGCGCGCGGAAGGCCTCGGCGCGTGCGAGGGCCTGCTGCAGCGGCGCATCACGCAACAACACCCCGAATTCCTCGCCGCCGAGTCGCGCCACCAGCGCGCCGGCCTCGGCGAATGCCGCCTGCAGGCGATCCGCGAACTCGCGCAGGCAGGCATCGCCGCGCGCATGCCCGTGGCGGTCGTTGATCGCCTTGAAGTGGTCGAGGTCGAGGATCAGCAGCGACACCGGCGTGCCACGCGCCCCCGCCATGTCCACCCACTCCTCCAGCACCGCGGAAAACCAGCGCCGGTTGGCCAGGCCGGTCAGGCCATCGCGCCGACTTTGCTGCTCGAACAGGTCGCGCTGCTGGCGCAACTCATCCTCCAGGTCCAGGCGCTGCAGGTAGTCGGCATGGCTGCGGCGCAGCGCCAGGCTGACGTACAGCAGGTAGAGCGCGCTCACGCCGATCAACTCGAAACGGGCGCCGCTGGCGACCAACGCCGCCAGCGTCGGCAGGTAGATGAACAGCACCGCGGCGAACGCATGCCGCAGGCGCATCGGGAAGTTGTGCGCGAACGCAGTGGCGAAGGCATAGGAACTGATCGCGGCGACCGTGCGCGCGCTCTCTTCCGGTGCCACCAGCAGCAACCACGCCGAGGCCGCGCCCCACAGCGCGGCATTCACCAGCAACAGCAGCCAGATATAGTCCAGCCGCCGCTCCACCGCCAGCCGGCCGCTGTCCTCCGGCAGCCCGCGCACGCGGAACCGCATCACGGTCAGGCCGATGAAGCCCAGGCCGATCCCCATGAAGGCGACCGGAAACCGTTGCCACAGGTTCGCCGCTGCGCCGGCCAGCAACCACAGCAGGACATAGAACGGCCCGCCCAGGCGCAGTCGCTGCAGGGTTTCGCGTAGTTCCTGCAGCAGGCGCGGCGGCGCCTGCGTCGCAGGCGCGGCGTGGTCGATGAGGTGTTGCATGAGTCCCCCTGCCTGCACGATGCATGCGCGGCTTCCATGGCGTCAAGCCACGTTCTCGCCGTGCTGAACTCATTCATCTTTTGCTTCATCCGGATGAAGAGATACAATCGTCGCATCCCGCACGCGAACGCCACCATGCTGCCGATCAGCTTCGAGTTCTATCCGCCCAAGACCGACGAGCAGCGCGCGCAACTCGACCGCAGCGTGCAGAAGCTGAAGGCGCATTCGCCGCAGTTCATGTCGGTCACCTTCGGCGCCGGCGGCTCGACCCTCAGCCACACCCCGGAAACCGTGCAGCGCCTGCGCAGCGAACATGGCGTCCCCGGGGTGCCGCACCTGACCTGCGTCGGTGGCAACCGCGAGGAAATCCGCTCGCTGCTCAAGCTCTATCGCGCGCTGGGTTGCGACCGCATCGTCGCCCTGCGCGGCGACACGCCCTCGGGCATGGTGCGCAGCGGCGACCTGCGTTACGCCAACGAACTGGTGGAGCTGATCCGCGCGGAGCACGGCGACCACTTCGCCATCGAGGTCGCGGCCTATCCGGAAACCCACCCGCAGGCGGATGACGCGATGTCGGACCTGCGCAATTTCAAGCGCAAGGTCGATGCCGGCGCGGACAGCGCGATCACCCAGTACTTCTACAACACCGACGCCTATTTCCGTTTCGTCGACGATGCTCGCGCGCTCGGCATCGACATCCCGATCATCCCCGGGATCATGCCGATCTCCAACTTCACCCAACTGCGGCGATTCTCGGAAGCCTGCGGCGCCGAGATCCCCCGCTGGATCGGCCAGCGCATGCGCGCCTACGGCGACGATGCCGACAGCATCCGCGAGTTCGCCTCGGATTTCGTCGCCAAGCTGTGCGAGCGACTCATCGCCGGTGGCGCACCCGGACTGCATTTCTACACGCTCAACCTGGCGAAACCGTCCCTGAACGTGCTCGCCCGCCTGGCCTGATTGGGACGAGGTTCAGCGTTTCCCGACGCGGTCTCGACACCCGCGGGTGGATGCTCGCCGCGTGCCGCAGGGGCACGCCATGCACCACCCCGCCATGCGCATCCTGTCCGCCCCCACCCTCGCTGCCGCCCTCCTGCTCGCCGTGCTGCCCGCAGTTCCGCACCGCGCGGAAGCCGATACCGGCGTGCTCCGTTGCCGGATGCCCGATGGCACGTCGGCTTACACCAGCAAGGCGTGCAGCGCTTTCGGCGGACAGGCCATCCCGATGCAGGCCGAGGTGCTCGCGCGGATCGAACGCGACCAGCGTCGCGAGGCGCGGCTGGCCGGGATCGAACGACCGGATGCGGCATCGCAGGCGCAGCCCCTGCAGGCAAGCGTGCGTCGCTCGGTGCAGGGCGGCTGTGCCTCCAGCCCGCAGCAACTCGCCACCGACCTGGTCGCCTCGGTGGCGATGCGCGACGTCAACCGCGTCGCGGAAAGTTTCGACTGGGCCGGCATGCGGCATGCACAGGCGCTGCAGGTGATGACCGACCTGGAGCGGCTGTCGTTGCAGGTGGTCGTGGATACCGAATACTTCGATGCGACGATCGGCGGCGCCGCCTTGCTTGCGGACGCGCGGTCGTCCGTCGACGCAGCCGCGGGGCTGATGCAGGTGACCTTCACCGATCGCGACGTCACGTCCGTCCTCGACTTCGAAGTCATGCGCGACGAGGGCTGCTACTTCCTGCGCTACTGAGGCCGCACTTCCTCGATGCGGCGCGCCCGCGTAGGCTGCGCGGCATGCATCGCACCGCCCTGTTGCTGTTGTTTCTGGCCGCCTGCCTGGGCGCGCCGCGCGCCGTCCGCGCGCAGGTGCGGCATTGCACTGCCGCCGACGGCAGCGTTGTCTACACCGACCGCAAGTGCGGCGACATCGGCGCGACCGAGCGGGTCGCGCCCTCGCCGATGTATCGCGGGTCCGCGTCGGGAGCCCGCTACCGCAATGCGTGCGCGCGCACCGTCCAGGACCTCGTCCATTCGTTCAGCAACGCCCTGCAATCGGGCGACGCCAACCAGGTGGCGGGCGTGTACGACTGGGCCGGGATGCCGACCTCCAGCGCCTACCAGGTGATGTCGCGGCTGGACGCCATCGCCAGGCGTCCGCTGGTCGACGTGCAGCCGGTCTACGCCGGAGGCACCAACGCCTACGGCGATGATGTCATCGAGTTCGACGAAGGCACCGGCGAAGTGCTGGCCAAGCCGCAGCGCAAGCCGCGCCTCATCGGCCTGCGCGTGGAGCAGACGCTGGCCAACGGCAGCACGCCTTCGCGCACCCACTTCGGACTGCGCCAGCGCATGGGCTGCTGGTGGGTGCGCCTGTGAGCCGCCGCCGCGCAGGCGTCAGCGCAGCCTGACCAGCCAACCGTGGCGGTCGGGAATCCGGCCGTACTGGATATCGGTCAGTTCCTGGCGGATCGCCATGGTCACCTCGCCGGCCGGCGCATGGATGTCGCCGATCGAGAAGCCCTCGCCCTTGAGCTCGCCGATCGGGGTGATCACCGCCGCGGTCCCGCAGGCGAATGCTTCGACGATGTCGCCCGACGCCATGCCATCGCGCCATTCGTCGATCGAGACCTTGCGCTCCTCGACCCGCATGCCGCGATCGCGCGCCAGTTGCAAGATGCTGGAACGGGTGATGCCCTCGAGGATGCTGCCCGACAGTTCCGGGGTCACGAGGCGCCCATCGGCATACACCAGGAACACGTTCATGCCGCCGAGTTCCTCCAGGTACCTGCCCTCGACGGGGTCGAGGAACAGCACCTGCGAGCAGCCCCGCGCACGCGCCTCCATCTGCGGCAGGAGCGACGCCGCGTAGTTGCCGCCGCACTTGGCCGCACCGGTCCCGCCCTTCGCCGCGCGCGCGTACTCCTGCGACAGCCAGATCGACACCGGCGACACGCCATTGGCGAAGTAGGCGCCGGCCGGGCTGGCGATGACGTGGTAGGCGGCTGCCTGCGCCGCGCGGACGCCGAGGAAGGCCTCGGTGGCGATCATGAAGGGGCGGAAGTACAGGCTGGCCTCCGCCGCGGAAGGCACCCAGTCGTGGTCGATGGCGACCAGCTGGCGCAGCGATTCCACGAACTCGCCCACCGGCAGCAGCGGCAACGCCAGCCGCGCCGCGGAACGCTGCAGGCGCTCGCCATTCGCGTTGGGTCGGAAGGTCCAGATGGAGCCGTCGGCATGGCGGTACGCCTTGATGCCTTCGAAGATTTCCTGGCCGTAGTGCAGCACCGCAGCCGCTGGATCGAGCGACAGCGGCCCGTAGGCGTGCACCCGCGCATCGTGCCAGCCACGTCCGCTGTCCCAGTCGATGCTGACCATGTGGTCGGTCAGGTGCTTGCCGAAGCCGAGATCGCCGGCAAGGATCGCCTCCCGTTGTGCGGCGCTGCGGGCATCGGTGGACGGGGTAACCCGATAGACCAACGGGGAGGTGGTGGCGGCATTCATGCTGGGATCCTGGAGAAATCGTGCCTGCGCATTATGCCGTCGAAGCGCACGGGACACCCCTGCCGCACGCAAGGGGCGGACCTTGGATCAAATCGATTTGTTCAAGCCTGCGACGCGACGAAGCGACCATCGCCGGGATTGAAGCTGAGCGTGGCGACCACGCCGCGGGTTTCGCCAGGGCGCACCCTCACGTCCCAGCCATACAACGCGCACAGGCGGCGCACGATCGAGAGGCCGATGCCGCCACCCTGCGAATGGCCCGCATGGGTGCCGCGGTAACCGCGCTCGAACAGCTTGGCGGCGTCCTCGGCGCTGAGCCCGGGACCGGAATCCACCACCTCCACCGCGTCGCGCAACACGCGCACCACCACGTCGCCGGCCTGGGTGTACTTCACCGCATTGCCGATCAGGTTGCCCAGCGCCACCGCCAGTGCGGATTCCGGCGCATCCAGCATCACCCCGGCCTCGCCTTCGAGGCGCAGCTCCAGGGGCTTGCCGGCCAGCTGCGCGCGATGGTTGTCGAGCAACTGCTGCGCGACCTTGCCGACGTCGCATTGGCCCAGCGCGCGTTCGTTGCGCGAGAGCAGCAGCAAGGCGCTGATCAGGTCCGTGCACTGCTGCTCGGCGCGCTGGATGCGCTGCAGGCGCGTGCGCGTGCGCTCATCGAGTTCCGGCTTCGACAGCAGCAGTTCGACCGCGCCGCGGATCACCGCGAGCGGCGTGCGCAGTTCGTGGCTGACGTCGGCGTTGAACTCGCGGTCGCGCTGGACCACTTCGGTCAGCCGCCCGGCGTAGTCGTCGAGCGCCTTGGCCAACTCGCCCACTTCGTCCTCGGCGAAATGCGAGGCAAGGACTTCCGGATCGGAACTGGTGCCGGAACGGCGCAACCGTTGCGCCAGGTCGGACACCGGCGCCATCACCCGCGAGGCCGACCACCAGCCAAGCACCAGCGCCAGTGCCGTGAACACCACCACGGTCGCGACCAGCAAGCGGTTCTGCTGCCCCTGCCCCTGCAGGGTCTGGGTCATGTCGTAGGCGAGGAAGAACGCATGCGTGGGCGTGCGCCGCACCGCCAGCTTGTAGGCGAACGCCTGGCCGTCCTCGGTGCCGTGCAACTCGTGGATACCGTCCTTGAGGTCCCGCCAGTCGTCCGGCGCATTGCCCAGCTTGTCGAGGGAATACACCCATCCCTTCACGCCCTCGAACGAGAACGTCGCATTGCCGGGGTCGCGCTGGAATGCGCTGGCATAGGCATCGATGTTGCGGTTGAGCGCTTCCGACAACAACTGGTTCTCGACCCGCCCGCGTAGCACGATGGTCGCGTAGGCGAACAAGCCGGTCAGGCAGAACCCGAGCAGGGTGAAGGTGACGATGATGCGCGTGCGCAGCCGCCGCCTGCCCGGCGGCATGCGTCGTGGCGCGGCCACCTCAGGCATCGGGCTCGGGCGACGCGATGCGGTAGCCGATGCCGTGGCGGGTCTGGATCATCGGCGCGCCGAAGGGCTTGTCGATGACCGCGCGCAGGCCATGGATGTGCACGCGCAAGGAATCGGAATCCGGCAGTTCCTCGCCCCAGACGCGGGTCTCCAGTTCCTGCCGCGTCACCACCGCCGGCGACGCCTCCATCAGCGCCTGCAGGATCTTCAGCCCGGTCGGATTGAGCTGCAGCAACTTGCCCTCGCGCCGCACTTCCAGCGTGTCGAGGTTGAATTCGAGTTCGCCGACGTTGAGGATCCGCGCCTGCGGGCCACGGCCGCGGCGCGCCAGTGCGTTCAGGCGCACGTCGACTTCCTGCAGCGCGAACGGCTTGATCAGGTAGTCGTCCGCGCCGGAATCGAAGCCGGCCAGCTTGTTGTCCAGCGAATCGCGCGCGGTCAGCATCAGCACCGGGGTCTGCTTGCGCGCCTCGGTGCGCAGCTTGCGGCAGACTTCCAGCCCGTCCATGCCGGGCAGGTTGAGGTCGAGCACGATCGCGTCGAATTCGTGCACCACCGCCAGGTGCAGGCCGGTCACCCCATCCGCGGCGAAGTCGACGGTGTGACCACGATCCTCGAGGTAGTCGCCGAGGTTGGCGGCGATGTCCGAGTTGTCCTCGATGACCAGGATGCGCATGCAGTCTTCCTTGCGGGACGTTCGTCATGGGACCGCCAGGCGGCGGCGACGTTCAGGGATTCTGGCACAGGCATGGCGCCCGGCGGCCGGTGCGCCGGCGACGCCTGCAGACAAACGAAGGCCCAGGCGGGGGCGCCTGGGCCTTGAAGTCACTGCTGCCCTGCATGTTGCCGCTGGGGGGAAGTCAACGGCACCACATGGGAGACGGTACGGCCATCGCGATTAACAATCCGTCAAATCCGTGTTTGCTTCGCGTTTGCCGGGGGCCCTGCCCTGGCCGCAGATGAGCGCGATGATCGCGCCCGCCACGTCGACGCCGGTCGCGTTCTCGATGCCCTCCAAGCCGGGCGAGGAATTGACCTCGAGCACCAGGGGACCGCGCTTGCTGCGGATCAGGTCGACGCCGGCCACGCCGAGGCCGAGGATTTTCGCCGCGCGCACCGCAGTGTCCATTTCCGCGCGGGTCGCGCGCACCGCCTTGGCGGTGCCGCCGCGATGCAGGTTGGAACGGAAGTCGCCCTTCGGCGCCTGGCGACGCATCGCCGCCACCACCCGGTCTCCGACCACGAAGCAACGCAGGTCGGCGCCCTTCGCCTCGGCGATGAACTCCTGCACGATGAAATTGGCGTACAGGCCACGCAGGGTTTCGATTGCGCCGCGCGACGCCGACAGCTTCTCGGTCAGCATCACGCCATTGCCCTGGGTGCCCTCGTTGAGCTTCACCACGTGCGGGGGCGGGCCGAGCATCGCCAGCAGGTCGCCGGTATCGTCCGGGTTGTCGCCGAACACCGTCACCGGCAGTCCGATTCCCCTGGCGGCCAGCACCTGGTGGCAACGCAGCTTGTCGCGCGCGCGGGCGATCGCGGCGGCGCTGTTCGGGGTGGAGCTGCCCATCAGTTCGAACTGGCGCAGCACCGCGCAGCCGTAGCGCGTGACCGACGCGCCGATCCGCGGCACCACGGCGGCATAGCCGGAAATCGGCATGCCCTTGTAGCGCATCGAGAAACCCTCGCTGCTGATCCGCAGGTAACAGCGCAGCGGGTCCAGTACCCGCACGGTGTGGCCTTGCGCACGTGCCGCCTCGACCAGGCGCCGGGTGGAGTACAGCTTGCTGTTGCGGGACAGGATGGCGAGTTTCACGAGCGCGTTACCTGCAGGCAACCGGGGTGGGAATGGTTTCACGCGCCTGGCGGCGGTGCATGAAGGACGCAGCCGGATCGACCACGAACATCCCCGCCAGCGCGGTGCGCCCCAGCAGCATCGGGAAACGCATGCCGCAACGATCCGCCAGGTTGATATCGATCTCGCGGGTGATCCCGGCGAGCTCCAGGCGGGTCCGCAGGAACACGCGGAGATTGCGGTGGCCTCCGGAATCGGTGACCGGGCGCTCGTCGACGATGGGTGCGAACACCTCCACCGGGACGGTCCGCCGCGCAGGCAGCAGGGCGAACCCGACCCACGGCGCTCCGGCTTCGGTCAGCCGCCATTGCCGGTCCACGTGCAGGGCGGAACTGCGCGCACCGGTGTCCAGCTTCGCGCGCACGCGCGGCAAGCCTAATCCCGGCAACCCCGCCCATTCGCGCCAGCCGACCTCGGTCCTCGCCATCCGTGTGCTCCGGAAACCGACGGGACGGCCTCCGTCGAGGAATCCGTCCCGTCATGATCATCGAGGTGGAGCGGGTGAAGGGAATCGAACCCTCGTCAGTAGCTTGGGAAGCTACAGCTCTGCCATTGAGCTACACCCGCGCGATCGGCGCTGCATTGCGCGGCAAGTCTATGCCGCGCCCTGCGGATGACGCAACGCACACCCCGCGAGGGCCTCCGTCGCGCGCGACCTCAGAACTTGCCGCCGACGGTCAGGAAGAAATTGGCGTCGTCGCCGCCCTTCTGGCCCAATGCCAGGTTGCTGCCGGTGCTGACCTCGAGGCCGAACAGTTCGCCGCGAATGCCATACGTCAGCGTGCCGCTGGTCTTGTCGAACGCCAGGCCCGGCACCGCGTACGGCAGCGACCCCGGCATCGACACCGATTGCGCCCAGGCGAGTTCGGCCCCGTCTTCGAACTCGCGGTCCCAGGTCAGGCGCGCGTACGGCTTGACGTACTTGTTGATGACGAAGTTGGCCTGCCAGCCGACGCTGCCGACCAGCGAATCGCCATCCTGGTCCGGGTAGGCCAGTGCGGTGGACTCGGTGCTGTCCTCGGTATAGCCGTCGATGGAAATCTTCTGCATCAGCACGCTCACCACCGGGCCGTGCACCAGCGCGCCATGGGTGAAGTTCCATCCGGCACTGCCGCCCAGCGAAAGATTGTCGCCATCCGCGGAACCGCCGTGCACGCGACTGGCCTGGCCGAGGTTGACCTGGCGGTCGACGTCGAAGCCCAGCTTGGTCCAGCTGAGCTGGCCACTGGCCCACATCGCATCGTGTTCCCAGCCGATGAAGCCGCCGAGCCCGGCATCGGTCTGGCGGAAATCGCCGCGGCGCTCGCCGAAGTCGATCTCCTGGCGCCCGTATTGGGCGAATCCGCCGTAGGTCAGGTTTCCGCTGCGCCGACCGACGCCGAAACCGCCGGTCAGGCCCGGACCATCGAAGCCAGCCGGGTTGTTGTATCGCTGCTGGTCGGCGCGCAGGTCACCCCACCAGTGGTTGCCGTCGCCTTCGCTCTGCAGCAGGCGGGTGATGGTGTCGTCGAGGACCTGCGAACGGGCCCGGCCGACCATCGCCGCCGAACGCGGCAGGATCGCGATCTGGCGCGGACCCTCGATCACCGAAATCGCGAAGTCGGCGATCGCCTTGTGCGCGCCGCTGGTCGGATGCACGCCATCGGCGAACAGGTAGCTGTTGGGCGCGCCCGGGTCGACCAGCGAACTCGGGTTGCAGGTCAGCGACTGCGCGGTGATCTGCGGCTGGCAGGCGGTGCCGGTGACGTTGCTGATGCCGTACTGGCCCGGGTTGGCCACCACTTCCTGCAGGAAATGGAAGGTGTCCAGCGGGATCACGCGCAGGCCGGCAGAGGCCAGGCTACCGAACAGGGCGGTGTTGTAGCTGTTGGCAAGCGCCGTGCCCTGGGCCATCGCGACGGCGCCGCCGGCGCGCGACGACGGGGTCAGGCCAAGGTCGGGAATCGTCGGCACCAGGATGTACTGCGCGCCGGCCTGGGTCAGTGCGCCGACCAGGTTGACCTGCGCGCCGACCGCGGCGCCGATGATGGCGGACGCCTGCGGCGGATTCGCCTGCACCGCGAACAGGTCATTGGCGCCGCCCCAGACCGTGTACAGGGCATTGCGGTCGACGGTATGGCCGGAGCTCAGGTAGCGCGCGTACTGGCTGGCCAGCGACGGCGTGTAACCCAGCGCACCCACGCTGTCGGTGCCGACGCGCGCGCCGCCCGCTGCCCAGTTGTTGCCATCGGCCAGGGTCGGGGTGGCGCCGGTGGCCTTCCACGCGACATTCGCGTTGCTGTCGTAGTAGTCGGCCAGGTATTGCGACCACACGAAGCCCGGGTTGGTCGTGAACTGGCCGGTCACGTTCTGCACGTTGGCCGGCAGCAGCGAACGGAAGAAGCCACCGTCGGTCAGGCTGTCACCGAAGAAGACGGTCTGGGAGAACGGCGATTCGGTCGACTGGGCGAACGCCGGCGCGGAGGCAAGCGCGATCGCGGCGGTCAGCAGGGTCCGGCGGAGGGTGGTTTTCATGGGGAACCTCGGTGGGAATCGGATCGGGTGGGAGGTGCCTGATGCACGCCAGTGTACGGACGCGCCGACATACGACGGCGAATGGCCGTATCGTTTCACGAAAATCTAACGGCTTCATGTTGCACCGCCGCACGGCATGCCCGCGAACCGGCGACAATCCGCGGATGGACATCCAGCTCAATGGCGAGACCCGGGACATCCCGCAGCAGGCGACCCTCGCCACCCTGCTCGAACAGGAAGGCCTGGCCACGCGCCGGGTCGCGGTGGAGGTCAACGGCGAGATCGTGTCGCGCGCCCGGCACGCGACGCATGTGCTGCAACCCGGCGACGCCGTCGAGATCGTGCATGCGCTGGGTGGTGGCTGAGGCTGAGGCCCGGCGTTCGCGCGGCACGGGCCAGGCCGAGTACCCGGCCGCGGCGGAGCGAACAACGCAGCGCCATGGAGGGCCGCGGACTCCTGCAGAAAGCGGCATCGCCGCGCGCCATCGGTGATAATTCCCCGATGACGACATCCATCGCGCACGACCCGCTGGTCATCGCCGGCAAACCCTATGCCTCCCGCCTGCTGACCGGCACCGGCAAGTTCCGCGACCTCGATGAAACCCGCCTCTCCACCGATGCCGCCGGCGCGCAGATCGTCACCGTCGCCATCCGCCGGACGAACATCGGGCAAAACCCGGGCGAACCCAACCTGCTCGACGTGCTGCCGCCGGACCGCTACACGATCCTGCCCAACACCGCCGGCTGCTACACCGCGGACGATGCGGTACGCACCTGCCGGCTGGCGCGCGAGCTGCTGGATGGCCACGCCCTGGTCAAGCTGGAAGTGCTGGGCGACCAGAAGACCCTGTACCCGGACGTGGTCGCCACCCTCGCCGCCGCGGAGACGCTGGTGAAGGACGGCTTCGAGGTGATGGTCTACACCAGCGACGATCCGATCCTGTGCAAGCGCCTCGAAGAGATCGGCTGCGTGGCGGTGATGCCGCTGGCGGCACCGATCGGCTCGGGCCTGGGCATCCAGAACCGCTACAACCTGATCGAGATCGTCGAGAACGCGAAGGTGCCGATCATCGTCGATGCCGGCGTCGGCACCGCGTCGGACGCGGCGATCGCGATGGAACTCGGCTGCGATGGCGTGCTGATGAACACCGCGATCGCCGGCGCGCGCGACCCGATCCTGATGGCGCATGCGATGAAGCTGGCGGTCGAGGCCGGCCGCGCCGCCTTCAAGGCCGGGCGCATCCCGCGCAAGCGCTTCGCGTCGGCGTCGTCGCCGATCGATGGATTGATCGCTTGAGATGACCGATCCGTTCTCGAGTTCGGGGGCGAAGGCACCGTCCAAGCCCTTCACCATCACCGAAGGCCAGCGCAAGGTGCGCAGCTTCGTGCTGCGCCAGGGCCGCTTCACCGACGCGCAGCAGCGCGCGTTCGACGGACTCTGGCCGCGCTTCGGCCTGGATTACGCCGGTGCGACCCGCGACTTCGATGCCGTGTTCGGGCGCAGCGCGCCGCGCATCCTCGAGATCGGCTTCGGCAACGGCGAGGCCTTCCGCTTCTCCGCGCAGCGCGACCCGGCGCGCGACCACATCGGCATCGAGGTGCACGCCCCGGGCGTCGGCCGGCTGTTGAACGCGCTGGCCGCGGACGATGCCGGCAACGCACGGGTCTACCACCACGACGCGGTGGAGGTGCTCGAGCACGAGGTCGCCGACGGATCGCTGGACGAGGTCCGCATCTACTTCCCCGACCCTTGGCACAAGAAGCGCCACAACAAGCGCCGGCTGGTGAACCCGGCATTCGCCGCATTGCTGGTGCGCAAGCTGGCGCCCGGCGGGCGCTTGCACCTCGCCACCGATTGGCAGGACTATGCGGAGCAGATGTGGGACGTGCTGGACGCGACCGACGGCATCGCCAATCGCGCCGGTGCGCGCGGCGCGGTGCCGCGCCCCGACTGGCGGCCGCAGACCCATTTCGAGACCCGCGGCCAGAAGCTCGGCCATGGCGTGTGGGACCTGCTGTACGACCGCTGCTGACACGCTGATCGATCACGGACAGGGAATCGACGTCGCCGAATGGACACCGCGCTGACGCTCACCACCGACATGGAGCTCGTGCTCGGGCTGGTGGTCTTCACGATGGTGATGTTCCTGTTCGAGCGCGTGCGCGCCGACGTGGTGGCGCTGGTGGTGCTGGTGGTGCTGGGCCTGACCGGGCTGGTGCCGCGCGAGGACCTGTTCGGCGGCTTCTCCGGCAGCGCGGTGATGAGCATCATCGCCACCATGATCCTGGGCGCCGGCCTGGATCGCACCGGCGCCTTGAACCGCCTGGCCAGCTGGCTGCTGCGGCGCGCGCACGGCGTCGAGTCGCGACTGCTGCTGTACACCACGGCGGCCGCCGGCCTCACCAGTTCGATCATGCAGAACCCGTCGGTGATGTCGCTGTTCTTGCCGGTCGCCTCGCGGCTGTCCTCGCGCACGGGGCTGACGCTGTCGCGGATGCTGCTGCCGCTGGCCGCGGCGATCGTGATGGGCGGCGCGCTGACCATGGTCGGCAACTCGCCGCTGATGCTGCTCAACGACCTGCTGATTGCGGCCAACGCCAACCTGCCCTCGGGTGCGGCCACGATCGAACCGCTGAAGATGTTCGCGCCGATGCCGATCGGCCTGGTGCTGGTCGCGGCCTCGCTGGCGTACTTCCACTTCTTCGGCGACAAGCGCCTGCGCGAAAAGGAAGAGGAAGGCCCGGGCGCCACGCCCGCGCGCACGCAGAGCTACTTCG
>DATIDW010000003.1:0-236519 GCA_035456065.1 Thermomonas sp. | reverse complement strand
CGCGCATCCGGCTTGAGCCAACGGCCATCGTCGGTCAGGCCCTTGCGCAGCTGGCGTGGCAGCACGCGACGGAGCTTTTCGCCGGCGAGCTTGGCTTCCTCGCGCAGCGCGGGCTTGAGCACGTTGCGGTGGTAGTCGGTCATCGCCTGGAAGCGATGGGCGAGCAGCGCCTTGATCGTCTCGGTGTCCGGCACGTTGATGTTCGGACGCACGTCGAGCGACGGCGCGACGCGCAACACCTTCGCCAGGCCCACCGCTTCGAACAGCTTGATCGCGGTCCAGCCGATGTCGAATTCCCACTTGCGCAGGGCGAACTTGGCCGAGCTCGGGAACGCGTGGTGGTTGTTGTGCAGTTCTTCACCGCCGATCCACACGCCCCACGGGGTGAGGTTGGTCGCGGTGTCGGTGGTCTCGAAGTTGCGGTAGCCCCACCAGTGGCCCAGGCCGTTGATCACGCCGGCGGCCCAGAACGGGATCCACGCCATCTGGATCGCCCACACGGCGACACCCTTGGCGCCGAACAGCACGAAGCTCGCCACCAGCAACAGCACCACGCCCAGGGTGGCGTGGCGGGTATACAGGTGCCGCTCGATCCAGTCGTCCGCGCAGCCCTTGCCGTACTGCTCGATGCTGGCGCGGTCCAGGCGCGACTCGCGGTACATGTCGGCGCCCTTCCACAGCACGTTGCCGATGCCCTTGTGCATCGGACTGTGCGGGTCTTCCTCGGTCTCGCACTTCGCGTGGTGCTTGCGATGGATCGCCGCCCACTCGCGGGTGATCATCGAGGTGGTCAGCCAGCTCCAGAAGCGGAAGAAGTGCGCCAGCAGCGGATGGAAGTCGACGCCGCGGTGCGCCTGGCTGCGATGCAGGTAGAGGGTGACCGTGAAGATGGTGACCTGGGTGACCACCAGCAGGTAGGCCAGCATGCCCCACCAGCCGAACTGGAGCAGGCCGCCGGAGAGGAAGTCGAGGAGCGAGGCGGGCATCGGTGACTCGGGGGAAGGTGCCGGGAGGACACGTGTGCATCATGCCACGCGCCGGCTGACTGGCGCCTCCTCAGCCGGCGGCGGGCGGCATCAGCGCGGCCTGCTCGCTCAGGACGCGGTTGATGTCGTCGATGATCCGTTCCAGCGAGTCCTCGCCGTAGCCGCGGTGGTTGGCCGCCACCTTGCCGTCCAGGCCGATGATCCACAGGTTGGGATAGGCGCGGATGTCGTAACCCGCCGCGATCTCGCCATCGCGGTCGCGGGTCATGGTGATGGTGAAGTCCTTCATCTGCCGCATCATCATGCGGTAGTCGTCGGTGCTGTCTTCCACGTTCACCGCGATCACCTTGAGCAGCTTGTCGCCGGCATGCTTCTGCAGCAGGTCGAGCCCCGGCAGCTCCTTGCGGCAGGGTCCGCACCACGACGCCCAGAACGACACCACCACCACCTTGCCGCGGTACTGGGCAAGGTCGACCAGGTCGCCCTTGCGGTCCTTGCCGAGCAGGGCGGGCGGCACGTCGCCGATCTTCGGCCCGGCGCTGGCGGCCTTGGCCGGTTCCGCCGCGTGCGTGGGCGCCGCGAACGTGGCGATCCCCAGGACGAACGCGAGTGCCGCGTGGCGGAGTGTCTGCTGCATGCGTGTCGTATCCCGGTGGCGAGTTCCGCATAGTCTATGCACATCGCATCGCCGGCCGCGCCATGCCCGAACTGCCCGAAGTCGAGACCACCCGCCGCGGCCTGCTGCCGCACGTGGCCGGCCGCCAGGTCGAACACGTGCGCCTGCGCCGGCCCGACCTGCGCTGGCCGATCCCGCGTGAAATCGAAGAGCTGCTGCCCGGCCAACGCATCGACGCGATCCGCCGGCGCGCCAAGTACCTGCTGTTCGATACCGGGGCCGGCAGCGCGTTGCTGCACCTGGGCATGTCCGGCAGCCTGCGCGTGCTGCCCGACGACACCCCGGTGCGCGCGCACGACCATGTCGACATCACCCTGGACTCCGGGCGCGTGCTGCGCTTCAACGATCCGCGCCGGTTCGGCTGCCTGCTCTGGCAGGCACCGGGCGAGGTGCATCCGCTCCTTGCGGGACTCGGCCCGGAGCCGCTGTCGGAGGACTTCGACGGCGACCTGCTGTTCCATCTCAGCCGCGGCCGCAGCGCGCCGGTGAAGACCTTCCTGATGGACCAGGCGGTCGTCGTCGGGGTGGGCAACATCTACGCGGCAGAGGCGCTGTTCCATGCTGGCGTGTCGCCGCTGCGCGCCGCCGGCAAGGTCTCGCGCGAACGCTACGCGGCGCTGGCCGACGCGGTGAAGGCGATCCTGGCACAGGCCATCGCCCGTGGCGGCACCACCCTGCGCGACTTCATCAGCCCGGATGGCGCGCCCGGTTACTTCGAGCAGGAATTGTCCGCCTACGGACGCGGCGGCGAACCCTGCCGGCGCTGCGGGCGGCCGTTGAAGCAGGCGATGATCGGCCAGCGCGCCTCGGTGTGGTGCGGCCACTGCCAGCGCTGAGTGCCTAGGCGCTGCCCGGGCGTGATGCTCTTTGGTTATAGTGCCGGCTCCCCCCGTTCGCCCCTGTTGCAGCCATGACCGAAGCCGGTGAGATCACCGTCCTGCTTGATGCCGCGCGCGATGGCGACCGCGGCGCGCTGGACCGTGTGCTGGCCACGCTGTACCAGGAGCTGCACACGATGGCGCGCCGGCAACTGGCCGGACAGCAGGGCCACACGCTGGATGCCACCTCACTGGTGCACGAGGCCTACCTCAAGCTGATCGGCCGTGGCACCGGCGCCGCGCAATTCGACGATCGCGCGCACTTCTTCGCCTATGCGGCATCGGCGATGCGCTCGGTGGTGGTCGACTACGCGCGCCAGCGACTGGCGCAGAAGCGCGGCGGCGACCTGCACCGGGTCACCGACCTGCCGGAGGACATCGAGGGCGGGCTGCGCCTGGACGAGGACATGCTGGGGCTGGACACCGCGCTGACCCGCCTGACCTCGGTCGACCCGCGGCTGACCCACGTGGTGGAGCTGCGCTACTTCGCCGGCCTCTCCGAACTGGAGATCGCCGCGCTGCTGAAGCGCTCGGAGCGCAGCGTGCGCCGCGACTGGCAGAAGGCGCGCATGTTCCTGCTCGCCTCGCTGCGGGACGCGCCCGCCGCCTGAGGGCGGGACCGGGCATCGGCGCTGCGACGATGGACGCCGAACGCTGGCAACGCCTGTCGCCGCTGCTCGACGCCCTGCTCGAGCTGCCGCCGGAGCAGCGCACCGAACACCTGGCCGCGTTGCGCCGCGAGGATGCCGCGCTCGCCGATGAACTCGTGGGCCTGTTGGCCATGGAAGCGGACGACGAGGAGTTCCTCAGCGAACCGGTCGTGGAAATGCCGTCCGGCGCGCGTCCCGGTGCACGCATCGGGCCGTACCGGCTCGAGCGGCTGATCGGCGAAGGCGGCATGGGCCAGGTCTGGCTGGCCGCGCGCGCGGATGGCCTGTACGAACGCAAGGTCGCGCTCAAGCTGCTGCGCCCGGGGTTGGCCGACCCGCGCCTGCGCCAGCGCTTCGACCGCGAACGCGAGATCCTGGCGCGCTTCGCGCATCCGTACATCGCGCGATTGCTCGATGCCGGCATCGACCGGGACGGACAGCCGTACCTGGCGCTGGAATACGTCGAGGGCGAGCCGCTCACCGACTATTGCCGCACGCGCCAGGTCGACATCGCCGCGCGCCTCGACCTGTTCCGCCAGGTCTGCGAAGCGGTCAGCCACGCGCATGCGAACCTCATCGTCCACCGCGACCTGAAGCCCTCGAACATCCTGGTCACGCCGGCCGGGCACGTGCGCCTGCTCGACTTCGGCATCGCCAAGCTGCTCGACGTCGACCCGCTGCCGGTCGAGCAGACCCGCACCGGCGTGCGCACCTTCACCCTGCACTACGCCGCACCCGAGCAGATCCGCGGCGAGCCGGTCACCACCATGACCGACGTGTATTCGCTCGGCGTGGTGCTGTACGAGCTGCTCACCGGCAGCAAGCCGTACCGGCTCAAGCGCCAGACCGACGCCGAATGGGAGGAGGCGATCCTCGACGGCGAGCCGCTGAAGCCCTCGCAGGTCGCGGCCCGCGCAGGCGAGGCCTGCATCCGCCCGTACTCGCCGCCGCGGCTGGCGCGCGCCCTGTCCGGGGACCTCGACAACATCGTGCTGAAGGCGCTGCGCAAGCGCCCGGAACAACGCTACGTTTCCGCCGAGGCGTTGTCGCAGGACCTGTTGAGCTACCTGCGCGGGCGACCGGTGTCGGCGCGTGGCGAAGGCCTCGCATACCGCGCCCGCAAGTACCTCAACCGCCATCGCTGGACGATCGCCGCCGCGACCACCGTGCTCGCGGTGCTGTTCACCGCGCTCGTCGTGGTCGGCTGGCAGGCGCAGCGGGCGATGCGCGAGGCCGGCCGCGCGCAGGCGATGCAGGGATTCATCGCGGACCTGTTCGAAAGCGCCGGCACGTCGTCGGCGAGCGAGCCGATCGACCTGCGCGAGCTGCTCGACATGGGCATCGTCCGCGGCGAGCGCAGCCTGGCCAGGCAACCGCAGGCACGCGCGGAACTCTACGGCGTGGTCGCGCGGCTGCGGCTGGGCATGGGCGACTACCGCGAGGCCAACGCCCTGCTCGACAAGCAGGACGTGCTGCTCGCGGCCCTGCCGGACGCGCCGGTCAGCCTGCGGCTGGAGGCCGCGACCCTGCGCGGCAACGCCTACCGGCAGTACGGCGACATGGATCGCTGCATCGAGGCGATGCAGCGGCTGGAGGACGCCGCCCGGCGCGAGGAGGAGCGCCTGCCGACGCAGGTCGCCGCGTTCTATTCGCAGCAGGGCCGCTGCCGGCAGGAGCTCGACCAGGGCACGCTGGCCAACCGCCTGTACATGCGCTCGCTGCAACTGCGCCGAGGGCAGGGCGACGACGTCGGGGTCGCCGAAAACCTGCTCGACATCGCCAAGATGCACGCCGCCGCCGGCGCGCCGGAAGTGGCCGTGCCGATCCTGCGCGATGCGCTGGCCGAGCTGCGGCGCAAGGTCGGCGACCGCCATCCGCTGGTGATCGACATGCTGCGCAGCCTGTGCGCACTCGATCGCGCGACCGATCGACTGGACGAAGCGGTGCGCCACTGCCGTGCCTCGCAATCGCTGGCGGAAGAGGTGCATGGCCGCGACCACCGCGCCAGCGTCGATGCCAACCGCCAGCTCGCCGCGCTGTACGTGGACCTGGGCCGCTTCAGCCAGGCCGAGTCGATCTTCCTGCAGACCTTCGGCTGGATGCGCACGCGCCTGGACCGCAACCATCCCGACATGGCGCGCGCCTACAACAGCCTGGCGATCGTGGCCTGGGAACGCGGCGACATCACCCGCGCACTCGACTTCCAGCGACAGGCGGTGGCGGCGTGGAAGACCGGCCCCAACGACGGGCTGACCGCCAATGGCCTGTTCAACCTGGCGATGATCCTGCACAGCGCGGGACGCGACCGCGAAGCCCTGCCGCTGGTGCGCGAATCGCACGCACTGCGGGTCCGGCAATTCGGCGCCAGCCACGAACTGGTGGGCGACAGCGACCACCTGCTGGGCGAGATCCTCGCCGCGCTGGGCCAGGCGGACGCCGCGCAAGCGGCGCTGCAGCAGGCGGTGAAACTGACCACGGCCGGTTACGGGCCAGAGCATTCGCACACGCGCCGCGCCGAGGTCTCGCTGGCCAGGCTGCGCGCCGGCCAAGGCGCCGCCGACGCGCTGCTGCAACTCGCCGCGTATGGCCAGTCGGACGACGGCGACATCGAGCAGCGCAAGTCGGCGTGGCTGGCACGCGCCTATGCCGCGGAAGTGGAATGCCGGCTCCACCCGGGCACCGGGCGCGCCAGCCTGGAGGCGGTGCTCGCGGAGATGCAGCTGGTCCTGCCCGAAGGCGGTGCGATTCCGCGAGCGATCGCCGCGATCCGCGCCGGCTGCGGAAAACGCTGACGGTTACAGTGGCAGCACTGCCTGTAGCGGTTCGATGCGGCCCTCGCCACGCATGACCCGCTTGAATTCCGCGCGGCTGACCGAGACGTAGCGCTCGTTGCCGCCAATCTCCACTTGCGGGCCGTCCTGCAGCGCATGCCCCTGCGCATCGATGCGCACGTTCATGGTCGCCTTCTTGCCGCTGTGGCAGATCGTCTTGATCTCCTGCAGCTCGTCGGCCCAGGCCAGCAGGTACTGGCTGCCCTCGAACAGCTCGCCGCGGAAATCGGTGCGCAGGCCGTAGCAAAGCACCGGGATACGCAGTGCATCCACCACCTCGCTCAGCTGCCAGGCCTGGGCCTTGCTGAGGAACTGCGCCTCGTCGACCAGCACGCAATGCAGCGGGCCATGCGCCTCGATGTCGGCCCTGATCAATTGCTGCAGGTCATCGCCGCGCTCGAACGCGATGCCCTCCGCCTGCAGGCCGATCCGCGACGCCACCGTCCCCGACCCGGCGCGGAAATCCAGCTTCGGGGTGAGGATCGCCACCCGCATCCCGCGCTCGCGGTAGTTGTGCGCGGACTGCAGCAGGGTGGTGGTCTTGCCGGCGTTCATCGCCGAGAAATAGAAGTAGAGCTTGGCCATGACACGGATTTTACCCGCGCACAAGGCTGGCGAGCACGCCGGGCGGGGCCGAGAATGGCGGCATGCAGCACCCCGCGTTGAACGGCCTCAATCCCCCGCAGCGGCAGGCCGTGCTGCACACCGAAGGACCCTTGCTAGTGCTCGCCGGCGCGGGTAGCGGCAAGACCCGGGTGATCATCGAGAAGATCGCCCACCTGATCCATGCCGGCCGCTATCCGGCCAAGCGGATCGCCGCGATCACCTTCACCAACAAGTCGGCGCGCGAGATGCGCGAACGCGTGGCCAAGCGCATCCGTGGCGACGCCGCGCAGGAACTGACGGTCAGCACCTTCCACGCGCTCGGCCTGCGCATCCTGCAGATCGACCACGCCAAGCTCGGCTTGCGCCGCGGCTTCTCGATCTTCGACGCCGACGATTCGTCGTCGCAGGTGAAGGACCTGCTCGGCCCCGGCACCAAGCCGGATGCGGTCGAGGCGATGAAGCAATTGATCTCGCGGGCGAAGAACGCGGGCCTGTCGCCCGAGCAGGCGGCGGCGGCGGCACGCAGCGGGCGCGAACACGAAGCCGCCGCGTTGTACGCGCGCTACCAGCAGCGCCTGTCCGCGTTCAACGCGGTCGACTTCGACGACCTGATCCGCTTGCCGGTGCAGTTGCTGGAAACCGACACCGACGCGGTGCTGGGCTGGCGCGAGCGCATCGGCTACCTGCTGGTCGACGAATGCCAGGACACCAACGACGCGCAGTACCGCCTGCTCAAGGCGATCGCCGGCGACGCCGGCCAGTTCACCTGCGTGGGCGACGACGACCAGAGCATCTATGCATGGCGCGGCGCCAACCCGGAGAACCTGCAGCAGCTGGGCACCGATTATCCGGCGCTGCAGATCGTCAAGCTGGAGCAGAACTACCGCTGCAGCAACCGCGTGCTGCGCGCCGCCAACGCGGTGATCGCCAACAACCCGCACGAACACCCGAAGACGCTGTGGAGCGATGCCGCCGACGGCGAGCGCATCCGCGTCTGGGAATGCCGCGACGCCGCCCACGAGGCTGACAAGGTCGCCGGGGAAATCCAGTTCACCGCACAGAAGCACACGCCGCCGAACGGCACGCCGCCGTGGAGCGAGTTCTGCATCCTGTTCCGCGGCAACCACCAGAGCCGCGCGCTGGAAAAGTCGCTGCAACTGCTGCGCATCCCGTATCACCTGAGCGGCGGCACCGCCTTCCTCGACCGCGGCGAAGTGAAGGACGCGCTGGCCTGGCTGCGCCTGCTCGCCAATCCCGACGACGATGCCGCCTTCCTGCGCGCGGTGCAGTCGCCCAATCGCGGGGTCGGCGCGACCTCGTTGCAGCGCCTCGGCGAACTGGCCGGGCATGCGCACCTGCCGCTGTCGCGCGCGGCCGAATCGATCACCCTGTCCAAGCAGTTGCCGGCGCGCGCGGCGACCGCGCTGCAGGGATTTTCCGACATCGTCCGCGGCCTGCGCCTGGACGCGCGCACGCTGGCGCCGGCCGAACTGGTGCGCAAGTTGAACGAGCGTTCCGGCCTGCTCGCCGCGCTGCGCGTGCTGTGCAAGGACGAGGCGCAGTTCCAGGCGCGCCGGCGCAACCTCGACGAACTCGCCGACTGGTTCGACGGCCCCAAGACCAGCGGCCCCGGCGAACTCGCCGCCGCGCTGGCGCTGCTCAGCCACGCCGACAAGGGCGAGGCCGGCAACCAGGTGCGGCTGATGTCGATGCACGCGGCGAAGGGGCTGGAGTTCCGCTTCGTCTTCATCATCGGCGTGGAGGACGGCAACCTGCCGCACGAGGCCAGCATCGAGGAAGGCCGCATCGACGAGGAGCGCCGCCTGTTCTACGTCGGCATCACCCGCGCCAAGGACCAGTTGTGGCTGTCGCATGCGAAGGAAGCGCAGCGCTGGGGCGACAAGCTGCGGCTCAAGCCCAGCCGCTTCATCGACGAACTGCCGGCGGCGGAACTGCAGCGCGACGGCGCCGATCCGGTGGCGGACGCCGCGCACAAGGCGGAACGGCGCAGCGCCGGGTTCGCCAACATCCGCGCACTGCTGGGCGAGTGAAGGCGCGCCGGGCCGTCACCGGCGGCGGGTAAACTCGGGCCATGATCCCGATGAGTGCCGTCATGCGTCCTGTCCTCGCCCTGTCCCTGCTTGCCGCCGCGTTGTCGCTGGCCGCCTGCAAGCCGACCTCGTTCACCGCGCCTGCCGCCGGTCCAACCGCTGCCGCAACCCCGAAGGCCGCGAAGCCCGCCGGTGTGGCCGCCCACGACAACCTCAACGCCGTGCTGTGGGTGCAGCGCGCGGCGGAGTACGACGCGGTCTCGCAGACCGTGTACCGCGGCGCCGCCGACAAGCTGGATGCGGCCCTGAAGGAAGCGAACTGGGACGCGCTGGTGCCGACCGAGCGCGGCAACGCAGCGACCGGCCTGGCGCCGGCGGTGGTGATGGACGTGGACGAGACCGTGCTGGACAACTCGCCCTACCAGGCACGCCTGGTGCATGACGGCGGCAGCTACGACGAGGCGACCTGGGACCTGTGGGTCGCCGAGAAGAAGGCCAGGCCGGTGCCGGGCGTGGTCGATTTCGCCAAGGCGGCGGCGGCCCGGGGCGTCACCATCCTGTACATCTCCAACCGCGCCGTGCACCTCAAGGACGCCACCATCGCCAACCTCAAGGCGGTCGGCATGCCGGTCAAGGACGACAGCGTGTTCCTCGGCTTGGGCACCTTCGTCGAAGGCTGCGAGCAGGACGGCAGCGAAAAGAACTGCCGGCGCAAGCTGGCCGGGCAGAAATACCGGGTGCTGATGCAGTTCGGCGACCAGTTGGGCGATTTCGTGCAGATCGTCGCCAACACGCCCAAGGACCGCGATGCGCTGTACGAGGAATACGCGGACTGGTTCGGCGAGCGCTGGTTCATGCTGCCCAACCCCACCTATGGCAGCTGGGAGCCCGCGGTATTCGACAACGCCTGGGACCAGCCTGCCGCGACGCGCCACCAGCGCAAGCTCGATTCACTCGACCTTGTCAAATAAATCAATCATTTGCACAAAGTCAGTTCATCCATTGCTTTAACTGCGGGCCAGGGTTAACCTGCAGCCATCCGGTCTCGACCGGAGCCATGCCACAACTGTTGTTCTCGGCAGGATGCCGAACTTGAAGGAGGCCCCCGGGCCTCCTTATTTTCTGCCCGGCGAAGGCCTGCCGGCCACTTGCGACAAGCCCTGCGGCCCGTGGACACTGCGCCGACACCTCACCGGGCCTGTTGATGCCACGCCTGCCTGCCGCGTTCCGCCGAGGCATCGTCCTGCTCGCTTTCATTGCCCTGCTGCCCGCCTGCCAGCCACGGGAAGGCGTGGGCGGCCAGGCGATCGGCGTTGCGAAGGCGGTCAGGATCGAGGCCGCCACCCGCCCGGTCGATGCCGCCAACCTGCTGCGCGATCGCCTGCTTGCACATGATGGCGCCGGCTTCGCGCGGCTCGCCGTGCCGGCGGCGCTGCACGCGCGGCTGGTCGCCGGCTGGAAGGACGGCCGCAGCCGCTGGCCGCTGGACGAGCTGCCGCTGGACGGCCGCCTGCCGAAGATGCTGGCCACCCTGCAGGCGCCGGGCGCGGACAAGGCCTTGATCAAGACCTTCCGCCAGCAGTTCGCCGGCGCCGACCGCGACATCGACCAGGCGATCCGCACCCTGGTGCTGTTCGGTGGCGAGTACGTGCAGAACGACGGCGAGTACACGCCGGAGGAGCGCGACCACATCGCCCAGGCGATCGTCGCGCTCGGCGCCTGGGGACTGCAGGCACCGTTCGCGGAGAAGCCGCGCGCGCAACGCTTCTTCACCGCGCTGACCGCCGCCGCCCGGCGCAGCGGCATCCCGGGCAAGTCCGGCCAGGCCGCCTTCGCGAGGCTGGGCATGGACGCCAGCCTGACCCGACTGTCGCCGTTCCTCGCCACCCTGCTCGCCCAGCTGCGCCAGCAGTACGGGCTGGACATCGACGCCAGCCTGCGCGCGCTGCGGGTGACCTTGTTGCAGCAGACCGGCGACACCGCCCGCCTGCGCCTGCAGTACCCGCTGGCGGGACGCGAGATCGATGCAGTGGTGCCGGCGGTGCGAATCGACGGCCACTGGTACCTGGCCGACTTCGTGCAGCGGGCGGAGTCCAGCCTGGCCGCCACCCCGGCCTCGGCGCGCGGCAAAAAACCGGCTCCGCCATAATGGCCGGGATGCAAAGCCGCCCACCCTTGCCCAACCAGGCCAGCCTGTTCGACGCGCCGCCCGGCACGGAGACCCCGCTGGACGACACCACGCCGGCCACCGACGGCACCGTGCCCAATGCCGGGGCCGAACCACCATCCCTGCCGTTGCCCGGATTCCTGGCCTCGGACGATCAGGCTGCACCGGTCGGTCTGGACCACGCAATCCCGCCTGCGGACGATGCCGAGGTCGCGAACCCGGATGCCGACGCAGCGCCGCCGCCCTCGCCCATGCGCCCAGGCAAGGCCAAGCCGCCGTTGTGGGCGCGGGTCCTCGGCCGGATCGTCGCTCCCTGGCTGAAGCTGGACATCGAACCGAACGAGCCCGAACAGTTCAGGCAGTTCGACGACGGTCGCCCGGTCTGCTACGTGCTGGAGGACTACGGCCTGTCCAACGCGCTGATCCTCGAGCGCGCCTGCCGCGAGGCCGGGCTGCCCTCGCCGCTGCAGCCGATCCCGGGCGACCCGCTGGGCCGCAAGCGCTCCTACGTGGCGCTGTCGCGGCGGCACGCGAATGCCTTCCAGGCGCTGGGGCTGGTGCCGGGACCGGAGCACAAGACCCATTCGGGTTCGCTGGCACGCCTGCTGGAGGCGCACCGCGCCGACCCCACCCTGGACGTGCAGGTGGTGCCGGTGTCGATCTTCGTCGGCCAGGCGCCGAACCGCAGCAGCGGCTGGTTCAGCGTGCTGTTCTCGGAGAACTGGGCGATCGTCGGCCGCTTCCGCCGCCTGCTCGCGATCCTGCTCAACGGCCGCGACACCCTGGTGCAGTTCGCGCCGCCGGTGGCGCTGCGCGGCATCCTCGCCGAAGGCCTGCCGCCCGAACGCACCGTGCGCAAGTTGTCGCGGGTGCTGCGCACGCATTTCCGCCGCCTGCGCGAGGTGGTGGTCGGTCCCGACCTGTCGACCCGGCGCATGCTGGTGGACAAGGTGCTGGCCGCCGAGCCGGTCCGCGAGGCGATCGCCGACCAGGCCCGCCGCGACAAGACCACGACCGACGCCGCCTGGCAGAAGGCGCATGCCTACGCCTACGAGATCGCCGCCGACTATTCGCACACGGTGGTGCGCTCGGCCAGCTTCCTGCTGACCGGGGTCTGGAACCGGATCTACCGGGGCGTGCTGGTCCAGCACCTGGACGAACTCAAGGCCGCGGCGCCGGGCCACGAAATCGTCTACGTGCCGTCGCACCGCAGCCACATGGACTACCTGCTGCTGAGCTACCTGCTGTACACCCACGGCGTGGTGCCGCCGCACATCTTCGCCGGCATCAACCTCAACCTGCCGGTGGTCGGCACCCTGCTGCGCAAGGGCGGCGCGTTCTTCGCCCGCCGCAGCTTCCGCGGCAACGCGCTGTATGCGGCGGTGTTCCGCGAATACATGGCCCAGCTGATCGCCGGCGGCTACTCGATCGAATACTTCATCGAGGGCGGGCGCTCGCGCACCGGCCGCCTGTTGCCGCCGAAGGGCGGTTCGCTGGCGATGACGGTGCGCGCCTACCTGCGCCAGCCGAGCCGGCCGGTGCTGTTCCAGCCGGTCTACATCGGCTACGAAAAACTGATGGAAGGCCGCAGCTACCTGGACGAGCTGACCGGCAAGCCGAAGGAGAAGGAATCGATCTGGCAACTCCTGCTCGGCATCCCCAGGGTGCTGCGGACCAACTACGGCCAGGTCGTGGTGAACTTCGGCGAGCGCATCCGCCTGGACGAACTGTTGGCCGAACAGGCACCCGACTGGAACGGCAAGCCGGTCGAGGAAGACGAGAAGCCGGGCTGGCTGGCCGATACCGTCGATGCACTGGCGCAGAAGATCCAGGTCAACGTCAACCGCGCCGCCGACGTCAACCCGATCAACCTGCTGGCGCTGGCGCTGCTGTCCACGCCCAAGCACGCGATGGGCGAGGCCGACCTGCTCGCCCAGATCGCGCTGTCGCAGACCCTGCTGCGCGAGGTGCCGTACGCACCGCACGTCACCGTCACCCCGCACACCCCGGCGCAGATCGTCGCCCACGGCGAGGAGATCGGCACCCTGGTGCGCACCGCGCATCCGCTCGGCGACGTGCTCAGCGTGGACGACGAGACCGCGGTGCTGCTGAGCTATTTCCGCAACAACGTGCTGCACCTGTTCACCGCGCCGGCGTGGATCGCGGTGTGCTTCCTCACCAACCGGCGGATGTCGCGCAGCCAGCTGCAACGCCTGGGGCGCACCCTCTACCCGTTCCTGCAGGCGGAACTGTTCCTGCCCTGGGACGACGACGGCTTCGCCGAACGCATCGACCGCACCATCGACATCTTCGTGCGCGAGGGCCTGCTGCAGCAGGTCAGCGAGGACGACGGCGGCATCCTCGCCCGCAACACCGGGCAGACCGACGAGGTGTTCCGCCTGCGCGCGATCGGCCACGCGATGCAGCAGGCGTTCGAGCGCTACTACATCGCGATCTCGGTGCTGGTGAAGAACGGCCCCGGCACGCTCGGCGCGGGCGAATTGGAGAGCCTGTGCCAGCTCGCCGCACAACGCCTGTCGCTGCTGTACGCACCGGCCGCGCCGGAGTTCTTCGACAAGGGCCTGTTCCGCGGTTTCATCCAGGAACTGCGCGAACTGAAACTGGTATGGCCGGACGAGAACAGCAAGCTGGTGTTCGACGACCGCCTGAAGGCCTGGGCGAGGGATGCGCGGGTGGTGCTGGGCCGCGAATTGCGCCACACCATCGAACGGGTCAGCCCGGACAGCGGGCGCACCACCGGCGAGATCCCGGCCGTGCAGGATCCCGCGCCCACGCGCGGGTCGCCTCCGGCCGAATGAGACAGGCGAGGCCGCGGCCTCGCCTGTCCGATGCTTCGATCAGATCGTGCCCCAGCACACGCGCGCGCCGTTTTCGCGGATCGCGCAACTGTGCCTGTCGCCGGCGGTGACGCGCGCGAAGCGACCGGCCGGCGCGTTGGCCTGGCCCCAGCTGTTATTGCCCCAGCAGGCCAGCTCGCCGCTGTCGCGGACCGCGCAGGCGTGGGACGTCCCGGAGGCCAGCGCCTTGAACACGCCTGTCGGCGGAAGCGTGCTCGCCATGGCACCGCCCCAGCACGCCAGCTGGCCATTCGACTTGAGGCCGCAGCTGTGCTGCTCGCCGGCGCTGATCGCCAGCCAGGTGCCGGCGGGGACGCTGGTCGCGCTGGTGCCGCCATAGCCCCAGCACGTCGCGCTGCCGTTGTCGAAGATGCCGCAGCCGTGGTACGCGCCCAGGTTGACCTGGCGATACGTGCGCAGGAACGGCGGCGACGGCGGCGTGGCCTGGCCATTGCCGTTGTTGCCCCAGCAGGTCGGCACGCCGCTCGCCGAGAGCGCGCAGCCGCCCGCGAAGCCGATCTCCATCGATGCGTGCGGCCCGCTCGGCGGGGTGGCACGGTTGAGGTCGTTGAAGCCCCAGCAGGACAGGGTGCCGGACGCGGCGCGCGCGCAACTGAAGGCGGCGCCCGCGCCGACATCGGCATAGCTGCCCGCGGGCGGGGTGGATTCGCCGCTGCCGTTGCTGCCCGAACAGACCAGGCTGCCATCGCCATCCAGGTCGCAGGTGTGGGCGTAACCGGCGGCGACCGCGCCCAGCCCGAACGGACCGCTGGGTGCGGCTGCCTGGCCGTAGGTGTTGTCGCCCCAGCAGACGACGTTGCCGTTCTGGTTGAGGGCGCAGGTGTGGTTAATGCCGCTCGCCATCGCGGTGTAGCGGTTTCCCTTCACCAGTGGCGGACTCGCTTGCCCGTACGTGTTCACGCCACCACAGACCGCGGTGCCGTTCTGGCTGATGGTGCAGGTATGCACGCCGCCCGCGGCCACTGCGGTGGACACCTGGCTGCCGGCGATGCTGGCCACCAGACCGTTGCCCCAGCACACGCCCACGCCGGTGGCACGCAGGCCGCAGGTATGGAAATTGCCCGCGGAGATCGCGGTGAAGGTCTCCCCGTAGGGGATTGCGGTACCACCGTTGTTATTCGAACCCCAGCACAGGGCGACGCCGTCCGCCCGCAATCCGCATGTGTGCTCGTAGCCGGTGCTCAACGCCACGAAGCTCTGCTTGTACGGCGGCGTGGCCTGCCCCGCATCGTTGCGACCCCAGCACACCATCGTGCCGCTGGCGCGCAGGCCGCAGCTATGGGCGCTACCCGTCGCGATCGCAGTGAAGCGTTCGCCGGCCGGCGCCGACACCTGGCCGTAGTTGTTGTCGCCCCAGCACACGGCTTCGCCATCCGGGCGCAACCCGCAGCTGTGGTACAGGCCCACCGCCACGGCGCTGAAAGCGCCCTTGGTCGGCGGTGAACTCTCGCCGTACCAGTTGCTGCCCCAGCACGCCACCGCGCCGGTGCTGCGCAACGCGCAGCTGTGATAGCCACCCGCCGCAAGCGCGACCACCCGCCCGCGCCCGTCCGGAATCGCCCCGGAACTGGTTTGCGCCATCGCCACGCCCGACCAGCACCCCGCGGCTGCCAGCACCAGCCACAACAGGCCCGTGCCGGCCCGCCGCATCGCCCTCATGTCCATCGCCCCGTCCTCGCTGCCGGCACGATGCCGGCTCCACACCCTCTATCGAGATTCGGGGGCGAATGTGGTCATGGGATTGGCAGGTTCGTCTCAACCCGCCTGAACGCCTTGCCCCGCACGGACGCGGTCAGGCGGGTTCGTCCGGGATCAGGGCGTTCTCGATCCAGGCGATCTGGTCCTTGAGCTGCAATTTGCGCTTCTTCAGGCGCTTGAGCGCGAGCTCGTCGGCCTGGATGTCGGCGGCCAGCCGCTCGATGGCGGCGTCCAGGTCGCGGTGTTCCTGCCGCATCTCGACCACGCGCCGCGCCATGCGGGACAGTTCGGCGGGATCGCGCGGCTGGTTCATGCGTCGAGCATACCCCGCCGCGATGCAGGCGGTAGCGGCACGCCCGCGCCGGGTAAAATGGCGGCCTGATGAACGCCGCCATCCCCCTCGTCCTCGCCGAACCGCAACCGTCCGCGCACAAGCGCAAGCACGAGGCGGACAAGCTGGCCAAGCGCCTGCGCCACCAGGTCGGCAAGGCGATCGCCGACTTCGGGATGATCGAGGACGGCGACAAGGTGATGGTCTGCCTGTCCGGCGGCAAGGACAGTTACGCGATGCTGGACGTGCTGCTGCAGCTGCAGAAGAAGGCGCCCGTCAGTTTCAGCATCACCGCGGTGAACCTCGACCAGAAGCAGCCCGACTTCCCCGAAGATGTGCTGCCCACGTACCTGCGCTCGATCGGCGTGGACTTCCACATCATCGAGCAGGACACCTACTCGGTGGTCAGCCGGGTGATCCCCGAAGGCAAGACCATGTGCTCGCTGTGCTCGCGACTGCGACGCGGCGCGCTGTACACGCATGCCGAGCAGAACGGCTTCACCAAGATCGCGCTCGGCCACCACCGCGACGACCTGGTCAACACCTTCTTCCTCAACCTGTTCTTCCACGCCAAGCTCAGCGGCATGCCGCCGAAGCTGCTGTCCGACGACGGCAAGCACGTCGTCATCCGTCCGCTGGCCTACGTGCGCGAAACCGACATCGAGGCCTATGCCGAGGTGAAGCGGTTCCCGATCATCCCCTGCAACCTGTGCGGCTCGCAGGAGAACCTGCAGCGCGCGCAGGTCAAGAAGATGCTGGCGCAGTGGGAGAAGGACACGCCCGGCCGCGTGGAGACGATGTCGCGCGCGCTGGGCGACATCCGCCCCTCGCAATTGAGCGACCCCAGCCTGTTCGACTTCCTCTCGCTCGGCAAGCGCGGCGATGCCGCACTGCCCGACGCGCATGCGTGGCTCGCCGACGGCGAGACGCACGCCACCGATACCAACGACGCGGCCTGACGCCGCGCCCCATTCGCTCCCGCAGGATCCTTGATGTTCTTTCGCAACCTCACGTTGTTCCGTTTCCCGACTTCGCTCGACCTCGCCGACCTCGAAACCCAGCTGGCCGAATGCGCACTCAAGCCGGTCGGCCCGCTGGAACTGTCCAGCCGCGGCTTCGTGGCGCCGTTCGGCCACCATGGCGACGCGCTCAGCCACTCCATCCATGACGCGCTGTGGGTCACCGTCGGCGGCGAGGACAAGCTGCTGCCCGGCGCCGTGGTCAACGACCTGCTGCAGAAGAAGCTGGCGTCGATCGAGGAGAAGGAAGGCCGCAAGCCCGGCGGGCGCACCCGCAAGCGCCTGAAGGACGAACTCGTCACCGAACTGCTGCCGCGCGCGTTCGTGCGGCCAGTGCGCAGCGATGCGCTGCTCGACACCACCCTGGGCGTGATCGCGGTGGACACCTCGTCGCGCAAGAACGCGGAATCGGTGGTTAGCGAGATCCGCCGCGCGCTCGGCAGCTTCCCGGCGCTGCCGGTGAATGCCGAAGTCGCACCGCGCGCCATCCTCACCGGCTGGATCGCCGGCGACCCGTTGCCGGAAGGCCTGAGCCTGGGTGACGAATGCGAACTGCGCGACCCCACCGACACCGGCGCGGTGGTGAAGGTGCAGCGGATGGACCTTTCGGGGGACGAGATCGCCAGGCACCTCGAGTCCGGCAAGCAGGCGACCCGCCTGGCGCTGGTGCTGGACGACCACGTCAGCTTCGTCATCGGCGAGGACCTGGTGGTGCGCAAGTTCAAGCTGCTCGACGGCGCCGTCGACCAGCTCGAGTCCACCGAACGCGACGACGTGGCAGCCGAACTCGATGCGCGCTTCGCGCTGATGGCGGGCGAGTTCAAGCGCCTGTTCAACGTGCTGGAACAGGCGTTCAAGCTCAGCAAGGCCGATGCCTGACATGGCCGGCGACCGCCGCTGCGGACGTAAACTGATGCGGTTGCATCCGGCAACCTCATCGGGGAATGACATGGGCAGGAAACTGCTGGTCGTGATGCTGGGCGTGCTGGCCTGCACGGGCGCGCTGGCGCAATCGCGCGGCGACTGGGTGCTCGGGCAATGGCAGAGCGGCGCCTACTGGTTCCCGGGCGTGGTGCAGGAACGCAGTGGCGGCAACGTCACCATCCAGTACGACGATGGCACCACCGAGACCGTTCCGCTGAAGCGCGTGCGGCCCTACACATGGGCGCTCGGCACCCGCGTGGAATGCCGCTGGTCCGGTGGCGACGAGTGGTATGGCGGCAAGATCGCCGGCATCAGCAAGGACGGCACCGAGATCGACGTCGCCTACGACGACGGTGACCGCGAGCGCATCGCCACCGGCGGCTGCCGCTCCCGCTAGGCCCCGCATGCAGTCCTTGCTGCGCCTGTTGCAGGCGCCACGCATCACCGCCAAGGTGCCCGCCGTCCAGCGCGACAGCATCGGCTTCGTGCTGGACGACGGCCGCCACGTCGACGTCCTGCGCGTGCGCGATCCGCGCGCGCGCCGGATCAAGCTGTCGGTCGACGAACGCGGCGCGCGCCTCAGCCTGCCGCTCCGCGCCAGCCTGGTGTCCGGCGAACGTTTCCTGCACGAGCATCGCGCCTGGCTTGCCCGGCAGCTGGCAGCGCAGGGCGAGCATGCCGGCGAGGGCCTCCTGCGCGGGGTGACCGACTCGCTGCCGTTGCGCGGCGAGGAGGTGCCGTTGCGCTGGACCAGCGGGCGGGCGATGCGGATCGACGTCGTCGCCGACGGAGGCCTGCTGTTCGCCGCGCCCGCGACCGCCGGCGACAACGGCCTGCGCCGCGCGCTGCGCGACTTCTACGAGGCGCAGGGCCGCGCCGACGTTGGTCGCTGGTTGCCGCGCTACCTGGAAACGATGCCGCGCGCGCCGCGCCGCATCGTGTTCAAGCGGACGTCCTCGCAATGGGGATCGCTGGCGCCCGACGGCACCCTGTCGCTGGACCTGGCGTTGCTGCTGGCGCGCGCGTCGGCCTTCGAATACGTGCTGGTGCACGAACTCTGCCACCTGCTGCACGCCGACCACTCAAGGCGCTTCTGGCGCGAGGTGGAAGCGCGCTTCCCGGCCTGGCGGGAGGAACGCCACTATTTCCATGCGGAAGGGCGGCGGTTGAAGGCGCGCCTGCGGAACCTGCTGGCCGGTTGAGCCGCCCGCCCGCGTTGCCTCCGGCAGGACAACCAAGGAAATCCGCCATGAGCCATCCCGCCATCCGCCTGTCGATCGCCGTCGCACTCACTGCCCTGCTGATCGCCCCCGGCTGCAAGAAGGCCCAGGACGCCGCGGTGGAGACCGCGATCGAACGCGCGACCGGCGCCAAGGTGGAAAAGGACGGCGAGTCGATGACCATCAAGACCGAGCAGGGCGAGATCAAGGTCGCCACTGCCGAGGACGGCGGCACCGTCGCGCTGCCGGCCGATTTCCCGAAGGACGTGTTCCTGCCCAGCGACAACACGCTGGCCAGCGCGATGGACATGGGCGGCATGCAGATGCTCAACATGACCACCCCGCAGGAACTCGCCGCTGTCTCCGCGGACATCGAAAAGTCGATGCAGGGCCAGGGCTGGAAGCGCGAGATGGCGATGCAGGCCGGCGGCGGCAACACGCTGATGTACACCAAGGACAAGCGCCAGGTCGTCTACCAGATGCTCAAGGCCGACCAGGGCGGTACCCAGCTGGCGATCCGCACCGGCGAGAACGGCTGAGTCCACCCGCCGGCCCCGATGGCTGGCGGTTCAGCGCAGCAGGAAATCGCCGATCGCCGCGGCAACCCGCGCGGGTTGCTGCATGTGCAGGTGGTGCCCTCCGGCGATGACCACCAGCTCGCCTTGCGGCAGCAACGCAACGCGGCGCCGCCTCAGGTCGTCGGGCAGGTATGGCTGTGCGGGCTCGGCGAAGAGCGCCAACGCCGGGCATTCGATTCCGGCCACCAGGTCCTCCACCTGCGCCTCGGTCATGCGCACCAGGGACGGCAGGGTCAGGCGCGGATCGCTGCTCCAGGTGAGGCCACCGTCGACCGCGCGCACGCCTCGTTCCACCAGCAGGCGCACCAGCGACTCGCCCAGTCCGCTGCCGGGAACGAGGCCGGCATGCATCCGCGCGCGCACCGCGGTGTCGATGTCGGGGAACACCCGCAACTGCTTGCCCCGCAGCGCGCGTTCGGCGGCGACCGCAGCGCGCATGCGCTCCACCGTGCGTTCGGGCACGTCGGACAAGGCCCCCAGGGCTTCGATCGCCAGCAGTCGCCCGATCCGCTGTGGGCAGGCCGCGGCAACCTGGCTGGCGATGCCGGCGCCCATCGAGTGGCCGAGCAGGGCGAAGCGCTCCCAGCCGAGCGCATCGGCGGCATCCAGCACCGAGGCGATCGCACTGGCGAAGGAATAATCGGCGCCGGGCGGCAGGTGCGCGCTGCGGCCGTGGCCGGGCAGGTCCAGCGCGACCAGGTCGATGTCGCCCAGGTGCGATGCCAGCGGCAGGAAGCTGGCCGCGTTGTCCAGCCAGCCGTGCAACGCAAGCACGGGCGGCCCGTGGCCATCGTTGCGCAGCGCGGCCAGCACGCCCAGCGGCGTGTGCAGGACAACCTCGCGCATCACGCCCATCCGCTCCCGCCCTGCGCCAGCGTCGCCAGCACCTGCGCATGTGCGTCGCCGGCGTTCAGGCACGGGATGTAACGCAGGCGGCCGCCACCCGCCGCAGCGAACGCGTGGGCGTTCTCCACCGCGATTTCCTCCAGCGTCTCCAGGCAGTCCACCGCGAAACCCGGGCAGGCCACGTCGATCGTGCGCATGCCCTCGGCGGCCAGCGCTTCCAGGGTCTGCTGGGTGTACGGCTGCAACCAGCGTTCGCGGCCGAAGCGCGACTGGAAGGTCAACAGGATGTCGCTGCGCGGGATGCCGAGCGCCTCGGCGATGGCGACGGTGCTGGCCTCGCACTGGGCCGCGTAGGGATCGCCGCCATCGACCAGCCGCTGCGGAATGCCGTGGAACGACAGCAGCAGGCGTTCGCCGCGACCCTGCATTTCCCAGTGCGCGCGGATCGACTGCGCCACCGCCGACGCCCAGCCGGCATCGCGGTGGTAGTCGTGCAGCATCTCGATGTGCAGGCCTTCCCCATGCCTGGCGATCGCATCCGCCACGCTGGCGGTGGTGGTGGTCGAGTATTGCGGATACAACGGCAACACCCTGACGCGGCGCACGCCGTCCTTGCGCAACGTCTGTAACGCGGCGGCCAGCGACGGCATGCCGTAGCGCATCGCATGCGCCACCCGCCAACCGGGCAAGCTGGCCTGCACGCGATCCGCCAACGCGGCGGTATGCACCGCCAGCGGCGACCCATCCGGCAACCAGACCGAGGCATATTTCAGGGCCACTTTCGGACTGCGCAACGGCAGGATCACGAGGTGCAGCAACGGACACCACAGCCAGCGGGTCAGCTGGACCACGCGATGGTCGTGCAGGAACTCGGCCAGGTAGCGCCGCACCGCGCTGGCCGTCGGTGCGTCCGGGGTTCCCAGGTTGACCAGCAACAGCGCCGGCGGCGATTCGGAGGCCTGATCCATCGCACTAGGATGACACGCGGATGCGCGCAATCCCGACGGTCGCGGACCCGCGATGGAACTGAGTGAGCTCGTGCTGGAACACCTGCGTGGCATTCGCGCAACCGTGGATGCGGTGCGCAACGACGTGGCCGAAATCAAGGTCCGGATCGGATCGGTCGAACAAGGCATCGCCGTCCTCCACCAGGACGTCTCCAACCTGCGCAGCATCGTGGCCGAGCAAGGCACCCGCCTCGACCGCCTGGCCGATCGCGTCGGGCGCATCGAGCAGCGGCTCGAACTGGCCGGCTGACTCCTCGTTCCCGGACATGGTTCCTTGTCGATTCATCGCGGCGGGCCTAGCCTGAACGCCCGCCACCGGAAGCCACCCCATGCCACGCACGCCACGCCGTCTTGCCCTCGCCCTCGCCCTCGCGCTGACCATCGTCGCCACGGGTGCCGTCGCCGGCCAACGCGAGGACGTGCGCGCCGGGGAAGCCGTGCGGGTGGTCGAACAGATCCAGGCGATCCCGGAATCGTCCATCCCCGACCGCCTGCTCGACGAGGCCAAGGGCATCGTGGTGGTCCCCGACACGATCAAGGCCGGCTTCATGATCGGTGGTCGCCGCGGCCTGGGGCTGATGTCGGTGAAGACCGCCGACGGCACCTGGTCCAACCCGGTCTTCATCAAGCTCGCCGGGGCCAGCTTCGGCCTGCAGGCCGGCCTGCAGTCGGCCGACGTGATCCTGGTGTTCCGCAGCCAGCGCGGGCTGGACTCGATCGTCAACGGCAAGATCACCCTGGGTGCCGATGCCGGCGTGGCCGCCGGTCCGGTCGGGCGCAACGCCGCCGCCGCCACCGACGGCCAGCTGAAGGCCGAGATCTGGTCGTGGTCGCGCGCGCGCGGGCTGTTCGCGGGGATCGCCCTGGACGGCGCGGTGCTGTCGATCGACAACGGCGCCAATACCAGCGCCTACGGCAATGGCACCACGCCACGCGCGGTGTTCGAGGGCCGCGCGCCGCAGGCACCGTCCGTTGCGGTCGTCGCGTTCCGCGATGCGCTGGAGGAGGCCACCGCGTCCGCCCGCCTGGCGCGGGCCGGCACCGCCGCGCCGGCCTCCCCGGCGGCCGATCCGGGCGCAGCCACCGTGCAACCGCTGGACAGCAGCAACCCGGCGACCACCACGCCGCTGCCGGATGCTGCGCCGGCCCAGCCCGGCGGCAAGCCCTGAAGGCGATCGGCGTTAGAATCGCAGTCCACTCTCTCGCAAAGGCGCATCCATGGGCAGCTTCAGCATCTGGCACTGGCTCATCGTGCTGGTGATCGTCCTGCTGGTGTTCGGCACCAAGCGCCTGACCTCGGGCGCGCGCGATGTCGGCAAGGCGGTGGACGAGTTCAAGAAGGGCATGCGCGGCGATGACGACAAGCCCGCCGCGCGCCTCGGTGGCGACAAGGCGACCGACAGCGCGTCTTCGTCGGACAGCGCGCGCGACCGCGACGACGTCGCCCGCTAAGCCGCGCCACGCGGCACCACGATGTTCGATTTCTCCTTCGGCGAGCTGATGGTCGTCGCGCTGGTGGCGCTGGTCGTGCTCGGCCCCGAGCGACTGCCGAAGGCCGCACGCTTCACCGGCCTGTGGGTGCGCCGCGCCCGTGCGCAGTGGTACTCGGTGAAATCGGAGCTCGAACAGGAACTGGCCAGCGATGAGTTGCGCCGCAGCCTGCACGCGGGTCGCGATGCGATGCGCGAGGCCGAAGGCCAGCTGCGGGATCTCGCCAGCGACATCGAGCGCCCGGGATCGACGCCGGCATCGGAACCGCCGGCCGGCGGGCAAGCCCCGGATCCGGAAACCCGCCGCGATGACTGACGCCGGCGACGACACCGAACGCCCGCTGATCGCGCACCTGCTGGAGCTGCGCTCGCGCCTGCTGCGCGGGGTCGTCGGCCTGCTGGTGGTGCTGGCCGGCCTGCTGCCGTTCGCCAACCGGCTGTACGCGCTGCTGGCGCAACCGCTGCTCGACAAGCTGCCCAAGGGCGGCCAGCTGATCGCCACCCAGGTCGCCAGTCCGTTCTTCGCGCCGATGAAGCTCGCATTCTTCGTGGCATTGGTGGTGGCGATGCCATGGCTGCTGTACCAGGCATGGGCCTTCGTCGCGCCCGGCCTGTACCGCCGCGAGAAGCGCCTGGCGCTGCCGTTGCTGAGTTCGGCGCTGCTGCTGTTCTACGCGGGCTGCGCGTTCGCCTATTTGCTGGTGCTGCCGATGGTGTTCGGCTTCCTCGCCCGGGTCACCCCGGACGGGGTGGCGATGATGACGGATATCAGCAGTTACCTGGATTTCGTGCTGGTGTTGTTCCTCGCCTTCGGGCTGGCCTTCGAACTGCCGGTGGCACTGGTGATCCTGGTCCTGCTCGGCTGGGTCACGCCGGCGCAACTGCGCGAGGGTCGCGGCTACGCGGTGGTGGGGATCTTCGTCATCGCCGCGATCGTGACGCCGCCCGATGTCATCTCCCAGCTGATGCTGGCGATCCCGATGTGCCTGCTGTACGAAGCCGGGATCCTGGCGGCATCCATGGTGTCGCCGCGGACCAGCGCCGATGGCGAACGCGCGGGCTGAGCGCGCCCCGGCGGCCTTCCTGCCCCGCTCCGTGGCCTGGTCGCTGGACGCGGCCTGCCTGCTGCCGATGGCGTTGCTGCTGGGGAATGCGCGGATGCGCGACGCGCTGGACCAGGCGCGCGTGGCCTGGGGGGCGATGGCGACGGAGATACCACGCCTGCTGGGACAGGCCATCGACAGCGTGCCCGACCCGCTGGCGCTGGCGCGGACGTTACTTGCCGATCCCGCGCTGGCCGCAGCCAGTGCCGGCCTGCAATCCGCCCTGGCCGACCTGCTGCTGACGCCGCTGCTGCTGTACGCCCTGCTCGCCTGCCTGTGGACGATCGGCTTCGAGGCGTCGGCCTGGCAGGCCACCCCGGGCAAGCGCGCACTCGGGCTGGTGGTCGTCGACCGCGACGGCCGCCGGCTGCGCAGCGGTCGCGCGCTGCTGCGTTTCCTCGCCGCCGGCGTGTCGTGGCTGACCCTCAACCTCGGGCATGCGCTCGCCGCGTTCCCGCCGTACCTGGCCCTGCACGATCACCTGAGCGCCACGCGCGTGCTCGCTGCCGCGGATCGGCCACCCATGCCGCGCTGGGCCTGGGCCTGGCTGGTGCTGTCCGGGCTGGCCTCGGTGGCCGCGCTGGCGTGGGGTGTCGTGCACATGCAGGCCACGATGCAGGCGGCCGTGCAGCGCATGCTGGGGCCGTACTGACTGCCCGGCTAGGCTTCGATCAGGTCGTTGCGCACGTCACCCGCACCTGGCGGGTCGCCGCAGATGTCGCGCCACACGAAGTACATCACGCCGAACATCACCACCATCGCCGCGAGCACGCACGCGAAATAGAGCGGGATGCCGACCAGCACCAGCAGCCACATGCCGACGACCTTGGCCAGCAGCGCCGCGATCGCAGCGACCAGCACGAACACCAGCACCAGCACGATGCCCGCCACCAGCAGCACCAGCAGGAACACGGCGAACGGCAGCAGGTTCTTCAATGCGCCGGCCACGCCGTCGGAGAACGCGCCGCGGATGCCCGCCCTGCCGTTGGCGATCTGGCCAAGCCCGATCGCCTGCACCGCGTAGGACACCAGCCCGACCAGCGACATCAGCACGAACGCCGTCCAGAAGCCCTCGGGCAGGCTGGTCATCGGCGCTGGCTGCTGTCCGGACATCGACGTCCGCAGGTTGTCGATGTACCAGGTCCCGAAGTCGTGCGCGAACACGCTGACCAGCACGATGATCAGTACGTATTGCGCGATCGTCAGCAACAGCATGAAGCCGATCGCACGGCCGCTGGAGGCCATGTCGGCGAGTCCCGCCAGCACGTCGGCGGCGCCCGCCGGGCGGCCTTCCTCCACCGCGTGGATCAGGCGCAGGTAGCCGACCATCATCGCCGCCATCAGCGCCACGATGCCCAGGCCGACGATCAGCGAGACCAGCATCGAGGTCGTCGGATCCGCATCCAGCGCCGACGCGGCCAGCACCAGCAGCAGGCTCAGGCCGACGGCGCCGATGAACAGGGTGAGCAGCAGCAGCGCGGCACCGCCGAAGATCGCCTGCGGGTTGGCGCGACCCAGGTCGAATGCGCGCCTCAGCCAGCCGATGCCGGCCCCCAGTTCCACCCCACGCGTCGTCATCCCTGCTTCCCCGGCCCCGTCCATCGAATGCGCTCAGGATACCGGAGCGTGGCCCGACCTCCGCGCATGGGCGACGAAGCGGCGCAGGATCTTCCGCGCCTGCGGCGCCGCGTGGACCTCGCTGGCCAGGCGCTTGCCGCAGCGTTGTTCGCGCGCCAGCGCCTCGTGGCGGGCGCGGATGTAGCCGCGCATGTGGCCGGCGCTGAATTCGGGGTGGAACTGCACGCCCCAGGCTGCCGCACCCCAGCGGAACGCGTGGCAGGCATCGTGGTCGTTGTGGGCCAGCACGATGGCGCCCGCCGGCGGTCGCAGCACGCTCTGCAGGTGCGTGGCCTGCGCGGCGAACGGCGCCGGCACGCCGGCGAAGAGCGGGTCGTCGTGGGCCTCGGGGTGCAGGTGGATGCGCACCGTGCCCATTTCGCGGCCGACCTCGTTGGGACCGACCTCGCCACCGAGTGCATGGGCGAGGAGCTGGTGGCCGTAGCAGATGCCGAACAGCGGCAGGCCGGCGTGGGCGGCCTCGCGCAGCCAGCCGGCGGTCGACTCGCTCCAGGGGTGGCGGTCGGTGACCATCGCCGCGGAGCCGGTGACGATGGCGCCGAGGAACCCTTCGCGCGACGGCAACGGGTCGCCACGTTCGGCATCGACCACCACGGCGGCGTCGCGATCCAGCCCGGCGGCGACCCGGATCCAGTGCGCGAAGCTGCCATGCCGGCGCATCGGGGCAACGGGCTGGCCGGTTTCGATGATCAGGAAGGGCGCGGTCATTCGGAGGGGCGCGATGCGGGCCGCACTTATACTAGCCGGCCACGTCCCAGTTCCCAGTCCGCATGGCCGTCGCTATCAGCTTCCAGCAACTCATCCAGCGCCTCAACAGCTACTGGGCGGAACAGGGTTGCGTCCTGATCCAGCCACTCGACCTGGAAGTCGGCGCCGGCACCTTCCATCCGGCGACCTTCCTGCGCGCGCTGGGCCCGGAGCCGTGGAACGCCGCCTACGTGCAGCCTTCGCGCCGGCCGACCGACGGCCGCTACGGCGAGAACCCGAACCGCCTGCAGCGCTATTACCAGTACCAGGTGGCGATGAAGCCGTCGCCGGACAACATCGTCGAGCTGTATTTCGACTCGCTGAAGGCGCTCGGCATCGATCCGCTCGTGCATGACCTGCGCCTGGTCGAGGACAACTGGGAGTCGCCGACACTCGGCGCCTGGGGCCTTGGCTGGGAAGTGTGGTTGAACGGGATGGAAGTCACCCAGTTCACCTACTTCCAGCAGGCCGGCGGCCTCGAATGCCGGCCGGTGCTCGGCGAGATCACCTACGGGCTCGAGCGCCTGTGCATGTACCTGCAGAACTGCGACAACGTCTATGACCTGGTCTGGACCTACGGGCCGGACGGCGCGCCGGTGACCTACGGCGATGTCTACCACCAGAACGAGGTCGAGCAGAGCGCCTACAACTTCGAGCACGCCAACGTCGAGGAACTGTTCCGCCGTTTCGATGCCTGCGAAGCCGAAGCCTTGAAGCTGGTCGAAGCCGGCCTGCCGCTGCCCGCCTACGAGCAGGTCACCAAGGCCAGCCACAGCTTCAACCTGCTGGACGCGCGCCGCGCGATCAGCGTGACCGAACGCCAGCGCTACATCCTGCGCGTGCGCAGGCTGTCGCAGGCGGTGGCCGAGGCCTACCACGCGCAGCGCGAAAAGCTCGGCTTCCCGGGCCTGAAGAAGCAAGCCGCCGCCGCATGATCCTGATCGGCATGTACGACTCCTCGTACACGCGGCGGGTGGCCATCGCCCTGTCGCTGTACGCCATGCCGTTCGAACACCGGGCGTGGTCGGTCGGCCGCGACTTCGACCGCATCCGCGCCTACAACCCGCTCGGCCGCGCGCCGACGCTGGTGCTGGACGACGGCGAGGTGCTGACCGAGTCCGCGATGATGCTGGACCACCTCGATGACGTGGTCGGCCGCGAACGCGCGCTGATGCCGGCCACCGGCATCGCCCGCCGCGACGCGCAGCGACTGATCGCACTGGCCACCGGCGCGATCGACAAGGCGATCCTGATCGTGCTCGAGCGCATCTTCCGTCCGGTCGAGATGCACAGCGAGGCGTGGCTGTCGCGTTGCCGAATCCAGGTCGAGGGCGCGCTCGGCGAACTCGACCAGGCCTGCGCCGCGCGCGCCGGCCACGACTGGCTGGTCGGCGATGCGATGACCCATGCCGACATCGCGGTGGCCTGCTACGCCACCCACCTGCGCGAATCGCTGCCGCTCGACCTGGCGCCGTGGCCCGCGCTGCGCGCGCACGTCGATCGCTGCGAGGCGCTGCCGGTATTCCGCCAGCATTACATCCCGTTCGACGCACCCGTTCCGTCTCCAAAGGCTTCCACATGACCGCTTCGCCGATGCAACCGCTCCTGATCGAACTCGGCACCGAAGAACTGCCGGTCAAGGCCCTGCCGGGGCTGGCGCAATCGCTGTTCGATGGCGTGCTGGCCGCGCTGGACAAGCGTGGCGTCAGCGTCGAGCGCGGCGATGCAAAGCCGCTGTACTCGCCGCGCCGGCTTGCGGTGCTGCTGCCGGGCGTGGCCGCAGAGCAACCCGAGCAGACCTCCGAAGTGCTGGGCCCGTACCTCAACATCGCGCTCGACGCCGACGGCAAGCCGACCCGGGCGCTGGACGGTTTCGCTGCCAAGGCGGGCGTCGACTGGACACAGTTGCAGAAGACCACCGACGCCAAGGGCGAGCGTTTCGTGCATCGCGCCACCACCCCGGGCGCACGCACCCTGGACCTGCTGCAGGCGGTGCTGGACGAAGCGATGGCCGGCATGCCGATCCCCAAGCCGATGCGCTGGGGCGCGCATGCCTACGGCTTCGCGCGGCCGCTGCACTGGCTGGTGGTGCTGCTCGGCGACGAGGTCGCGAGCATCGGGACCCTCGGCATCCGCGCCGGTCGCGAGACCCGCGGGCATCGCTTCCATCACGACGGCAACGTGGCGATCGCGCAGCCGCAGGATTACGTCGAAGCCTTGCGCGCAGCCAGGGTGCTGGTCGATCCCGATGAACGCCGCGCGCGCATCGTCGCCGAAGTCGAAGCCGCCGCGCGCGCCCTGCACGGCAGCGCGCGCATCGACGCCGACAACCTGGCGCAGGTGAACTGCCTCAACGAATGGCCGGTCGCGGTGAGCTGCGCCTTCGAGCGCGAGTTCCTGCAGGTGCCGCAGGAAGCACTGGTGGAAACCATGCAGGCCAACCAGAAGTTCTTCCCGGTGCTCGACGACGGCGGCAGGCTGACCGAGCACTTCATCGGCATCGCCAACATCGAATCGAAGGACGCCGCGGAAATCCGCAAGGGCTACGAGCGGGTGATCCGCCCGCGCTTCGCCGATGCGAAGTTCTTCTTCGACGAAGACCTCAAGCAGGGCCTGGCATCGATGGGCGATGGCCTGAAGACCGTCACCTACCAGGCGAAGCTGGGCAGCGTGGCCGACAAGGTCGCGCGCGTGGCCGCGCTGGCCGAGGCGATCGCGCCGCAGGTCGGGGTGGATCCCACGCTGGCGCGCCGCGCTGCCGAACTGGCGAAGAACGACCTGCAGAGCCGCATGGTCAACGAATTCCCGGAACTGCAGGGCATCGCCGGCCGCTACTACGCGCAGCGCGCGGGTGAGTCGAGCGAGGTCGCACTCGCCATCGACGAGGCCTACCAGCCGCGCTTCGCCGGCGACGACATCGCGCTGTCCGGCGTGGGCAAGGTGCTGGCGATCGCCGAACGCCTGGACACGCTGGCGGGCGGCTTCGCCGCGGGCCTGAAGCCGACCGGCAACAAGGATCCGTTCGCACTGCGGCGCAATGCGCTGGGCTTGGCGCGGACGATCATCGAAAGCGGGTTCGAGATCGACCTGAAGGCGTTGCTGGCGACCGCCAACGACGCGCTGGCGACGAAGAACGTGCAGGCCGAAGCGAGCGAGTTGTACGACTTCATCCTCGACCGCCTGCGCGGCTACTACACCGACAAGGGCGTGCCCACCTCGCACTTCAACGCGGTCGCCGAACTCAAGCCGACCTCGCTGTACGACTTCGACCGCCGCATCGATGCCATCGGCATCTTCGCGCAGCTGCCGGAAGCCGCCGCGCTGGCCGCCGCCAACAAGCGCATCGGCAACATCCTGAAGAAGGTCGAGGGCGAGATCCCCAACATCGAAGACCACACCCTGCTGCGCGAGCCCGCCGAACAGGCGCTGGCCGAGGCGGTGGAAGCGGTCCATGGCGAAACCGGCCACGCGCTGGCGCACGGCGACTACGCGGGCGTGCTGGTGCACCTGGCGCGGCTGCGCCCGCAGGTCGATGCGTTCTTCGACAACGTGATGGTCAATGTCGACGACGTGGCCCTGCGCAACAACCGGCTGGCCCTGCTGAAGCGGCTGGCGGACCGGCTGGGCAGCGTGGCGGCGATCGAGCATCTGTCGGTTTGACACGCCTGCAGCCTGCGGGAGTGCACCCAGGCGCTGGACAACCCGCTCGTGCGGGAGGGCCTTCAGCCCCGACAGATGAAGGCATCGGCGCTGAAGCCCCTCCCGCAAAAGGCGCGCCTGGCATGCGGGAGTAATCCCGCTTTGACGCGGCATCGGTATCCTGCGCCGATGACGCCTTCCCCCACGCGCCTGCTGCTTGCCCTGGCCTGCTGCCTGGCGACCCTCCCGGCAATGGCCGCCAAGGTCACCAGGGTCGAGGTGACCGGCCTGCCCGACCAGGCGATGGAAGACAACGTCCGCAGCGCGCTGTCGCTGGGCAATGAGCTGGACAAGGACATCAGCGCGCGCCGGCTGAACTATCTGCTGCGCCAGGCCGAGGCGGAAACGCGCGAGGCACTCGAGCCCTTCGGCTACTACTCGCCGGTGATCACGGTGAAGCGCAGCGATCGCGAGCGCGCCGTCGGTGAGCCGGCGCCGGACCGCCCGGGCGCCTCCAGTGGACGCGAGGGCGACGACCCGGGCGCCGGCGATGCGCAGGCGCAGGCGAGCGCGGCCAACGAAGGCGCGCGCGCGCGCAGCGACCGCGTCCTCGCCGTCAGCATCCATGTCGAACTCGGCGAGCCGGTGCGGGTGCGCGGTTACAACGTGGGTGTGGAGGGGAGCGGCAACCAGGATCCGACCGTGGGTGCCGCGCTGGGCGCATTCGCGCCGCGCCAGGGCGCGGTGCTCGACCACCAGCGGTACGAGGCCAGCAAGTCGCGGGTCGCCGCTGCGCTGGCCGCGCATGGGTATTTCGATGCGGAACTGGTTGCGCGCAAGGTCGAAGTGACCCGCGCCGAACACGCCGCCGACATCGACCTGCGCTGGACCAGCGGCGAGCGCCACACGCTGGGTCCGGTGACCTTCGTGCAATCGCCGAACCCGGTGATCCGCGACAGCCTGCTGCAGAAGCTGGTGGACTGGGACGAAGGCGATCCCTACGACGCGGCCGAGCTGGACCGGTTGCGGCGTTCGTTGACCGCGCTGGACTACTTCGGGCTGGTCGACGTCAATGCGAAACCCGAGGACGCACGCGGCAACGTCGTCCCGATCACCATCGACCTCACCCCCGCGCCGCGCAACGTCTACACCGCCGGCCTGAGCTACGGCACCCTCAGCGGCGTCGGCGTGAGCGGCGGCATGGAACGCCGCTATCTCAATACCCGGGGCCACAAGGCGCTGGCCCAGGTGGAGTACGCGACAGATCGCAAGATGGCCACGCTGCAGTACCGCGTGCCCGCCTTCGCCTGGCTGGACGGCTGGTATACCGCCAGCCTGCAGGCCGTCGACGAATTGACCGACTACGTCAACAGCCGGCGGCTGGAGCTGGTCGGCAGCCGCAGCGGCCGCTACAACGAACACCTGGTGCTGGTCGCCTCGATGCATGTCCTGCGCGAGCGCTGGGCGTACAACCTCGCCGACGATGGCGGCGGCGCGATCGCGCCGATCGACTACACCTACGCGAGCTTCTGGTACCCGTCGCTGCATGCGGAATACGTCGACGTGGACGACCGGCTCGATCCGCGCCGCGGCATCGGCGGCACGCTGACCCTGCGCGGCGGCAAGGGCGGTGCCGACGGCTCCGCGACCTTCATGCAACTGCATGCCCGCGCGCAGTGGTTCCACGGCTTCGATGCGGACAGCAAGCTGATCGTGCGGGGCGAAGCCGGCCACACCTTCACCGACCTGATCCTCGACCTGCCCCCGAGCCTGCGCTATTACGCCGGCGGCGACCGCAGCGTGCGCGGCTATGGCTGGCACGAGATCGGCCCGGAGGTGGAGACCGACAACGGCACCTATTTCACCGGCGCCAGCAACGTGGTCACCGCCAGCATCGAATACGAGCGCTATTTCCTCGGCCAATGGGGCGCGGCGGTGTTCATCGACAGCGGCAGTGCGTTCGACGGCAAGAAACCCGACATGCACACCGGCGTCGGCATCGGCATCCGCTGGCGTTCGCCGGTGGGGCCGGTGCGGATCGACATCGCGCACGGGCTGAACTCGCCGGACTCGCCATTCACCGTGCACCTCAACATCGGGGCCAGCCTGTGAGCCTGCGCGCGCGCTACCAGCGGTATCGCCAGTACGGGCTGTCGCCGCTGCCGGCCGACGCCAGCAAGGAACAGCGCGAGGCGCGCATCGCCGAACTGCGCACGCTGCGGCGCAGGCGCCAGCGCACGATCGCGATCCACAGCGGGATCGGCACCCTGGCGATCGCGGTCGCGGTCGCCGCGCTGGCGTACTGGCTGCTGATGACGATCGGCGGGCGCGACCTGCTGCTGGGTCAGATCGTGGCGCGCCTGCCCGCGGGCACCGAGCTCACCTGGAAGCAGGCGGACGGCCCCGTGTCCGGGCCGATGACCCTGCGTGGCGTGCATTTCTCGATGCCGCGCCAGCGCGATCCGGAGTGCGTGCCCACGCCGCGGGCCAGCTGCGCGATGGGCCGCATCGTGTTCGATGCCGACCTGGTCACCCTGGATCCGGCGCTGCGGCCACTGCTGGGTCGCACCCTGCGGCTGGATGCGCTGGACCTGCGCGGCGCGGTCCTCGACCTGCCGCGCAGCGACGAACCGTTCGAGCTGCCGACGTGGCCGGACGTACTGCCGAACATCGAGCCGCCGCTGGCGCTGCAGGCCGACCGCATCCGCATCGACGGCCTCAGGGTGATGCAGGACGGCGAACCGCTGGTCGAGGTGCGCAGCGCGCGCGCCGGACTGCATGCGGCATCGGGGCGATTGCACGTCGAGCGCCTGCGGGTGGACAGCGACCGCGGCCTGTTCACGCTGCATGGGGACTACGAGCCGCGCAGGGACTTCCGCACCGACCTGGTCGCCACCGCGGTGTTGCCGGCACCGGCCGGACGCACCGCGCCGCGGCTCGGCCTGGTCGCGAAGGGCGACCTCGCGCGCATGGACGTGGCGGTGGCCGGTCGCCTGCCGGCACCAACCCGGGCCACCCTGACCCTGCGTGGCGACAAGGACGCGCCGCGTTGGCAGGTGCGTGCGCGCAGCGACGCGCTCGACGCCGGCCTGCTCACCGGCAGCGGCGAGGAAAGCACGCCACTCGCGTTCGACGTGGACGCACGCGGCACTGGTGGCAATGCCGAGCTGCGCGGCAAGGTCACGCAAGGCGATTTCACCGCGGTCGTGCAGCCCTCGAAGCTCAGCCTGGCCGACCGCCGCCTGCAGTTGCGGCCGCTGGTGGTCGACCTGTTCGACGGCCGGGTCACCGCCAATGGCGAGGCCGACCTGCGCGACCCGGCGGATGCCTCGCTGAGGTTCGCGGTCAAGGCGCGCGGCCTGCGCTGGCGCAGCGCCGACGGCCAGACCGCGGTGGGCGGCGACGCCGACTTCGGCCTGGCCGGCAAGCCGGAACGCTGGGCAGTGAAAGGCCAGGCGCGGCTCCAGCGCGGCGACGAACGTGCGAGCGTGGACATCGCCGGCACCGGCCATCACGACGGCATGCAGGTGCAGGCGCTGCGGGCGACGATGCCGCAGGGCCGGTTGGATGCGACCGGCAGCGTGGCGTGGACGCCGACGGTCAAGTGGCATGTCGATGCGACGCTGGCCGGTTTCGATCCCGGCTATTTCCTCCCCGACTGGCCGGGCGCGATCGACGGCAAGCTGACCGGCACCGGCGAGTTGCGCGAGGGCGGCAAGGGCCTGCTCGCGCATGTGGATGCCGGCCGGCTCGGTGGCCAGTTGCGCAAGCGCGCGCTGTCCGGCCGCGCCAGCCTCGACATCGATGGCGATGCCTATCGCGGCGACGTTGCGCTCGGGCTCGGCGACAGCCGCATCGATGCGAAGGGCAGCATCGCCGCGAGCATGCAGGTCGACGCCAACCTCGCGCCACTGCACCTCGACGACCTGCTGCCGGATGGCCGCGGCGTACTGCGTGGCACCTTGAAGTTGCGCGGCGCGCGCAACGCGCCCGACATCGACATCGACCTCGCCGGCGACGGCATCGCGTTCGGCGACTACCGTGCGCAACGCCTGCTCGCGAAGGGGCGGATGCCATGGAACCGGGGCAGCGGGGCGCTCGACATCGATACCACCGGGCTGCAGCTCGGTTTGTCGCTGTCGAGCCTGCAGGCCCGCCTGCGCGGCGCGGTGGAACGCCTGCAGTTCGACGTCAGCGCACGGGGCGATATCGGCACGCTCGCACTGCGCGGCGACGCCAACAAACAGGGCGCGCGTTGGCAGGGCGCGCTGGCGGCGCTGCAGTTCGATCCCGAACCCGGCGCCGCGTGGACGCTGCAGCAACCCGCACGCTGGTCGTGGGACGGCCGCAATGGCGCGTTGTCGCAGGCCTGCCTGCGCAACAGCGATGGCGGCGACCTGTGCGCCAACGCCGACTGGCCACGGCGCGGCCTGGACCTGCACGGCGACAAACTGCCGCTCGCGCTCGCCGTGCCGTACCTGCCGGAACGCGACGACGGCCGCACGTGGGCGCTCAACGGCAGCATCGACCTGGCCGCGCAGGTCAGGCCCGCCGGCAATGCGTGGCGCGGCAGCGCGCGGCTGGCCTCGGCGGCGGGCGGCATGCGCAACACCGCGCGTGCGCGGCGCGACCTGGTCAGCTACCGCGACCTGGTGCTGGACGCGACCTTCGACCCGCAAAAGATCAGCGCAACGCTGGGCGCGGTGTTCGACGACGACGGCCGCATCGATGCCCGCATCGCCACCGGCTGGGACGACTACGCGCCGCTCGACGGCGCGCTGAAGCTGGCCACCGACGAACTGGTGTGGATGGAATTGCTGTCGCCGGACATCGTGGAACCCAGCGGGCGCCTGGATGCCGACCTGCGCCTGGGCGGCACCCGCGCGCAGCCGCAGATCGGCGGCCAAGGCCACCTGCAGGCATTCGCCACCGAACTGCCGGCGCTGGGCCTGTCGCTGCAGGATGGCGACGTGCGCCTGGACGCGCAGGCCGACGGCAACGCGAAGCTCACCGGCCGCGTGCGCTCCGGCGAAGGCGTGCTGGCGGTCGACGGCACGCTGGGCTGGATGGACCAGGACACGCCGCTGGTCCTCAACGTGCGCGGCACCGACGTCCTGCTGTCCGATACGCGCCAGCTGCGCGCCATCGCCAGCCCGGACATCGTGGTGCGCTACCGCGCCGGCGCGCCGCTGCAGGTCACCGGCTCGGTCACCGTGCCGGAAGCCGACATCCACCTGGAGCGCCTGGACCTGGGCGTCTCCGCATCGCCCGACGTGGTGGTGCTGGATCCGGTCGATCCGAAGCGCGTCTCCGGCTCGAGTCCGCTGGACCTCGACCTGGCGCTGGTGATGGGCGATGCGGTGAAGATCGACGGCTTCGGCCTGGCCGGCACGCTCGGCGGCAGCCTGCACGTGCGCCAGTCGCCGGGGCGCGAGATGCGCGGCACCGGGGCGCTGGAAGTGGTTGGCCGCTATCGCGCCTACGGCCAGAACCTGCAGATCACCAGCGGCCGGCTGGTGTGGTCGAACACGGCCATCGGCGATCCACTGCTCGACGTGCGCGCCGAACGCGAAGTGGGCGATGTCACCGCCGGCATCCGCGTGGAAGGCCGTGCGTCCGCGCCGCGCGCCACCGTCTACTCGAACCCGGCGAAGAGCGAATCCGAAGCGCTGGCCTACCTCACCCTGGGTCGCCCGCTCTCGTCGTTGAGCGGTGCCGAAGCCGGCCAGCTCAGCGCGGCGAAATCCGCGCTCAACGCCGGCACCGGCATGCTTGCGGCGAAACTCGGCGCACGCATCGGCCTGGACGATGCCGGCGTCACCGACTCGCGCGCGCTCGGCGCCGACGTGCTCACCGTGGGCAAGTACCTGTCGCCGAAGCTGTACGTCGGCTACGGCGTGTCGCTGCTCGGCACCGGCCAGGTGCTGATGCTGAAGTACATGCTGCGCAAGGGTTTCGACATCCAGATCGAGTCGAGCACGGTGGAGAACCGCGCGTCGGTGAACTGGCGCAAGGAGAAGTGAGCCGCGGAAACGGAAACGGCGCGGTCACCCGCGCCCGTTCCGCATCGCCTGCCGTGCGGCGCGCCGGCTATCCGGCACGCCGATGCGCCTGCTGCACGGGGGTGATGACGCGATGCATGACCCAATGCTCGCGCGACTGCCCGCCATCGGCGAAGCACGACGTGCCGGCGATGCGGAACCCGTGCTTGCGGTAGAAGCCGATCGCCTGCGGCGCGGTTTTCTCCACCTTCAACCAGACGCAGACCGCGCTGCGTTCGCGGGCCAGTCCCAATGCACCATCGAGCAGGCGCAGCGCCACCCCTGCGCCGCGATGGCGCACCCGCACGTGATGGCGGCGCAGTTCCACCGAGCCCAGCATCCAGCCCGCCGACGGCGGGCGCTTGCCCCAGCGCAGCTGCAGGAAGCCCTGCAGCCCTTCGCTCGCGTCCGCCACCAGGGTGTCGACCTGCGGATCGCCGAGTTCTTCAAGCGCGCTGAAGTCGGTCGCACGCCGGCCGGTGGCCGCGTTGTCGCCATGCAGTTCCAGCATCGGCTCGCGCATGATCCCGGCCAGCGCCTGCGCATCGGTCGCGTTCGCGCGCCGGATGGTGCCGGCCTGATTCCTGATTGCGTTCATCGTCATGTCCCCGGGCAGGCGGCCCGCGATGGCGGGCCGCGTCGCCATCACCAGCTGAAGCCGGCACCGGCGGAGATGCTGCTCTCGCCGGAGGAGAACGCGCCGACCAGCGAGACGCTGGCGTTCGGGCGCAGCAGGCGCTGGTAGCCGATCGCCACCGCCGAACGACCGTTCTGCACGCCGATGCCCATGCCCACCCGGTTCTGCCCCGTCAGGCCGGCGGTATTGATCGCCGCCGAGGTCATCGCGCCGCCCATCGCGCCGATCTGGCCGATGCGCTTGTCGGTCTGCGCGAAGCGCACATCCACCTGTTGCTGGTATTGGGTGAAGCTGTCGTTCCAGGCCGCGAACCTGTTGTCGGTGTAGGTGTTGGCCGAGGCCAGCGTCGCGGTGGACTTGCTATCGGTGTAGCTGTTGGCCGAGGCCAGCGTCGAGACCGACTTGCTGTCGGTGTACGACTTCGAGGCGGTCAGCGTGGCGGCATCGCCGGCATCGGCATGCGACCTGGCGGACTGCAGGGTCGCGGCATCGGCGTCCTGCATCTGCTGCACGTTGACCGCGTCCATCGGCGCCACGCCCGCGGCGACATTGTGGATGCGGCTGCCTTCCTGGCCCTGCAGGGTCACGGCCTGGCGCGAATCGTCGTCGTATTCCACCGCCAGCAGGCTGCCGGGGCCGGCCGGGCCCGGTTCGCCTTGCGGGCCTTGCTCGCCCGGCTGGCCGGCCGGGCCTTGCGGGCCCATCGGTCCCTGTTCGCCGGCACCACCGCCACCGGTGCCGGGCTCACCCTGCGGACCCTGCGGGCCGGCCGGACCCTGCGGACCCGGAATGCCGCCCTGTCCGGTCAACGCCGTGAGCTTGCTGTCCACCGCGGCGAACGCGGCGGCGACATTGCCGTAGCTGGTGCCCTGGATGGTGAAGCTCGGCGCCGTGAACAGGCCGCCATTCCATGCGGCGCCACCACCGAAGGCCATCGCGACCGCGGTCAGGTCCATCGAACCGCCGCCAGCGCCGGCCGGGAAATCGGCGATGCCGAAGTTTCCCTTCGAGTCGGTGGTGACGACTTTCAGCGTGCCGGACTGGAACGCGTTGCCGTTGGCGATGCCGGCGACGGTGAGCGAATTGTCGGCGTTGCCGAGCGCGACCTGGCCGGTGCGGGTGGCCGCCACGCCGTAGCCCAGCGCGACCGAGTTGAAGTAGAGGGCGCTGGCGTCGTTGCCGATGGCGATGCTGCCCTGCTGGCTGGCGCGCGCGCGCGCGCCGACTGCCATCGAATCCACGCCCTCCGCGAGCGCTTCGGCGCCGACGGCCGTGGCATCTGCGCCCTTGGCGCGGGCCCTGCGGCCGAACGCGGAGGCATCGATGGCGCTGGCTTCCGCTTCCACGCCCGCGGCGATGGACTGCTGGCCGGTCGCCTCCGCCTTGTAGCCGAAGGCGGAAGCATGCGCCCCCGTGGCTTTCGCGGCCACGCCGGTCGCGATGGTTTTCTCCGCGGACGCATCCGCGAGCCAACCCAGCGCGATGGAATTGAGCCCGCCGGCCTGGGCGCTGGTGCCGATCGCGACCGCGGCGGTCTGCGACGCATTGGCTTTCCAGCCGAAGGCGACGGCGCCCGCCGCGCTGGACGCCGCGGCCTGGCCCACCGCAACCGAATGATCGCCGCTGGACACGCTCAGGCGACCGAACGCGGCACTTCCCACGCCGCTGGCGATGCTTTGGCTGCCGAAGGCGGAGCTTTCCGTGCCGGTGGCCGCGGCATTCGCACCAACGCCGGTTGCCCCGGCATTGGCCACGGAACTCGCGCCAAGGGCGGTGGCATCGTCGTTGTTGGCTTTCGCGTTGTAGCCGAAGGCGGAAGCGGCGATGCCATCGGCTTTGCTATTCCCGCCCGCCGCGGTCGTGAACGTCTTCAACGCCCTCGCGTTGTAGCCATAAGCCGTCGCAAGAAGCGCAGTCGCCCAGCTCTCCTCGCCAAATCCGGTGGCCTGGACGCCACCCACCATGTAGGGACCCGCGAGGACGTATTCGTTTTCGTAGGAACACCACATGTTCGCCGTGCCGTGACCGACATAGCAGGTCAATTCCCAGGTGTCTTCTGCCATCGCCGGCAGCGCCGCGGCGGTCAGCAGGGCAAGGGTCAGGGTCGAGAAACGCGGATTGGTGCGGGTCTTGCGGTGCATGTCGATTCTCCGGTGAGTGAGCGGTGTCCCGGCGGCATGTCCGCGGCGGGCTTCACTCATGGAATCGACGGTTCCGGCGTGGACCCGCCAAATTCTTTCGATTTTTTTTCGCGGCCGCGATGGCCGGTTCGCCCGTGCCTTGCGTAGCGCGCGCGACCCGTTTCGAAATCCGTTGGCGGGTTGCCGGCGGAAACGGCGATTACCGGGGTATGCCAGGCCAGCACCGCAGCCGATGTCCGGATTCACCGCCGGATGGCGAGTGCGTGTGCAGGGCCGGACCCGCCGCCCATCCACAGGACCCAACCCGAATGAATGCCATGCTGAAAACCCGCACCCCCGACGCCGCCCTCTGGCTGCTGTCGCCGGGCGAGACCAACCTGATCCGCGCGCAGTTCGCGCTGGTCGGCCGCGACGCCGACGGCTTCGCCCGCGACTTCTACGACGCCCTGTTCTCGATCGCGCCGCTGCTGCGGGCGATGTTCCGCGGCCCGATGCCGGAACAGCGCGCGAAGCTGCTGCGCATGCTGGCGCTGCTGGTCGCGCACCTGCGCTCGCCGGAGGCGCTGGCCGGGCCGCTGGCCGAACTGGGCCAGCGCCACCGCGGCTACGGCGTGCTGGCGCTGGACTACGACAAGGTCGGCGAAGCGTTGCTGCAGGCGCTGCACATGCGCCTGGGCCGGGACTTCGACGCCGATGCGCGCGCCGCCTGGGGCAAGCTCTATCTGTTCGTCGCCTCGACCATGCAATCGACGCACTGATGGCGGCGACGCGGCGCGTGGTTCGCCTAGATGGCCTGTTCGACCTGCCGCTGCAGCCAGGCACGGGCAGTGGCCCAGTCGCGTTGCACGGTGCGCTCGGAGACATCCAGCGCCTGCGCGGTCTCCTTCTCGCTGTAGCCGGCGAAGAAGCGGCATTCCACGATCTGCGCCAGCCGCGGCGAACGTTCCGCCAGCGCCAGCAGCGCGTCGTTGATCGCCAGGATCTTCTCGTCGTTGTCGATCTCCACGTCCAGCGCGTGCTCGAAGCCGACGCGCTGGAATTCGCCGCCGCGCTTGACCCGCATCTGCGCGCGGATCGCCTCGATCAGGATGCGCCGCATCGCGATCGCGGCCACCGCCAGGAAGTGGCTGCGGGTGCCGAAGCCGGGCGAGGACGCCAACCGCATGTACACCTCGTTGACCAGCACCGTGGTCGCCAGGGTGTCGCCGACCGAAAAACGGCGGCGCTCGCGGCGCGCGGTGCGGTGCAGTTCCTCGTACAGCAGCGGCACCAGGTCGTGCACCGCGGCCAGAACTTCCGGGGAATGGGTGGCATCGAGCGCGTCGGGGGCGGGCGCATCGGCTGCGTCGATCCGGTCCGGCGACACGGTGTCGGTCATGCTGTTCCCCGAGGCTTGGCGATGCGCCATTCTGTTACGAACGCGCGCCGTGTACACCAGTACGGCCACGCAACCGGGAAGTGGCCATGACGGCAGGGCAAGGCGACGACATCGACTGGGCGCGGGTGGAAGCGCTGTTCCCGGACCTGCTGGAGCTGCCGCCGGCGCAACGTGCGCGCTTCCTCGATCGCCACTGCACCCGCGACCCCGCGCTGCGCCACGAACTGGAGGCGATGCTGGCCGCGTCGGAACGCGATTCGGTGCTCGACCACGCGCCGCAGGTCCGCGCGCAACACGATGCCGCGCACGCCGACGACAGCGTGCTGTCCGCCGAGATGCGCGTCGGCGCCTGGCGGATCGTGCGCATGATCGGCCGCGGCGGCATGGGCGAGGTCTACCTGGCCGAGCGCGCCGAGGGCGGCTTCACCCAGCAGGCCGCGATCAAGCTGCTGCATCCCGATGCCAGCCAGCACGCGGAGCGCTTCGAGGACGAACGCCGGATCCTCGCCCAGCTGACCCATCCGCACATCGCGCGCCTGCTCGATGGCGGCTTCCACCATGGCCGCGCATGGATGGCGATGGAATACGTGCCGGGCCAGGGCATCGCCGACTATTGCCGCGGGCACGCGCTTTCGCTGCGCGCGCGGCTGAAGCTGTTCCACCAGGTCTGCGCCGCGGTCAGCCATGCGCATGCCGCGCTGGTGATCCATCGCGACCTGAAGCCGTCCAACATCCTGGTCAACGAGACCGGCCAGGTGAAGTTGCTGGATTTCGGCATCGCCAAGCTGGTCGATCCGCACGCGCCGGATGCGCGGATCACCCAGGCCACTCCGTTCACCCCCGACCATGCCGCGCCGGAGCAGATCGAGGGTGCGCCGGCGACCACCGCGGTCGACATCTACGCGCTTGGCGTGGTCCTGTACGAACTGCTGTGCGACCGCCTGCCGTGGTCGTTCGGCGACACCGCGCTGTCGCGCGCGGTCGACCGGCTGCTGCGCGAAGACCCGCCACCGCCTTCGCAAGTCGCGGGCAAACACGGCGACAGGCCGCTGCCCGCGCGCGAACTGCAGGGCGACCTCGACGCCATCGTCGGCCGCTGCCTGCGGCGCACCCCCCTGGATCGCTATCCCAGCGTGCAGGCGCTGCAGGACGACCTGGACCGCCACGCGCAGGCGCAGCCGGTACTGGCGCACCAGGGCGGCCATCGCTATCGGCTGCGGCTGTGGTTCCGTCGCAATCGCATCCTCGCGATCGCGGCCGCGCTGGCCGGGATCTCGCTGCTTGCCGGACTGGGCGCGGCGCTGTGGCAGGCCGACCAGGCGCGGCGCGAAGCGGCGAACGCGCGCGCGCAGCAGGCCATCGCCGAATACCAGCGCGCGCAGGTGCGGGTGCAGGCGAACAGTTCGATGGCGGTGCAGGAACTGCTGATGCGGATGTTCGCGCATGCGATGGCGATGGATGGCGGTCGCAGCACCAGCGTGGCCGACCTGGTCGACGCCATCCGGATGATGGGCGCGCACGACAGCGCGCTGGACGACGCCGCGCGCGCGCAACTGTTCCTGCGGATGGCGCGGCTGGGCGCCGCCGCGGGCGACTTCACCGCCGCGAAGGGCATGCTTGCGCAGGCGGATCCGCTGATCGGCACGGCCGGCGCCGTGCGCCCGCGCCTGCAGGTCCAGCAACTGGATACCCAGCTGACCGTTGCGGTCGCGATGCAGGACCTGGACGGCATGGCGCGCCTGGCGCCGCCCTTGCTGCGCCTGCTGGACAGCCTGCCGCAACCGCTGGACGAGGAAATGCTGCAGCTGCGCCTGAACGCCTTGCGCTCGCTGGGCTGGGCCTACGACCAGCAAGGCAAGGCGGACGAATCGGCCCGCTACAAGCGCGAATTCCTGCAGGCCAGCATCGCCCGCTACGGCGAGGACCACCCGCGCACCCGCGACGCCCGCGCCGAACTGAGCCGCGCCTACATGCTGCAGGGTCGGCATGCCGCCGCCGCCGAGCTGCTGCGCGAGGCGTTGCGGGAGAAGCCGGGGCAAAAGCCGGCAACGCGGATGGTGCGCGTCTCCAACCTGATCGATCTTGCGACCGCCGTCCGCGAGTCCGGGCCGGGACTGCCGGAAGCGCTGCGGCTGTTGCGCCAGGCCGAAACCGAAACGCGCACGGCGGGCGGCGTGCCGGACTTCTACCTGCCCTGGATCCTCGCCCTCCAGGCCGACGTCCTGCGCGAACAGGGCGAGCTCGCCGCCGCCGCCAAACCGCTGGCCGAAGCCGCGCGTTTCCGTCCCACGACGGGCGACTTGAAGAGCGCCAGTGCGGTGCGCGTGGTCGTGCTCAACACCCAGTCCGACCTGGCCTGGGCGATCGGCGATGCCGCGGCTTCCGCGCAGCACGCACGCGACGCGCTGGCCGCGCTCGGCACGCCGGACGCCGGCGACAGCGGCGACCGGCAACGCCAACTGGGCCTGCGCCTGCGCGTGTTGCGGACACAGGCGGCAGTGCTGCCGCGCGAACGGTTGCGCACGCAGGTCGCGGCCATCGTCCACGACTGGGACGCGCTGCCGACCATGCAACGCGCCACCTACCTGGCGATGGCCGCCGAAAGCCTGCGCCTCGGCGGCATCCCCGACCCCGCACTGGCCAGGCGCGCGGTGGCCGCCGCCGATGCCGAGCCGGAACCGAATCCACGGCGGCAGGCCAGTGCGGCCCGCGAACAACGGTCGGCGACGGGAGCCTGATGTCGGCCGCGCGCGCGCGCCACACATCGACCCGCAACCGTCGCAACGAACCTCGCACGCGTGCATGCCTGCTGCCCGGACGCGACGCGATCCCCCTGTGCGAAACTCCCTTGCGAATCCGGAGCCGCCGGGGGAAGGCGCCATGGAATCCGCTCCGCACGAGGCACCCGTCACCCAGTTGCTCGCGCGCGCGCGCGCAGGCGATGCCCGGGCACTGGGCGAGGCCTATTCGGCGGTGTACGACGAATTGAAGCGCGCCGCGCGCTCGCAGCTGCGGCGCATGCGCGATGCGTTCGAGACCACCGCGCTGGTCCACGAGGCCTACCTGAAGCTCGCCGGCGGCGCGCAACTGACGGCGGTGGATCGCAACCACCTGCTGGCGCTGTCGGCACGCGCGATGCGCCAGGTGCTGGTCGACGACGCGCGTGCGCGCAAGGCCGACAAGCGCGGTGGCGGGATCGACGCGCTGACCCTGACCGCGCGGCTCGATGCCGGCGAGCGCGCGGTGGTCGAAGTGCTGGCGCTGGACGAACTGCTCGCGTCGCTGCATGCGCTCGACGAACGCGCCGCGCAGATCGTCGAGCTGCGTTACTTCGGCGGTTATTCGGAAGTGGAGATCGCCGGGATGCTCGGCATCAGCGACCGCACCCTGCGCCGCGACTGGCGCAAGGCACGCGCCTTCCTGCTGGCGGAGATGTCGCCGTGAGCGATCTAGACCTCAAGCGGCGCGCGCTGGCGATCTTCGACGCAGTCGCCGATCTCGACCCCGCGCAACGCGCAAGCGCGCTCGAGGCAATGTGCGACGGCGACGACGCGCTGCGCGCCCGCGTGCAGGCCCTGCTCGACGCCGACGCGCATGCCACCGAACCGTTCGCCGGCGACGCTTCGGCCTGGGGCAACGCCCTCGCCAGCGGCAACGCCGACGCCGACCACGCGATCGGCCGCGCGATCGGCGCGTGGAAGATCGTCGGCACCATCGGCCGCGGCGGCATGGGCGCGGTGCATGCGGTCGAACGCAGCGACGGCGCGTACACGCAACAGGCTGCGCTCAAGCTGATCCGCGCGAGCGCCGATTCGCCGGCCGCACGCGAGCGCTTCCTGCGCGAACGGCAGATCCTGGCCGGCCTGCAGCACCCTAACATCGCCACCCTGCTGGATGGCGGGATCAGCGCCGACGGCGAGCCGTACTTCGTGATGGAGCGCGTCGATGGCGAGCCCATCGACCGCTGGTGCGACGCGCGCGGGCTGGGCCTGCGCGATCGCGTGGTGCTGTTCCTGCAGGTGCTGGACGCCGTGCGTTACGCGCACCGCAACCTGGTGGTGCATCGCGACCTCAAGCCCTCCAACCTGCTGGTCGACGCCGATGGCCGGGTCAAGCTGCTCGACTTCGGCATCGCCAAGCAACTCGAAGGCAGCGACGTCACCGCCACCCACGATCGCGCGCTGACCTTCGAATACGCCTCGCCCGAGCAGCTGCACGACGCGCCGATCACCACTGCCACCGATCTCTGGCAACTCGGCGTGGTCCTGCACCGGCTGCTGTCGGGTTCGCATCCGTTCGGGTTGACCCGCGACACCCCGGTGGCACGCCAACTGCAACAGCTGGAACGCGAGCCGGAGCCGCTGACCCGCTCCGCCGCGCAGGCCAGCGCCGAACAGGCCGCGTTGCGTGGCGGCATGAGCCCGGCATCGCTGTCGCGCGCGCTGCGCGGCAACCTGGCCGAGATCGTGCAGGCCTGCCTGCGCCGCGACCCGGATGCGCGCTACGCCTCCGCCGACGCGCTGGCGAACGACCTGCGTGCCTGGCTGGACGATCGCCCGATCGCCGCAGTGCCGTTGTCGCGCGGCGCGCGCGGCACGCTGTGGCTGCGCCGCAACCGCGTGCTGGCCGCGGCCATCGCGGCGGTCTCGATCGCCCTGCTCGCAGGCACGTCCATCGCGCTGTGGCAGGCGCGCGCGGCGCGCGAGCAGGCCCGCATCGCGCAACGCGAAAGCGACAGCGCGCGGGCGACCCTGGGCTTCCTCACCGACACCCTCGCCGCGGCCGCGCCGGGCCGGGCGATGAGCACCGAGGTCAGCGTGCGCCAGTTGCTCGACCAGGCGCGCAGGCAACTCGACCAGCGCGTGCTGGAACCGCAGGCCCGGCAATCGATCCAGCGCATGCTCGGGCATCTGTACAACGGCCTCGGCGAGTCGGAAACCGCGGCACGGATGTTCGACGCCGGCTTGCGGGGCGCCGCGCCGGCGAACCGCGACGAAGCGCTCGCCATCGCCGCCGACCTCGATGGGCAGTCGAGTGTCCTCGCCGCTCTCGAGCGCGGCAAGGACAGCCTGGCGGCAGCACGACGAGCGGCCACGTTGCGCCAGCAGTTCGCCGCGGACGACGTGCACCAGCGCTTCCTCGGCGAGCGCCAGCTGGCGATCGCCCATGGCAGCCTGGCCGATTGCAAGCAGGGCGACGCGCAGTGGAAGCAGGCATTGGCCAGCGCCGCGCGCATGCCGACCCAGCGTCCCGCCGAGGTCGCCGAGGCCCGGGCGATGCATGCCCGCCTGCTGTTCAACTGCGGCGAGTACAAGCGCGGGTTCGAGGTCGCGGCGCAGGGGTTGGTGATCGCGGACCGCGAGAAGTTGCCGGCGTTGTCGCCCGCGCGTGCCAACCTGTTGTGGATGAAGGCGGCGAACGGGTATGCGGTCGACCTGATGCCGATCGCGCAGAGCGAGGCACTGCTTCGCCAGGCGATCGCGATCCAGGAAAAGACCGCCGGACCCGGCGGTGCGCAGATGGCGGAATTCCATTCCACCCTGGGCGCGCAACTGCAGACGCAGCCGGGCCGATTGTCCGAGGCATTGCAGCTGCACGAACACGCAGCCGCGCTGTTCAAGGCCGCGGGCGCCACCCCGATCAACCAGGGCATCACCTGGTACAACATCGGCTATCTCTACCGCGATTGGGGCGACTACCCGAAGGCGCTGGCCGCGCACGAACGCAGCCTCGCGATCTTCGACGAAGCGAAGATCGACCGCGACCACATCGAACGTCGCCGCGCGGAGAAGTGGTACGCGCTGGCGATGATCAACGCCGGCCGCGCGCCCGAGGGGCGAGAACGCCTGCTGCGCCTGCAGGAACGGGCCGCGAAACTCGATGGCAAGGATTCGGTCGAGTACTTCGATACCGTGTGGAACCTGCTGCGCGCGGCGGTGAGGATGCGCGACTTCGAACGCGGCGAGCCGCTACTCGCGGAGGCGCGCTTGCGCGCGTTGAAGTTCGTACCGGAGACCCATCCGATCTTCATCGAGTTCCTGCGCAGCGACGCCTGGTTCCACTCCCTGCGCGGCGACAAGGCCGGCAGCGAACGCCTCCGCCGCGACGTGGTGGCGCGCGTCCTTGCCACCAAGGCTCCGCTGGACATCGCGGTGGGCCGCGCGGAGCTGGCGCAGGACCTCGCCGACAGCGGCAAGACGGCCGAAGCACGCGCGTTGCTGGCCCAAGCAATGCCGGTACTGCGGGAAAATTTGCTGCCGCAGCACATGAACCGCGCGAAGTTCGAAACCATCGCGCGCACGCTGGGCGACTAAGCCTCGATGCCACGCCTGCGGGACAACACCCGCGGGCCAAGCGGTCAGCGGGTGATGCGCGCGCCCTGCAGGTCGGCCACGCCATCGATGGCGTCGGTCCATACCAGCCATGCGCCGCCGGCATCGACCGCCAGCCGCGGAGTGCCACTGGCATGGCCACGCGCGCCGAGCCTCGCCACTTCGATCCGCTGCAGCGGCTTCGACAGGTCCGGCGTGTAGCGCGCCAGCATCAGCGCCTGGCCCTTGGCATCCTCGCGCAACCACGCCACCCACGCCTGCTGCCCGTCCACCGCCACGTCGACCTGGCCACGCACGGCGGCACCGCTGTCGACCACCACCGGCGCCGCGAATGCATCGCCGGCATCGGTGCTGCGGGCGATGCGCACCGCCGGCGTGCCACCCGCCTCGCTGTACCAGGCGACCACCGCGGCATCGCCACGCGCGGCGATCGCCGGGCCATTGACCGGGCAGGCCTCGACCTTCCAGCCATCGGCATGCACCGGCACCGGTTTCGTCCACGCACCGTCGTCCTGCAGGCGCGCCACCACGATGTCGCGCACTTCGTCTTCACTGCGGTCGCGCCACGCGAGCAAGGGACCGCGATCGGTGAGTGCGGCATCGGTCTGGCAGCAGTCGCAGGCGCGCATGTCGACCACCGCATCCCCGCCGCGCGCGAGGTCCATGTCGAAGCCGTTCGCGCGCAGCTGCATCGCACCGCCATGGTGCGTGGCGGCTTCCTGCCCGCTGTCATGCGCGCCTTGCTGCTCGCGGCCATCCAGCCAGGCGATGCCGAGCGCATTCGCGCCGCGCGGCCACAGCGCGGCGAAGCCGTGTTCGCTCGCGGCCTGGTCGTCGTTGACGCGGGTGATCTGGGTCCAGGTCATGCCGCCATCGCGCGAGCGCGCCAGCGCCACGTCGTAGGCGGACGGACTGGCCGCATTCGCCTGCAGCCACTGCACCCACAACGCGCCGTCCGCCGTCGCCAGCAGGTGCGGCGTGTCCGCCCAGTTGGCGACCAGCGATTGGCCGACGGCGATGGTGCGCGGCAGGCTCTGCCAGCCACCCGCCTCGGTGTACGACGAGAACTGCAGGACGTTGCGGCGCCCCTGCTGGCGGTTGAGCCAGCTGATCAGCACGCGCCCATCGGCTGCCACGCGCAGGTCGGGCGCCATCGAACCGGCCTGCGCCGGCAGCACCCATTCCTGCACTGCGTAGTCGCCGCTGGTGGGTCTTGCCGCTGCCGGCGACGCGTCGCGCTGGCAGGCGGCGAGCGTGGCGAGGGCGACGACGAGCGTGAGCGCGAAGCGCGATCCGGTCTGCAGGTTCATGCGCGAAGGATACGCCGTGCCGTTGGGGCAGGCCCCCGTGCCTGCCCGCTCTTGCGATGAACCAAGGGCAGGCACGGGGGCCTGCCCCTACGGCGATTGGACAGGGCAGGCACGGGGGCCTGCCCCTCCTAGGCCGCGCGCTCGCGGCGCTGGCGTTCCAGGTGCACCAGCAACAGCGAGATCGCCGCCGGGGTCATCCCGGGGATGCGCTGCGCCTGGCCCACGGTCTGCGGGCGCACGTGCTGCAGCTTCTGCAATGCTTCCGCCGACAGCCCATGCACCTGCGCGTAGTCGAATGCGTCCGGGATCGAGGTGGTTTCGTTGCGTTGCTGGCGCGCGATCTCATCGCGCTGGCGGTTGAGGTAACCCGAGTACTTCGTTTCGATCTCGACCTGTTCGGCGACCTTGGGGTCGTCGACGCCGGGCGCGAGCCCGGGCACGCGCATCAAGGTGGGGTAGTCCAGTTCCGGCCGGCGCAGCAGGTCAAGCGCATTGCCCTCGCGGCTGACCTCGATGCCGATGCTGCTGGCCAGCGAGGCGCCCAACGCGTTGTTCGGCGCCGCCCAGAGCGCGCCGAGGCGCGCGGTCTCGGCGGCAACGGCCTCGCGCTTGCGCGAGAATTTTTCCCAGCGCGCGTCATCGACCAGGCCCAGTTCGCGGCCGGCGGGCGTGAGCCGGACGTCGGCATTGTCCTCGCGCAGCTGCAGGCGGTATTCGGCGCGACTGGTGAACATGCGATACGGCTCGCTGGTGCCTTGCGTGATCAGGTCGTCGACCAGCACGCCGAGGTAGGCCTCGTCGCGACGCGGCGACCATGCGTCCTTCTCCTGCACGAAGCGCGCCGCGTTGACGCCGGCCAGCAGGCCCTGCGCCGCGGCTTCCTCGTAGCCGGTGGTGCCGTTGACCTGGCCGGCGAAGAACAGCCCGGCGACGGCCTTGGTTTCCAGCGAAGCCTTCAGCCCGCGCGGGTCGAAGTAGTCGTATTCGATCGCATAGCCGGGGCGGGTGATGTGCGCATCCTCGAAGCCGGTGATCGAACGCACCAGCGCCAGTTGCACGTCGAACGGCAGCGAGGTGCTGATCCCGTTCGGATAGATCTCGGTGACGGTGAGGCCTTCGGGTTCGACGAAGATCTGGTGCGATGCCTTTTCGGCGAAGCGCACCACCTTGTCCTCGATGCTCGGGCAGTAGCGCGGGCCCACGCCCTCGATCTGCCCCGAGTACAGCGGGCTGCGGTGCAGCGCGTCGCGGATGACCTGATGGGTGCGCTCGGTGGTGTGGGTGATCCAGCAACTCACCTGTCGCGGATGGTCCGCCACGCTGCCGAGGAAGGACATCACCGGACGCGGATCGTCACCCGGCTGCTCCACCATCCTCGAATAGTCGAGCGTGCGCCCGTCGATGCGTGGCGGCGTGCCGGTCTTCAGCCGGTCGATGACGAAGGGACGCTCGCGCAACTTCGCGGCCAGCGTGGTCGCCGGCGGGTCGCCCATGCGACCGGCGGCGTACTGGGTCTCGCCGATGTGGATCTTGCCGGCGAGGAAGGTGCCCGCGGTCAGCACCACCGCCGGCGCCTGGAAGCGCAGGCCGGTATTGGTGATCGCGCCGCGCACCGCGTCGCGGTCGCCCGCGTCGTTCCTGATCAGGAGATCGTCGACCGCGGCCTGGAACACGGTGAGGTTCGGCTGGTGCTCGACCACGTCGCGGATGAAGCTGCGATACAGCGCGCGGTCGGCCTGGCAACGCGTCGCCCGCACCGCCGGCCCCTTCGATGCGTTCAGCGTGCGCCACTGGATGCCGGCCGCATCGGCGGCCCTGCCCATGACGCCGCCCAGCGCATCGATCTCCTTGACCAGGTGGCCCTTGCCGATGCCGCCGATCGCCGGGTTGCAGCTCATCGCGCCGACGGTCTCGATGCCATGGGTCAGCAACAGCGTGCGGGCGCCCGCGCGCGCGGAGGCAAGCGCGGCCTCGGTGCCGGCATGGCCGCCGCCGATCACGATCACGTCGAACTGGTAGAAGGATTGGCTCACGATTCGTTCCCGCCGGCACCATCGGTGGCTACGCTCGCGCGTCCTGCGCTCGCCAAGCCACCCGGCCCTCGGCTCCTGCCTCGGGCGCTCGTGGCGGCGTGAAGCTGCGCTTCGCCGCGAACTCGCCCGGCATGGCCACCGCCGATCACGATGACATCGAAGTGGTAGAAGCTCTGGCTCACCGCATTTCCTTGCCGGCACCGATTGAAAGCGTTCCGCGCACCAGCCGATGGCGCGGCGCGGTCGCCGCGATTCTAGGGCGGTGCTCGCCGAGGCGCCCGTTCACGCCGGGTTGGAGGGACTTGGCACGCTTCCTGCGTACACCATTCCAGCACTCGGCGTGGCACGCCACAAGCGATGAACCGGACTGAACAGGGGCCGGTTCCTGCGCACGACGAGGACGCTGCGGGGGCCGGATGTCGGGGGACATCCGGCCCTCTTTTTTTCCGGGGGGATCCAGGCGCGATATGGCCTGCGGAAGAAGTGCCGGCGCCTGCAAGACAGACGGAACAGGGGGGATCCGGGTGGTCCCACAGGTCGCCGGCGGTGACTAGAGTAGCGTGATCAGGTCGCAGAGTGACGCGGTTCGTCAACCATACGACCAAATGCGGTTCAGGCTGTGAGGCGCGTCACGCTTTGATGCCTGGCTCAATCGTCAGCCGACGGACGGGCTGCACGCACGCGCGATCGTCCTCCATCGCCACCGCCCCGCGCTCCGCGCGAAGAAGGCCGGGACTCCGTGCGCTCCCGCTCCACCGGAGCAGGGGAAGCCCTGCGCGGGGCAGGTGCATGCATGCGCGACGGCGCTTCTGACTGGTGATCACGCCGGGACCAGGCCACCTCCCCTTCTTCCCGGTCGCGGATGCGTCCGATGTCGCGCCATGGCGGCCTGTTGCCCGGGCGATGCCCGTCCTGTGGCGGCGGCGGACCATCGTGGTCTCCATCATGGCCGCCATCGTGGCCGTGGCCGGGACCATGTGGCGGGCGCGGGCCATGCCCGTACGGATAACTCGGATATGCCCCACCGTAGTAGCCGTACGGATAGCCATACCAGGGGCGGCCCAATCCGTAATAGCCGTAACCGCCATACCCGTAGCCATAGCTCCCGTAGTAGCCATAACCCCCGTAGTAGCGATACTCGACGTTCGGCTCGCCGTAGTAGTAGTCGCCGCCGTTGCCGCTGCGGTAGCTGTAACCAGTGGCGCAGCCCGCAAGCGTCGCGATGACGAATGCGGGAAGCAGGATCTTGCGAAGCATGTTCGTTTCCCCAAGGTTGCCCTCGCAGCTTCCCGCTGGCGGATTGAATCCGTGCTTAACCCTGCCGGGTCGGCGCGTTGGGTGCTGAACGATTCAGTGAAGACCGCCTGCGCTAGCATTCCCCAATGAATGCAAATGCGCCCATTCCCTGTTTCGACGACGTGCTGGCCGCAGCCGCGCGGATCGCCCCGTACGCGCATGCCACCCCGGTATTGCGCACCCACGCGCTCGACGTGCTGAGCGGCGCCAAGCTCGCCTTCAAGGCCGAACACCTGCAACGCATCGGCGCCTTCAAGTTCCGGGGCGCCTGCAATGCGGTCTGGTCGCTGGCCGACGACATCGCGGCGCGTGGGGTGGTGACGCATTCGTCCGGCAACCACGGCGCCGCGCTGGCACTGGCCGCGCGCGGCCGGGGCATCCCCTGCCATGTGGTGGTCCCGGATGGCGCGGTGCGCGCCAAGCTGGCCGCCATCGAACATTACGGCGCGATCCTGCATCGGTGCGCAGCGACCATCGCCGCGCGCGAGGCCGTGTGCGCGCAGGTGCAGGCCGACACCGGCGCGACCTCCGTGCATCCCTACACCGACCCCCGCGTCATCGCCGGCCAGGGCACTGCGGCGCTGGAACTGCTCACCGCGCACCCGCACCTCGACGCGCTGGTGGTGCCGCTGGGCGGTGGCGGGCTGGCCGCCGGCACCGCGCTGGCGATGCGTGCGCTGGCGCCGAACTGCCGGCTCTACCTGGCCGAGCCCGAAGGCGCCGCCGATGGTGCGCGTTCGTTCGCGAAGGATGCGCTCGACCACGATTTCATTCCGGACACGATCTGCGACGGCCTGCGCGGCACCCTCGGCGCGATCAATTTCGACATCCTGCGTGGCGCGGGCGCGCGCGTGCTGACAGTCGACGACGCGCAGGTCGTCGCGGCGATGCGCCTGCTGTGGACGCGAACCAAGCAACTGGTGGAGCCCTCGTCGGCGACCGCGCTGGCGGCGGTCCTGGCGCAGCGTCCGTTGTTCGAGGGGCGCCGGGTCGGCATCATCCTGTCCGGCGGCAACGTCGACCTCGACGCCCTGCCGGCCCTGTTCGCACTCGCCACGGAAGCGCAGCCATGAAAATCGACGGCACCCGCGCGCACGATCGCGCCACCGAAATCGTGCTGGCCTACTACGCCGCGTTCAATCGCGGCGACTGGGCCGGCATGCAGGCGCTGCTGGCCGACGATGTCGTCCACGACCTCAACCAGGGCGCGCGCGAAACCGGCAAGCCCGCGTTCGCCGCGTTCCAGGCGCGCATGGCGCGCTGCTACCGCGAGCAGTTGCGCGACGTGGTGGTGATGGCGTCGCCGGATGGCGAGCGCGCCGCCGCCGAGTACGTCGTGCATGGCCAATACCTGCTGGCCGACGACGGCCTGCCGCCCGCCAACGGCCAGGAATACGTGCTGCCCGGCGGTGCGTTCTTCGAACTGCGCGGCGGCCTGGTCGCGCGCGTCACCAACTACTACAACCTGGAAGGCTGGCTCGCGCAGGTGCGCTGACGCCCGGGATTCGTCGATCCGCCACCCGGTCGATCCGGGGTCAGCTCCCGCGATCCGTCTGCAAGGCATCCACGTCTTCCGGAGTGCGCGCGCCGCGCGCGACGATCCATGCGAACAGGACGATGCCGGCGACCACCAATGCCGCGCCGGCCAGCGCCTGACCACGGGGCCACGCCTCGCCGAGGAAGACGACCCCCAGCAACGTCGTGAACAGCACTTCGGCGGCCTGCATCGCCTCCGCCGCGCCAAGTGCGGTGGGGTTGTCGCGGACCATGCCGGTGGCCTGGAAGAACAGGATGGTGGCGACCACGCCAGCGCTGACCGCCACGCCCAATGCCAGCCACAACTGCGACCCGGGCGGCGGCCCGGCCTGCAGCCACGCCCATGCCGCCAGCGCCAGCCATGCCGGCTGGCTGGCCAGCGCCAGGCCGAACACGCGCTGGGTCGCGTTGAGCTCGACGCCGGTGCGCTCGAGGTGCAACAGCAGCCCGCGATTACCCAGCGGGTAGGCGAATGCACTGACGACCACGCACAGGAAGGCGATCCAGCCCTTTGCGTCCAGCGTGCCGCGCGCGTGCCCGAACTGCATCAGCAACACCCCGGCGATGATCAGCACGCCCACCGCCAATGCCGCGCGCGGCAAACGCGCGCGCGCATCGTCATAGAGCAGCGGCGCGCACAGCATGCCGCCCACCACCGTGGTCTGGAAGCTGGCGGCGATCAGCCACGATGGCCCGCTGTCGGCCGCATAACTCAGCAGCATGTAGAACAGCACGAATCCGATGCCGCTCCACAGCAGCCATGCGCCCGGCGCGGCACGCATCGCCTTCGCCACCGGCGCGATGCCGCCCTGCCACGGCATCAACAGCAGCAGCAGCGGCACCACGAACAGGTAACGCAGCGACGCGGTCCACGCCCAATGCCCGCCATCGACCGCGGCGGCGCGATTGAGCACGTAGGTCGCGGTGAAGAACAGCGCCGACAACAGCGACAGCGCGATCGCCAGCAATGCGCGGCGTTGCGGCGTCATCCGCGCCGCCGGATCGGGATGCGCGACAACGGGATCGAGGCCACGTCGACCTCGCCCTCGCGCAAGGGCGTGCCGGCCTCCGGCGCCCAGGCGATCGCGGTGATGGTTTCCCAGGTGGCCGGCAATCCGCGCGCGTCGCGATGCGTTTCATACGCGGCAGCCGCGGTGGCGAACCGCGCGCGCGCGGTCAGGGTGCGGCGGCGCGAGGCCAGCGCATTGGTCGCGCCGATGGCGCGCAGTTCGCGCATCAGCGATGCGAGGTCCGGGTAGTGCGTGGCCTCTTCCTCGCGGTCGAGCACCGGCTGGTGGAAACCGGCGCGCACCAGCGCATCGCCGAACCCGGCGATATCGGCGAACGGGCTGACGTGCGGCGCATCATCGGCATGGGCGAACGCGTCGCGCAGTTCCCACAGCGTTCCCGGCCCGAACGTCGATACCAAGAGCAGGCCATGCGGCTTCAATACGCGGCGGAATCCGGCGAACAGTGCGTCGAGATCCTCGACCCATTGCAGGCACAGGTTGGAGAACAGCACGTCGACCGACGACTCCGCCAAAGGCAGTGCGCGCGCATCGGCGCACACCTGCACGGGCTTGCGCGCGAACGGGTTCGACAACCAGCCCGCCGAACGCTTCGACGCATCGCGCGCCTGCTGCAGCATCGGCACGGCCAGGTCGAGCGACAGCACCTGCGCCTTCGGCCAGCGCTTCTGCATGGCGATGCTGGCGCGGCCGGTGCCGCAGCCCAGGTCGAGCACGCGCTGCGGCGGCGCGCGTTTCAATGCCGGGTCGTCGAGATAATCGAGCGATTCCAGCAAGCGAGCTTCCACCGCATGTTGCAACTGCGCGGCCGCGTCGTAGCTCGCCGCCGAGCGCGAGAACGCGCGGCGCACCTGCCTGGCGTCGAACAACGGCGTACTCATGCGCCATTCTCCGCGAGGAAAGCGAGCAGCGTTGCGGCCACTTCGTCGGCGTGGGTCAGGAACGGCGCATGCCCGGCATGCTCGACTTGCACGAACCGCGCGTGCGGCGCGATGCCGGCAGCCGCGCACATCGCCTGCGGGTCCACCAACCGGTCGCGGCGGCCGCCGATCCACAGGCTTGGCACGCGCAGCGTCGGCAGGACGGCGCGCAGGTCGCTGTCTTCGAGCACCTGCAAGCCCTCCGCCAATACCTGGGTGGCCGGTTCGCCATGCGCCAGCACCGCGTCGCGCAACATCCGCAGCTCCTCGCGCATGTGCCCGGAACCGAATGCCTCCAGCGCGATGAAGCGGTCGATGGTCGCGCGCCAATCGCCGCGCAGGCCCTCCGCGAAACCGCGGAATACCTCCGCGGGCATGCCCAGCGGCCAGTCGTCGGCGACCACGAATTTCGGCGTGGCGCAGATCGTCGCCAGCGCGGGAATGCGCCGTGGCTGCGTCGACGCCGCATGCAGGGCGATCAAGCCGCCCAGCGACCAACCGCACCAGGGCGCGTCGGGCACCACGTCGAACACCGCATTCGCGCACGCGTCCAGGGCCAGCGGCACGCCGCAATCGCGGTTGTGGCCATGGCCCGGCAAGTCCACCACATGCAGCGTGCGATGGTCGCGCAGCGCCTCCACCAGCGGCGCGAAGATGCCACCGTGCATCGCCCAGCCATGCAGCAGGACCAGCGGCGGGCCATTGCCGATCACCTCGACGCGCAGGCTCATGCCATCACCGCGTCGCGCGCGTGCGCCAATGCGTCCAGCAAGCCGTCGACCTGATGCGCCTCGTGCGCGGCGCTGAGCGTGATCCGCAAACGCGCACTGCCTTCCGGCACCGTGGGCGGACGGATCGGCGCCACCCAGTAGCCGCGGTCTTCGAGTGCGGCGGCCATCGCCAGCGCATGGGTGTCGCTGCCGACCAGCAATGGCTGGATCGGCGTGTCCGATGGCATCAGCGCGAGGCCGCGCGTGCGTGCGCCGTCCTTCAGTCGTTCGATATGCGCGTGCAGGCGTTCGCGCAGGGCCTCGCCTTCGCGCGCGATGCGCACCGCTTCGCGCGTGGCGGCGACCTGCGCGGGCGGCAACGCGGTGGTGTAGATGTACGGTCGCGCGGTTTCCGCGAGGTGCGCGACCAGGTCGGTATCGCCGACGACCGCTGCACCCGCGTTGCCCAGCGCCTTGCCGAAGGTCACCAGCCGCAGCGGCACGTCGGCCGATGCCAGGCCGGCGGCATCGCTGCTGCCGCGCCCGGCCTCGCCCAGCACGCCGACACCGTGGGCGTCGTCGATGTACAGGGTCGCCTGCTGCTCCCGCGCGACCTGCGCCAGTGCACGCAATGGCGCGACATCGCCATCCATCGAGAACACGCCGTCGCTCGCGAGCAGCGCGGCGCCATCAGGGTGCGACGCGAGCTGGCGTGCGGCGCCGCCGGCATCGGCGTGCGGATAGCGCTTGAACGCACAACCGGCCAGGCGCGCGGCATCGATCAGCGACGCGTGGTTGAGCCTGTCCTGCACGCAGAGATCACCGGCGCCGAGCAGCGCCTGCACCACCGCGAGGTTGGCCAGGTAGCCGCTGCCGAACAGCAGCGCGCGCGGCGCCTGCAACCAGTCGGCGAGTTCCGCTTCCAGCGCGGCGTGCTGCGCGCCATGCCCGCAGACCAGGTGCGACGCGCCGGCACCCGCGCCTTCGCCGGCGGCATTGCGCAGCGCCGCGATCACACGGGGGTGCTGCGACAAACCGAGGTAATCGTTGCTGCAGAAGTTCAGCAGCGTGCGGCCGTCGACGTTGCAACGCATGCCATCGCGCGACGCGACCGTGCGCAGGTGGCGGCGCCGATGCACGGCGTCGCGTTGCGCGCGGGCCGCACGCACGCGCTCGGTCAACGACACGCGCGACATCGCCTACGCGGCTTCGGTGATGCCGGCATGCACGGTGGTCGTGCACGCATCGATGCTGTCGTCCGTCGCGGCCTCGACCGCCATCGGCCGCAATCCGAGGCGCGCGAACAGCGCCATGTCGCGCTCGGTGTCCGGGTTGCCGGTGGTCAGCAGCTTCTCGCCGTAAAAAATCGAGTTGGCGCCGGCGGCGAAGCACAGCGCCTGCAGTTCGTCGCTCATGCTGTCGCGCCCGGCCGACAGCCGCACCATCGAGGCCGGCATCAGGATGCGGGCAACGGCGACACTGCGCACGAACTCGAACGGATCCAGTTCGGTGGTGCCATGCAACGGCGTGCCTTCGACCTGCACGAGGCGATTGATCGGCACCGAGTCGGGATGGGCAGGCAGGTTGGCCAGGGTCTGCAGCAGGCCGGCGCGCTGGCGACGCGATTCGCCCATGCCGACGATGCCGCCGCAGCAGGTCTTCATGCCGGCGTCGCGCACATGCGACAGCGTGTCGAGGCGGTCCTGCATCTCGCGGGTGTGGATGATGTCGCCGTAGTACTCGGGGTCGGTGTCGAGGTTGTGGTTGTAGTAGTCCAGCCCGGCGCTCTTCAGCGCCTGCGCCTGCGCGCCCGACAACATGCCGAGGGTGGCGCAGGTTTCGAGGCCGAGCGCCTTTACCTCACGGATCATCGCCGCGACCTTGGGCACGTCGCGATCCTTCGGCGAACGCCAGGCCGCGCCCATGCAGAAACGCGATGCACCGGCGGCCTTGGCCTGCCTGGCCTTCTCGACCACCGACTCGGTGGACATCAGCTTGGTCGCATCCACGCCGGTGTGGTAACGCGCGGCCTGCGGGCAATAGCCGCAGTCTTCCGGGCAGCCGCCGGTCTTCACCGACAGCAGCGTCGAGACCTGCACCTCGGCCGGATCGAAATGCTGGCGATGCGCAGTGCCGGCGCGGTGCAGCAGTTCGGTCAGCGGCAGGTCGAACAGCGTTTCGACCTCGGCGCGCGACCAGTCATGGCGGATCGGGAACATGCTGATGGGAGCAACACTGATGGCAGGCATGGGCTTTCCCCGACAGACGCGCTTTGATGAGGCCGGCAGTCTGGAATGCATGGCCGGCACCGTCAACCAATCACTCCCCGGAAAAGTTGACGGCTGCCTGGCCGCTCCGTTGCCCTGGCTGTTCGCCCTGCGCTGCATGGTCTGCGGCGAGCGTGGGGCCGGAGGCCGCGACCTGTGCCACGCCTGCCACGCGGCCCTGCCATGGCAGGGTCCGGCCTGCACGCGATGCGCACTGCCGCTCCCGCAGGCCGGCCGGTGCGGGCAGTGCCTGCAGGCACCACCGCCGCTGGGCGAGGCCCACGCCGTGTTCGACTACGCGTTCCCGCTCGACCGCCTGCTGCCGCGCCTCAAGTTCCATCGCGACTTCGCCGCGGGGCGCGTGCTGGCGCAATGCATGATGGACCGGCTGGCGGCCTTGCCGCGGCCCGCTGGCCTGATCCCGATCCCGCTGCACCGCGCCCGCCTGCGCAGCCGCGGCTACGACCAGGCGCTGGAACTGGCACGGCCGCTGGCGCGCGCCCTGCGCCTGCCGCTGCTCGGCAATGCCTTGCAGCGGACAAGGACGACGAGCGCGCAATCGCGACTGGATGCCGACGCCCGCCAGCGCAACCTGCGCGGCGCGTTCGTCGTCGCCAGCGGCGCTTCCCTTCCGGCGCATGTCGTCCTGCTCGACGACGTGATGACCACCGGCGCCACCCTGCATGCCGCGGCCCGCGTCCTCCACCAGGCCGGCGTGCGGCGCGTCGATGCGTGGGTCTGCGCGCGGGTGGCGTGACCGGTAGGTATTCGGATGGTCAGGCCGCGACGGCGGTGCCGCGCAAGGCGAAATCCGCGGCGATGCCGACGAAGACCGCCATGCCCACCCAATGGTTGTGCAGGAACGCGCGGAAGCACCGTTCGCGTTCGCGGCCGCGCGCGATGGCGAACTCGTACACCACCAGCAGCGCTGCGACGCCAAGTCCGGCCCAGTAATAGTTGCCCAGCCCCGCATCCCGACCGACCAGCGCGAGTGCCGCGAACATGCCGGCATACAGCACGCCCTGTGCCGTCAGGTCCATGTCTCCGAACAGGATCGCCGTCGATTTCGCGCCCATGCGCAGGTCGTCCTCGCGGTCGACCATCGCGTACCAGGTGTCATAGGCCGTGGCCCAGAAGATGTTGGCCACGTACAGCACCCAGGCGATCGGCGGCACGCCGCCGGTCAGCGCCGCGAACGCCATCGGGATGCCCCATCCGAACGCCATGCCGAGATAGACCTGCGGCAGGTAGGTGTATCGCTTCAGGTAGGGATAACTGGCGGCGAGCAGGACGCCGACCACGCTCATCCAGATGGTCAACCGGTTCAGGGTCAGCACCAATGCGAACGCGACCAGCATCAGCAGCGCGAACACCGCCAGCGCCTCGCTGCCGGACACCGCGCCGGTCGCCAGCGGACGCTGCTTGGTGCGCTCGACGTTCGGATCCAGCCAGCGATCGGCGTAGTCGTTGATCACGCAGCCTGCGGACCGGGTCAGCCAGACACCCAAGGTGAAGACCAGCCACGGCCCCCACGGCGGCACGCCCCCCGCGGCCAGCCACAGACCCCACCAGGTGGGCCAGAGCAGGAGTATCCAGCCGATGGGCCGGTCACCGCGGACCAGCGCCCAATACTGGCGCAGGCGCTCCCGCCACTGGGGTTCGGCACCGGGGTGCTGGGCGTCGTCGCGTTCTCGTGGCATCGGCGCGGCCGGGAATGATGCGCCCGACATGGTGCGCCGTCGCGGCGGCAAGGCATCGACTTGCGCGACGGAGAACCTTCGGGGCTGTGCGCGAAGACAGGGAAGTCCTGTCCTCATCGTCGCCTAGTGTATGGCGCGCCCGGAGGCGTAAGCCAGCGCCGCTGCAAGCCATCGGCTTGCGCGCTGGCGAACGCCCGAGCGCCACGCGCGAGGGCAGGGAATCACGACGAAGCGCCATCAGGGATGGCGCGCCCGGAGGGGTGAGCCAGCGCCGCTGCAAGCCATCGGCTTGCGCGCTGGCGAACGCCCGAGCGCCACGCGCGAGGGCAGGGAATCACGACGAAGCGCCATCAGGGATGGCGCGCCCGGAGGGATTCGAACCCCCGACCAATGGCTTCGGAAGCCACTACTCTATCCGGCTGAGCTACGGGCGCATGCGTGCGGCGATTGCCGCAGGCGCGCATTCTCGCATGGTTGCGCGGGACCGTCATCGCAAAACGGAACGGCCCGCTTGCGCGGGCCGTCCGTTCACGCGATGTCGCTGCGCGAGGTCAGACGACGCTGACCGCCGCCCACGCCGCAGCCACCGCGTTGTACTGCGCGGAACCGGCGCCGTACAGGTCGGTCGCAGCACTCAGCGTCGCCGTGCGCGCGGCGGCGTAGTTGGTGCTGGAGGTCATGTACACGGTCAGCGCGCGGTACCAGATCTTCGACGCGGCGGTGCGGCCGATGCCGGCCAGGCTGGTGTTGCCGTTGCAGACCAGCGACGACGCGCTCAGGTTGGCCCACGTGCCCGAACCGAAGCCGGCCGGCACCACCGCACCTTCCGCCAGCAGGTAGTAGAAGTGGTTGGCCACGCCCGAGCTGTAGTGCACGTCGAGGCTGCCCAGGCTGCTGGCATAGCAATCCGGCGACGCGCCATCCAGGCTCGGCTTGAACATCCAGCGGATCGCCTGGTTCAGCGCGGCGTTGTTCGGGAACAGCTCCTCGCCGACCACGTAGTCGCCCGGATCATTGGCGTTGGCCGCGTAGTACTCGACCATGGTGCCGAAGATGTCGGAGGTCGCTTCGTTCAGGCCACCGGACTCGCCGGAATAGACCAGGCCGGCGGAGCGGCTGGTCACGCCGTGCGACATTTCGTGGCCGGCGATGTCCAGCGCGACCAGCGGCAGGATGGTGGCGCCGTTGTCGCCGTCACCGAAGGTCATGCAGAAGCAGCCGTCGCTCCAGCTGGCGTTGGCGTAGTTGCGGCCGTAATGCACGCGGCTGATCGCGCCGACGCCGTCGTTGGCGATGCCGGAGCGGCCGTGGACGTTCTTGTAGTAATCCCAGGTGGTGGCCACGCCGTAATGGGCGTCGGCGGCCGCGGTCTGCGCGTTGCTGACCAGGAAATTGCCCCAGGTGTTGACGCTGCCGGTAAACACGGCGCCCATGCCGGCGGTCTTCATCGACATGTTGTGGGTCGCGCCACCGCCGCGGGTCGAGTCCTGCAACTGGAAGGTGGTGCCGCACTTGGTGGTGTTGAGCACCACGGTGCCGGCGGTCAGGCTCTTGCCGCTGCCGACGGCCGCGGTGGCGCCAGCGCAGCCGCCGCCTCCCGGGCCCGGCTGCGCGGTCTGCACGGTGTCCCACTGCTCGAGGATGCGGCCGTTGCGCGCATCGACGAAGTAATGCATCTCGGTCTCGGTCTGGTCGGCCTTGATGCCCTTGAACACGACTTCATGGGCGAGCACCGGGCTGGCGCCGCGGGCGTAGACCACCATGCGCGAGGTCGGTGCGCCGAAGAACTTGCTGCCGAAGCGGGCACCGGCTTCGATGATCGCCTCGTCGCCGCTGACCAGCGCGTTGAGGTTGGGGCGCGCCGCGGTCTTCAGGGACTGGCTGACGTTGCGCAGCTGGCCGTTGCGCGAATGCATCACGAAGTCGCCGCCGATCACCGGCAGGCCGCGGTAGCTGCGCTGGAAGCGCACGTGCTCGGTGCCGTCGGCGTCGACGATGGCATCGCGCGCGGCGAACACGTCGCCCTGCGCGGCACGGATGGCGCTGGCGCCGTTCACGCCCAGCAGCACGTTGGCGCGGCTGATGGCGGCGGATTTCAGGTTGCCGGCAGCCTCGGCGGGGATCGCCGCAAGGGCGAGGCCGGAAGCGATGGCGAGGCTCAACAAACTCATCTGTGCTTTCATGGCGCGTTCTCCGTGGTGATCAGGACCGGCCGTTTCCGTGCCGGGGAATGGATGGGGCAGGCCTTGCGGTACCGCGGGCGCCGCTGGCGACCGTCGCGGGCGCCTGCAGGGGCGAAGGCGCCTGCAGGACGGCGTTGTCGAAATAGGACACGCGCAGTTGCAGGCCGCGCGGGGAATAGCCGATGAAGGTGGCGTCGAAGCCCGGTTCGTGCGCGCGACGGTAGGCCGCGGCGATCTTGGCGTTCTCGACCTCGAGCAGGATGCCGAGCGACTCCGCCTTGTCGAGCCCTGCGTTGTAGTCCTGCAGGATCCGTTTGGCGCGCTGGAAGAACGCCAGCTCCTGGTGCTGCCCGCGCAGGCCCTTGGCGAAGAACTGCCGGTAGTAGTACATCGGCTGGCGCAACCGCGGCAGCACCTTGACCACCGCCGTCGCGACGCCGCACATCGCGCCATCGGCGTCGCGGGCGATGCACACGGCCTGTTCGCTGCGGCGCGCCGCCGCCGCCTCGTTCTGGATCGCATTGTGCCCGTGCCAGAAGGCCACCAGTTCCGCCGACAGGTCCGGCGACAGGTCCTTCCAGACCGGGACGATCTCGATCTTCACTTCGTGGCGCCCTTGCCCGCATCCTTCGGCGCCAGCGCCTGCACCAGCTTCACGTACTCGCCGAAGTCCAGCTTGCCGTCGCGGTTGGCGTCGAACACCGACATCTGCGGTGCGTTCTTGCCGGCCTGCTTGACCAGCACGAGGCTGCCGTACTCGGCGGGATCGATCACGTTGTTCTTGTTGGCGTCCACCGTGCCGAACTGCTGGCGCAGGCGCGCCTGCGTCTCGGCGAAGCGCTGGCCCTGCTGCCAGCCATTGCGGAACTCGACCAGCGACAGGCTGCCGTTGCGATCCTTGTCCCAGGCCTTGAAGGCTTCCGCCGCCTGGTCTTCCGGAGGCCGCGCCTGCACCGCGGCGGGCTTCGACGGCGTCGCCGACTGGGCGGCGGCCTGCTGCGCGCCGAACACGAGCGCCACGCCCGCCAGCGCCATCATCATGTTACGGGTCGTCTTCATGCTGCACTCTCCTCCACGACAGGCAAATCGGATTCGAAGGTGATCAGGTCGCGGATCTCCGCGGTTCGCAGGCCGATCATCATCGGGTTCTTCACGTTCGGCAGGAAGCTGATATCGAAGATCTCGCTGATGTCGCCCTCGAAGCGTATCCAGTTCATCACGTCGCCGTTGGTCAGCGAGACGATCTGCACGCCGCACCATGGCTCGGCGTCGCGCTTCTTCAGTTCCTCGTCGAGCTGCAGGCCCTCGAAGCGCTGGTTGCGCGGCTTCGACAGCCCGACCGCGGCGACGTTGCCGATGATCGAGAGGCCGCGCGCGAAGCCCGGCACCGACGCATGCGGCACGAACGCCTTCTTCTCGAAATCGACCCAGCCCAGGTGGCCGGTGCCGGCATTCAGCACCCACAGCCGGCCGTTGTGCCAGCGCGGCGAATGCGGCATCGACAGGCCTTCGCAGACGATCTCGTCGGTCTGCACGTCGATCACCACGCCTCCGTCCTGGCGGCGGTCGCGCCAGCCATCGACGCTGTCGCTCTTGCACACCGCGGTCACGTACTTCGGCTCGCCGTCGACCATCGCCAGGCCGTTCAGGTGGCACCGGTCCTCAGGCGCCAGCTTGCTGATGAACTTCGGCTTCCAGATCGCCTTGAAGCTGTGGGTCTGGCTGAGCTCGGCCAGGCAGGAGTACTTCGTGTTGACGAAGACCACCTTGCCGTTCTTGCGGATGCCGAGTTCGTGGATGTCCAGGTCGCCGATGGTCTGCGCGTTGCGCGGCACGTAGCACTTGTCGAACTGGCCATGGATGACCTCGTTCGGGCGCAGCACGTTCTCGAAGCGCCACAACTGGTACAGGCCGCCCAGGTAGATCCGCTGCGCATTGCCGACCACGCCCATCGCGCGTTCGAAGATGCGCTCGAAGAACGACACCCGGCCCTGCTTGTCGCTGCCGACCAGGTAGATGCGCCCGGTCTGGTAGGAGGTGATCGCCAGCGACATCCGGTGCTGGGCGAGCCAGCCCGACAGGCCGCGCGAGCAGGATTTCTCGACCTTGAGCTTGGTGATGTCCACCGGCGGTTTCTTGCCGCCGGCCTGCGCCTGCACGGCGTCGGCGGTCACCGCGTCCAGCCCCGTTTCCAGTTCCGGCTTGTCCTGGTTGCCCTGGACCTGCGGTTCTTCCTGCTTGTTCTCGTTCGTCACGTGCGTCCCGACTGCTGCCCTGCAAGACGACGGACCCGGCGTGCCGGGCCCGTCACATTCAACGATTACCAGGCGAAACGGATGTTGGCTTGGCCACTGACGCCGCCGTCCAGGGCACCGCCATCGGTCCAGTTGGCGCCGATGGTGAAGCCCCAGCCGCCGGACTGCAGGCCGACGCCCAGTTCCGCCATCACGCTGGTGCCGTCCACGCTGGTGCTGCCGAAGAAGTTGTCGGCGACGGTGTAGTCCATGTCGCCCTCGAACTCGTGGATCGCGCTGAGCGAGCCATACGGCGTCCACAGCAGGTTGCCCGCGTTGAAGGTCTTGTTGACCTCCACGCCCAGGCGACCGCGTTCCGAGTTGCCGCCATGCGACTCGAAGCTGGCGCGATCGAAACTCACCGTGCGCACGTCATCGACGCTGGTATGGGTGAACTGCACCTGCGGGACGATGTTGAAGCCGCCGACGGCCCACTCGTAGCCCGCTTCGATGCTCGTGGCCGAGGTATGCGCGCGGGTCTGCAGGACGCCCGCGATCGACCTCGACGTCACGTCCATCGCCATCCAGCGGCCGGTCAGGTCGACGTAGAAGCCCTGCGGCACGTACCAGGTCGCGTAGGCGCCCCAGGTGGTGCCGTCCAGGCGGTTCTCGCCGACGCCGGCGCCGGTCAGGCGCTGGCGGCTGTCCGCCGTGCCCAACACCACGCCCGCGTGCAGGTTGCCGAACAGGTTCGCGTTCACGCCGACCTCGCGGCCCCAGCTCGACTGGTCGTAGTCGAAGTTGCCGCCCTGGCCGAAGTTCGCCGCCACCGCGTCGACGTTCACGTCGCCCTCGTCGGTGTAGGCGCGGAAGAACGCGCTCAGCACCTTGCCCGCGTCACCGTAGGGGTTCACGCCCAGGCGCTGGCGGAAGGTACCGACCTGGCTGTTGAGGAACCCGGCGGCGCCCGAAGCCACCACCGCGGCCAGCGAGCCGCTGTCGCTCAGGCCGACCACGTCGACGTTGATCGAGTGCAGGTCCGGTGCCGTGTTGGCGGTGTTGATCTGGCTGCTGACCGTCAGGTCGAGGTCGAGGAAGTTCGCCGGGCTGTAGCCGAAGATCTGGCCGGCCACGAAGTTCGACGCCGCCGAGGTGCCGCTGACCCGTGCGAACACCGCCGAGGTGTGGGCGGTGGTGGGCAGGCCCGGGAACAGCACGTTGACGGTCTGCACCGCGCTGGCCGCAACATTGCCGGTCACCACCAACTGATCCGCGGTGCTGGTCGACAGATTGACGTCGATGTTCAACGCGCCAGTGCCCGCCAGCGTGCCGGTAACGGTCAGGCTGTCATTGGCCGCGTCGTCGACCAGGTCGATGCTGTTGACGTTGGTCAGGGTGCCGGCTGCGCCCACGTCCACCGCGCTGTTGCCCAGCGCCTTGAGGATGCCGATGTTGGTGAAGGCGTTGGTGCCGGCGCCCATGGTCACTGTGCCGCCGGTCAGGCGGAAGGTACCGAAGTTGGTGATGGTGTCGTTGCCGGCGTCCGTCGCGATGGTGCCGCCGACCACGTCGATCAGGCCGGTGGTGGCATTGGTCAGGGTGTCGTTGCCGTCGCCGAAGCTGATCGTGCCGCCGGTGCCGATCCGCACCGTGCCGGCATTGGCCAGGGTGTCGTTGCCCGCGCCGAAGCTGATCGCACCGGTCAGGATGTCGACCACGCCACCCGCCAGGTTGTCGAGGGTGTCGTTGCCATCGCCGAAGTCGGTGCTGTGGGTGCCGCCGGTGCTCCACACGCCGCCGCTGCGGTTGTTGAACACATCGTTGCCGCCGTACAGGGCCAGTGCGCCGGTGATGCGGCCGTTGTTGTTGATGGTGTCGACCGCGTCGCTGCCGATCACGGCGAACGCGTCGCCATCGCTGCCGCTGACGCTGATCACGCCGGTTGCGGCGTTGTGGAGCGTGCTCGAGCCGTGCAGCGATTCCATCAGCACGGCGGCCGCGTGACCGCCCGCATCCGCGCTGGCCGAGACCGCGCCCGCGTTGTTGATGGTCACGTTGCCGTACGCATTGGCGAAGATGCCATAGGCGTAGCTCGGGGCCGACGCATGGACGTGGCCGGCGCTGGCATTGGTGACGTTGACGCTGCCCAGGTAGGACTGCGCGGCGATGCCGTAGGCCCCGTAATAACCTGAGGCCTCGACCGTGCCGCCATTGGTCACGGCGGTGTTGCCCCCCACCGAATAGCCGGTGATGCCGATCGCGGTGCCGTATTCCGAACTGGCGGCGATGTCGCCCCCGTTGGTCACCACCACGCTGCCCTGGAGGCCGCTGTAGGCCTGGATGCCGACACCGCCGCCAAGCACGCCCTCGACGCTGATGTCGCCAAAGTTGGTGATCGACACGTTGCCGTACTCCGAACGGCCTTCGATGCCGATGGTGACCAGCAGCGAATAGGCCTCGATGTCGCTGGTCGCCGCGGTGGTGACCGTGGTGCCGTAGAACGAACGCGCCGCGATGCCGGTGGCGGAATAGATGCCGAACGCGTAGATGCTGCCGAAGTTGCCGACCTGCGCGTACTCGCCGTTCGCCAGGATGCCGTAGGCATAGTCGCCGATGTAGCCGTTGACGCCTTCGACGCTGGCGACGATGTCGCCGCCGTTGCTGACGGAGGCGGTGCCGTAGTCGGCGCGCGCGAACACGCCAACCGCCACGTTGCCGCCGGTGATCGCCTCGATCGAGCCGGTGTTGGCGACGTGGACGTCGCCGTGGCCCGAGCGGCCGAAGATGCCGGCGGACTGGCCGTAGGCATAGGTCCCGATCGCACCGTCGTTGACGACGTTGACGTCGCCCTGCGCGGAATACCCGAACACGCCCCAGGCACGACCGATGTACGAATACGCGTAGATGTCGCCGTGGTCGGTGTTGGCGACGTCGACGTCGCCGCTGCCGGCCGTGGCATACACGCCGAACGCGTACTTCTGGCCGTCCGCCAACACCGAGCCGGAGTTCTCCACGGTGGCGTCGCCGAAGCCACGCACGTCGATGCCGGTCGCCCAGTAGCTGCTGACCGCGGTGATGCCGCCGCCGTTGTCCACCATCGCATCGCCATTGCCGGCGAAGGCGACGATGCCGGTCGCGTTGTAGTAAAGCAACGCGGAGTTTTCGACGTTGATGTCGCCGCTGTTGGTGACGCTGGCGTCGCCGGCGAACGACAGCGCGGTGGCGCCGTTGGCGATGCCGCCAGAGTACACCTCGATCGCGCCGCTGTTGGTGATCGCGCCGTCGCCATCCGCCGACACCACGATGCCGTAGGCGCCGTAGCCGTACTTCTGGTTCTGCGAGACGTAGATGTCGCCGCTGTTGTCCACGCTGGCCGAGCCGCCCAGGCCACCCGACGTCGCAGCGATGCCGCTGGCGCCGAAGATGCCGTCGGCGCTGATGTCGCCGCTGTTGGTCACATCGACGTGCGCACCTTCGCCGTTGCTGGTGGCGTTGATGCCGGTCGCGACCTGGGTGCCGTAGAAATAGGTGTAGTAGTTGGCCTCGTTGTAGAACGTGTTGTAGCCGGAGCCCGAGGCGATGTCGCCGCCGTTGGTGATGTGGATGTCGCCGCTCGACTGCACCTCGATGCCGGTGGTGTAACCGCCGTCGACCGAGATGTCGCCGCTGTTGGCCAGCTCCACGCCGCCTGCGCCGCCGGTCGCGTAGATGCCGAATGCCTGCACGCCCGGCGCATAGCCGATGACGCCGTAGTAGTCCTGCACCTGCAGGAAGCCCGGCGCGATGACGCTGATGTCGCCGCTGTTGTCGACCGTCGCGCTGTCGTCGCCCTGCGCCTCGATGCCGGCTGCCCAGGTGTAGCCGTAGACCTCGATCGCGCCGCTGTTGGTCACGTCGACGTTGGCGCCGGAGGCGAAGATGCCGTCGGCCAGGCCGTAGTAGGAGATCGCGGTGATGTCGCCGCTGTTGTCGATGCTGACGTCGCCGCCGACCGAGTAGCCGTAGATGCCGATCGAGTCGCCGTACAGCGAGCCGGCGTAGATGTCGCCGCTGTTGTCGACGTCGACCAGGCCGCCGCTGTAGGCGGCCGCGTTGATGCCGCGCGCGCCCAGCACGATGCCGACCGCCTCGATGTCGCTGGCATTGTCGACCGATACGTCGCCGTAGAACGACCGCGCGTCGATGCCGAGGCCCTCGCCCACCGCGATCGCGCTGATGCTGCCGCCGGTGGTGGTGACCGTGGTGCCGTAGTAGGAGGTCGCGATGATGCCGGCCGCCGCGTAGTACGCGCTGGCTTCGATGTCGCCGCTGTTGCTGACGCTGGAGTACTCGCCGCGCGCCAGCACGCCATAGGCCACGCCATAGTACGAGTAGGCGGAGATCGCGCCGCTGTTGTCGACCGTGGCGGTGCCGTAGTCCGCGCGGGCGAAGACGCCGAGCGCCGCGTTCGAGTAGCTGTACGCGTCGATGGTGCCGCTGGTCGACACGGTGACGTCGCCCGAATACGCGAGGCCGAAGATGCCGACCGACTGGCCACCGACCGTGGTCGTGATGTCGCCGTCGTTGTCGACCGAGACGTCGCCGTTGCCGCTCAGGCCGAGGATGCCGAACGCGGTGCCGCCGCCCGGGCTGTAGGTGGCGTAGATCGTCCCTTCGTTCGCCACGTCCACGTCGCCGTTGCCGGCCTGCGCGCGGATGCCGTAGGCGCGCCACGCGTCGACCGAGATGTCGCCGCTGTTGCTTGCGGTCGCGTCTTCCAGGCCGCTGACGTCGATGCCCGAACTGATGTACTTGCTGGTGACGTCGACGGTGCCGCTGTTGCCGGCGTAGGCGCTGCCGTTGCCGGCGAACGCGACGATGCCGTTGGCGCCGTAGTAGAGGAAGGCGTCGGTGGTGACGGTGATGTCGCCCGAATTGGTCACGCTGGCGTCGCCGGCGAACGACAGCGCCACCGCGCCGTTGGCGATGCCCGCGGAATCCACCGTGATCTCGCCGCTGTTGTCGATGCTGGCGTCGCCATCCGCCGACACCACGATGCCGTAGGCGCCGTAGCCGTACTTGTTGTACTGCGAGGCGTAGATGCTGCCGCTGTTGGTGACGCTGGCGGAACCGCCCAGGCCGCCGGAGGTCGCGGCGATGCCGGTCGCGCCGTAATAGCCCTGCGAGGAGATGTCGCCGCTGCTGGTCACCGACACCACGGCGCCCTCGCCGTTGCTGGTGGCGTTGATGCCGGCGCCGACCAGGCTGCCGTAGAGATAGGTGTAGCCGCTGTAGTAGTCGTAGACGCTGGTCAGCACGCCGCCGACGATGTCGCCGCCGTTGGTGATCGAGAGGTCGCCGGTGGATTGCGCCTCGATGCCGGTCGCGCTGTAGCCCTGCGCATCGATGTCGCCTTCGTTGACCACGGTGACGTCGGCGCCGGTGGCGTAGATGCCGAAGGCGCTGCCGACGTCGTAGATGCTCGCGGTGATGTCGCCGGTGTTGCCGACGTACAGGTCGCCGGTGGCCTGCGCCTCGATGCCGGCGGCCCATCCGTAGCCCTCGGCGACGATGTCGCCGGAGTTCGCCACGTCGACGTTCGCACCCGAGGCGAAGATGCCGTCGGCGAGGTAGAGCCCGGAGAACGCCTCGATGTCGGCCGCATTGTCGATGCTGACGTCGCCGACCAGGGCGTAGCCGTAGATGCCGATCGCGCTGCCTGGCACCGACGCCACGTAGAGGTCGGCGCCTTCATGGTTGGTGATCTCGACATTGCCCTCGCTGCTGTAGCCGCTGATGGCAGTGACGCTGTACTTGAAGTCGGCTTCCTCGATCGGGTCGGCGTTGTCGATGACGACGTCGCCGATCTCCGACTCGTCGATCAGGGTCGGGAACAGCTCGGGCGGGACGGTTTCGGTGATGACCGAGGGCGCGATCGTCAGGTCGTGCACGGGCGCGAAGTCGATCGCGGCGCGCTCGACCTTGAGGACCTGCGCCTGCGGGGCCTTGTGGCCGGCGGCGAGCGCGCCGCCACTGGCGCCGAGGGCCAGGGCCAGCGCGGAGACGGCCAGCGCGGAGCGCACGGCGCGGGTCATGGGGGCCAGCTTGATGGTGCGGCTGCGCTTCGTCTTCGCCGACCCGCTCACGTTCCGGATAGTGCCCATTTGACCCCCAAGGTCGATAGCTGAGTTGTGTGTTGCGGCTTGCCGGACAGGCGAAAGACACGCGGTGCCGCATCGATCGCGGCACGTGCCCACTGCGCGGGATTCCCCACCGGACAAGAGGACCAAGCACGCCTGTTCCCCAGCGCACAAGGACTCCTTGATCCCCTAGTTATCGCCATCGGGCCATTTCGTGTCAATAGAAACCTTGACATACGACACAGTCTGGACACCGCCCGCTTTCGCTGAATGCGGGGTTGGGACGCCCGCCATGGCGACCGCCTCGCCACGATTCGCCGCCCGCGATGGCCGCGCTGCGGCGGCGACCCGGCCGCCAATCTCGCGCTGCACCGGCTGTTCTGGAATAATCCGGGGTTTGGTGGCTTCGGCCGACCCCCACACGCAGGTGGATCGTGCGTAACTACGACCTTGAATTCCTCAAGCGCTTCTCGATGGTGCTCGCCTTCCTGGCGCTGGTCACCCTTGGCCTGATCCTGTTCGCGCACCACCTGAACAGCAAGGTCGTGCATGAAGTCGATCCGGCCACGCACCAGCGCCTGGCCGCGCGCATCGCCCCGGTGGGCGATGTCTATGCGGGCGCCACCGGCGCCGCCGCCCAGGCCGCCGCCGCCGCCGCCGCGCAGGCGTCGCTGCTGGCCAACATCCCGTTCGATGGCCGCACCGACGGCGCCGAGATCTTCAACAACGGCACCTGCACCGGCTGCCACACCGCCGGCATCGGTGGCGCGCCCAAGCTGGATGCCGCGGGCATCGGCGCCCGGGCTGCCCAGCAAGGCGTGGAAGAGTTGATCCACAAGGCGATCACCGGGTTCACCGGAACCGCCGGGGTGATGCCGGCAAAGGGCGGCAACCCGGCCCTGACCGATGACCAGATCAAGGCCACCGTGGAATGGATGGTCGCGCAGAGCAAGTAAGCGCCGCCTTCGTTGCCAGAACGCCGCCTCCGGGCGGCGTTTTCGTGTGCGGATGCCGCTCCTTCGCGTCTTCGGGATTTCACCGCGCCTGCGGCATCATGGCCGCATGAACGAACCCATTGCCGCCCCTGCCAGCGCCGACGAACCCCTGGCCATCGCCGGACCGGCCGGCCGCATCGAGGCCGCGCTCGACCTGCCCGAACCAGGGGTCGCGCCGCAGCCGGTGCTCGCCATCGTCTGCCACCCGCTGCCCACCGAGGGCGGCAGCATGCACAACAAGGTGGTGACCATGGCCGCGCGCGCGCTGCGCGAGTCCGGCATCACCACCCTGCGCTTCAACTTCCGCGGGGTCGGCCAGTCCGAGGGCGCATTCGATGATGGCCGGGGCGAGCTGGACGACCTGCGCGCGGTCGCCGCCTGGGCGCGCGCCGCGCATCCGGACAAGGCCCTGTGGCTGGCCGGGTTCAGCTTCGGAGCGTGGGTGTCGCTGCGCGCCACTGGTGAGCTCGGGGCTGCCGCGCTGATCTCCATCGCGCCGCCAGTGGGTCGCAGCTGGTCGTTCGACGACATCGCGGTCCCCGCCATCCCGTGGCTGCTCATCCAGGGCGAGGCCGACGAAATCGTGGACGCACGCGCGGTGTTCGCCTGGGTCGCCACCTTGCCGCGGCCCCCACGGGTGGTGAAGATGGTGGACACCAGCCACTTCTTCCATCGAAAGCTGATCGACCTGCGCGGCGCGGTGAAGAACGGGGTGCGCGACTGGCTGCCGGTGCCGCCCGTCGCATGAGCGAGGCCATGCTTCCATCCCGCCGCTACGCCGACGGCGTGGCGCGCGGGGACTGGCAACAGGATGCGGCCCAGCAGCCGGCCCTGCAGGCGCTCGATCGGATCCACGCGGCCCTGCTGGCGCCCGTCCCCGCGCGTGGGCTGCTGCAGCGGCTGTTCGGAGACGCCCCCGCGCCCGCGCCGCAGGGCCTGTACCTGTGGGGGGGCGTGGGGCGCGGCAAGACCTTCCTGATCGACCTGTTCTTCGCCGGGCTGCCGATCAAGGAGAAGCGCCGCACCCATTTCCACCGCTTCATGCGCGACGTGCACGAGCGCCTGCGAGCGCATGCCGGCGAGCGCGACCCGCTGGCCGCGATCGCGCGCGAATGGCGGCAGTCGCTGCGGGTGCTGGTGCTGGACGAGTTCTTCGTCAACGACATCGGCGACGCGATGCTGCTGGGCCGCCTCCTCGAACGCCTGTTCGCCGAAGGCGTGGTGCTGGTCACCAGCTCGAACGCCGCGCCGAGCGATCTCTACCGGGACGGACTGCAGCGCGCGCGCTTCCTGCCCGCGATCGCACTGATCGAGCGCCACTGCGACGTGGTCGAGCTGGTCAGCGACATCGATTACCGCCTGCGCGCGCTGACCCGCTCGCCGGTCTATCGCGCGCCGCTGGACGCGGAGTCGGATGCGTGGCTGCGGCAGCGCTGGCGCGAACTGGGCGGCGACGACGGCCACGTGGATGCCGGCATCACCATCGACGGCCGCCGCATCCCGGTGCGCGCGCGCAGCAAGGGCCTCTGCTGGTTCGACTTCGAGGCGCTGTGCGAGGGCCCGCGCGGCAACGCCGACTACATCGAGGTCGCGCGCGAATTCCACACCGTGCTGCTCGGCGGCATCCCGCGGATGGACGGCGGTCGCGACGATGCCGCGCGCCGCTTCGTGCACCTGGTCGACGAACTGTACGACCGCCACGTCAACCTGGTCTGCTCCGCCGACGCCGAGCCGATGGCCCTGTATGCCGGCGAACGCCTCGTCGCGGCCTTCGAACGCACTGCGTCACGGCTGGTGGAGATGCAGTCCACGGACTATCTCGCCCATGAACACGGCGGCTGAGCCCGCGGTCCCCGCGCGGGAACTCCCCTAGAATCCCAGCCCTTGCATCGATCCAGAGGACGCCCATGACTGCCACGCTCCGCATCGCCGGACCTGCCCTGCTCCTGCTCGCCCTCGCGGCCTGCAACCGCCAGGGGCCGGACGTCCCCAAGCAGGTCGACGACAACAGGGAGGCCGTGAACCAGGGCGACGGGATCCAGCCGGTGATGGTCTCGCCCGACGCGGCGAAGGTCGGCAGCGAGGCGAACGAAGCGGGCGACATCCTGACCGAGGCGCGCACCTTCGAGCTCGGGCAGAAGGTGTACATCTCGGTGCCCACCAAGTTCGGGCGCAAGATCGACGAGAAGCTGGAGATCTTCTGGTTCCACGACGACGGTCTTTCGCGCCGCGAGGAGACCAAGCGGATCGCCGGCCCGTTCACCGTGTTCGAGTTCACCCCCACCGATGCCGGTCCGTACAACGTCGAGGTCGATGCCAACGGTCGTCCGATCGCGCTGGCCCAGTTCGAAGTGAAGTAAGGCGGCACGTGCCGTGGGCGATATCGACCATTCCCCGCTCGGCCGCGAGGTTGCCTACCCACGGCACTACGACCCCTCGCTGCTCTATCCGATCCCGCGCCGGCTGGGCCGCGAGGCGATCGGGATGGCCACGCCGCCGCCCTTCGTCGGGCATGACCGCTGGAATGCCTACGAATTGTCGTGGCTCGAGCCGGGCGGCAAGCCTCGGGTCGCGACCGCGACCCTGCGGGTGCCGGCGGATTCGCCGAACCTGGTCGAGTCGAAGTCGTTCAAGCTCTATCTCAATTCCTTCAACGCAAGCCGCTTCGCCGACGCGGACGCGGTGCGCGCGCGGATCGAGGCGGACCTGTCGCAGGCTGCGGGCGCGCCGGTGGCGATGGCCTTCGGCCTGCCGCCGTTCGAGCTGGCCGATGCCGGGACCTGCATCGACGGCCTCGACATCGACATCGATGGATACGGACCACCGGATGCCGCACTGCTGGCGACGGACGCCCGCGACGTGGTCGAGGAAACCTTGGCCAGCGCGCTGCTGAAGTCCAATTGCCCGGTGACCGGGCAGCCCGACTGGGCCGACCTGGCCATCCGCTACCGTGGCCCGCGCATCGACCGCGCAGGGCTGCTGCGCTACCTGGCCGGGTTCCGCGACCATGCCGAGTTCCACGAGCAGTGCGTGGAGCGCATCTTCGTGGACGTGCTGGCACGCTGCATGCCGGAATGGCTGTCGGTGGAGGCGCGCTACACCCGCCGCGGCGGCCTGGACATCAATCCATGGCGGGCCAGCGCCGGCATCGCTCCTCCCGTCGAATGGCGCACCCTGCGCCAGTGAGACCGGTGCGCCATCGCGGTCACCGTGCCGCCATGTTTCCTTAACAGGTTGCGTGTCAGCGTGCCTTGCCCGAACCCGGGAAGGAGCCACGCATGAGCAACGACAAGAAACCCGATTTTTCCAATGTGCAGGGCGGCGTGCAGAGCACCGAGCAGCTCAAGCCGGATTTCTCGAACGTCGAGTCCAAGGTGACCTCGACCGAGGAAATCACCGGCGGCGACGGCGGCGGCGGCAGTACCGGCGAGCAGACCTACACCGTCGAGAAGGGCGACAACCTGTCCACCATCGCCAAGCAGTTCTACGGTCGCCAGGACTGGAAGCGCATCTACGACGCCAACCGCGACCAGCTGGACGACCCGGACCGGATCAAGCCCGGCCAGGTGCTGAAAATCCCGGCGAAGGACGACCCGCAGGCCTGACGCCCGGCGCGGCCTCTCGAATTCCCTACATCAGACACGAAAGGAATCCCCATGAAAACGAATCGCCTCCACCTGGCCCTGCTCGCCGCGATGATCGGCAGTGCCGCCCTTGTCGGCTGCAAGAAGAAGGAAGAGCCGGCACCGCTGCCACCGGTCGCCACCGAACCCGCGCCCCCCGCGCCGGTACCCGTGCCCGCCGCGCCGACCGCTTCGGTCAACGCCGTCGACCTGGGCAACGCCGTTGGCGCCGACATGCGCGTCACTGCGCCGATGTCGAGCTTTGCCCCCAAGGACACGATCTACGCCGCGGTCAGCACCGCCAGCAGCGACCCGGCCGCCAGCGTGCCCGGCAAGCTCGGGGTCAAGTGGACCCACGTCGACAGCAGCCAGACCGTGCACGAGGAAAGCCGCGACATCAATTTCACCGGCACCGGCGTGACCGACTTCCAGATCAGCAAGCCGGATGGCTGGCCGACCGGCAAGTACAAGGTCGAAGTGTCGCTGGATGGCACCGTGGTGCAGACCCGCGAATTCGACGTCAAGTAATCGCGTCTCCGCGCGCGGCCTCGAAGGGTCCGGGCAACCGGACCCTTTAGTTTGTCCGGGACAAAAACGGGCGGCGCGCGGCTGTTTTGCCCGGCGCGGCGTCGACGCGCGACAATGGCCGCTTCCGTCCGCGATTGCCGAGCCGCCATGACCGCCCAGATCCTGTACACGCTCACCGACGAGGCCCCGTACCTCGCCACCGCTTCGTTCCTGCCGATCGTGCAGGCCTACGCGCGCACCGCCGGCGTCGACGTGGAGACCCGCGACATCTCGCTGGCCGCGCGCATCGTCGCGCAGTTCAACGACACGCTGCCGGAAGGCCAGCGCAACAGCGACGACCTGCGCGAGCTCGGCGAACTGGCGAAGACCCCCGAGGCCAACATCATCAAGCTGCCGAACATCAGCGCCTCGGTGCCGCAGCTCAAGGCCGCGATCAGCGAACTGCAGGCGCACGGCTACGCGCTGCCGGACTACCCGGACGAGCCGCAGGGCGAGCGCGAGAAGGACATCAAGGCGCGCTACGCCAGGGCGATGGGCAGCGCGGTCAACCCGGTGCTGCGCGAAGGCAATTCCGACCGCCGCGCGCCGGCGTCGGTGAAGGCCTATGCGCGCAAGCATCCGCACCGGATGGGCAAGTGGGATGCCGGCTCGACCTCGCACGTCTCGCACATGGAGGCCGGCGATTTCTACGGCAGCGAGCAGTCCTACACGATGGTCAATGCCGGCGCCGTCCGCATCGAATACACCAGCGCGACCGGCAGCGTGTTCCCGCTGCGCGGCCCGGTGGCGTTGCAGGCCGGCGAGGTGATCGACGCCTCGGTGCTGAGCGCCTCGGCGCTGGCGGCCTTCGTCGATGCGCAGATCGAGGACGCGAAGGCGAAGGGCGTGCTGTTCTCGCTGCACCTGAAGGCGACGATGATGAAGGTCAGCGACCCGATCATCTTCGGCATCGCGGTCTCGCGCTTCTACGCGCCGGTGCTGGAGAAGCATCCGCGGACGATGGCGGAGATCGGCTTCGACCCGAACAACGGCATCGGCGACCTCTACGCGAAGCTGGCCCAGCTGCCCGAAGCGCAGCGCGCCGGGATCGAGGCCGACCTCGCGGCGCTGTACGCGCAGCGTCCGGGCCTGGCGATGGTCAATTCCGACAAGGGCATCACCAACCTGCACGTGCCCAGCGACGTGATCGTGGATGCGTCGATGCCGGCGATGATCCGCGACAGCGGCAAGATGTGGAACGCCGCCGGCGAGCTGCAGGACACCAAGGCGGTGATCCCGGACCGCAACTACGCCGGCATCTACCAGGCGGTGATCGAGGATTGCCGCGAGCATGGCGCGTTCGATCCGGCGACCATGGGCAGCGTGCCCAACGTGGGCCTGATGGCGCAGGCCGCCGAGGAATACGGCAGCCACGACAAGACCTTCAAGATCAGCGGCGACGGCACCGTGCGGGTGATCGACGAGCACGGCACCGTGCTGCTGCAGCACCCGGTGCAGGCCGGCGACATCTGGCGCATGTGCCAGACCAAGGATGCGCCGATCCGCGACTGGGTGAAGCTGGCGGTGACCCGCGCGCGCCTGAGCAACACGCCGGTGGTGTTCTGGCTGGATCCGCGCCGCGACCACGACCGCGGCCTGGTCGCCAAGGTCGCGACCTACCTCAACGAGCACGACACCAGCGACCTCGACATCAGCATCATGAGTCCGATCCGCGCGATGCGGCATTCGCTCAAGCGCATCCGCGAAGGGCTGGACACCATCGCCGCCACCGGCAACGTGCTGCGCGACTACCTGACCGACCTGTTCCCGATCATGGAACTGGGCACCAGCGCGAAGATGCTCTCGATCGTGCCGCTGATGAACGGCGGCGGCCTGTTCGAGACCGGCGCCGGCGGCAGCGCGCCCAAGCACGTCCAGCAGTACGTCGAGGAGGACTACCTGCGCTGGGATTCGCTGGGCGAGTTCCTCGCGCTGGCGGCCTCGTTCGAGCACCTGGCCAACACCACCGGCAATGCCCGCGCGCAGGCGCTGGCCGATGCGCTGGACGCGGCCAACGCCAAGTTCCTCGACAACGACAAGTCGCCGGGCCGCAAACTCGGCACCATCGACAACCGCGGCAGCCATTTCTACATCGCGCTGTACTGGGCGCAGGCGCTGGCCGCGCAGACCGTCGATGCCGAACTCGCGGCGAAGTTCGCGTCGCTGGCACGCGCGCTGACCGACAACGAGGCGAAGATCGTCGGCGAGTTGAATGCCGTGCAGGGCAAGCCGGTCGACATCGGCGGCTATTACCAGCCGGACGTCGCCAGGCTGGCGGCGGCGATGCGTCCCAGCGCGACCCTCAACGACGCGCTCGCCACGCTCGCCGGCTGAGCAAGCCTCCAGCGCGGTACCCACGAAGCCCGGCCAAGCGCCGGGCTTCGTGCATTCACGGCCGGCGTCCCGCGTACCGCGTTACCCTTGCGTCCTCCCGACAGGAACCACGCCATGTCCCGCATGCACGCCACCCTGCTGGCCCTCGGCCTTGCCCTCGCCGTCGCCGGTTGCGCCTCCCCGGCAGCGACCGACACCAGCCAGGCCTCGCCGACGGCGGATGCCGCGCTCGATGCCGCGATCGCCGGCAGCTGGCGCGATGCGGCCAACGTGGCCCGCGACCGCTACCGCCATCCGCGCGAGACGCTGGCGTTCTTCGGCGTGCAGCCCGGGCAGACCGTCATCGAAGTCACCCCCGGGGCCGGCTGGTACACCGAGATCCTCGCGCCCTATCTCTCCGCCGGTGGCCACTACATCGGCGCGGCGCCGGCGGCCGCGGCCGAGTCGGCGGGCGGCAAGCGCAACGTGGCCTTGCGCGACCGCCTGGCGAGCGAGCCCGCGTTCGCCGGCGGCCGCCTGCTCGAGGTTGACGCGAAGGCTCCCGTGTTTGGTCAGGAAAGCAGCGCCGACGCGATCCTGACCTTCCGCAACGTGCACAACTGGGTTGCGGCCGGCACCACCGACGCCTACTTCCAGGCGTTCTTCAACGCGCTCAAGCCGGGCGGCGTGCTCGGCGTGGTCGACCATCGCGCCAAGCCCGGCACCGACCTCGAGGCGATGAAGAAATCCGGCTACCTCACCGAAGCGCTGGTCATCGACCACGCCACCCGCGCCGGCTTCGTGCTGGAAGCACGCAGCGAGGTCAACGCCAATCCGAAGGACAGCGCCGACCACCCGAACGGCGTGTGGACGCTGCCGCCGGTGAACCGCCACGACGCAGCGGACGACGCCATGTACAAGGCGATCGGCGAAAGCGACCGGATGACCCTGCGCTTCCGCAAGCCGGCCCGCGGGTGACCTGAAGGCGCGGGTCGGGGAGCGCCGCGCCCACGCCAACGAACCCCACGCGGCAATGCTTCGGCCTACCCTCGCAACTCACGTCTCGTGCTGATCGCGTTCAACAAACCCTATGGCGTGCTCTGCCAGTTCACCGACGCTGCCCAGGGGCGGGCAAGTGCCGCGCGCGCAGGACACGCAGAAGCGGCCGCAGGCACGCCACCCCGGCCCACGCTGGCCGGCTTCGGCCTGCCGGCCGGCGTGTATCCGGCCGGACGCCTCGATTTCGATTCCGAGGGCCTGCTGCTGCTCACCGATGACGGTCGGCTCGCGCACCGGCTGACCGATCCGCGCCACAAGCAGCCCAAGACCTATCTCGTGCAGGTCGAGGGCGAACCCGCCGACGAAGCCTTGCAGGCCTTGCGCGACGGCGTGCACCTCAACGATGGCCCGACCCAACCCGCCAAGGCCAGGCGCATCGACCCGCCCGCGCTCTGGCCGCGCGACCCGCCGGTGCGATTCCGCAAGTCGGTGCCCGATGCGTGGCTCGAACTCACCATCCGCGAAGGCCGCAACCGCCAGGTCCGGCGGATGACCGCGGCGGTCGGCCTGCCGACCTTGCGGCTGGTCAGGATCGCGGTCGGCGGGCACGCGCTCGCGGCGCTGGAACCCGGGCAATGGCGGGACGTACCGGGACGCTGACCCGAAGGCTGAATGCTTCAGCTTTGCGCCTTGGTCGGGCTATGCCTGCGTGAAGGGCTTTGTTAACGTCGTCATCCACCCATCTGGCGCGGGGCGCCTCCCGGATGCCCCATCAGATTGCCCGGACGGGTCGGATTCTCGTCGTCGATGACCAGGCCGCCAATGTGCGGGTCGTCACCGCGTTGCTGGAGCGCCATGGCTACGCGGTGAGCGCCGCCAGCAATGGCAAGGATGCGCTGGCGGCGGCGACCGGCGAAACCCCGGACCTGTTGTTGCTGGACATGATGATGCCCGGCATGGACGGCTTCGAGCTGCTGGCCGCGCTGCGCGAGTTGCCCGGCTTCCGGCAGGTCCCGACCATGTTCCTCACCGCCGCCCAGGATCGCGACCTCCTGTTGCGCGCGTTCGAGGCCGGGGCGGTCGACTACGTCACCAAGCCGTTCATGCCCGAGGAGCTGCTGGCGCGAGTCAGCGCCCACCTCGGGCTGAAGCTCACCCGCGATCGCCTGGAGCGGGTGGCGCATGAGCGCCAGGAGCTGGTCAACCTGGTCGCGCACGACCTGAAGAACCCGCTCACCAGCGTGCTGTTCGCCACCGAGATGCTGTCGCTGCCCGATTGCCGGCCGGACCGCGTGCCGCGCTACATCGAGATCATCGATGGCAGCACCCGCGACGCGCTCGGCTACATCCGCAATTACCTGGAGGCCCAGGAACGCGCGGCCACCGCGATGGCCACCGCAACGCCGCCCGCGAGCACCTGGCTGCGCGAGACGCTGGACTGGCTGGCCGCACGCTACGAGCTGCAACTGGATGCCAAGGGCCTGCAACTGCAGGTCGGCCCGCTGGAACAGGATGCCTGCGTGGCCATCGACCGGCTGGTGCTGCGCCAGGTCGCGGAGAACCTGGTCACCAATGCGTTGAAGTACGCGCAGAACGGCGGCGAGCTGGAGCTGCTCGCCCGCCCCGGCGCGCCTGGCTATTGGCAACTGGTGGCGCAGGATCGTGGTCCGGGGATTCCGGCATCCCGCCAGCGCGCATTGTTCAAGCCGTTCCAGCGGTTGACCGAGGTCGATCCGGCCAACGGCATGTCCAGCGGACTTGGCCTGTCGCTGGCCAAGCAGATCATCGGCAATGCCGGTGGCCAGCTCTGGTACGAGGACCGCGAAGGTGGCGGTGCGCGTTTCGTGATCGAGCTGCCCGAGGCGAACGGCAGCAACCGGTCAGGCTGAGCGTCCGCTCAGTCGTCGGCCTTCGCCGCCGACGGGCGCTGCCGACGCGTACGCGTCGAACCCTTGCCGCGGCTGGCCTCGACCCGCGTCGCGCTGCCTTCGATCGGCTCGCCGGCGGCCTGCTTCTTCGCCCGCTGGCGCGCCGCGAACCATAGCAATCCCGCGCCGGCGATGGCGGCACCGGCCAGCACCGGATTGCGCCGCGCGAACGTGGTGGCGACCTTGGTCCCGGTGCGGATCGCGCCCAGCGCGGCGCCGGTCTCGACCCACTGCATCGCCTTGCCCGGCACGGCCTTGCGGATGCCATCGCCGAGTTCGCCGATCAGTTCCAGCGCGCGATCCTGCGCATTGCCCAGCTTGCTCATGGTGGTGCCTCGATTGGGGAGCGGTTGCAGGAAGTCTCTTCAGCGCGGTGTTCATGGCGCGTGAGCGGGATGATCGGCGATTCAGTTGCGCGCGCATGCCGTCATCCCGGCGAAAGCCGGGATGACGTTACAGCGCGTGCAGGGACCACGACACCTCCGATCACGTCCCGCGCGGCTTCGCCCGGTGCGTCGCCGTGGCATTCCACGGATCGTCCGGCCATGGATGCTTCGGGTAGCGACCCTTCATTTCCTTGCGCACCTCCGGATAGGTGCGTTCCCAGAACCCGGCCAGGTCCTGGGTGACCTGCAGCGGCCGGCCGCCCGGCGACAGCAGGTGGATCGTCAGCGGCACGCGGCCCTCGGCGACGCGTGGGGTCTGCGCCAGGCCGAACAGTTCCTGCAACTTGACCGCCAGCACCGGCGACGCCGGTTCGCCATGGTCGTCAAGCAGGTAGTCGATGCGGCGTTCCATGCCCGAGGGCACCACGATCCGCGTCGGCGCGAACTGGTCGATGCGCTGGCGCAGGTTCCAGTCGACTCCCGACTTGAGTGCGTCGCCCAGCCCCGCTTCGTCGAGCGCATCCAGCCGCGTCTTGCCGGCGAACGCCGGCTTCAGCCAGGCGTCGAGCGACGCCAGCAGCGCGGCATCGGCCAGGTCTGGCAGCTCGAGTTGCGGCATCCACGTACGCAGGCATTGCACGCGCACCCGCCATTGCGACAGCGACTCGCTCCACGGCAACGCGGCCAGGCCGAGCTCGCGCACCGCGTCGACGAGTGCGCGCGCGGCCAGCGCCGGATCCACCCGGCCGGCCGGCTTGCTGGACAGCACGATGCCGTCGAAGCGGGCGATGCGTTCGCTCGCCAGCGCGCGCCGGCCGGCGTCCCAGCGCACCTCGTCGCCCTCGTGGAAATGCGCGGCGAATGCCTGCCGCAGGTAGACCTCGTCGACCGGCGCGGCGCGCAGCAGCAACGCGTCCCTCGCCTCGAGGCGCAGCTCGCTGGCGACCAGCCAGGGCTCGCCGTGCACCGCGGAATCGTCGAACAGTCTTGCCATCCGCCCGTTCGCCAGTTGATAGCGCTTCGGATCCTGCGGATGCTGCCTGGCGATGCGGTCGGGGAAGGCGTGCGCGAGCAGGTCGCCGAGGGCGTGCGCCGGCGCAGTCGCCGGTGGCGGTGCCTCGCAACGCAGGCGGCGGCGCCATTGCTTCGATGCCGCATCGATCGCGGCCAGCGCCGAACGATTCGCATCGGCGCCAACGCGGCCATTGCGGAACGCGGCCAACGCCTGCCAGCGCTCGGCCAGGGCATCGCTGCGCGAGCGAAGGGGGTCGCGCGCTTCGACCAGCGCGGCGACATCGCAGGCCAGCGCGATGCGCTCCGGCTCGTTCGATGCCAGCAGCATTGCCGCCAGCCGCGGATGCGTGCCCAGCGCAAGCATGCGCCGGCCGCGCGCGGTGATCGCCTTGCCCGCATCGAGCGCATCGAGTCGTTGCAGCAGGTCGCGCGCGGCGGCCAGCGCGCCCGGCGGCGGCGGGTCGACGAAGCGCAGGGCATCGCTGCCCCAGGCCGCCAGTTCCAGCGCGAGCGAGGCCAGTTCGACCTGGGCGATTTCCGGGCGACGCTGCGGCTCCAGCCGTTGCGATTGCGGCCACAGGCGATACGTCCAACCATCGGCAACGCGACCCGCGCGACCCGCGCGCTGGTCGGCCGAGGCCTGCGAGATCGACACGACGTCCAGCCGCGCGAAGCCGCTGTTCGGGTCGAAGCGCGGCTCGCGCGCCAGCCCACTGTCGATCACCACGCGCACGCCCGGCAGGGTCACGCTGGATTCGGCGACATTGGTCGCCAGCACTACCCGGCGGCGGCCATCGGCGGCGGGTTGCAGCACGCGGGTTTGCTGTTCGATCGGCAATTCGCCGTGCAGGGCCAGGACCTCCACCTCATCGACCGCCGCTGCCCGGTGCGGGGGAATTGCTTTTCCCTCAGTCGGGGCATCCTGCCCCGATTCGGGCGCGCGCCCTCCATGGCGCGCTTGTCGCAACGCCCCCGCACCGGACCTCGGCTGCATGCCCGCCAGCGCGGTTTCCATCCGCGCGATCTCGCGCTGCCCCGGGAGGAACACCAGCAGGTCGCCGGGATGCGTCGCCAGCGCATGTTCGATGGCACGCTTCGCCTGGTGTTCGATGGCTTCGTCGCGGCGCGCCGGGAAATGCGCGACCTCGACCGGGTAACTGCGGCCGGCGCTGCTCAAGCGTGGCGCATCGAGGACGCCAGCCAGCCGCTCGCCATCCAGCGTGGCCGACATCACCACGATGCGCAGGTCCTCGCGCAGGCCGGCCTGCACGTCGAGCGCCAATGCCAGGCCGAGGTCGCCGGCCAGGTGGCGTTCGTGGAATTCGTCGAACAGGATCGCGCCAATGCCTTCGAGCATCGGATCGTCCTGCAACATGCGGGTGAGGATGCCTTCGGTGACGACCATGACCCGCGTGTCCGCACTGACCTTGTTCTCGAAACGGATGCGGTAGCCGACAGTCTTGCCGACCGCCTCGCCAAGTTGCTTCGCCATGAAGGCGGCGGCCGCGCGCGCGGCGACACGGCGCGGTTCCAGCATCACGATCGTGCGACCCCCCAGCCATCCGGCGTCCAGCAAGGCCAGCGGCACCTGGGTGGTCTTGCCCGCGCCCGGCGGTGCTTCCAGCACCAGCCGCGGGTGATCCCGTAGCGAGGCAAGGACTTGCGGCAGCAGGGATTGGATCGGGAAATCGGTTTCAGGCATGCGACTAGGCTACCCGGCCGCAGCCACGGTGCACTGCGGTATGACTTTCGTCACATTTCCGGGGCAAGATCGCGCCACTTTTTGCCGCGAGATTCCCCCGTGTCGCCACATCCCATCCGTTTCCCCCGCGCATGGTTGTCCTCCACCGCGCTCGCGCTCGCGTTTCTCGCAGCGCCTGCTTCGGCCGACGTCTTCATCAACGAAATCCATTACGACGATGCGACCTCGGCCGGCGACACCGGCGAACGCATCGAGGTGGTGGCGACCGCCGGCGAAACCCTGGGCAGCTACCGCATCTATCTCTACAACGGCGCCACGCCATCGGCGGCGGTGACCTACGACAACGACCTGGTGCCGGCCGGCAGCCTGGTGTCCTGCGGCGCCAGCGTGCGCATCGCCACCGTCAGCTACCCGAGCAACGGCATCCAGAACGGACCGAACGATGGCATCGCCCTGGTCAATCCCAGCGGCCAGGTCGTGCAGTTCATCAGCTACGAAGGCGTGATCACCGCCAGCAATGGCCCCGCCGCCGGCCGCACCAGCGTGAACCTGCCGGTTTCCGAATCCGGTTCCGACGCCGCCGGCCGTTCACTGCGCCTGGCGGGCAGCGGCACGACCGCCGCCAACTTCAGCTGGCAGGCCGCGGCCACCGCCAGCTTCGGCGCGTGCAATGCCGGCCAGACCTTCGCCGCGCCGAATCCGCCGCCGCTGGTCACGTCGACCACGCCGACAACAGGCACGAGCAATTTCCCCGCAGCGGGCGACCTGGCGGTCGGCTTCAGCGAATCGGTGAGCCTGGCCAGCGGTGCGTTCACCCTCGTCTGCTCTACCTCCGGCAACGTCGCGCTGTCGCATGCCGCCAGTGGCAGCAGTTTCAGCATCGCCACCAACACCGCACTGCACGGCGGCGAGAGCTGCACGTTCACCGTGGTCGCGAGCAAGGTCACCGATGCCGGCGGCGCCAAGCCGGCGGCCAACACCGTGGTCGCCTTCGATGTCGCGAATACCGGCAGCGGCTACTACGGCCGGGTGAACACCGGCAGCGCCTCGCAGCTGCGCTGCTCGCTGCACGAAATCATCAAGGGCCACACCGCGTATCCGTACAGCGGCGGCACCACCAACACCTGGACCATCCTCGAGATCGCCGACGAGGATCCCAACAACAGCGGCCGCATCCTCGATGCCTACCGCAACCGCAGCTACCTCAAGGTCACCGAACGCGCGGGCAGCGGCACCGGCCTGCGCTACAACCGCGAGCACACCTGGCCCAACTCGCTGGGCTTCGGCTCCGCCAGCGGCAACCTCGGCCTGCCGTACGCGCCGTACACCGACACCCACATGCTCTACCTCACCGATGCGACCTGGAACGCCGATCGCGGCAACAAGCCGTACGCCGATTGCACCAGCGGCTGCGGCGAGCGCATCACCGAGGCCAACAACGGCAGCGGCGGTGGCAGTGGCGTGTATCCGGGCAACTCCAACTGGGTGAAGACCCCGGACGGCAACGCCGGGTCGTTCCAGGTCTGGGGCAAGCGCAAGGGCGACATGGCGCGCGCGGTCCTGTACATGGCGATCCGCTACGAAGGCGGAAACGATCCGAACACGGGGCAGTCCGAGCCCGACCTGGAACTCACCAACGACCGCAGCAAGATCGTCATCACCTCGGCGTCGCCGGCCTACATGGGCCTGCTCTCGACCCTGCTGGCTTGGCACAGCGCCGATCCGCCGGACGCAGCCGAGCGCGACCGCAACGAAGTGATCTTCAGCTTCCAGGGCAACCGCAACCCGTTCATCGACCACCCGGAATGGGCGACCAATGCGTTGTTCACCTCGACCAAGCCGGCGACCTGCCAGTTGAACTGAGCGCCACCAAGACGCCACATCGGCGGCGAGACCGTCGGGCGATCCGCGTAGCGGCATTTCGAGCCGCGTAGCGAATCGCCTGGCGGTAGGCGACGCCGAAGCGGGAGACTTCGCGCTCTTACAATGGGCGCATGAATCTCATCGACATCGGCGCCAACCTCACCCACGACAGCTTCGACCACGACCGCAACGATGTCCTGCAACGCGCACGCGACGCAGGCGTGACCCGGATGGTCATCACCGGCGCCTCGCGCGAGCATTCGCCGAAGGCGCTGGCCCTCGCACAGGCGCACCCCGGCGAGTTGTTCGCCACCGCCGGCGTGCATCCGCACCACGCGGTCGAATACACCGAGGAATGCGACGCCGAGATGCGCGCACTGCATGCGCATGCCGAGGTCGTCGCGGTCGGCGAATGCGGGCTGGACTACTTCCGCGATTTCTCGCCACGGCCGGCGCAGCGCAGGGCGTTCGAGCGGCAACTGCAGCTTGCTTCCGAGAACGGCAAGCCGCTGTTCCTGCACCAGCGCGACGCGCACGCCGACTTCATGGCGATGATGAAGGACTTCGACGGCAGGCTCGGGCCGGCGGTGGTGCATTGCTTCACCGGCACCCGCGAGGAACTGTTCGATTACCTCGACCAGGACTGGCACATCGGCATCACCGGCTGGCTCTGCGACGAACGCCGCGGCCTGCATCTGCGCGAGCTGGTCAGGCACATCCCGGCCAGCCGCCTGATGATCGAGACCGACGCCCCCTACCTGCTGCCGCGCACGGTGAAACCGCAGCCGTCGCACCGGCGCAACGAGCCGATGTACCTGGCCCACATCGTCGAGGAACTGGCCCGCGACCGCGGCGAGGACGTGGCGGCGACCGCCGCCGCCACCGTTGCGACGACCGCTGCGTTCTTCCGCCTGCCACTTCAGGCGCCGTGATGTGGTGATGTGTGGGAGGGGCTTCAGCCCCGGTGCGAACAGGTCGCGGCTGAAGCCGCTCCCACAGGGAGCGCCGCCACGTCGCAGCATGTCTACAGTTAGTGAACTGATGGGTTTACATACGCGCTAGACTGCGCGCCTCCCCTGTTGCCGGACTGCGCATGCGCCGCATCGCCCGCCCGCTGTTCCTCGGTCTCGTCCTCGGCGTCGCCATCGTCGCCACCGCCTGCAGCCAGAAAGAGCAAGCCGCCAAGCCGGTCGCGGCGTTCGCGGTCAGCGTGGCCCGCGTGCAGGCACGCGACATCCCGCGCAGCGTGCTGGTGTCCGGGCCGGTCTCTGCGTGGGAGGAGATGCAGCTCGGCGTCGAGCTCACCGGCCTGCGCGTCACCCGCCTGCTGGTCGATGTCGGCCAGTCCGTGCGCAAGGGCGAACTGCTGCTGCAACTCGACCACCGCAGCCTGGACAGCGACCTGGCCCAGGCCGATGCCGGCCTGCGCGAGGCCGAGGCCGGGGCGACGCTGGCGCGCTCGCAACTGGCGCGCGGGCAGCAGCTCGCCGACAGCCAGTACATCAGCGCCACCGCGCTGGACGAATTGCGCGCCGGCCGCACCCAGGCCGAGGCCCGCCTGGGCACCGCCCGCGCGGCCCGCGACGCGGCCGCGCTGCGTCGCAGTTACGCCGACCTGCGTGCGCCCGATGCCGGGGTGATTTCCAGACGGCTGGTGCAGCCGGGCCAGGTGGTCGCGTCCGCCAATGAATTGCTGCGGCTGATCCGCCAGGGCCGGCTGGAATGGCGTGCGGAACTGGCCGAAGCCGAACTCGGCCGGGTCAAGCCCGGCGACCGCATCCAACTTTCCACCCGCGATGGCAGCACCGTGGTGGGCCAGGTGCGTGCGGTGAGCCCGGGGGTGGACGCCAGCACCCGCACCGGCACCGTGTACGCCGACCTGCCCGACCCGCAAGGCCTGCAGCCGGGTACGTATCTGCAAGGACGCATCGACACCGGCGTCGGCCAGGGCCTGGCCGTGCCCGCCGCGGCCGTGGTCCAGCGCGACGGTCATCCGAACGTGTTCACCGTGGATGCCAAGGGCATCGCCCATCGGGTGCGGATCCGCACCGGCGGCATCGCGAATGGCCAGGTGGAAGTGCTCGAAGGCCTGAAGGCCGGCGATGCGGTGGTCGAGCAGGGCGCCGGCTTCCTTGCCGACGGCGACAGCGTGCGCATCGTCGAGGCCGCGGCCACCCCGGCCACCACGCCATGAGTGGCGGCGGCAGTCTCTCGACCTGGGGCATCCGCAATCCGGTCCCCGCGATGATGCTGTTCTTCGTGCTGTGCGTGGCCGGCCTGTGGGGCTTCCACCAGCTGCCGGTGGCGCGCTTCCCGGACATCGCCTTCCCGATGACCATCGTGACGATCACCCAGCCGGGTGCGTCGCCATCGCAGCTGGAAACCGAGGTCACCCGCAAGGTCGAGGATTCGGTGGCGACGCTGGACAACGTCAAGCGGGTCACCTCCACCGTGGTCGAAGGCACCTCGACCACCGCCATCGAGTTCAACCTCGAGGCGGACATCATGACCGCGCTGAACGACACCAAGGATGCGGTGACGCGGATCCGGATGAACCTGCCGCAGGACATCCAGGAACCGATCATCTCCAAGGTCGAGATCGGTGGTTCGTTGCTGACCTATGCGGTGAGCGCGCCGGGGATGGCGCCGGACGAGTTGTCGTGGTTCGTCGACCGCCACGTCATGCGCGCGCTGTATGGGGTGGAAGGGGTGGCGGCGGTCAACCGCATCGGCGGCGTCGAACGCCAGGTGCGGGTGGACCTGGATCCGCGCGCGCTGCAGGCGCATGGCGTGACCGCCGGCGCGATCAGCCAGCAGCTCGCCGCGACCCAGGTCGAGCGCCCCGGCGGCAAGGCGGAACTGGACGGTGGCCAGCAGACCGTGCGCACGATCGGCACCATCGCCGACGCGCAGGCGTTGCGCGACTACAGCATCGCCCTCGGCAGTGGCCAGGACGTGCGGCTGTCCGCATTGGCGACGATCACCGATGGCGCGGCGGACCCGACCCAGCTCGCCCTGCTCGACGGCACGCCGGTGGTCGGTTTCTCGCTGGCGCGCAGCCGTGGCGCCGACGAACTCAAGGTCCGCGACGGCGTCAAGGCCGCGCTGGACCAGTTGGCGAAGGACCATCCGGGCACCCGCTACCGGCTGGTCACCGACACCTCGGAGGAGACCGATCGCTCGTATTCGTCGTCGATGACGATGCTGTGGGAAGGCGCGCTGCTGGCGCTGGCGGTGGTGTTCTGGTTCCTGCGCGACTGGCGCGCGACCTGGGTCAGCGCGATCGCCCTGCCGCTGTCGATCATCCCGACCTTCGCGGTGATGCAGTGGTTCGGCTTCAGCCTCAACATCATCACCCTGCTGGCGCTGAGCGTGGTGGTCGGCATCCTGGTGGACGACGCGATCGTCGAGATCGAGAACATCGTCCGCCACCTCGGCATGGGCAAGAAGCCGCTGGACGCCGCGCGCGACGCCGCCGACGAGATCGGCACCGCGGTGATCGCGACCTCGGTGACGCTGGCGGCGGTGTTCGTGCCGGTCGCGTTCATGCCCGGCATCCCCGGCAAGTTCTTCCGCGAGTTCGGCTGGACCGCGGCGACCGCGGTGATGTTCTCGCTGCTGGTGGCGCGCCTGCTCACCCCGATGATGGCCGCCCGCCTGCTCAAGCCGCAGGCCGAGCATCCCGCCGACAGCAAGTTCATGACCCGCTACCTGGGCTGGGTCGATGCCGCGTTGCGCAATCGCTGGAAGACGCTCGGCGTCGCCACCCTGCTGTTCTTCGGCTCGCTGGCGCTGATCCCGTTCATCCCGACCACGTTCATCCCGGTCTCCGACCAGGGCCGCAGCATGCTGTCGCTCGAGCTGCCGCCGGGCACCCCGATCGAGGACACCGCGCGGGTCTCCGAACGCGCACGCAAACTGCTCGCCGGGATTCCCGAACTCAAGCAGGTGTTCACCCAGATCGGCAGCGTTCCCGACCTCGGCGATCCCGGCAAGAGCGGTGGCGCCGATGCACGCAAGGCGGTGATGACCCTCGACTGGGGCCCGGAGCATGATCGCGACCGCAGCCAGAAGCAGTTGGAACAAGTGGTGCGCGACGCCCTGGCCGACATGGCCGGCGTGCGCATGAGCTTCCTCAGCAGCGAACCCGGCGAACAACTGGCGCTGGTCCTGGCCGGCGACGATCCGGCCGCGCTGGATGCCGCCGCCAGCGCGCTGGAACGCGACCTGCGCAAGATCCGGGGCTTGGGCAGCGTGTCGTCCTCGGCCTCGTTGTTGCGGCCGGAACTGCAGATCCTGCCGGACCCGGCGCGCGCCGCCGACCTCGGGGTGTCCACCGCGGCGATCGCCGAAGCCGCGCGCGTCGCCACCGCCGGCGACTACACCCAGCGGCTGGCCAAGCTCAACCTGCCCGACCGGCAGATCCCGATCCGGGTCGGCTTCGACCGCGAAACCCTGCGCGACCCGGCCACGCTCGGCCAGCTGCGCGTGCAGGGCCGCAGCGCGCCGGTGCCGCTGGACGCGGTCGCCGACATCGTCGAAGGCAGCGGCCCGTCGGTGATCAGCCGCTACAAGCGCCAGCGCAACATCACCCTCAGCGCCGAACTCAACGGCCGCCCGCTCGGCGACGTGATGCAGGAGGTCGAGGCGCTGCCCTCGGTGAAGAACGTGCCAGCCGGGGTGTCCTTCATCAACACCGGCGATGCCGAGATCTTCGTCGAACTGTTCGTCGGCTTCGTGCTGGCGATGATCGCCGGCATCCTCTGCATCTACATGGTGCTGCTGTTGCTGTTCCGGCACCCGATGCAGCCGCTGACCATCCTCACCGCGATCCCGCTGTGCGCGGGCGGCGCGTTCGGCGCGTTGCTGGTGACCCAGAACGCGTTGTCGCTGCCGGCGCTGATCGGCCTGCTGATGCTGATCGGCATCGCCACCAAGAACTCGATCCTGCTGGTCGACTACGCGGTGATGGCCGAGGACCAGCACGGCATGAGCCAGCACGACGCCTTGGTCGATGCCTGCCACAAGCGCGCGCGGCCGGTGGTGATGACCACCATCGCGATGGGTGCCGGCATGCTGCCGCTGGCGCTCGGCTTCTCGGGCGACGCCAGCTTCCGCGCGCCGATGGCGTGGGCGGTGATCGGCGGCCTGATCACCTCCACCGCGCTGAGCCTGATCGTGATCCCCGCGGCGTACACGGTGCTGCACGACATCGGCGACTGGTTCGTGCGCAGGTTCTCGCGCAAGCGCGCGGCGGGCGAGGTGGCCAGCGTGCATTGAGCCTTGCCTGGCGATGCGTGACACAGGAGCCCGGCCCTGCCGGGCTTTTCTTCGTTGCGTCGGTCAGCGCGGCCTGGCGTCGAGATGCGTCAGGTACAGGCGGGTGTCGAATTCCAGCTGGTGGTAGTCGGCCGCCATGTGCGTGCACAGCTGGTAGAAGGCCTTGTCGTGCCCGGACTCCTTCATGTGCGCGAGTTCGTGCACCGCGATCATCTTCAGGAACTCGGCGGGCGCGTCGCGGAACACGGTGGCGATGCGGATTTCGCGGAACGCCTTGAGCTTCGCACCCTGCACCCGCGAGATCGTGGTGTGGGTGCCCAGCGCGTGTTTCACCACCTGCAGCTTGCCGTCGTACAGCACCTTGCCCAGCGGCGGCGCCTTGCGCATGTAGCGCTCCTTGATGTCCTGCACGTACTCGTACAGCTGGCCGTCGTTGCGCACGCGATGCGATTCGCCGTACTTCTCGGCCAGCATCGTGCCGAGCCGGTCTTCGGCCAGCAGTTCCCGCACCCGCTCGTGCAGGTGCGGCGGATAGCCGGCGAGGTATTTCAACGGTTGCATCGGGCAAGGCGCTGGTGGGGACCGACGTATGATGGGCCAGAGTCCATCGACAAGACACCGCGCCATGGCGAAGGGAAATCCGCTGCAGGAGCAGCTGCTCAAGGCCGGCCTGGTCAAGAAGTCCAAGGTCTCCGAGGTCGCGCGTGCGCAGCACCTGGCCAAGCACGCGAAAGCGGCGGCAGGTCCCAGCGAGATCGCGGTCGAAGCGGAACGCGCGCGCGCCGGGAAGGTCGAGAAGGACCGCGCGCTGGAATTCGAGCGCAGGACGCAGGCACGCAGCGCCGAACTGCGCGCGCAGGCGCGGCAGATCATCGAAGACAAGAAGGAGCCCGGCGCCGGCGAGAGCGAATACCGCTTCAGCGCCGACGGTGCGATCCGCACGATCCTGGTCGGCGACGAGCAGCGCCGGAAACTGGCGTCCGGCGCGCTGGTGATCGCCCACCTCGGCGAGCGCTACCTGCTGTTGCCGCGCGCGGCCGGCGACAAGGTCCGCGAACGCGATGCGGCCATGATCGTGCTCGACCATGGCAGCGGCGGCGATTCCAGCGAGGCATCGTCGGAAGACGACGCCTACTACGCGCAGTTCAAGGTGCCCGACGACCTGGTCTGGTAAGCCGCGCGCTGGCGCCAGCGGCTAGCGTTCGGCCGCACCGGCAGTCACCACTTCGAGGATGCGCTTGCCAACCTCGGCGTCGCTCCGGCCCTCCGTGGCAACCGCCTCCATGCCCGCGCCATCGCATTTCGCGTAGGGGCAGTGCGCGGACATGTAGTCGATGTCCAGGTTCAGCCGCTCCAGCAGGAAATCGACGAACGCGCGCACCTTCGGCGAGCGCGCATGCCCGCGCGGGAACACCGCGTTCAATTCGTACTCGCCGCCGGTCCAGCCGGCCAGCACGCGCTTGACGAAGCCCTGCTCGACGAACGGCCTGACCATCACGTCGGCGGCGATGATGATGCCCTCGCCGCACAGCAGCGCGCCCTTCATCGCGGCGGGATCGTTGGCGACCAGGATCGGGTTGATCGGGAAGCTGCGCTTGCCGCTGCCGTCGTCCAGCGACCACTGGAAGCCGTGGCCATGGCGGTTCTTCTGCATCGCCAGCGTGCGGTGGTATTGCAACTCGTCGGGATGCAGCGGCTCGCCATAGCGCGCGATGTAGGCACTGCCCGCGTACACCTGCGTGTTGAGCGTGCCGAGCTTGCGCGCGACGTAGGTCGAATCCGGCAACGTGCCGATGCGCAGGGCGACGTCGATCTCGCCGCCGATCAGGTCCAGCGGCTCGTTCGACAGCAGCATCTCCACCCGCACTTCGGGGTGGCGCATGTGGAACTCGCCGAGCAGCGGCGCGATCTTGTCGATGCCGATCGAATACGGCGCGGTGAAGCGCAACCAGCCGCGCGGCCCGGCCTGCAGCTGGCCGACCGCGCTTTCCGCTTCGCTGAGGTCGCGGGCGATCCGCTGCGAGTGTTCGAAGTAGACGTTGCCGGCCTCGGTCAGCCCGAGCTTGCGGGTGGTGCGATGCAGGAGCTGTGCGCCCAGGCGCGTCTCCAGTTCCTGGACCTTGCGGCTGACCGTGGTCTTCGGCAGGCGCAAGGACTTCGCCGCGCTGACGAAGCTGCCGTGCTCCACCACCTTGACGAAGATCAGGGTGTCATTGAGGTCGTGCGACATGCCGTGCTCCTGGGCCGGATGGGCGATTGGCCCATGTGCTGCACAATTATTCCCTTTATTCGGGACTAATCAAGTCCGGATTGCAGGCCTAAGGTAGCCGCCATCCCCACCGCTGGACTCGCCGCAATGCGTGCCACGCCCCGTCGCCACCTGTCCTACGCCACCTTCTTTACGCTGCTCGCGCTGGACGCGGTGGCGCTGGTGTCTTTCCTGCTGGTTCAAGTACTTGGCGTTCCGTTGCCGATCGCCTGGCTGGCCGCCGGACTGCTCACGGTGCTGGCCACGCCGGGCCTGCTGCGGCTGTCCGACAAGGTGTTCGCGGCGGCGCGCAGCGAGCGCACCATCCCGAATACGGGAGAATCTTTCCTGTGAGCGGGATAATCGAAATCGGGACAATCACGCCGGCCATCCTCGTGCTCGGCGCGGCTGGCGACATCGGCCGCGGCGTGGTGCAGGCCCTGCTGGAGGCCGGCAAGCCGGTACTGGCGGTCGATGCCGATGCCGCCGCGCTGGCGTCGCTGCATGGCCAGCATCCACGCGCACCGCTGACCACCCTGGTCGCCGCGATCGCCAGCGATGCCGATGCCGCGCGGCTTGCCGCCAGCGTGCGTGCGCACACGGACGGCGGGATCGCCGGGGTCGTGGCCAGCATCGCCGGCCGCCACGACTGCGCGCGGCTGCTCGACCAGCCCGCCGACGCGCTGCGCCGCACGCTCGACGAAGACCTGATGCCGCAGCTGTTCGCGGCCCGCCACCTGCTGCCGTTGCTGCGCACCGACGACGGCGCTGGCTACGTACTGATCGGCGGACCGGGCGGCGACTATCCATGGGCGGGCTATGGCCATTGTTCGATCGCCGCGGCCGCGCTGCGGATGATGGTGCGCGTGCTCCACGACGAGGCCGCCGGCCTTGGCGTGCGCGTGCAGTTGCTGGCGCTCGACGCACCGGTGCAGACCGACGCCAACGCCGCGCAGGCGGGCCATGCGTGGCCGAAGGCGATCGCCATCGGCCGGCGCGCGCTGGCCCTGCTCGATGCCGACCGCATGCCGGCGGCGCCGGTGGTCGGTTTCCGCGGCGACCTCCCCGCAACCACTGCAGCCAGCACGCCACGCGGCCGCGCCCCTGCGCGCGACCTCCGCGATGCCCGTGCATTGCTCGCCTCGATTCGCGCCCTTCCTCCGCTCCTGCCTGGACCCCTTCCCCATGAAACCCGTTGACCCGATCGCGCCACGTCGGCGCTACTCCTTCATCGCGCCCGTGATGGGCGTCCTTGCCGCGGCCGTCCTGGCCGCGTGCAGCAGCCAGGCCGCGCCCGCCGGCCCGCCGCAGGCACCGCAGGTCAGCGTCGCCACCGTGCTTTCGGAGCCGGTGCAGCGCTGGGATGAATTCACCGGACGGGTGTCCGCGGTCGACGCCGTCGACCTGCGCCCGCGGGTCAGCGGCTACGTGCAGCGGGTCGCGTTCGCCGAAGGCCAGGAAGTCCGCAAGGGCGACCTGCTGTTCGTCATCGACCCGCGCCCGTATCGCGCCAGCCTGGAGCAGGCGCAGGCGCAACTGGAACGCGCACGCAGCGAAGCCAGCCTCGCCGCGGCGCAGGACGCGCGCGCGCTGACCCTGCTCGAAGCGCAGGCGATCTCGCGCGAAGACTTCGAATCACGCCGCGCCGCCAGCCGGCAAGGCAACGCCGAGGTCCGCGCGGCCGAAGCCGCGGTCGCCGCGGCGCGACTCGACCTGCAGTTCACCGAGGTGCGCTCGCCGATCGATGGCCGGGCCGGCCGCCTGCTGGTCACCGTCGGCAACCTCGCGACGGCGGATGCCACGTTGCTCACCACCCTGGTCTCGCAGGATCCGGTCTACGTCGATTTCGAAGCCGACGAACGCGCATGGCTGCGCTACGGCCAACAGGCGGGCGACGCCGACGGCGAGCGCGCGGTCGTGCGCAATCCGGTCCAGGTCGGGCTGGCCAGCGAAGACGGCTTTCCGCATGGCGGCATCGTGTCGTCGGTCGACAACCAGGTGGACGCGGGCACCGGCACGATCCGCGCGCGCGCGCTGGTGCCCAATCCGGAGCGCCTGCTGATGCCGGGCCTGTTCGCGCGCGTGCGCCTGGCCGGCAGCGGCACCACGCAGGCGCTGCTGGTCGACGACAAGGCGGTGATGACCGACCAGGACCGCAAGTATCTCTACGTGCTCGGCGCCGGCAACACGGCCGAGCGCCGCGACGTGACCCTGGGCCCGCTGGTCGAAGGCCTGCGCGTGGTGGATACCGGCTTGAAGCGCGGAGACCGCGTGCTGGTGAACGGCCTGCAGAAGGTGTTCATGCCCGGCATGCCGGTGGCGCCGGTCACGGTGGCGATGCGTGCACCCGATCGCGCTGACGCCGTGGCCATCGTCGCCCAGCGCTGAGTTTTTCCTTCCCCTCCGGCCGCTGCCTGCCGCGTTCCCTCCCCGCCCGGGGTGGGCGGCGGACCGGATCCTGATCGTCGCGCCACGCGCGGCACGCCAACGGCATGCCGCAGGAAACTGCCAATGGATTTCTCCAGGTTCTTCATCGACCGCCCGATCTTCGCCGCGGTGCTCTCGATCGTGATCTTCGCCGCGGGCCTGATCGCCATCCCGCTGCTGCCGATCGGCGAATACCCGGACGTGGTGCCGCCCTCGGTGGTGGTGCGCACGGTCTATCCCGGCGCCAATCCCAAGGTGATCGCGGAAACCGTGGCGACGCCGCTGGAGGAAGCGATCAACGGCGTCGAGGGGATGATGTACATGAAGTCGGTCGCCGGCTCCGACGGCGTGCTGCAGACCACCGTCACCTTCCGCACCGGCACCGATCCGGACGAGGCCACGGTGAAGGTGCAGAACCGCGTCTCGCAGGCGCTCGCTCGCCTGCCGGAGGACGTGCGCCGGCAGGGCATCACCACCCAGAAGCAGTCGCCGGTGTTCCTGATGGTGGTGCACCTGACCTCGAAGGACGGCCGTTACGACTCGCTGTACCTGCGCAACTACATGCGCCTGCACGTCAAGGATTCGCTGGCGAAGATCGCCGGCGTCGGCGACGCGCAGCTGTTCGGCGGCGGCGACTACGCGATGCGGCTGTGGCTGGACCCGGACAAGGTCGCCTCGCGCGGGCTGACCGGCGGCGACATGCTGCGCGCGGTGCGCGAACAGAACGTGCAGGTCTCGGCCGGGCAGATCGGCGCGGAGCCGATGCCGGGCCGCAGCGACTTCCTGCTGCCGATCAATGCGCGCGGCCGGCTGGAAAGCGTCAAGGAATTCGGCGACATCGTGCTGAAGAGCGGCGCCGACGGCGAGGTGGTGCGCCTGGCCGACGTGGCGCGGATCGAACTGGCCGCCGGCGACTACACCCTGCGCGCGCGCCTCGACGGCAAGAACGCGGCGGCGATCGGCATCTTCCAGGCACCGGGCGCGAACGCACTGCAGATCCGCGATGCGGTGGTGGCGACGATGGACGAACTGCGCCCGACCCTGCCGCCCGGGGTGGAGATCCAGTCGATCTACGACACCACCATCTTCGTGCGCGACTCGATCAAGGCGGTGGTCACCACCCTGCTCGAGGCCACCATCCTGGTGGTGCTGGTGGTGATCCTGTTCCTGCAGACCTGGCGCGCCTCGATCATCCCGCTGCTGGCGGTGCCGGTGTCGGTGGTCGGCACGTTCGCGGTGCTGTACCTGCTGGGCTATTCGATCAACACGCTGACCCTGTTCGGCCTGGTCCTCGCCATCGGCATCGTGGTCGATGACGCGATCGTGGTGGTCGAGAACGTCGAGCGCCACATCGAACACGGCGCGTCGCCGCTCGAAGCGGCCCACCTGGCGATGCGCGAAGTGTCCGGACCGATCATCGCGATCGCGCTGGTGCTGTGCGCGGTGTTCGTGCCGATGGCCTTCCTCAGCGGCGTGACCGGCCAGTTCTACAAGCAGTTCGCGGTCACCATCGCGATCTCCACGGTGATCTCCGCGATCAATTCGCTGACCCTGTCGCCGGCGCTGGCTGCGCTGTTGCTGAAGCCGCGCGATGCCGAGAAGGACCGGCTGTCGCGCGTCATCGATCGCCTGTTCGGCTGGTTGTTCCGGCCGTTCAATCGCTTGTTCAACCGCAGCTCGCAGCGGTACGAAGGCGCGGTGGGGCGTGCGCTGGGCCGTCGCGGCGCGGTGTTCGTGGTCTACGCCGTGCTGCTGGTCGGCGCCGCCTTCATGTTCAAGATCGTGCCGGCCGGCTTCATCCCGACCCAGGACAAGCTGTACCTGATCGCTGGCGTGAAGATGCCGGAAGGTGCCTCGATCGAACGCACCGACGCGGTGCTGAAGAAGATGGCGACGATCGCCAAGGGCGTCGACGGCATCGAACACGAAGTCGCCTTCCCCGGCCTCAACCCGCTGCAGTTCACCAACACCCCGAACAACGGCGTGGTGTTCTTCACCCTGAAGCCCTTCGGAGAACGCTCGCGCAGCGCGGAAGAGATCACCGCAGAGCTCAACCAGAAATTCGGCGGTATCCAGGAAGGCTTCACCTTCGCCTTCATGCCGCCGCCGATCCAGGGCCTGGGCAACGGCTCGGGCTGGTCGCTGTTCGTCGAGGACCGCACGCGCCTGGGCTACGGCGCGTTGCAAAGCGCGGTGCAGGCCTTCCAGGGCGCGGCCGCGCAGACACCGGGCCTCGGCTATCCGATCACCAGCTACCAGGCCAACGTGCCACAGCTCGATGCTGTGGTCGACCGCACCAAGGCCAAGGCGCAGGGCGTGCCGCTGACCGAGTTGTTCGACACCTTGCAGACCTACCTGGGCTCGGCCTACGTCAACGACTTCAACATGTTCGGCCGCACCTGGCAGGTGGTCGCGCAGGCCGACGCACCGTTCCGCGACGACGTCTCCGACATCGCCCGGCTGCGCACGCGCAATGCGAATGGCGAGATGGTGCCGATCGGCTCGATGGTCGACATCCGCCACACCTACGGCCCCGATCCGGTGATCCGTTTCAACGGCTATCCGGCCGCGGACCTGCTCGGCAACACCGATCCGCGCCTGCTGTCCTCCGGCGAGGCGATGGCCAGGGTCACCGAGCTCGCGCAGGCCGCGTTGCCGGCGGGCATGGGCATCGACTGGAGCGACCTGAGTTACCAGCAGGCGACCCAGGGCAATGCCTCGCGGATCGTGTTCCCGCTGGCGGTGCTGCTCGCCTTCCTGGTGCTGGCCGCGCTGTACGAAAGCTGGACGCTGCCGCTGGCGGTGATCCTGATCGTGCCGATGACCCTGCTGTCCGCGCTGTTCGGCGTGTGGCTGACCGGCGGCGACAACAACGTGTTCGTGCAGGTGGGCCTGGTGGTGCTGATGGGCCTGGCCTGCAAGAACGCGATCCTGATCGTCGAGTTCGCCCGCGAGCTGGAACTGCAGGGCAAGGGCATCGTCGAATCCGCGCTGGAAGCCTGCCGCCTGCGTCTGCGCCCGATCGTGATGACCTCGGTGGCGTTCATCGCCGGCACCGTGCCGCTGGTGCTGTCGCATGGCGCCGGTGCCGAGGTGCGCTCGGTCACCGGCATCACCGTGTTCGCCGGCATGCTGGGCGTGACCCTGTTCGGCCTGTTCCTCACCCCCGTGTTCTACGTCGCCCTGCGCAAGCTCGCCGGCAAGCCGTTGGTCTCGCATGGCGTGCACGCGCCGGCGCTCGACGCCTGATTTCCTCCTCCCCGTTCAATTCCCAAGGAACCTGATCCCATGACTACCCAAGACAAGATCGCCCTCGTCACCGGCGCCACCCGCGGCATCGGTCTGGAAACCGTGCGCCAGCTCGCCGAAACCGGCGTGCACGTCCTGCTCGCCGGCCGCAACCGCGACAAGGCCGTCGAAGCCGCGCTGGCGCTGCAGGCCAAGGGCCTGTCGGTCGAGGCGATCGCCCTCGACGTCACCGATGCGAGCAGCATCGCCTCCGCCGCTCAGCAGGTCGAAACGCGCCACGGTCGCCTCGACATCCTCGTCAACAACGCCGGCATCCTGCTCGACGATCCGGTGCAGAAGGTGTCCGGCCAGTCGCTGGAGACCTGGCGCAAGACCTTCGACACCAACGTGTTCGGGGTGATCGCCACCACCCAGGCGTTCCTGCCACTGCTGCACAAATCTGCCGCCGGCCGCATCGTCAACGTGTCGAGCCTGCTCGGCTCCAACACGCTGCACAGCGACCCGGCCTCGCCCATCTACGACTTCAAGGTGCCCGCCTACAACGTCTCCAAGAGCGCGGTGAATGCGTGGACCGTGCAGCTCGCGCACGAGCTCAAGGACAGCACGATCAAGGTCAACACCATCCACCCCGGCTACGTGCAGACCGACATGAACGCCGGACAGGGCGAGATCACCGTTCCCGAGGGCGCGCGCACCAGCGTCAAGCTCGCGCTGGTCGATGGCGACGGACCGAACGGCGGCTACTTCTACCTGGACCAGGTGCTGCCGTGGTGAGTCGACTGGCGATCACCGCGCTCGCCACCGCCCTGCTCCCGGCCTGCGCGGTGGGGCCGGATTTCGTGAAGCCGGAGGTCGCGACGGCGGCGACGTTCGCACGGGCACCGCAGGCATCGACCGCACCGGTGTCCGCCGATGCGCCGTTCTGGGAGGCCTTCGGCGATCCGCTGCTGTCCGCGCTGGTCGCCGACGCATTGCGCGCCAACCATGACCTGCGCATCGCCCTGGCGCGCCGCGACCAGGCCGATGCACTGTTGCGCGGTGCGCGTTTCGATCGCCTGCCCACGATCACCGCCGATGGCCGGGCCGTCGAAACACGCGCCAGCGCCGACCAGTCGCCCGCTGCCGCGCGCGCGGATCGCACGACGCGCAGTCACGCGGCGGGCATCGTCGCCAGTTGGGAGCTCGACCTGTTCGGCCGCATCCGCCGCAGCGTCGAGGCCGGCACCGCCGAGGCCGACGCCAGCGCCGCCGACCTGCGTGCCGCGCAGGTGGCGGTCACCGGCGACGTGGCCGCGGCCTACGTCGAACTGCGCGGCCTGCAGGAACGCCTGCGCGTCGCGCGGGCCAATCGCGACAACCAGCAGCGCACGCTCGAGCTGGTGCAGGCGCGGCTGGATGCCGGCAGCGCCAGCGATTTCGATGTCGTGCGCGCGCGCGCGCAACGCGAGGCCACCGCCGCGCGCATCCCCGCGCTGGAAGCGGCGGAAGCGGTGGCGATGCATCGGATCGCCGTGCTGACCGGACGCACGCCGGACGCACTGATCGCCATGCTTTCGCCGCCGGCGCCACTGCCCGCGCTGCCGACGCGGATCGACCCCGGCACCCCGGCCGATGTGCTGCGGCAGCGTCCCGACGTGGCCGCAGCGGAAGCACGCCTGCATGCCGCCACCGCGCGCATCGGCATCGCCACCGCCGACCTGTTCCCGCGCATCACCCTCGGCGGCCTGCTCGGCAGCCAGGCCGGCGTCGCCGGCGCCTTGTTCGAACGCGAGAGCGAGACGCGCCTGCTCGCGCTCGGCATCGACTGGTCGTTCCTCGACGTCGGCCGCGTACGTGCGCGCATCGCCGAAGCCGATGCGTCGGGTGATGCCGCGCTGGCGCGGTATCGGCAGTCGGTGCTGCGCGCGCTGCAGGACACCGAGGACGCGCTGGTCCGGCTGGATCGCGTGGGCGCGGAGGATGCGTACCTGCAGCGCGCGGCGCAGGACAGCACGCGTGCCGCGGACCTCGCGCGCGTGCGCTACCTGGCGGGTGCGACCGGGCTGTTCGAGATGCTCGATGTCGAGCGCGGCCAGTTGCAGGCGGAAGACGCCTTCGCCGACGTGCGCACGCGCAGCGCACTCAACGCCATCGCGCTGTACAGGGCGCTGGCCGGCGGCTGGCCGCAATCGCTGCCGCAACGCGAGCCCATCGCGGATCGACGCTGAGTGTTCGCGCGCGGGTGCTCGTCCGCGGGGCGTTCGCCTGCGACGCGCAACCGGCGATCCCTCAGCTGCGCATGCCGGTGCCGCGCTTCAGCAGCCACAGCGCCAGCGCGCCAAGCCCACCGACGAAGCCGAGCATCAGCGCGTACGCGGTCCACATCGACACGTCGCTGACGCCGAGCAGGCCGTAGCGGAACGCGTTGACCATGTAGAAGATCGGGTTGGCGTGGGTCGCGGCCTCGGCCCAGTCGGGCAGCAGCTTGACCGAATAGAACACCCCGCCGAGGTAGGTCAGCGGGGTCAGGATGAAGGTCGGGACGATCGCGACGTCGTCGAACTTCTTCGCGTACACCGCGTTGATGAAGCCGGCCAGCGAGAAGATGACCGCGCCCAGCAGCACCGAGCTGACCATCACCAGCGGATGCGGCACGCGCACCCTGGTGAACAGCATCGCGATGCACAGCACGATCGCGCCGACCATCACCCCGCGCAGCACCGCGCCGCCGACATAGCCCAGCAGGATCACCCAGTTCGGCATCGGGCTGACCAGCAGCTCCTCGATGTGGCGGCCGAACTTGGCGCCGAAGAAACTGGAGCTGATGTTGCCGTAGCTGTTCTGGATCACGCTCATCATCACCAGCCCGGGGACGATGAAGTCCATGTAGCGGATGCCGTCCATCTCGCCCACGCGCGAGCCGATCAGGCCGCCGAAGATCAGGAAGTACAGGGTCATGGTGATCGCCGGCGGCATCAGGGTCTGGCCCCAGATGCGCAGGATGCGCATCACCTCGCGGCGGACCACGGTGCCCAGCGCGACCAGGTTCTTGCGCGCATTGGTCTGGGTCATGTCGGCGCTCATGCCTCCACCCCTTCCGGCTTTCCCGTGAGCCGCACGAACAGTTCCTCTAGGCGATTGGACTTGGTGCGCATCGAGCGCACGCGGATCCCGGCGGCATCGAACGCGGCGAACACGCGGTTGAGGTCCATCGCCCGCGGCATGTCCATGTCGAGGGTGTGCTCGCCGCTGGCGACCAGCGCGGTGCCTTCGATCACCGGCAACTGCGCAGGCAGTTCGCCATCGATGTCGAACAGGAAGCCCTCGACGTCGAGCTTCGCCAGCAGGCTGCGCATCGGGCCTTCGGTGACGATCCGGCCGTGGTCGATGATCGCGAGGTTGCGGCAGAGGTTCTCCGCTTCCTCCAGGTAATGCGTGGTCAGGATGATGGTGGTGCCGGCGGCGTTGATCGCCTTCAGCGTCTGCCACATGCCGCGGCGGATCTCGATGTCGACGCCGGCGGTGGGTTCGTCCAGGATCAGCAGGCGCGGGCGGGTCATCATCGCGCGGGCGATCATCAGCCGCCGCTTCATGCCGCCGGACAGCGTGCGGCTCATCTTGTCGGCCTTGTCCCACAGCTGCGCGTTCTTGAGCTCCTGTTCCGCGCGCACCAGCGCCTGCGCGCGCGGGATGCCGTAGAAGCCCGCGTAGTTCACGCAGATGTCCAGCGGCTTCTCGAACATGTTGAAGTTCAGCTCCTGCGGGACCAGGCCGATCAGGCGCATCGCGCCGTCGCGATCGGCGTCGATGCTGGTGCCGAAGATCTCGACCGTGCCGCTGCTCTTGTTGACCAGCGAACTGACGATGCCGATCAGGCTCGACTTGCCTGCGCCGTTGGGGCCGAGCAGGGCGTAGAAATCGCCGGGCGAGACGTCCAGCGAGACGCCCTTCAGGGCCTCCACGCCGTTGTCGTAGGTCTTGCGCAGGTCGCTGACGCGCAGCGCCGGCACGGTGTCTGTCTGCATCAATGGCTCCGCCGCCTGCAGGCCGCATGGCGGTGCAGGGAATGCAAGGTTTTGGGTGCGGTTAGTATAGGCGGCCCGATGCCGCCGCGGCCGCCACGCTGTGTTGCATCCACTGCCCAGGACGACGCTTGGCCATCACGCATTTCCCCTTGAAGCTGGTGTCGCGGCGGATGGTCGCGCCGACCGTCGCCCACCTGTCGTTCCTGCGCGACGACGGCCTGCCGCTGGACTACATCCCCGGCCAGTTCATCCAGGTCCACTTCACCTATGCCGATGGCACCGCCGCGCGCCGCAGCTACTCGCTGGCGACGATCCACAACCATGCGCTGGGACCGGGCGAACTGGTGGACATCGCGGTCAGCTACGTGGCCGGCGGCGCCGCCACCGCGCTGTTCGAGGGCCTGCCGATCGGCGGCACGGTCGACGCCAGCGGGCCGTTCGGCCGCTTCTGCCTGCTGCCGAACGACGCCAACCGCCGCTACCTGCTGATCGGCACCGGCACCGGGATCACCCCGTACCGGGCGATGCTGCCGTTGATCGAAGCGCTGATCGCCTCGCGCGGCATCGAGGTGGTGCTGCTGCAGGGCGCGCGCAGCCCGGAGGAGTTGCTGTACGGCGACGAATTCCGCGCCTTCGCCAACGCGCATCCGCGGTTCCGTTTCATCCCCTGTTTCTCGCGCGAGCTGCCTGCGGCGGATTCCCCGCACGCACACGCGGACGTGCGCCAGGGCTATGTGCAGGGCGTGCTGGCGGAGATCGCGCCGGATGCGGCCAGCGACATCGCCTACCTGTGCGGCAACCCGAACATGGTCGACGCCTGCTTCGAGGCGCTGAAGGAACACGGCCTGCCGATCCCGCAGGTCCGCCGCGAGAAGTACGTCAGCAACAAATAGTCCGGACGAGGATCCCCGGCCATGCGCTGCGCGCACGGCGTTCGTACGCGTGCGCGACGTGTCGTGCAAACGCCCGCGCCGACCCACCGCGAGAAGTGCGTCAGCAACAAGTTCTCCGGGCAGGCGGTGGGCTCGGGCGTGAATGTCCCCCGGCAGCTGGCGCTGCCTCCTCCTTGATTTCGCGCCCGAGCCCACCGCCTGCCCGAATCACTTCGACAGCTGTAAAGGACGCTTGACAAGCGTTTTGCGATGCCCGTATCGTTGTGTCAAGCGTCCTTTACACAACGGAGCACGGCAGATGGACAAACCGCAGAACCTCAAGGGCGGCGGCATTGCGTTCCTCGGCTCGGGCCTGGCCTTCCTGGGTGTTGCCGCCAGCGGTCAGCTCGCCTTCCTCGGCGTCGGCGCGGCGATGATCGCCATCGGCATCGCGTTCCTGGTCAAGTCCCGCAAGGCGGGCTGAGCCGTGTCCGATCGCCGATCGCTCCCCCATCCGCACCCGGCCCTCGTGGTCACCGCCGGCCTGGTCGCCGTCGTGCTGGCCTGGCTGGGTCATGCCTCAACCAGCCCGCTGCCGGTCGGCCTGCGCGATACCGCGGGCGGGATCGCCATCGGCATGGCCGTCGGCTTCATGCTGATGATCGCGGTCCGCAGGATCCCCGCGCTGCGCGAACGCATCCTGCAGGCGGGAAGCGACGCGGTGGTGGCGGCGGTGCATCGCCAGTACCTGCGCGAATTCCTGCCGGCGATGGGCGCCTACGTGCTCGCCGTGTTCGCCTCGCTCCTGCTGCTCAAGAACATCGATGCGCCCGCCACGCGCGCGCTGGTGGCGCTGCTGCCGGTGCTGCCGATCGCCTTCGCCCTGCGCGCGATCATGCGCTACGTGCGCAACGTGGACGAGATGCAGCAACGGATCGAACTGGAAGCGATCGCCTTCGCCACCGCCTTCGTCAGCCTGGTCTACCTGGGCGGCGGCTTCCTGCAGCTCGCACGGGTGATCGACCTGCACGCCGGCGTTGCGATGGCGATGGTGTTTCCGCTGGTGTGCGGGGTGTACGGCATCGCCAAGCTGGTGGTCGCGAGGCGCTTCCGGTGACCGCGCCCGCGAACAAGCCGGGCATGACCCTGCGCCGCTTCATGTGGCTTTTCGCGGCGATCGCACTGGGGGCGCTCGCATTGGCCACGGCCGGCCACTTCCTGCTGGCATGGCCGGACCACGTGGTCGGCATGTGGGCCGGGATCGGCGCGGGTTACCTGCTCGGCGCGCTGCTGTTCCTGCTGGTGCCGCGCTGGTGGCGCTCGCATTGCGACGACATGTACGCGCAGCCGGCCGGGCGCCGTTACCTGCGCGCGTTGTGGCCGGCGCTGGTCGGGTATTCGCTGGCCCTGTTCGCCTCGATCTTCCTGATCAGGCGCGGCATCGAGTCGGTGCCGCTGCGCGGGCTGGTGGCGGTGCTGCCGGTGCTGCCGATCGGCCTGATGATGCTCGCCGCGTTGCGCTACCTGCGCGAGATCGACGAGCTGCAGCGCAGGATCGAGACCGAGGCGATCGGCGCCGCCAGCCTGCTGGTCGCCCTGCTGTATTTCGCCGGCGGCATGCTGCAGAAGGCGAAGGTGGTCGACATCGATGCCGGCGTCGCGATGATCTGGGTGTTCCCGCTGCTGTGCGCGACCTACGGAATCGCCAAGATGGTCATCACCCGGCGCTACCTGTGAACGGCCTCGCCTCCCGCTACTGGCAGAGCCTGAGTCCGGCGCTGCGCCGCTACTACCGCGCCTCGGTCTGGCCGAGCGTGGCGTTCGTGGCCTTCGTCGTGCTGCACGAATGTGTGTCGCGGCAGGCAGGCCCGCCCGCATCGCTGCGCACGGCGTTCGCGCTCGCCCCGGTGCTGGCGATGGCGTGGATGTTCGCCGTCTACCTGCGTTTCCTGCGCGACTGCGACGAGCTGGAACGGCGCATCGAACTGGACGCGCTGGCCTGGGCCGCGGGCATCGGGCTGCTGGCGGTGCTCACCGCGATGCTGCTGCTGGATGCCGGCGTGGTCGCCTGGCCGGCCCGGCACGTGGCCTCCGGGATCGGCTTGCTGCTGGTGGGCGGTTACGGGTTGGTCCGCGGCCTGTTGCACCGCAGGTACCCATGAACAACCGCATGCGCGAACTGCGCGAGGCGCAGGGCTGGTCGCAGGGCGAACTGGCCGAGCGGCTGGAGGTCTCGCGGCAGACCGTCAATGCGCTGGAAACCGGCAAGTACGACCCGTCGCTGCCGCTGGCCTTCCGCATCGCGCGGTTGTTCGGGCAATCGATCGAATCCCTCTTCATCCCCGAGGACTGATGCATGCACCGCGCAGGAGATCCATCATGAACACCCGTCCCCTCATGCTGGCGCTGGCCATCTCGGCCGCGCTGCTGGCCGGCTGCAAGCAGCAGGCCGAGAACCCGCAGGGCGCCGATGCCGCCGATGCAGCCGGGCTGCGCACCCTCGGCAGCCTGCGGTTCAAGCCGTGTTCGCTGCCCTCGCCGCTGCCGCAGGGCGATCCGCTGGAGGCGCAGTGCACCACCCTCGCGGTGCCGGAAGACCGCAGCCAGCAGGGCGGCCGCACGATCGCGCTCAACATCGCCTGGATCCCGCCACGCAATACCAGCGATCCGGCCGCCGACCCGGTGTTCTTCCTCGCCGGCGGCCCCGGCCAGGCCGCGGTCGCGACCTTTCCCGGACTGGCGCCGGTGTTCAAGGACGTGATGAAGGATCGCGGCGTGGTGCTGGTCGACCAGCGCGGCACCGGCGAGTCGAACCCGCTCAACTGCAAGTCGGAGGCGAGCGAGGAGTTCGGCAGCGACCCGGTGGCGGCGCGCACGTGGATCCAGGGCTGCATCGCCGAGCTGTCCGGCAAGGCCGACCTGCGCCGCTACACCACCACCGACGCGGTGGCCGACCTCGACGCGGTGCGCAAGGCGATCGGCGCCGACACGGTCAACCTGGTCGGCGTCAGCTACGGCACGCGGATGGCGCAGCAGTACGCGTTGCGGCATCCACGGCACGTGCGCACGATCACCCTGGATTCGCCGGTACCGAACACCCTGGGCCTGGGCAACATCTTCGCCCGCAACCTCGACAGCGCGCTGGAAGCGCAGTTCGCGCTGTGCAAGGAAAGTCCCGCCTGCAAGACCCGGATGGGCGACCCGCGTGCCGAACTGCAGGCCGTGCTCGCGCGCTTGCGCGCCAATCCGGTGCCGGTCACCTATCGCGACGGCAGCACCGGCGAGGAAGTCACCGAAACCCTCACCGCCGACCACGTGGCCGGGCTGGTGCGCATGTACGCCTACATGCCTGCGGTCGGCGCGCTGTTGCCGCAGCTGATCCGCGAGGCCGGCCAGGGCCGCTACGCCAACCTGATGGCGCTGGCGAAGATGATGCAGGCCAACATGCAGGACGCGATGTCGATGGGCATGCAGATGTCGGTGATCTGCACCGAGGACGCCGGCAGCATGGTGGTGCGCAGCGAAGACGCCGATACCGTGCTCGGCAACCGCATGGTCGAGGGCATGGCGGCGATGTGCGAGGCCTGGCCGAAGGGCGACAAGCCGGCCGACTTCAACACCCCGCTCAAGGGCACCCTGCCGGTGCTGGTGCTGACCGGCGAGTTCGACCCGGTGACCCCGCCGAAGTACGGCGAGGAAATCGCCAAGGGCCTGGCGAACGCGCGCTGGCTGGACCTCAAGGGCCAGGGCCACAACGTGATCGGCGCCGGCTGCATGCCCAAGCTGTTCGCGCAGTTCATCGAAAAGGCCGATGCCAAGGGGCTGGACGGCAAGTGCCTGGACAAGCTCGCCTACGTGCCGCCGTTCACCTCGTACAACGGCTGGGAGCCGTGATGCGCGCCGTTACTCTGACAAGGACTGGACCATGATCGTCGCAGAACACCTGCGCAAGACCTTCCCCGGCAAGGGCAAGAAGGCCGCGCCCGTCATCGCCGTGGATGACGTCAGCTTCACCGCCCACGACGGCCAGATCACCGGCCTGCTGGGTCCCAACGGCGCCGGCAAGACCACCACCATGCGCATGCTCTACACGCTGATGCAGCCGGAAGCCGGGCGCGTGCTGGTGGACGGCATCGACGTCGGCCGCGACGCCGAGGCGGTGCGCCGAAGCCTCGGGGTGCTGCCCGACGCGCGCGGCGTCTACAAGCGCCTGACCGCGCGCGAGAACATCGCCTACTTCGGCGAGCTGCACGGGTTGAGTGCGGCGCAGGTCGCCGAGCGCACCCGCAAGCTGGCGGAAGCGCTGCAGATGGAGGACGTGCTGGACCGCCAGTGCGAAGGCTTCTCGCAGGGCCAGCGCACCAAGACCGCGATCGCGCGGGCGCTGGTGCACGACCCGAAGAACGTGATCCTGGACGAACCCACCAACGGACTGGACGTGATGACGACCCGCGGCCTGCGCGAGTTCCTCCACCAGCTGCGCGCGGAGGGCCGTTGCGTGATCTTCTCCAGCCACATCATGCAGGAGGTCGCGGCGCTCTGCGATCGCATCGTGATCATCGCCAGCGGCCGGGTGATGGCCGAAGGCACGCCGGAAGAACTGCGCACCAAGGCCGGCATCGACAATCTCGAGGACGCCTTCGTGCGCCTGATCGGCAGCGAGGAGGGCCTGCACGCATGAACATCGATTTCCGCAGCACGCTGGTGGTGATGCGCAAGGAATTGCGCGACTTCTACCGCGACCGCCGTACCTTCCTGATGACCCTGCTGCTCTCGCCCATCCTGTTCCCGGCGATCATGCTGGGCATGTTCAAGCTGATGGAGAACCGCGCCAGCACCCAGTTGGAAAAGGACATGACCATCCCGGTGGCGGGCAGCGAGCACGCCCCCAACCTGCTGGCGCACCTGGCCAGCCACGGGATCAATTCCCGCAAGGCGAGCGTGGCGGAGGTGGAGGCGGCCGTGCGCAGCCAGAAGGACGACGTCGGCCTGGTCATCGATCCGGACTTCGCCAAGGACTGGCATGCCGGCGTTCCGGCCAAGGTCGAACTGGTCACCGATTCCACCCGGCGCAACGCCGAGGTGCCGGTCGCGCGGGTCGAAGGCACCCTCAAGCAGTACTCGCAGACCCTGGGCGCATTGCGGATGCTCGCGCGCGGGATCAACCCGGTGGTCGGGGTGCCGGTCGGGGTGGGCACGCGCGACCTCGCCACGCCGGAAGCCAAGCGCGGCATCATGCTGTCGGCGATGCTGCCGATCCTGCTGCTGATCTCCGCGTTCCTCGGCGGCATCCACCTGGCGATGGACACCACCGCCGGCGAGCGCGAGCGGCAATCGCTGGAACCGTTACTGGCCACCCCCGCCGCGCGCGGCGCGATCGTCAGCGGCAAGATGCTGGCGTCGGTGGTGATCGGCATCGCCTCGCTGCTGCTGATCCTGCTGGCCTTGAAGGGCAGCGCGGCGATGGCGAGCGGGATGGGCCGGATGCTCGACGTGAGCCTGCCGGCGATCGCCAAGCTGCTGTTGATCCTGCTGCCGCTGGTGGTCATCGGCACCGGCCTGATCACCTTCGTGGCGGCCGGCGCCAAGAGCATGAAGGAAGCGCAGAGCCACGTGATGTGGATGATGATGCTGCCGATGATCCCGACCTATGCGCTGATGGCGTCGCCGCTGAAGGACACCGATCTGTGGCAGTACGCGGTGCCGTTCCTGTCGCAGAACCAGCTGGTGCAGAAGGTGACCCGCGGCGAGTCGCCGGACGCGCAGCAATGGGCGGTGTACCTGGGCTGCGCGCTGGCCGTGGCGGCGGCGCTGTGGCTGGCCGCAGTGTGGCGCTACCGGCAGGAGAAACTGGCGATCTCGGCCTGACCGGCACAGGGAAGGACCGGCCGCGGCCGGTCCTTCCTGGAGCCCACGAAAAAGCCCGGCCTGCGCCGGGCTTTTTCGTTGCGATGGCGTCCGGGTTACTGCTGGAACGAAATCGTGCGGCGGGTGGTGGTGGCTTCGGCCACCGGCTGGAAGCGCCAGCGCTTGACCGCCGCGGTGGCCTCGCGCTCGAACTCGCGCTGGAACTGCCGCGGCGCTTCCGACCCGACCACGCGCACGCCCGCCACGCTGCCGTCGCTGGCGACGGTGAACTCGACCTGCACCGAACCGGTGGCGCCCGCACGCTGCGCCGCCTGCGGATAACGCGGACCCGGCTGGGAGATCGCCCGCAACTCGGAAGACGCCGCCGGGCGCGCCGGCTGCGCCGCCGGTGGCGTGGCCGCGGCTGTCTGGCGTTGCTGCTCTGCCGCAGCGGCGGCTGCGCGCTGGCGCTCCGCCTCCGCCGCACGCTGGCGTTCGGCTTCGGCTGCTGAGTTGGATTGCGTCGTCGCGGCAGGTGTCGCCGCCGCCGTCTGCGTCGTCGCCGCCGCTTGCTGGCGTTGCTGTTCCTGCAGCTTGCGCTGGTCTTCCTCGCGCTGCTTGGCCAGGTCCGCCTGTTTCTTGGCCTCTTCCTCGGCGGTCAACTTCTGCGTTTCCGCGCGCTGCAGGGTGGCCGTCTCGGTGCTGGTGATCGCCGCCTTCAGGCGCGCGAGGGCGGGATGCTGGGCATCCGCTTTCTCGATCAGCGCCGCGAGGCGCTTGGCTTCGCCGAAATCCTCGCGCGTGATGCCCTGTTCGGTGGCGATCACGGTCATCGGCAGCAGGTCGGTCAGCGCGCTGGAGGCACCGGCGTCGGCCGGTTGCTTGTCGCGCAACGCCAGGTAGTACTCCATCGCATTGTTGCCGGCCGGCGCGTACAGGCGGTTTTCGGCATAGGCCTTGGCGGCCTCGCTGCGCAGCTGGTCCGGGTTCATCGCGGAGACGGACGCCGACACCACCGATTCCGGCGTCGGTGCCGCTGCGACCTGCCCCGCCACCGGCGCAGCCGCCCCCGCCGCCTCGTCCTTCTTGCACGCGCCGAGCGCGCACGCCACCGCCACGGCCAGCGCCAGCGGCGCAAGAAGGCCGCGGCGCGCATTGTTGATTGCAGACATCGTGGAACTCCCCTTGTGATGCACGACGCACCTGACGATAGCACGCGGCAGCAAGGGCCATTTGTCAAGGGGATTCAAGCGTTTGCCGTCACTTCCCGATGCAGAATGCTGCAAAAATGTGACCCAGTAGCGCATCGGCGCCGACCCGGCCACCGATCCCGCCCAAGGCATCATGGGCCTGCGCCAGCGCCTCGGCCGCCAGTTCCAGGCGCTCCTGCCGCAACTCGGCCGCCGCCGCCTCCAGCTGCCCGGCGGCCTCCGCCAACGCCTGCAGGTGGCGGGCACGCGCGGAGAAGGCGCCTTCGAAGGCTTCGCCCGCGCCGGACAGGGCCAGCAGGCGCTGGTGCAATGCGTCCAGCCCCTGCCCGGTCCGCGCCGAGACCGCCAGCGCATCGTCGGCGAGTGCCGCCGGCGCCTGCAGCAGGTCGGCCTTGTTGTGCAGCCACAGCCGTCGCGGCACCCCGGCGACTTCATCCGCCACCGCAGCGCGACCGCTGTCGGGGTCGCGCGCATCCAGCACCACCAGCGCCAGGTCGGCGCGGCCCAGTTCGACACGTGCGCGGCGGATCCCCTCGGCCTCGATCGCGTCGCCGGCGACCCGCAGGCCGGCGGTATCGACCAGGGTCAGTTCGACCCCGTCGATCCGGATCGCCTCATGGAGCAGGTCGCGGGTGGTGCCGGCGATGTCGGTGACGATCGCGCGGTCGCTGCCGGCCAGCGCGTTGAGCAGGGAACTCTTGCCGGCGTTGGGCGGGCCGACCAGCACCACGTGCAAGCCATCGCGCAGGGCGCGGCCGCGTTCCGCCTCGCGGCGCAGCTGCGCCAGCGACGCGATCGCCGCCTGCAGGCCGGTGCGCAACTCGGGGCCGCCGAGGGTGTCCAGCGATTCGTCGGCGAAGTCGATCGCCGCCTCGACATGCACGCGGAGGGCCAGCAGCTGCGCCATCAGCGCCTCGACCCGGCGCGAGAACACGCCATCCAGCGAACGCCGGGCAGCGCGCGCGGCACGCTCGTCGCCGGCAGCGATCAGGTCGGCGATCGCCTCGGCCTGGGCCAGGTCCAGCTTGCCATTGAGGAACGCGCGCTGGCTGAACTCGCCGGCCGCGGCCTGGCGGGCACCCAGCGCAATGCAGCGCGCGACCAGCTGGCGCAGCACCACCGGGCTGCCATGCGCCTGCAGTTCGACCACGTCCTCGCCGGTGAAACTGGCTGGCGCGCGGAAATACAGGACGATGCCGTCATCGATGGCGGCGCCGCCGGCATCCGCGAAGCGCGCGTAGGTCGCGATGCGCGGCGCGAGCGAACGCCCGGCCACGGTTTCGGCGATCCGCCGGGCCTGCGGCCCGGACAGGCGCACGATGCCGACCCCGCCGGCACCGGCGGCGGTGGCGATGGCGGCGATGGTGTCCGTGGCTTCGCTCATGCGCGGATGATTGCACGGCCGCCAAACGCGAAGCCCGCCTTGCGGCGGGCTTCGCGGGAGCGGCGATCCGTGACGATCAGGCCTTCGCCGGTGCCTCGGCGTAGCGCTTGGTGTTCCACCACTGCTGCAGCATGCCCAGCGCACCGTTGGTCACCCAGTACAGGACCAGGCCGGCCGGGAAGAAGGCGAACATCACCGCCATCACCAGCGGCATCATCTGCATCATCTTCTTCTGCATCGGATCCATGCCGACCATCGGCGTCATCCGCTGCGTCGCCCACATGATCGCGCCGTTGACGACCGGCAGGATGAAGAACGGGTCGCGCGCGGTGAGGTCGCTGACCCAGCCCATGATCCACGGCGCCTGGCGCAGTTCCACCCCTTCCAGCAGCACGTAGTAGAGGGCCAGGAACACCGGCATCTGCACCAGGATCGGCAGGCAGCCGCCGGCCGGGTTGATCTTCTCCTTCTTGTACAGCTCCAGCATCGCCATCTGGAACTTCTGCTTGTCCTCGCCGTAGCGCTCCTTGAGCTGCTCGATGCGCGGCTGGAACTTGCGCATCTTCGCCATCGACTTGTACTGCGCGGAGGACAACGGGAACAGCAGCAGCTTGATGACCACCACCAGCAGCACGATCGCCCAGCCCCAGTTGTGGGTCAGCTTGTGCAGCTGGGTCAGCAGCCAGTGGATGGGCTTGGACAGCGGCGTGAACATGCCGTAGTCCAGCGCGCGCTCCAATTCGGGCCCGGTCGTCTCCAACTGGTCGGCCAGCTTCGGGCCGACCCAGAGGGTGGCTTCGCTGCTGAAACGCTGGCCGGGCGCGAGGGCGATGCGCGGGCCGCGGGCGGTGATGTTGTAGAGGCTGCCGCGCGTGGCCAGCGAGTAGAGCGCCGCCTGGTCCTTCTGCGGCACCCAGGCGCCCAGGAAGTAATGCTGCGACAGACTGATCCAGCCACCCCTGACTTCCAGATTGAGCGGGCCGTCGTCGACGAAGTCCGTGTACTTGCGCTTTTCGTACTTCTCTTCCGGGCTCCACCAGGCCGCGCCGTTGAGGCTGAACGCCTCCGGGTTGGTCATGCCGCTCTTGACCACCGGCGGCACGCGCTCCAGCTTGCGCTCGATGTCGCCGGTCCAGTTGCCGGTCCCGGCATTGACCAGTTCGTCGCGCACGCGCAGCGCATAGCTGCCGCGCGGCAAAGTGAAGGTGCGGCGCAACTGCACTCCGGTGGGGGAGGTCGCGACGAAACGCGCTTCCGCCGCGGGCGCGCCATTGGCCAACGCGATGTCGCGCACCGGCCCGTCCTGTTGCAACACCAGTTCATGGCCATCGCCGTCCCGCCAGGCGCTGTGCGCGGCGAAATGGCGGGCCGGATCACTATTGAACAGCAACACCGGCGGACTGCCGGCGTCGCGGGTCTGGTGATATTTCAGCAGGTCGGCGCGGGTGACGTCGCGGCCATTGAGTTCCAACGCAAGCACGTCGTTGCGCAGGCGCACCACCGGCAGCGCGACGGACGCCACGGGCGCCGCGCTCGGGGTGGCGCCCGGCACATTCGCCACCGGAATGCCCGGAGCCCCGGGCACCGCCGTGGACTGGGTCGCCGCCGGGATCGCCGGGGACGGCGCGACGGCCGCATCGCGTTCCTTGCCCCATTCCATCCACAACAGGGTGGCCACCATCAGCCAGGCAAGGATCAGGAACGTACGGGTCTGGGTCATCAGGCTGGCTGGCTCGGGCCGCGCACGGGGGCGGCATCATCGGGGGGAAGCGGGTTCGCGGGCGGCATTGTGCCGGCCGGGGGCGGGGGCGGCAACGCGCCGGCGCGCGTCAACAGGCGCTCGAAGGCGTCGCGCAGTGCCGCGCCATCGGCTTGCGCAGCGCCGCTGCGGGCAACCACCACGTACGCGCCCCCGGGCAGGCGACCCCGCACGTGGCGGAAGGCCTCGCGCAGGGCACGCTTGATGCGGTTGCGACCAACCGCATCCGGGTCGACCTTGCGCGATACCGCCAGGCCAAGCCGGGCGGTCCCGGCATCGGCGAGCCAGTGCAAGGCCATGCGTGGTTCGGCGGTCCGCCGGCCGGCCTCGAAGACCGCGCCGAACTCGGCCTTTGCGCGAACGCGCGCGGTGCGCGGAAAGCCAAGGCCGGACACGACAACGCCGGCATCCTTGGCGGACACCGGCGTCTCGGGCATCGCGGGGGCTGTCATGGCGATCCGGCCTGCGCCGGATGCGCGACCCGACCGGGTCAGACAGTCAGGCGACGACGGCCCTTGGCGCGGCGACGCGCCAGGATCTTGCGGCCATCGGCAGTCGCCATGCGGGCGCGGAAGCCGTGGTCGCGCTTGCGCTTGAGGTTGCTGGGTTGGTAAGTGCGCTTGGTCGCCATGGCGGGCCTGCTTGCTGTTATTCGGCGGAAAAGATTCGGGACTTTAGCGGGAGTTTCGAGGCAAGTCAACGGCTTCCGGGGCCAGCCACCACGGTCCCCGGCGGGTTTGGTGCCCCGCGGCACGGGTGGTACGCTGCCGCCACCCCGATTTATCCACAGGCGCCGGCACACCGCGGCGCCGCTGTCGTCGCCGTTCCCCGAGACCCGCCCCCGCCATGGATGTCTGGCCTGCCTGCCTGCGTTACCTCGAAGCCGAATTGCCACCCGAGGATGTCCTCACCTGGCTGAGGCCATTGCAGGCGGATCGCCGCGACGACGGGCTGGTCCTGTACGCGCCCAACGCCTTCGTCCGCGACGAGGTGCATCGCCGTTACCTGCCGCGGATCCGCGAGCTCGCCGCGCATTTCGGCGGCGGCGGCGACGTCGCCCTGGACATCGGCGCGATGCGTCGCGTCGAGGCGCCGGCAGCCCCGGGATTGGCGCCAAGGCCGGCGACGACCGGCATCCCGGCGGTCGCGGAGCCGTTCCGCGGCAACCTCGACGGCCACTACACCTTCGACAACTTCGTCGAGGGCCGCAGCAACCAGCTGGCCCGCGCGGCCGCCTGGCATGCCGCGCAGAAGCCCGGCGAGCGAGCGCACAACCCGCTGCTGCTGTACGGCGGCACCGGCCTCGGCAAGACCCACCTGATGTTCGCCGCAGGCAACGAGATGCGCCGCATCAACCCGGCCGCGCGGATCCTCTACCTGCGCTCCAACGAGTTCTACAACGCCTTCTTCCGCGCCCTGCAGGAGAAGACCGCCGACCAGTTCAAGCGGCAGTTCCAGCAGATCGATGCGCTGCTGATCGACGACATCCAGTTCTTCGCCGGCAAGGACCGCACCCAGGAAGAGTTCTTCCACACCTTCAACGCGCTGTTCGATGGACGCCAGCAGATCATCCTGACCTGCGACCGCTACCCGCGCGAAGTCGACGGGCTGGAACCGCGGCTGAAATCGCGCCTCGGCTGGGGGCTGTCGGTGGCGATCGATCCCCCCGATTTCGAAACCCGGGCGCAGATCGTGCTGTCGAAGGCGCGAGAGCGCGGCGCGGTGGTCCCGGACGACGTCGCCCAGCTGATCGCCAAGAAGATGCGCAGCAACGTCCGCGAACTGGAGGGCGCGATCAACAAGCTGACCGCGCAGGCTGGCCTGCTCGGGCGCCCGGTGACCCTGGAGTTCGCCCAGGAAACGCTGCGGGACCTGTGGCGCGCACAGCAGCAGGCGATCAGCATCGCCAACATCCAGAAGGCCGTGGCAGACTACTACGGGTTGCAACTGAGGGAGATGCTCGGGAAGAAGCGGACCCGTTCGCTGGCCCGCCCGCGGCAGGTCGCGATGGCCCTGGCGAAGGAACTGACCGAGCACAGCCTGCCGGAGATCGGCGTGGCCTTCGATGGCCGCGACCACACGACCGTCCTGCACGCCTGCCGGCAAATCCGCCACCTGATGGAAAGCGACGGCAAATTGCACGAGGATTGGGACAAGTTGATCCGCAAGCTCAGCGAGTGAACCGTTCCGGCAAACCCGGTGGGCGAGACCGGGACAAGTTGTGGATAACCTGATTCCAACCGGGTCGCTACCTGGTTATCCACAGGTTTTACGGTACTTCCGGAACGGTTTTCCCGCCAGTTTCGATTGAATAAATTTCTTATTATTCAATAGCTTACATGTGTTACCCAACGATATTCGCTCTACCAGCACCACCTGCTTTTGAGTTTTATCCATAGATCTTAAAGAGCGGTTCCGACGCCATCGGACCGTCCCAGCCGAATGAAGGGCAAGGGGTTCACATGCGGTTTTCCCTGCAACGCGAAGTCCTGCTCAAGCCGTTGGCGCAGGTGGTGAACGTGGTTGAACGCCGGCAGACGCTGCCAGTGCTGGCGAACCTGCTGGCCAAGGTCCGCGACGGCCAACTGGCGCTGACCGGCACCGACCTCGAGGTCGAAATGGTCTCGCGCACGGCCGTCGATGACGCCCAGGACGGCGAGATCACCATCCCCGCGCGCAAGTTGTTCGAAATCGTGCGGGCCTTGCCGGACGGCAGCAAGGTCACGGTCAGCCAGAATGGCGACAAGGTCACCGTGCAGGCTGGGCGCAGCCGCTTCAGCCTGGCCAGCCTGCCCGCCAACGACTTCCCGTCGATCGACGAGTTCGAAGCCACCGATCGGGTCAGCGTTGCCGAGGCCGGACTCAAGGAACTGATCGAGCGCACCGCCTTCGCGATGGCCCAGCAGGATGTGCGTTACTACCTCAACGGCCTGCTGTTCGACCTCCGGGATACCACGCTGCGCTGCGTTGCCACCGACGGCCATCGCCTGGCCCTCTGCGAGACCGCGCTGGATGCCGGCGGCGGCGGCAAGCGCCAGATCATCGTCCCGCGCAAGGGCGTGCAGGAGTTGCAACGCCTGCTGGAAGGCGGCGACCGCATGCTCGAACTCGAGCTGGGCAAGGGCCATATCCGGGTCAAGCGCGACGATGTGACCTTCACCAGCAAGCTCATCGATGGCAAGTTCCCGGATTACGAAGCGGTGATCCCGATCGGTGCCGACCGCGAGGTCAGGATCGATCGCGAGTCGCTGCGTGCGGCCCTGCAGCGCGCATCGATCTTGTCCAACGAGAAGTACCGCGGGGTCCGCGTCGAAGTCTCACCGGGCCTGCTCAAGATCAGCGCGCACAATCCGGAGCAGGAAGAAGCGCAGGAAGAGGTCGAAGCCGACACCCGCGTCGACGGGCTGGCGATCGGTTTCAACGTCAATTACCTGCTGGACGCGCTTTCGGCGTTGCGCGACGAATTCGTCCTGTTGTTGCTGCGGGACGCCAATTCCTCGGCACTGGTCCGCGGCGCCGACAACCAGCACGCCCGGCATGTGGTGATGCCACTGCGTCTCTGATCCGGATGCGACCAGCGCAGGACATGTTCCACGTGGAACCTGATACTCGACGCCCGGCCACCGCCGGGCGTCCTCGTTTGCGCCCTGGGCTGGCTGGCCGATGGTGATCCGTCGCCTGCAGGTGCAGGGGCTGCGGCGTCTGGTCGAGATCGACCTGCGGCCGGCGGCCGGGTTCAACCTGATCACCGGCGCTAACGGCAGCGGCAAGACCAGCCTGCTGGAAGCCATGCACCTGATGGCGCATGGCCGCAGTTTTCGTGGGCGCGTGCGTGACGGCCTGGTGGGGAGTGGTGTGCCGTCGCTGCAGGTCTTCATCGAGTGGGAGCAGCCCGGGCGGGACAGCCGCCGCGCGGGGTTGCGCCATTCCGGCAGCGATTGGGAAGCGCGTCTCGATGGTGGCGCGGTCGGCCACCTCGGCGAGCTGTGCGAGGCGCTCGCGGTCATCACGTTCGAACCCGGCAGCCATGCCCTCATCGACGGCAGCAGCGACGTCCGGCGCCGCTACATCGACTGGGGTTTGTTTCACGTGGAACGCAGCGATGCCGGCGGGGATTTCCTCTCGCTCTGGCGCCGTCATGCGCGCGCCCTCAAGCAGCGCAATGCCCTGCTCCGGCAGGCACGCACCGACGGGCAACTGGATGCCTGGGAACACGAACTCGCGCAGGCGGGCGAGGCGATGACCCTGCAGCGGGAGGCCTACGTGGCGCGCCTGCAGCCGCACGTGGATGCGCTGCTCCACCAGATCCTGCCGTCCGCCGGTGCCGCCGCGCTGGCATTGCAGCCTGGCTGGAAACGTCAGGAGCTCTCGCTGGCCGATGCCTTGTTGCTGTCGCGCGAGCGCGACCTCGCGCAGGGGCACACCACCCTGGGTCCGCATCGCGCCGACCTGAAGCTGGAGCTCCGTGACTTGCCGGGCCGCCACGGCCTGTCGCGGGGGCAGGAGAAACTGGCAGCCCTGGTCCTGCTGCTGGCGCAGGCGTCGCAACTGGCGGCGCATCTTGGCCATTGGCCCGTCCTGCAACTGGACGACCTTGCATCCGAGCTTGATCGCGAGCACCAGCGTCGGGTCCTGCAGGTGCTGGCGGAGAGCGGCGCCCAGGTGTTCGTGACCGGGACCGATGCGCCGCCCGCACTGGTCGGACTTGCCCCCGATTGCGCCAGGTTCCACGTGGAGCATGGCCGCGTGACGTCCTTGCTGGACTAGCGCGACAGGGCGTCGTCCTGCCGCGGGCGTTATACTCCCGGTTCCTATAGCTAATGTGTCTCGGCGCGCTTCCGGTGGCGCCGCGGGAGCCCAACGCGTCGATGTCGAACAACGAGTCCACCCCGGGCCAGATGCCCGAATCCGCGGCCGCTTCTCACGCAAGCGCCCAACCCGCGAACAGCGGCAACTACGACGCCAACAGCATCACCGCGCTGGAAGGGCTGGAAGCCGTCCGCAAGCGCCCGGGCATGTACATCGGCAACGTCAACGACGGGTCCGGTCTCCACCACATGGTGTTCGAGGTGGTCGACAACGGCGTGGACGAGGCGCTGGCTGGCCACGCGGACGCGGTGCTGGTGACGATCCACGACGATGGCTCGGTCTCGGTCTGGGACAACGGTCGCGGCATCCCGGTCGGTCGCCACGCCAAGGAAAGCGAAAAGCAGGGGCGCGACATTTCCGCCGCCGAAGTGGTGATGACCGTGCTGCATGCAGGCGGCAAGTTCGACGACAACAGCTACAAGGTCTCCGGCGGCCTGCACGGCGTTGGTGTCTCCGTGGTCAACGCGCTGTCCGAGAAGCTGCTGCTCGACATCTGGCGCGACGGGCACCACTACCAGCAGGAATACCGCCACGGTGAGCCGGTGTATCCGCTGAAGCAGCTCGAAGCGTCGGAAAAGCGCGGTACCGAAGTGCGCTTCTGGCCGTCGGCGGTGGCCTTCAACGACAACGTGGAATTCCACTACGACATCCTGGCGCGCCGCCTGCGCGAACTCTCCTTCCTCAACTCGGGCGTGAAGATCGAGTTGATCGACGAGCGTCCGGAGGGCAAGCACGATGTCTTCCAGTACCAGGGCGGCATCCGCAGCTTCGTCGAGTACCTGGCCCAGTTGAAGACCCCGCTGCACCCCAATGTTATCTCGATCTCCGGCGAACAGGATGGCATCGTCGTCGATTGTGCTGTCCAATGGACCGACAGCTACCAGGAAACGATGTTCTGCTTCACCAACAACATCGCGCAGAAGGACGGCGGTACTCACCTGACCGGTTTCCGTGCCGCGCTGACCCGGACCCTGACCCGCTACATCGAACAGAGCGGCGTGGCCAAGCAGGCCAAGGTCTCGATGTCCGGCGACGACATGCGCGAAGGCATGATCGCGGTGCTGTCGGTGAAGGTGCCGGATCCGGGCTTCTCCTCGCAGACCAAGGAAAAGCTGGTCACCGAACCCGTGCGCGCGGTCGTCGACGCGGTGTTCGCCGCCAAGCTCGAGGAATTCCTGCAGGAGAACCCGAACGAGGCGCGGGCGATCGCCGGCAAGATCGTCGATGCCGCGCGTGCCCGCGAGGCCGCGCGCAAGGCCCGCGACCTGACCCGCCGCAAGGGCGCGCTGGACATCGCCGGCCTGCCCGGCAAGCTGGCCGACTGCCAGGAAAAGGATCCGGCGCTGTCGGAGCTGTTCATCGTCGAGGGCGACTCCGCGGGCGGCTCCGCCAAGCAGGGGCGCAACCGCAAGACCCAGGCGATCCTGCCGCTGAAGGGCAAGATCCTCAACGTCGAGCGTGCGCGATTCGACCGCATGCTGGCCTCGGCGGAAGTCGGCACGCTGATCACCGCGCTCGGCACCGGCATCGGCAAGGACGAATACAACCCGGACAAGCTGCGCTACCACCGCATCATCCTGATGACCGACGCCGACGTGGACGGCAGCCACATCCGCACGCTGTTGCTGACCTTCTTCTACCGGCAGATGCCGGAACTGATCGAGCGCGGCCATGTCTACATCGGGCTGCCGCCGCTGTACAAGATCAAGCAGGGCAAGAACGAGTTGTACCTCAAGGACGACGCGGCGCTGGACGCGTACCTCGCCGGCAATGCGGTGGAGGGCGCGCACCTGGTGCCGGCCGCCGGCGAGCCAGCGATCGACGGGGTCGCGCTGGAATCGTTGCTGTTGGCGTTCGCCAACGCGCGTGGCGCGATCGCCCGCAACGCGCATCGCTTCGACCCGATCGTGCTGGAGTCGCTGATCGACTTCACCCCGCTGGATGCGGCGTCGCTGGCCGCGCACACCGACGACGCGCACCAACTCGAGGCATTGGCGGCCAAGCTCAACCGCACCGGGCTCGGCAAGCCACGCTATGCGTTGAAGCTGCAACCGGCGACCGAATCGCGCCCGGCCGCGCTGCTGATCACCCGCCGGCACATGGGCGAGGAACTCATCCAGGTGTTGCCGCTGTCGATCTTCGAGCATGGCGAGCTGAAGCCCTTGCGCGAGGCCGCCGCGGTGCTGCATGGCCTGGTCCGCGACGGCGCGCAGATCGTTCGCGGCAGTCGCGCGCAGCCGATCGCCAGCTTCGCGGAGGCGCAAGCCTGGTTGCTGGAGGAGGCGAAGAAGGGCCGCCAGATCCAGCGCTTCAAGGGCCTCGGCGAGATGAACCCGGAGCAGTTGTGGGACACCACGGTGAACCCGGACACGCGCCGCCTGCTGCAGGTGCGGATCGAGGATGCGGTGGCCGCGGACGCGATCTTCAGCACCCTGATGGGCGACGTGGTGGAACCCCGCCGCGAGTTCATCGAGGACAACGCGTTGAAGGCCTCGAACCTCGACGTCTGAGGATCTTGACGCGGTTTTTAGGTGGGTGTGCCTACAACAGACGCATTTCCCCGGGGACGGACAGCGATGAACACCAAGATTTTCCCGGCCGGCATCCTGGCCGCCGCCCTGCTGGTCGCCTGCGCCACCACGACATCGCCCACCGGGCGCACCCAGTACGTGGGCGCGGTGTCGCAGCAGCAGTTGAACCAGCTGGGCGAGCAGGCGTTCGCCGAGGCCAGGCAGAAGACGCCGGAAGCCCGCGACGCCCGCCAGCGCGCCTACGTCGGATGCGTGGTCGAGGCGCTGACCCGGCAGTTGCCGGCCTCCGCAGGCCAGCAACGCTGGGACTACGCGCTGTTCGAGAACGCCGAGGCCAACGCATGGGCGCTGCCGGGCGGCAAGGTCGGCGTGTACACGGGCATCTTCAAGGTCGCCACCAACCAGGACCAGCTGGCAGGCGTCGTCGCACACGAGATCGGCCACGTGATCGCACGCCACCACGACGAGCGCATCACCCGGCAGATGGGCGCGGCCGGCGCAGTGCAGCTGCTCGGTGCGTTCGCTGGCGACTACAGCCAGATCGCGACGCAAGGCGGCAGCATGCTGGCGCAGGCCGGCTTCCTGCTGCCCAATTCGCGGGCGCAGGAAAGCGAGGCCGACGTGGTCGGCCAGCAGCTGATGGCGGAGGCGGGCTTCGACCCCCGCGGTGCCGTCCAGCTGTGGCGCAACATGGCGGCGGCCGGCGGCGCCCGTCCGGTGCAATGGCTGTCGACCCATCCCGACCCGGCCTCGCGCCAGCGCGAACTCGAGTCCCGCGCCGACGGGCTGTTGCCGGCGGTGCAGGCCGCGCACCGCGCCGGGCGTACCCCGCATTGCCAGTGAACCGATGCGCCCGGGGCGCACCGGTCCGGCACGGTTCAACCGAAGGGCTTTCTGCTAGGGTGCGACCCCCAGCCGCCATTACCGATTCCATTTCGTTCGAGGTTTGCCCATGAAGCCGTCTCTCAACCGCTCGCTTGCCGCTTCTGTCGCCGCCGTGTTGGCGCTGGCCGTCATCGCGCCTGCGAACGCGCAGCAGGATCCCACTGCGACCACCGCAACCAAGTCCATGCGCCAGCAGCGGGCGGAGCGCATGGCGGAGCTGGGCAAGGGCAAGGACGAGGCCAAGCAGGCCGAGGACAAGCCCGCGCTGTACCCGAACGCCACCCGCACCGCACCGGACGCCAAGTCGAGCGGCAAGATGGTCAAGAACCTGCAGGGCCTGCAGGAGCTGTTCGAGAAGCAGGACATGCCCGGCGTCATCGCGAAGGCGGAGGAAATCGCCGCGATGCCGGCGGCGAACGCCTACGACAAGGCCTTCGCCTACTCGCTGGCGGCCAATGCCGCCGCCGACCAGGACGACCAGGCGAAGGCGGCGGAGTATTTCCGCAAGGCGGTCGAGGCCAATGGCCTGGACAACGACAGCCACTACACCACGATGTACAACCAGGCGGTGATCCAGTTCGGCCTGGAGAAGTACACCGACGCGCTGGCCACCATCGACCGCTTCCTGGCAGAGACCAAGTCGGAGAAGCCGGAGCATCAGGCGTTCCGCGCCGGCATCCTGTCCAACCTCGAGCGTCACGAGGAGGCCGGTGCGATCTACAAGGCGCTGGTCGCGAAGAACCCGACCGACAAGCGGATCCTGATGAACGCCGTCGCCGCGTTCCAGAACGCGGAAAAGCAGGAGCAAGCCAATGCCCTGCTCGAGGATGCCTACAAGCGCGGGATGCTGACCGAGAGCCGCGAACTGCGTGCCCTGTACATCGGCTACATGAATGCCTCGCGCTGGGACGACACCCAGAAGGTGATCGACGCAGGGCTGGCCAAGGGCGTGCTCCAGCCCGGCGCCGACCTGGCCCGGGACTACCAGGTGCTTGCGCAGAACGCCTATGCCGACGACAAGATCGCGCTGGCGATCGAGCTCTACGGCAAGGCCGCGCCGATGGCCGCCGATGGCGAGGCATACCTCAACCTGGCCAAGGTGCTCGAGTACGGTGGCAAGAAGGGCGAGGCGAAGGCCGCCGCACAGAAGGCGCTCGACAAGGGCGTCAAGAAACCGGATGAAGCGAAGGCCATCCTGTCGCGTTGAGACCCGGTCCGCAGAATTGCACCTGCACCAGCGCCCGGGCTTGGAACAAGCGCGGGCGATTGGTATAGACTAGGTGGTTCCTGCGGCCTAGGTGCCGCATGTTGTCACCCCGGTCCGCAAGACCGGGGTTTCCCACATCCAGAGCCGTTCGCATGACGCTAGATCTCGCCAACACCGAGAAGAATGACGACCGCGAAGGCGGTCTGAGCTGGCCCCGCATCATCGGGATCAGCTTCGCGATCGCCCTGCATGCTGCGGCCCTGCTGCTGTTGCTGGCACCGATTTCGCCGCCGGCGCAGGACGTCGAAGACGAAGACGTGGTCAACGTCACCTTCATCGAACCGCCGCCACCCCCGCCGCCGCCGCCGCCGCCGCCGCCGGACCAGCCCAAGCCGCTGACCCCGCCGAAGACGCTGTCGCCGCCGCGCGCCAGCCCGGTGCCGCCGCCGCCGGAAGACCCGCCGGTCATCTTCGACGACGCCAGCCCGGTCGACGTACAGGCCCCGCCCCCGTCGCCGCCCGCACCGCCGTCTTCGGTCCCGGACATCGGCTCCAGCGTGGACGCCTCCTCGCGCGCCATGAACCCGCCGGCCTATCCGCGCGAAGAGCAACGCCGCAATATCCAGGGCACCACCGTCCTGATCGTCAGCATCGATCCGAATGGTGGCGTGCTCGACGTGGAAGTGGAGCGCTCCAGCGGCAATCGCAACCTCGACCGCGAGGCAGTGAAAGCCGCGCGCCGGTGGCGCTTCAACCCGGAAGTCCGCGACGGCAAGAAGATCGCCAGCCGCGTACGCGTACCGGTCGAGTTCAAGCTCAACTGATTTTCCAGCACCATCCGTTCCAGCGTTGACGTTGTCCCTTTCGCAAAACCCCATCCACGACATCCAAAGGTAAGCGTATGTTGCAAGAAACGACTGCTGCCGCACCTGCCGCCGCCGGAGGCAACAACGCCGCCGCCCTGCAGCAGATGGGCTTCGATCACCTCATCACCCAGCTCGACTTCGTCGGTTGGGTCGTCTTCGTCACCCTGATGGTGATGTCGCTGATGTCGTGGTATTGGATCATCATCAATTTCGTCAAGAACATCCGCCTGCGAGGACGTGGCGACAACGTGGTCGGCACGTTCTGGGAAACCCCGAACGCGCAGGACGCGATCCGCTTCATGGAAGAGCAGCCGAAGTCGGAGCCGTTCTCCAAGATCGCCCTCGACGCCGCCCAGGCCGCCGCGCACCACCAGCGCCACGATGGTTCGCGCCTCGCCGAGTCGCTGAACCGCTCCGAGTTCGTCGACCGCGCCCTGCGCCAGGCCGTGACCCGCGAGTCCTCGGGCCTCGAGAACGGCCTGACCGTGCTCGCCACCGTCGGTTCGACCGCGCCGTTCGTCGGCCTGCTCGGCACCGTGTGGGGCATCTACCGCGCGCTGATCAAGATCGGTGCCTCGGGCGACGCCTCGATCTCCGCGGTGGCTGGTCCGGTCGGTGAAGCCCTGATCATGACCGCGATCGGTCTGTTCGTGGCGATCCCGGCGGTGCTCGCGTACAACTTCTTCGTGCGCCTGAACCGCGTCACCAACAGCCAGTTCGACACCTTCGCGCACGACCTGCACGACTTCTTCGCCACCGGCTCGCGCGTCGGCGAAGTGGCCGGCAAGCGTTGATCGAACACGCGTCCTGACGGAGCAACACGATGGCCTTCAGTTCCGGTAACGACAGCGGCGGCCCGATGGCCGAAATCAACGTCACGCCCCTCGTGGACGTGATGTTGGTGCTGCTGATCATCTTCATGATCACCACTCCGCTGATGAACCATAAGGTCAAGGTGCAGCTGCCGGAGGCCACGCTCGACCAGAAGCCCGAGAAGGACAAGGTGCCGCCGGTCACGATCGCGGTCACCGAGGCGGGTGAGCTCTTCTGGAATGACGAACCATCGACCCGCCAGCTGATCGAGAGCAAGCTCTCGGTCGAGGCGCAGAAGGATCCGCAGCCGGTCATCAACATCCGCGCCGACAAGACCACCAAGTACCGGCTGGTCAACGACGTGGTGAAGGTGGCGCAGGCGCAGGGCATGCGCAAGGTCGGTTTCATCACGACCCCGCCGAAGAAAGGCCAGTAAGGAGATCCGCCATGGCATTTGCGAGTAGTTCCGGTGGCGCCGCGATGGCCGACATCAACGTCACGCCCCTGGTGGACGTGATGCTGGTGCTGCTGATCATCTTCATGGTGACCATGCCGATCCAGTCGGTGCCGGTCGATGTCGATCTTCCGCAGAAGACGCTCAACCCGCCGCCGCAGCCGAAGGATCCGCCGGATCCGATCAGCTTGCGGATCGATGCCGCCGGCCAGGTGTTCTGGAACAACACGCCGACGCCGGTCACTGCGCTGCAGACGATGATGAAGACCGAAGTCGAACGCGACCCGACCAACCAGCCGACGCTGGAGATCGAAACCAGCGATGAAGCCGATTACGGCGTGCTGGCCAAGGTCCTCGCATCGGCCAAGAACGCGCAGATGGTCAAGATCGGCTTCGTCCAGAATTGATTCAATTTCCTGCTCCGGTTTCCGGAGCACGTCGTGGATGACGACGCCGCCCGCAAGGGCGGCGTTTTTTTATGCGCGGCTTTTTTTGCAGGCGCAGGGTTTGGCGCCCCATGCACGGGCCAGCACGGGCCAGGGAAGGGGGGCGGGGCTTGACGGCGCCGCCGGGCCGGCGCAGCGTTGGATCGGGCATCGGGCCCGTCCAGGAGGTGTCGCATGACCGCTTCCGTGTTTGCTCGACCGCACCCGCAAGCCGCCGCCATCGCAGGCATCAACATCACCCCGCTGGTCGACGTGATGCTGGTCTTGCTGGTGATCTTCATGGTGACGATGCCGATCCGCAGCGAATCGATCGGGTTGACCTTGCCGGGGACCGTGCCGCCGACGCCGCGTCTTCCCCGCCCAGAGCCGGTGCAGCTGCAGGTGCAGGCCGATGGCAGCCTCCTGCTCGATGGCGTCCGCGTCGAACCCACGGCGCTGACCGCGGAACTGCGTGCGCAGCATGCGCAGGCGCCGAAGGCCATGTTGTCGCTGGATGGCAGTGGCGAGGCGGAGTACCGGGCGTTTGCGTTCGCGCTGGCCGCCGCGCGCAACGCGGGTTACCGGGACATCGCGATCAGGCGTTGAGCGGGGGACGGGTGGCCGCCGCGTCGACGATGCGGCGGTACGCCCGGACCGTGGCGTCCAAGCCGAAGTACAGCGCTTCGCCGATCAATGCGTGGCCGATCGAGACCTCCAGCACGCCCGGCACCCGGGCCAGGAAGTCGCCCAGGTTGGCCTGGCTGAGGTCGTGCCCGGCATTCACGCCCAACCCGGCCGCCTGCGCGCGCCTCGCGGTGTCCGCCGCCGCGCGCAACGCCGCGTCGGCATCGCCGCTGGCGCAGGCCTCGGCGAACGGGCCGGTGTACAGCTCAACCCGGTCTGCACCGACCGCTGCGGCGTGATCGACCCGCGGATCTCCGACGTCGACGAACACGCTGACCCGGGCCCCCAGGGCCTTGAATGCGACCACCAGCGGGCGAAGGGCCTCGCCATCGCGGGCGAAGTCGAAGCCGTGGTCCGAGGTGAGCTGGCCATCGCCATCCGGCACCAGCGTGACCTGCGCGGGACGCACGGCATCGCAAAGGGCCAGTAGCCCGGGATAGCCGGCGCGCGGCGGCGCGAACGGATTGCCCTCGATGTTGAATTCCACGCCACGCGCGCGGCACAGCGCGCCGAGCGCATGCACGTCGTCTTCGCGGATGTGGCGCGCATCCGGGCGTGGATGGACGGTCAGGCCGTGTGCGCCGGCATCCAGGCAGGTGCGTCCGGCACGCAGCACGTCGGGTTCGGCGCCACCGCGCGAATTGCGCAGTACCGCGATCTTGTTGAGGTTGACGCTGAGGGCGGTCATCCGCGACCTGCCACGCCTTCTGCGGCTGCGGATGGCGCCGAACGACGACGAGCCGGGATCACGGCGCCTGGTCGGACGCGTCGGCAGCGGCCTTGCGCGCCTCGGCCTGCTCGCGCAGCCGGCGCAGTTCGGCGGGGTCGATCATCATCGACACGTCGCGTTCCTGGCTCGACACGCGTGCGGAGTACATCGCCGCCATCCAGAAACCGAACAGGACCAGCGCAACCAGCCAGCACACGACCATCACCGCCGTGTTGGTGGTGAGGAACGACATGACCAGGATGGCGACACCGATCAGCAAGAACAGCCAGTGCATGCACGCGCTCCGGGCGGGATGGGCGCAGTGTAACGCCAGCGCCAATGCAGGGGCACACGCTACAGCAGCGGCGCCATCAGGCGCGCCAGCGCCTCGGGCAGGCGGGACGCAAGCAAGGGCCGCGCGCGGTCGTCGCGCACCCGCGGCGCGGCGGCGAATTCGCGCTCGATGAGCTGCGCCAGGTCGGCGGCAACCGTGGGGTCATCGAACAGCAGCGAGGCCTCGAAGTTGAGGCGGAAGCTGCGGTGGTCGAAGTTGGCGCTGCCGATGATGGCCATGTGGTCGTCGACCAGCAGCGCCTTGGTGTGCAGCATCCGCGGGCCGTATTCGTAGACCTTCACCCCGGCGGCCAGCAGGTCGTCGTAGTAGGAGCGCACGCAGTACGTCACCAGCCGGCTGTCGCTCATCTTCGGCACCAGCAGGCGCACGTCCAGCCCGCCCAGCGCGGCCGAGGTCAGCGCCATCATCGCCGCCTCGCCGGGCACGAAGTACGGCGTGGCCAGCCAGACCCGCTTGCCGGCCGAATGGATCGCACCGACATGCAGGCGGTGGATCGCTTCCCATGGCGAGTCCGGCCCCGAGCTCAACAGCTGCCCGTGGATCGGCCCGGGTTGCCTGGGCGGCATCGTCCGGACCACGTCGCCGACGAAGTCGCGGCGCTCGGTGGCATAGGCCCAGTCCTCGACGAAGACTTCCTGCAAGGACCGCACCACGTCGCCCTCCACCCGCAGGTGCAGGTCGCGGTAGGCATCCTCGCGCAGGCGTTCGTCCTGCTCGTCGGTGATGTTGATGCCGCCGAGGAAACCGACCCGGCCATCGATCACCACGATCTTGCGATGCGTGCGCAGGTTGACCCACGGCCGCTTCCAGAAGGTCCACGGCTGGGTGGGGTGGAACCAGGCGAACTCGCCACCGGCCTCCAGCAACGGCGCGAAGAAGCGCCGCTTGCACTGCTTGGAACCCACCGCATCCAGCAGCAGGCGGACCTTGACCCCGGCGCGCGCGCGTTCGACCAGGGCATCGCGCAAGGCGGTGCCGGTGCGATCCGGGCAGTAGATGTAGTACTCGAGGTGGACGTGGTCGCGGGCGTCGGCGATCGCCGCCAGCAAGGCGGGGAACGTGCTGCCGCCGTCGACCAGCAGGCGCACCTGCCGTGCGGTGGTCGGCGCCAGCCCGGTGGTGGCTTGCGCCAGCGTGCGCAGTTCCACGCTGTCGTCGCCGGGGCCGTCGGGCTCATGCGCCAGTGACGCGCGGTGGCGCCGCCTGCGCGCGCGATGCCGGGTGATCTTCTGCGGGCCGAGCAGGTAGTAGATCCCGAAGCCGATGTAGGGCAGCGCGGCCAGGCTGATCAGCCAGCTCAGGGTCGCCGCGGGTTCGCGTTTCTGCAGCACGATCCACAGGCCCAGCCACACCAGATAGAGGATCCAGCCGGCGGTCAGCCAGGCACGGATGTGCGGGATCGCCCAGAACGCGTCCCAGGCCTGAACCAGTTCAGCCATCGATGCTCCACCGTCGCGGCCATTGCGACATCGACAGGGTAGGGTGGATCGATGGCGATTTCACGCGACGATGGCCTTCCCGATGACGATGCCCGCCGCGTGCAGGCGCCGACCAGGGGCCGTGGCGCGGCGTCGCGGGTGGCCGGGCGCTTCGAGAAGCGCGCATTCCGCGGCGAGGACGACGGCTGGGGCTCGGTGTACGAGGGCATGGACGAGGCGCCCTCGCCACGCACCCAGGTTTCCATCGAGCGCGCGCGCAGCATCATCAGCCGCAACCAGTCGCCGGACATCGCGTTCTCGCAATCGGTCAATCCGTATCGCGGTTGCGAACACGGCTGCGTCTACTGCTTCGCGCGACCGTCGCATGCCTACCTGGACCTGTCGCCCGGGCTCGACTTCGAAACGAAGCTGTTCGCCAAGAGCAACGCAGCGGACCTGCTGCGCGCGGAACTGGCCAGGCCTGGCTACGTACCCGCGCCGATCGCGCTGGGCATCAACACCGACGGTTGGCAACCGATCGAGCGCCGCCATGGCATCAGCCGCGCCTGCCTGGAGGTGCTGCTGGAGACGCGGCACCCGCTGGGCATCGTGACCAAGGGCAGCGCCCTGCTGCGTGACCTCGACCTGCTTGCAGAACTGGCGCAACACGGACTGGTGAGCGTGTTCGTCTCGATCACCTCGCTCGACAACGTGCTGTCGTCGAAGCTGGAGCCGCGCGCGGCCGCGCCCCACACCCGGCTGAAGATGCTGTCGGCGCTGCGCGATGCCGGGGTGCCGGCCGGGGTGCTGGTGGCGCCGGTGATCCCGATGATCACCGACATGGACCTGGAACACATCCTCGAGGCCGCGCGCGATGCCGGCGCCCAGTCCGCAGGCTACGTGCTGCTGCGCCTGCCGCACGAGCTCAAGGAGATCTGGCGCGAATGGCTGCGGCTGCACTATCCGCAGCGCGCCGACCACGTGATGAGCCTGGTCCGGCAGATGCGTGGCGGCAAGGATTACGAGAGCGCGTTCGGCAGCCGCATGCGCGGGCAGGGGCCGTTCGCCGATCTTGTCGCGATGCGCTTCGCGAAGACCCGCAAGCGGCTGGGCTTCGAGGGCATGCCGCCGTTGCGCAGGGACCTGTTCGTCGCGCCGAGGAAGCGCTCGCCGCAAGGAACCCTGTTTTAAGTCGCCCGGAGGCTGGAGTGCCGGGCCGGCTCGGCAGGGCAAGTGGATCGAGGCGACGACCTGGGCGCCCTGCATGGCCAGCCGCTCAGGCTTCGCTTCCGGCCACGATTCGCGGCCGCAGGCCATCCATGGCCTGCTCTGGCCATGCCGGGCGCCCAGGTCGCCGCTGGTGGTTTCTCAGCGATCCGGAAGCGGGATCCGCTCGACATCATCGCCCGGGATCAGCCCGAAGCGACCATCGTCCCAATCGTGCCTGGCCTGTTCGATGCGCTCCTTCGACGACGACACGAAGTTCCACCACATGTGGCGCGGGCCATCCAGCGGCTCGCCACCGAGCAGCATCGCCTTCAGCGGCGTCTTCGCGCGCAGCACGTGGCGCACGCCGCGATCCAGCACCAGCAGGTGCTTGTCGGGGATGTCGGTGCCGTCGAGTTGCGCGTCGCCTTCGAGCACGTAGAGCGCGCGTTCGACTGCCTCCGGCGCGAGCCCGAGCTCGGCGTCTGCAGCCAGATCAACCGCCACGTTCCAGGTGTCGGCGAACACCTTGACCGGCGATTCCATGCCGAACGCGCGCCCGGCGATCACCCGCAGGCGCGCGCCGTCGTGATCGCGTTCCGGCAGCGAGGCCGCGGCATGATGGTGGAACGACGGTTCGACCTCCTGGTCGCCCTGCGGCAGCGCGACCCAGGTCTGCATGCCGTGCAGCGGGCTGCCGCTGTCGCGCAAACCGGGCGGCGTGCGTTCGGAATGGGCGATGCCACGGCCGGCGGTCATCCAGTTGACGTCGCCGGGCAGGATGTCCTGCAGGCTGCCGAGGGTGTCGCGGTGGCGCAGCCCGCCCGACCACAGAAAGGTCACCGTGGCCAGGCCGATATGCGGATGCGGGCGCACGTCGACGCCATGCCCGGCCGCGAAATGCGCAGGCCCCATGTGGTCGACGAACACGAACGGGCCGACGCTGCGGGCCTGCAGGGAAGGCACGGCGCGCCGCACCTGGAAGCCGCCGAGGTCGTGCACGCGGGGTGGTACCAGGATCGTCATCGCAGTGCTCCGCAGGTCATTGGAAAGCCGGCCACAACGGCCCGTCGAGCCACAGCCAGCGCGCCATCCACGCACTGACCAGCGCGATCGCCACGGTCAGCGGCAGGCCGATCCGCAGGAAATCGCCGAACCGGTACTGGCCCGGGCCGAGGATCAGCAGGTTGCCGTGGTGGCCGATCGGGGTGAGGAAGGCGACCACCGCGCCCAGCGCCGTGCACACCACGAACGGCGTCGGCGGCAGGTCGAGCAGCTGTGCCAGCGCGACCGCGACCGGGCCAAGCAGCGCGGTGGTGGCGGCATCGCTCATCACCTGGGTCAACAGCGCGGCGACGCTGAACATCACCAGCAGGATCAACAGCGGCGGCCACGCGGCGACGAGGTGGGAAAGGCCCTTCGCCAGCAGGTCGGCGGTGCCGGTCTGCTCCATCGCGATGCCGAGCGGGATGACGCCGGCGATCATCACGAAGATGCGCACGTCGATCCCGCGGTAGGCCTGCTCGATGTTGACGCAACGGGTGACCACCATCGCCACCGCGCCGAGCAGGAAGGCGATCGGGGCCGCCACCCACTCGGTCGCGGCCGCGAGGATGGTCAGCCCCAGGATCGCCAACGCCATCGGCGCGCGCAGCCGGCGCTTGGCCTCGCCGGCGAAGGGCACGAGCATCAGGAAGCCGTGGTGGGCGGCCAACTCGGCGAAGCGCGATGGCCGGCCCCACAGCACCAGCAGGTCGCCCTCGCGCAGCCGCGCATCGGAGAGCCGGTCGGCCATGTCCGCGCCCCGGCGCCATAGCCCGGCGATCACCGCGTGGAACTGCCTGGAGAAATCCAGTTCGCGGATGCTGCGGCCGATGAACTCCGAGCCGGGCGCGACCACCGCCTGCACCAGCTGCGGCTCGCCTTCGCCATCCAGCGAATGGCCGAAGCGCGCGATCGCGTTGAGCTCCACGCCAGGGCCCTCGTGCAGCGAGAGCAACTCGTTGGCGGCGGCCTCCACCAGCAGGATGTCGCCGGCCAGCAACGGGCTGCTGGCGGTGAGGTCGTCGCGGCGCTGTCCATTGCGCAACCAGCCGAGCAAGCGCACGCGCTGGCCGAGTGCCCGCCGCAATTCGGACATCGGCCGCGTGCCCCAGCGGCCATCCTTCGCGATCAGCAGTTCGGTGCGATAGCGATCCAGCCGCAGGTAGTCCTCGTCTTTGTGTTCGCCACTGCGGCGCGGCAGCAGCCAGCGCGCGACCAGCATGTACAGGGTGCCGACCACCACCAGCGCGATGCCGATCGGGGTGACCGAGAAAATGCCGAGCCCCTCCGCGCCCGCGCGTTGCAGCTGGTCGCTGGCGAGCAGGAACGCCGGCGCGCTGATCAGGGTGAGGGTGGTGCCCAGCGAGGCGGCGAGCGACATCGGCATCAGCAACCGCGAGGCCGGCAGTTGCCGGTCCCGCGCGTGCCGCAGCAGCAACGGCAGCATCATCGCGGTGACCATCACGTGGTGGGTGAAGGCCGCCAGCAATGCCACCAGCGGCATCACCACCGCGATCGTGCGGGCTTCGCCATGGCCGCCGGCACGGCTGACCCAGGCCCCCAGGCGCTCGCTGATGCCGGTCGCGGCCAGCGCACCGGAGATGACGAAGACCGCGGCAACGATGATCGCCGCTTCGCTGGCGAAACCGGACAGCGCCTGCCTGCTGTCCAGCACGCCGGTCAGGACCAGCGCCAGCAGGATCAGCATGGCGGTGACGTCGACCCGCAGCTTCTCGCTGATGAAGAGATACAGCCCGCCCGCCAGGATCAGGCCGAACGACAATTGCTGGAGCAGGTGCGGCGGCAGTTCCATCGCATCATTCTGCCTGTTCGGTAGATGACCGGGACGACTTGCACATGCCCTTAGCAGTGCAAGCGCTACCCTCTCCCCAACCAGCAGCAAGCCCATGCCCATGCGTCCCGTACCCGATGCCCCTGATGCCGCCCGATGCGGGCTGGCCACGCCGCCCGGCAGCGCTCCAGCGTGGCGTGGCGGACGACCGGGCCACCACGCCACATGACGAACAACCGGATAGCGCGCCTGCAAGCGCAACTGGACGCGGCCGACAAGCGCATGCAGGCGTTGCTGCACGGGATCTCGCACGACCTTCGCGCGCCGTTGCGGGCGATCGACGGATTCACGGCGCGCCTGTGGCGGCAACTGGAGGCTACGGGTGATCCCGCCGCCATCGAGATGATCGCGCGGATCAGCGCGACCAACACGCGGATGACCTCGCTGGTGGATGGCCTGCTCGAACTGGCCCGCGCCGGCCGCGCAGAACTGCGTCCCACCCGGGTGGACGTCAGCATGCTCGCCGACTGGTGCGCCGCCGAACTGCAGGAGGCAGAACCCGGGCGCGAGGCCAGCATCGAGGTGCAACAGGGACTTGAGGTCGTCGGCGACGAACGCCTGCTGAAGACCCTGCTCGCGCAAGTGCTGCGCAACGCATGGCGGTTCTCGGCGATGCGGCCACGGGTGGAGGTCGAGGTGACCGGCCGCCGGACCGAGGATGGGCTCGCGCTGGTGGTGCGCGACCACGGCATCGGCTTCGACATGACCTATGCGACAAGGATGCTCGAACCATTCCAGCGCCTCCACTGCAGCGACGAGGGCGCTGGCGACGGCATCGGCCTGGCCATCGCCGATGCGATCGCGGTACGGCATGGCGGCAACATCCGCGCGGAATCCGCGCCTGGCGAAGGCGCGACCTTCCATGTCTGGCTGGAAGACCTGGCGCTGGCGGACGCAGCGGAATGACCAGCCACGATATCCTGCTGGTCGAGGACAACCCGGACGATGTCGAGCTGACCCGCCTCGCGTTCGCCGAGGCCGGCGAACCGCATCGGTTGCATGTGGTCAGCGACGGCGCGGAAGCGGTGGATTACCTGCTGGGGCGGGGACGCCACGCCGCGCGGGGTGCAACCGACCTGCCGGCGCTGGTCCTGCTCGACCTCAACCTGCCACGCCTGGATGGCCGCGAAGTGCTGCAGGCAATCCGCGCGGATGACGCGACCCGCCGCCTGCCGGTGGTGGTGCTGACGACCAGCGCCGAACCCACCGACGTGGACCAGGCCTATGCGCTGGGCGCGAACAGCTACATCCAGAAGCCCGTCGAGTTCGAACGCTTCGTCGAGGTGGTGCGCCAGGTCGGCCGCTACTGGCTGGCGATCAACCTGCCGCCGGGCGGCGGCTGACGAGCCTCAATCCGCCGCGTGGTAGCCCACGGCGGCCTCGACTTCGGCCTTCGATCCCAGGAACACCGGCACCCGCATGTGCAGGCCGGTCGGCTGCACCTCGAGCAGGCGCTGATGGCCGGTGCTGGCCGCGCCGCCCGCCTGTTCCACCAGCAGCGACATCGGGTTGGCTTCGTACATCAGGCGCAGGCGGCCACCCTTGTCCGCGCACTTGCGGTCCAGCGGATAGCTGAAGATGCCGCCACGGGTGAGGATGCGGTGCACGTCGGCGACCATGCTCGCCACCCAGCGCATGTTGAAGTCCTTGCCGCGCGGGCCCTCCGCGCCGAGCAGCAGATCGCCGACATACGCCTGCATCGGCGCGTACCAGAAGCGCTGGTTGGACATGTTGACCGCGAACTCCCTGGTCTCCTCCGGGATGCGCATGCCGCGCACGGTGAGCACGAAGCTGCCGACCTCGCGGTCGAGGGTGAAGCAATGGGTGCCGTGGCCGACGCTGAGCACCAGGGTCGTGCTGGGCCCGTAGATGCAGTAGCCGGCGGCGACCTGGGCGGTGCCTGGCTGCAGGAAATCCTCGTCGCGTGGATCGGTCACGCCGTCCGCGCAGCGCAACACCGAGAAGATGGTGCCGACGGACACGTTGACGTCGATGTTGGAGCTGCCGTCCAGCGGATCGAACAGCAGCAGGTAGTTGCCGCGCGGGTACTTGTCCGGGATCGGCTGCGAGGTATCCATTTCCTCGGAGGCCAGCCCGGCCAGGTGGCCGCCCCAGGCATTGGCTTCCAGCAGGATCTCGTTGCTGAGCACGTCGAGCTTCTTCTGCGCCTCGCCCTGCACGTTGATGCTGGCGTCGCTGCCGGTGCCGACATCGCCCAGCACGCCGCCGAGCGCGCCCTTGCCGACCGCGATCGAGATGGTCTTGCAGGCGCGCGCGACCACTTCGATGAGCAGGCGCAGGTCGGGGTTGATCCGGTCGGCACGTTGTTCCTCGATCAGGAAACGCGTCAGCGAGATGCTCGTGTTCGACATGTGCAGGCCGGCGGCAAGGGGAGGCGTTATTGTCGCCGAAGTCCCGCCATGGAGCGCCCCGATGCCACGCCTGATGCTGTTGCCCGCCGTGATCGCGCTCTCGCTGGCCGCGTGTTCGCCAACCCCCGTGCCGGCTTCGCCTGCGCCAGCCCCCGCGCCGTCGCCAGCCACGCCCGTGGCCGTGGCCGCGCCGACAGCGCCATCCGCATCCACGCACGGCGCGACGCCGGCGGATCCGGTGGCGGCCGCGTCATCCGCCGCGGCCATCACCGGCGCGATCCGCGACGGCAACCGTCCGCCGCCGGCACTTCGCGTCTGCGCACGACCGATCGATGGCGGCACGTCCACCTGCATCGACACCGCCGCCGGCGCGTCGTCGTATCGAATCGAGGTGGTCGCGGGCCGTTACCTCGTCAGCGGCCAGGCGCTCGATGATCCGGCCATGAAATTCGCGCATGCGGAGCGCGTCCGTTGCATCCGCGCGCCGTGCCCGCCGGACACCGCGATCGTGGTCGAGGTCGGCGCGGGCGAGAGCAGGAGCGGCATCGACCTGTCGGCAGGCGAGGCGTTGCCGCCGGGTTGATCGGCCGGGCGCAGGCGCCCCCCGCGCGCCTCGGGAATTCCCGGATCCGCGCGCGTATTGCCATCGCTTATGGGGACCTGCCGAAGGGTTGGCGCGAATGCGCCAGCGCATAACCGTCGCTTTACATGCCGACCCGCGCCAGCGGGTATCACTGTCCGCCGTCCCCCCGGAGGAACAGCGCATGCGCATCACCATCATCGGCGCCGGCTTCAGCGGCGGCGTGCTCGCCACCGAACTCGCCAGGCACGCGCCGTCCGACACCGACATCCGCCTGGTCGGCGTGGCGGACAGTTTCGGTCGCGGCGTGGCCTATGGCGAAGCGCGCGCGGAGCACCTGCTGAACGTGCGCGCCCGCGACCTGGGCGCCGATCCGGACGACGCCGGTGGCTTCGTCGCATGGCTCAACCTCGGCAAGCGCGCGGAGCAGGGCTTCCTGCCACGCCTCGCGTATGGCGAATACCTGTATTCGCGCCTGCAGGAGGCGCTGCATGCATCGCGGTCCGATGTGCGCCTGCATACGCAGGAAGCGGTCGCGATCGAGCGCGACGGCCGCCGGTTCCGCGTGCTGCTGGCGGACGGTCGCGAACTCGACAGCGACATCGTCGTCCTCGCGGTCGGCACCCTGCCGCCGCAGCGGCTGCATGGGGTGGGCCCGCGCCTGCTGGTCGATCCCGCCTACATCGCCTGGCCGTGGCAGCGCAGCCTGGCCGGCGACGAGGCGATCGACCGCATCGATCCCGAGGCGCGCGTGCTGATCGTCGGCACCGGCCTGACCATGGCCGACACCGTGGCCACCCTGCAGCGGCGCGGGCATCGCGGGCCGATCACCGCGCTGTCGCGGCATGGCCTGCTGCCGCAGGCGCATACCGAACTGGCGGCGGATCCGATTTCGCTGCCGCCCACCGTGCTGCACGCGCTCAACAGCGGCAACGTGCGCCAGCTGTTGCGCGCGCTGCGCACGCTGCTGCCGATCCTTCCCGACTGGCGCAGCCTGGTGGACGCGCTGCGCCCGTATTCGCAGGCCTACTGGAAGACCCTGCCGCAGGAGGAGCGCGCGCGTTTCCTGCGCCACCTGCGTTCGCACTGGGAAGCCGCGCGCCACCGGCTCGCGCCGGAGGTGCATGCGGCGCTGCTGGCGTTGCAGGAAGACGGTCGCTTGCGGATCCGCGCCGGCCGCATCCTGCGCGCGCAACGCGGGCCACGGGCAGTGGATGTGTTGCTGCGCGAGCGCGGCAGCGGGCGTGTGGTCGCCGAGCAGTACGACGTGCTGGTCCGCGCGACCGGGCTGGACACCGACGTCGAGCGCACCAGCCATCCGCTGCTCGCACAACTCCGCGACAGCGGCCTGGTCAGCGCCGATCCGCTGGGGCTGGGCGTGCGCGCGTCGCCGCAGTCGGAACTGCTCGATCGCCGCGGCCTGCCGGTGCGTGGGCTGTACGGGCTGGGCCCGTTGTTGCGCGGCCAGTCGTGGGAGATGACCGCAGTGCCGGAGCTGCGGGTGGCGGCGCGCCAGCTGGCCGACCAGTTGTTGCGCCGCCAGCGGTCGAGTGCGACCGCGCCGCAGGAGGCGCTGCGCGCGCGGGTGAGCTGAAAGACCCTCGGGAAGCGCGTAGCGCCGCGGTGCGTCAGACGTCGCCGTCGGCGCTCCAGCCCTCGCCGCTGCCGTGCTGGAAGACGTGGTCGGCATCGAGCACGTTGCCGGCCGGGATCGCGTCCTGGTCGCGAAGACGCGCGTAGATCGGGGTGAAATCGGGCAGCGTCGCCTCGATCAGCTCTTCATAGCTGTCGATGACGAAATACGTCTGCTGGTAGCTGTCGATGCGGTAGCGGGTGCGCATCACCCGCTCGAGGTCGAAGCCGATCCGGTTGGGCGCAGCGCTTTCCAGCGAATGGATCGACTCGCCCTTCGAACTGACGATGCCGGCGCCGTAGATGCGCAGGCCGTCCGGCTGGCGGATCAGGCCGAACTCCACCGTGTACCAGTACAGCCGCGCCAGCTGCATCAGCGCCTCCGGGCCGATGCCGTGCGCCTTGACCCCGCCCTTGCCGTAGGCCACCAGGTAGTCGGCGAACATCGGGTCCATCAGCAGCGGCACGTGCCCGAACAGGTCGTGGAAGAGGTCGGGTTCCTCGATGTAGTCGACCTGGTCCGGGCGCCGGATCCACCAGCTCACCGGGAAGCGGCGATTGGCCAGGTGGTCGAAGAACACCAGTTCCGGCAGCAGCCCCTCCACGCCGACGATCTGCCAGCCGGTCGCATCGCCCAGCACGCGGTTGAGGTCGGCGAATTTCGGGATGCGGTCGGGGGTCATCCCCATCGTGTCCTGCGCGCGCAGGAAGGCATCGCTGGCGCGGCCTGGCAGGATCTCGCGCTGGCGCCTGTACAGCTGGCGCCAGACGTCGTGGTCGGTCTCGCTGTACGTGGCCCACGGCTGCTCGACCGTGCCGGTCGCATACACCGGCAGCGAACCCCGATCGGTCTGCACGTTCTCGACGCGCCGCGGTGCCTGGGTGCTGTTCATGGCGACATCTTACCCCCGCCGGTTTGCGCGGTTTTTGATGTGGCGCAAACGCCCGGGTCAGCCGTTGCGGCAGTCCGGGTCGCGGCTCAGTGTGTCCAGCCAGCCCTGCTGCCCGGCGCATCGCGCCTTGCGTTCGGCCTCGCGCTGGCGCGCGGCCTCGGCGTCGGCGGCCTGTCGGGCCTTCGCGGTGCGCGCGCCCTGCATCGCGGCGAGTTTCGCCCGGATCGTCGGCAGCGCCGCCTGCGCGGCGCGCTCGCCCTCGAGGATCGCGCGGTTCTTCGCCGCGAAGTCGGCCGGGCCGATGTCGTTCACCTTCGGACGGATGACGATGTCGGCACGCGCCAGTTCCTGCGCGCCGAGCTTCTGGCCCATGATGCGGATGCTCTGGTTGAGGTTGCCGAGCATGCTGGTGGTGCTGGCGATGCCGTCGGCCTTGCTGCCGATGTCGACCGCGATGACGAAGTCGGCGCCGAGTTCGCGCGCCGCATCCACCGGCACCGGGCTGACCACGCCGCCATCGACGTAATGCGCCTTGCCGATCGCGACCGCCTCGAACACGCCGGGGATCGAGCTGGACGCGCGCACCGCCTGTCCGGTGTTGCCGCGCACGAACACGGTGCGCTCGCCGTTGGCCAGGTTGGTCGCGACCACCGCGAACGGCTTCCTCATCTTGTCGAGGGTGCGGCCGCCGACCAGTTCGTTGACGTAGTCCTGCAGCTTCTGGCCCTTCACCACGCCGCCGGAAAACAGGCTGACGTCGCGGATCCTCGATTCGTCCAGCGCGAACGCCTTTTCCTGCATCGCGTAGGCATCCATGCCGCTGGCGTAGAGCGCGCCGACCACGCTGCCGGCGCTGGTGCCGGACACGATGACCGGGGTGATGCCATTGGCTTCCAGCATCTTGATCACGCCGATGTGGGCGAAACCCTTGGCCGCGCCGCCTCCCAGCGCGATACCGACCTTGACCGGCGGCGGTGCGGTGACCGCCACGCTGACCGGCGCGCGGACATCCGGGGTACTGGCGCAGGCGGCGAGCACGCTGGCGAGCAGGGCGGGTGCGAAGGCGCGAAGCATCGTCGGGTCGGTCTCGGAAGGGCGAGCCACGGATCGCGGCCGGCGGGGCGAGGGCGAAGCTTAATGGGCGCTTCCGCAACGGCGCCCGAACCACGCGCTAGCATCGCCGGATGATGACCACTGCCCACCCCATCGCACGACCCGCCACGCGCAGCGAAGGCTGGCTGCTGGCCGGCATCACCGTGCTGGCGCTGGTGGCCTCGTTCGTCATCGCCAAGGACCGGCTGACCTGGTTGCTGGAAGTGGTCTGGGCGGTGGTCGGGCTTGCCATCATCGGCTGGCGCTGGTCGCGCTTCGCGCTGACCCGGCTGCTGTGCTGGTTGCTGCTGCTGCATGCGCTGGTGCTGATCCACGGCGGCGCGCATACCTACGCACTGACCCCCGGCGGGTTCTGGCTGCAGGACCTGCTGGGCACCGAGCGCAATCCGTGGGACCGGCTCGGCCACTGGATGCAGGGCTTCGTGCCGGCGATCCTGGCGCGCGAGCTGCTGCTGCGGCTCACCCCGCTGCGCCGTGGCGGTTGGCTGGTCTACCTGGTGCTGGCGGCCTGCCTGAGTTTCTCGGCGTTCTTCGAACTGATCGAATGGTGGGCCGCGTTGATCTACGGTGCCGATGCCGATGCGTTCCTCGCCACCCAGGGCGACCAGTGGGATACGCAATGGGACATGTTCCTGTGCCTGTGCGGCGCGGCGACCTCGCTGCTGTTGCTGTCGCGCTGGCACGACCGGCAGTTGGGAGCGGCGGTGAAGCCGGAGTCGGCCGACCTGTAGGAGCGGACCCTGTCCGCGACCGGGAAATGCGGGGAGACCTGTCGCGGACAGGGTCCGCTCCTACAAGGTTAAAGGCTCACTCGCCGGGGCGGCGGAACGGCAGCACCTTGCCGCGCTCGCCGGGGTCGCCGGCATCGCGCTGCCACAGGACCGGCACGTCGCGCGGCGCTTCGCTCTCGTACATCGCACGCTCGGCGTCGCCCTGCTGGCGGGCCAGTTCTTCCTCGATCTCCCAGCTGTATTTCGCCTTTGGCGGTTGCGGATCCGCGCGCCGGAACAGGAACGCCGCGATGACCCCGCCGATCGCGCCGCCGAGGTGGGATTCCCATGACACGCCCGCCTCGCGCGGCAGGATCGTCATCAGCATGCCGCCGTAGAACAGGAAGGCGAGCATGCCGGCGGCGATCGCCGCGCGGTCGCGGCGCAGCAGGCCGAGCACGAACACCAGGAAGCCCAGCCCATGGGTCACGCCGCTGGCGCCGAGGTGGTGCGAGCCGGCCTGGCCGAGCAGCCACGCGCCCAGCCCGGAGCCGATCCACAGCAGCGGCAGCGCACGCAATGTCGCCTTCGGATACACGGTGCCGGCCAGCGTGCCGAGCATCAGCACGGCGATGCTGTTGGCGACGATGTGTTCGACCGAGCCATGCAGCAACGGCGCGGCCAGCACGCCGAGCAGGCCATCCACGCTGCGCGGGCCGACCGCCAGGAAGGTCCAGTCGAACGCCTGCTGCGCGGCGAAGCAGATCGCCAGCAGCAGCACGAAGCCGAGGCTGGCGTTGAGCGCACGCCGCAACCGCAGGCGATCCTGCTGGCGTTGCGCGTCGGCGGGGATGGGCATGTCCATCCGCTTCAGTTGGGCATGCCCGCCCGCCGGTTCAAGGGGCCGATGGCGGGTTCGCCTGCGGCCGCAGCAGGCTCAGCGCGATGGTGGTGCCGATGGTCGCCGCGACCACGCCCAGCGACAGCGCGATCGGGATCTTGTACACGTCGATCAGCAGCATCTTCGCGCCGATGAACATCAGCACCAGCGCCAACCCGTACGGCAGCAGGTGGAAACGATCCGCCATGCCCTGCAACAGGAAGAACATCGCGCGCAGGCCCAGCACCGCGAACACGTTGGAGGTCAGCACGATGAACGGGTCGTCGGTGATCGCGAAGATCGCCGGGATCGAGTCCACTGCGAAGATCACGTCGGTGATGCCGATCATCACGATCACGATGAACAGCGGGGTGTAGAGGCGCTTGCCGTCGTGCAGCACCGACAGGGTGCTGCCGTGGTATTCCTGGGTCATCGGCACGTGCCCGGTCAGCCAGCGCAGCAACGGGTTCCCCTCCAGCGACGGCGCCTTGCCGGCCGCCAGCATCATCTTCACGCCGGTCAGCAGCAGGAACGCGCCGAACACGTAGAGGATCCAGTGGAACTGCGCCAGCAACGCGGCGCCGGCGAAGATCAGCACCGCGCGCAGCACGATCGCCGCGATGATCCCGATCACCAGCACCCGCTGCTTCTGTTCCTCGGGCACGGCGAAGTAGTTGAAGACCATCAGGAACACGAAGATGTTGTCGACCGCCAGCGATTTCTCGACCAGGTAGCCGGTCAGGAACTCCATGCCGATGCGGGTGCCGGCCTCGTCGCCGAACTTGTTGCCGGCGTGCCACCACAGCCAGGCGTTGAAGGCCAGCGCCAGTGCCACCCAGCCCAGGCTCCACCAGGTTGCCTCCTTGAAGGTCACCTTGTGCGGGCCGCCATGGCGCATCAGCACGAGGTCGACCAGCAAGGCGGCGACGACCACGCCGGCGAACACCAGCCACAGGAAAGGGGTACCGATCGAATCCATTGCGCAGCTCCACCGTTCGGAACCGGCGGACGCGTCCATGCAGGGCACATGGAAGGAAGAGCGCGCTTCGCCGTTCGGCGAAGGTCTCACTCACAGGCCGATGGCCTGCCACGGCGCCGGGATCCTGGGACCCGTAATGACGACGGCCGTGCGCGGAGTTACTCCCCTTCTTCGGCGACAATACCCGATCTTCGTTAGTCGCATGTCAAAAGGCAGTCCCATGGCCGAGCCGCTCCCGATCGTCCGCCTCAAGAACGCGTGGAATTCCACCCACCCCTGGATCTTCCAGCGCCTGGTCGAGAAACCGGCGCAACGGCCGAAGCCGGGCAGCATCGTCGACGTGGTCGGGGTGGACGGCGTGTGGATCGGCCGCGGCTTCTACAACGGCCATTCGCGGATCGCGTTGCGCATGCTGGAGAACGACCCGGACATCGAGGTCGATGCCGGCTGGTTCGCGCGCAAGATCGGCGAGGCGGTGCGCCTGCGCCGCGGGTTCCTCGGGCTCGACGGGGTGTCGAATGCCTGGCGCGTGGTCCACAGCGAGGGCGACGGCCTCAGCGGACTGGTGGTGGACCGCTACGACGACCTGATCGTGGTCGAGTTCTTCAGCGCCGGCATGTATCGCCACCGCGAGTGGATCTTCAACGCGTTGCGCGAGCATTTCCCCGGTTGCCGCTTCCACAGCTTCGCCGACGAGCACGTGCAGAAGCAGGAAAGCTTCGACTACAAGCCCACCCTGGGCACGCAGCCGGCGACGGTCACCGAGCACGGCATCCACTTCCGCGCGGATCCGGCCGGCGCGCACAAGACCGGCTTCTTCGCCGACCAGCGCGAGAACCGCGAATGGCTGTCGCGCCTGTGCGAAGGCAAGCGCGTGCTCGACCTGTGCTGCAACACCGGCGGCTTCGGCGTGTATGCGGCGGCACGCGGCGCCAGCGAGGTGGTCGGCATCGACATCGACGCGGCGGTGCTGGAGATCGCCCGCGAGAACGGCCACCTCAACAAGGTCAGGCCGCGCTTCATCCAGGCCGACATCTTCCCGTGGTTGCGCGACGCCGCGAACAATGGCGAGCGCTTCGACGTGGTGATCCTCGACCCCGCCAAGATGACCCGCGACCGCGAGCAGGTGATCCCGGCGCTGAAGAAATACCTCGACATGAACAAGGCCGCGCTGGCGGTGGTCAAGCCCGGCGGCCTGTTCGCGACCTTCAGCTGCACCGGCCTGGTCAGCGAGGAACAGTTCACCGACATGATCCGCCGTGCCGCGTACTACGCCGGCCGCACCGTGCAGGTGCTGAAGATCGCAGGCGCAGGCCCCGACCACCCGTGGCTGGCGCAGGTGCAGGAATCGCGGTACCTCAAGGCGGTGTTCTGCCGCGTGCTGGACTGAACGCACGCACATGCTGCCGGCGCCGCACCATGAAGCGCACCGCAGCCAGCATGGCGGCTGGCTGCGCGCGGCGGTACTGGGCGCCAACGATGGCCTGATCTCCACCGCCAGCCTGGTGCTGGGCATGGCCACCGCGCAGGCGTCGCCCGACACCCTGCTGCTCGGCGGCGTCGCCGCGCTGATCGCCGGCGCCCTGTCGATGGCGGCTGGCGAATACGTGTCGGTCAGTTCGCAGGCCGACGCCGAGCAGGCCGACGCGCGGATCGAGGCATGCGCGCTGCGCGACCATCCCGAGGCCGAGCTCGACGAACTGACCGCGATCTACGCGCGACGTGGGCTGGATCCCGCGTTGGCGCGGCAGGTGGCCGAGCAGCTCACCCTGCACGACGACCTGGGCACCCACCTGCGCGACGAAGTCGGCATCCACGACGCGCACCGGGCGCGGCCGATGCAGGCCGCGCTGGCGTCGGCCGGGTCGTTCACCGTTGGCGCCTTGCCGCCGGTGCTGCTGGCCTGGGCGTGGAGCGGCCCGGGCCTGGCCGCCGCCATCGTGGCCGGCACCCTGGTGCTGCTGGCGGTGCTGGGCTACGCGGCCGAGCGCGTCGCCGGCGGCGCCGGCCTGCGCGGCGCGATGCGCGTGCTGTCGTGGGGCGCGCTGGCGCTCGCCGCGACCGCGCTGGCCGGCCACCTGTTCGGCGTTTCCACCGCCTGAGGTCGCAGGCGCTGCGACCGCCGCCGCTACACTGGCGGCATGGACTCGACCACGCTTCTCCTCGTTGTAGTGCTGATCGCCGTGCTGGTGGCGATCGCGATGATTGCCGTGCTGTTGCGACGCAGCCCCGGCGACACGCTGGGTGCAATGTTGCGCGACGAGCAGCGCGCGGGCCGCGGCGAACTGCGCGGGCAACTCGACGGCTTCGCGCTGCAGCAGGGCCAGCGCATCGACGGCTTCGGTGGCCAGCTGCAGGCGGTAGCCGCGCGCACCGACCAGCGCCTCGATGATTTCACGCTGCGCACCGATGCGCGACTCGACGAATTGCGCGCGGCGCTGAGCGAGGACGCGCGCAAGGCGCGCAGCGAAGCCGCCGAACAGCAGCAACGCCATGCCGATGCGCTGGGCCAGCAACTGCAGGACCTCACCCAGCGCAACGAGCAGCGCATCGGCGAGATGCGCGACACCCTGGAGCAGCAGCTGAAATCGTTGCAGGCGGACAACGCGCAAAAGCTCGAGCAGATGCGCGCCACCGTCGACGAGAAATTGCATGCGACATTGGAGACGCGATTGACCGAGAGCTTCGGCAACGTCGCGACCATGCTGGCGCAGGTGCACCAGGGTCTTGGCGACATGAATAAGCTCGCGGCCGATGTCGGCGGCCTGCAGCGCGTGCTAGGCAACGTGAAGTCGCGCGGCGTGTTCGGCGAAGTGCAGTTGGCCGGCTTGCTGGAACAGGTGTTCGCGCCCGACCAGTACGCCGCCAACGTGGCCACGATTCCCGGCAGCGCCGAGCGCGTCGAATTCGCGGTGCGTTTCCCCGGCTCGACCGGCGATGCGCCGGTGTGGTTGCCGATCGACGCCAAATTTCCGCGCGAGGACTACGAACGCTTGCTGGATGCGCAGGAGCGGGCCGATGCCGACGCTGCCCGCGCCTCCGGCGATGCGCTGGAACGGCGCGTACGCCTGGAAGCGGGGCGTATCCGCGACAAGTACGTGGCGGTGCCGCACACCACCGAATTCGCGATCCTGTTCCTGCCCACCGAAGGGTTGTATGCCGAGGTGCTGCGGCGTCCTGGCCTGGTGGATGCATTGCAACGCGACCAGCGCATCGCCGTGGCCGGACCGACGACGTTGCTCGCGCTGATGACCAGTTTCCAGATGGGCTTCCGCACGCTCGCCATCCAGGAACGTTCCAGCGAAGTGTGGCGAACCCTGGGCGCAGTGAAGACCGAGTTCGGCAAGTTCGGCGCGGTGCTCGATGGCGTGCAGAAGAAGCTGCAGGAAGCGAGCAACAAGATCGAGGAAACCGGCAAGCGCACGCGCGTGCTCACCCGCAAGCTGCGCGACGTCGAAGCCTTGCCGACCGCAGACAGCCAGCAATTGCTCGGCATCGACGACGAAGTGGACGCCGACGACGCCTGATCGCATGGTGTCGAGCGCTGCGCTGCCGCCTCGCTGACTGCTTCAGCATCGTGCAGGCCGCGCTCACGCGCCCTCGACCCTACGCACACGCGCCCATCGCCATCCTTGGCCCCGTCCGACGCATGCAGCGTTGGCAACCCCACACCAAGGAGCAGGACATGAGCGTCAAGAAGGATCACAGCATCGGTGAAGGCACGGGCGCGGTAGCGGGTGCGGTCGCGGGCGCCGCGGTTGGTTCGGCGGCGGGCCCGATCGGTACCGTTGTTGGCGCGATCGCCGGCGGTGCGCTGGGCGCGAAGGGCGGCGGCGCCGTCGCCGAAGCGGTCAACCCCACCGAGTACGCCACCCACTTCGAGCAAACCTACAAGACCACCCCGTACTACATCAGCGGCAGCGAGTGGCGCGATTACGAGCCGGCCTACAAGTACGGCTACGACACCTACGGCCAGTACCAGGGCAAGAAGTTCGAGGATGTCGAAAGCGCCCTCGAGCGCAATTGGGACGCCACCAAGGCGAACTCGCGGCTGGCCTGGGGCGAGGCCCGTGGCGCGGTCCGCGACGGTTGGCACCACATCGAGCGTGCCCTGCCGGGCGACGCGGACGGCGACGGCCGCTAAGCAGCAGGCTCCACCGCGCTCCAATCGAAGGCCGCCCCCGGGCGGCCTTCTTCATGATGCGGTCGCGGCTGCTGCGACCCTGCTCCGGCACAATGCCGGGGCCGATGACGCCCGCGCACGACTTCCGCCTCTACCACTCGAACGCGCTCGACGTGCTGGCCGGGTTGCTGGCGGAAGAATTGCGCAAGGAGGTGCCGGGCCAGCCGCTGCTCGCTCCCGACACCGTGCTGATCCCGCAGGTCGCGATGCGCCGCTGGCTGCAGGCCACGCTGGCGCGGCGGCATGGCATCGCCGCCAACCTCGAGTTCCTCACCCCCGGCGAATTCGTCGCACGCGCGCTCGATGCCAACCTCGGCACGTCCGCCGACGACCTCGACCTCGATACCCTGCACTGGCGACTGCATGGCGCGCTGTCGGATCCGGTGCTGCGGGCGAAGCCGGCGCTGGCGCAGCTCGCGGCCTATCTTGCGCAGGACGATGGCAATCGCGACCTGCTGAAGCCGTGGGCACTCGCCGGCGAGTTGGCCAACGTCTTCAACAAGTACCAGGCCTGGCGTCGTGACTGGTTGCTGCGCTGGGACGCTGGCGCCGATCCCGACGACCCGCAGGCGATCCTGTGGCGCCGGGTGGCGAGCGGCCGCATGCATCGCGCGCGGCGCATTCAGGACTACCTCGCGCGCTTTGGCGACGGTGATGCCGTGCCGGCGGGCTTGCCCGCGCGGCTGTTCGCGTTCGGCACGCTCAACATCTCGCCGGACGTGCTGCGGGTGCTGGCGACGCAATCGCGCGCCGGCGCCCTGCATTTCTACCTGCCAACGCCGACGAAACATTACTGGGGCGACCTGCAATCGCTCGGCGCGCGCCTGCGCGAGGGCGTCGAGCCGTTCGGCGACGCCGCCCGCGAGAATCCGCTGCTGCGCGACTGGGGCGCGGCCGGCAAGGACTTCATGGCGCTGCTCGGCAGCTACGAAGTCGTGCATCCATCCGGCGAGATCGCCGCGTATGCCGATCCCGCCGAGGGCGCCGGCGATGGCCTGCTGCAACGCATGCAGGCCGACCTGTTCCATCGCCGCGCGACGCCGTCCGGCGGCAAGCGCGCCGGCGTCGATGCCGACGATCCCAGCCTGCAATTCCACGCCTGCCATACCCGCCTGCGCGAACTGCAGGTGCTGCACGACCGCCTGCGCGCGTTGCTCGAGGATCCGCGCTTCGATCCGCCGCTGCAGCCGCGCGACATCGCGGTGCTGGCGCCCGACATCGATCCGTACGTGCCATACCTCGATGCGGTCTTCGGCGGCGATGGCGCGGCCGGGCAGGCCATCCCGTACTCGCTGGCCGATGCCAGCCCGCTGGCAGGCGAAGTGCTCGCCGACGTGTTCCTGCGCCTGCTGGCGCTGCCGGTGTCGCGCTTCGGCCTGGAGGAAGTGCTCGACCTGCTCGCCAGCCCGCCGCTGGCCGAAGCCGCAGGCCTCGATGCCGCCGATTTCGAGCGCCTGCACGGCTGGCTGCACGCCGCCGGCGCGCGCTGGGGCATCGACGCCAGGCATCGCGAACGGCAGGGCGCGCCTGCGGACGATGCCTACACCTGGCAGTTCGCGCTGGACCGCCTGTTGCTGGGCCACGCCAGTGGCAGCGACGACGAGATCGCAGGCGTCGCGCCGTGGCCGGAACTCGAAGGCGGTGCGCTCGTCGCGCTCGATGCCTTGCTGCGGCTGCTGCGCGTGCTCGCACGCTTTGAGCGCATCCTCGGCGAGGCGATGCCTCCCGCGCAGTGGCGCGAGCGCCTGCTGGGTTTGCTGGACGCGCTGCTGCCGCGCCCGCCCTCGACGACCAGCGGGCAACGCGCGCTGGATCGCCTGCGCACGCTGGTCGACGACTTCGCGAAACAGGCGCACAAGGCCGGCTTCGATGCGCCGTTGGCGGCGGAGATCGTGCGTGCCCACTTCACCGCCCGGCTCACCGAAGCCGACATCCGCGCGCCGCTGCTGACCGGCGGCGTCAGCTTCGCGCGGATGGTGCCGATGCGCCTGCTGCCGTTCCGGGCGATCTGCCTGCTCGGCATGAACGACGGCGACTTCCCGCGTCGCGACAGTGCCGCCGGCCTCAACCGTCTCACTGCGGAACTCGGCACGGATCGGCGCCGCCATGGCGACCGCTCCACCCGCGACGACGACCGCTACCTGTTCCTGCAGCTGTTCTCCGCCGCGCAGGACGTGTTCTACCTGAGCTGGCTCGGCGCCGACCCGCGCGATGGCAGCACGCGCGAACCGTCCGCGCTGGTGTCCGAACTGCGCGCCGCTGCCAGCGACTATCACGCGCTTCCGGAAGCCGCCACGCGCGACCTGGTGTTGCGGCATCCGCTGCAGCCGTTCTCGCCGGCCGCGTTCGGTGCCGACGACGCGCGTTTTTTCAGCTATCGCAGCCATTGGCACCCGGCCGCCGGCCGCCTGTCCGGAGCGCGCGCGGCCCTTGCGCCATGGCTGGACGCCGCAAGCGCACTCGCATCACCGGTCGAAGCCGAAAGCGAACTCCCGCTCGAGGCATTGCGCCGCTTCCTGCAATCGCCGGCCGGGCAGTTCCTGCGCCAGCGCCTCGGCCTGCGCCTGCCCGAGATCGAGGGCGCCGGCGAGGACATCGAGCCCTTGCAGGCGCCCGGCCGCGGGCTGGAGCGCATGGTGTTGCAGCGCGCGGTGTTCGACGGCCTGCTGGATGGCCGGGATGCCGCCGCGATGCAGTCGCTGCTGCGCGCGCGTGGCCTGCTGCCATCCGGCCCGCTCGGCATGCGTGCGCTGCTGCAGGTGATGGGCGAGGTCGCGCCGTACGCGCAGGCATTCGCGCGGTGGCGCGATGGCGCCGAATCCACATCGTTGCCGCTCGAGGTGGTGATCGATGGCGTCAGGCTACATGGGCGGCTCGACGACGCGTGGCCGCAAGGCATCGCGCGCCTGCGCTTCGGCAAGCCGAACGGGACGTCGTCGATCCGCAATGGCCTGGACTGGTTGCTGGCGACGGCAGCGGGCGTGGACCGGCCCTTCGTCGAATTCCACGACGATGGCGAACGCGGCGTCGGCCCGCACCCGCGCCCGCCGCTGTCGCGCGAGTCCGCCATCGATGCGCTGCATGCACTGCTCGCCCTGCGTCGCCAGGGCCTGCAACGGCCGCTGTCGTTCGCCCCCTACAGCGCATGGGATCTGTTCAACGCGACCGATGTGGAACGCGGGATCCGCGATGCCGCCAACCGTTGGCGCGGCAGCGAACGGCAGTGGGCCGAAGGCGCTGGCGAGGCCTTGCGGCTGGCGCTGCGCGGGCGCGATCCGTTCGCCGACAGGCAGGCATTGCAGGAATTCGCGGAACTCGCCTTCATCGTCTACGGCGCGGTGACACGGGGCGAGCCGATGCAGGCGCCCACGATCCACGCCGACGCCCTGCCCGACGGCGAGGACGACGACGCATGAGCGACATCGCGCGCGATCCCTACCTCGACCTGCCGCTGGCCGGCGTGCAGCTGATCGAGGCCAGCGCCGGCACCGGCAAGACCTTCACCCTGGCGACGCTGGTCACCCGCCTGGTCGTCGAACGCGGGCTGCGCATCGGCCAGGTCCTCGCCGTCACCTTCACCGAGGCGGCGACGCAGGAACTGCGCAAGCGCATCCGCGAACGCCTGCAACTGACCCTCGACCTGCTGGATGCGCCGCTCGCCGATGACGAAAGCGCGGAAGCGACACTGACCCGGCAGTTGCTGCAATCCCATCGCGCGGGTGGCGGGGAAACCGACGACGCGCTGCGCCTGCGCCTGCGCCAGGCCACCCTGGAAATCGACCTCGCCGCGATCTTCACCATCCACGGCTTCTGCGCGCGCGTGCTGCGCGAGCACGCACTGGAATCCGGCCACGGCTTCGACGCGCCCACGCTGCTGGTGAACGACCGCGACCTGCGCGCGGAACTCGCCGCAGACCTGTGGCGCAGCCATGCGCAGGACGCGGCCGCCGCCGACGACCTGACGGCGTTGTGGCCGGGCGGCGCGGAGGACCTGGCGAATGACCTGCCGGCGCTGCTGCGCGAACCGGTGCTGTTGCCGGTGGCCGCGCCATTGCCGCCGGATCCGAAGCCCGGGTGGTTCGCCGCCGGCATGGCCCTGGCCGAGGCGCATCGGCAGCACGGCGACGGCTTCTTCGCCGACCTGCGGGCAGCGGTGGACGGCAAGGTGCTGAACGGCAACAGCTATCGCAAGGACTGGATCGACGCGTTGCACCGGCAGTTGGCCGCATGGCGCGAGGCCGGTGATTTCACCGCGCCGCTGGACGACCGCATCGCCCGGCTGACGACGGAAGCCCTGCAGGGCAAGGCCAACAAGGGCAAGCAGGCACTGGTGCCGCGAGCGCCGATGGACGCGGCGATCGTCGCTTACATCGATGCGGTGCAAGCGCAGGGCGTGTATGTCGCGCAGCGTTGCGCGGGCCTGCTTCACCGCATCCGCGACGATGCGCGCAAGCGCCTGGCCACGCTCAAGCAGCAGCGTCGCCTGCAGACCTACGACGACCTGATCGATGGCGTCGCCGATGCGCTCGATGGCAAGGACGGCGCGGCCCTGGCACGCCAGCTGCGCGCGCAGTACGCCATCGCGCTGGTCGACGAATTCCAGGACACCGACGCCCGCCAGTGGGCGATCTTCAAGCGCGTGTTCGGTGCGACGCCATGCGAACAGGCGTCCGATCGTGACGCGCCGGCCAGCGAGCACAGCCCGCTGGCGCTCGAAAGCGCGCGAACCAGTGGTTCGCAAGCGCGCTTTCTCGCTCTGATCGGCGATCCCAAGCAGGCGATCTACGGGTTCCGCGGTGGCGACGTGCACACCTATCTCGCCGCGGCCGCTGTCGCCGGGCGCGCGCCGCCGCTGTCGCAGAACTTCCGCTCGCGGCCGGCCGTGCTCGCCGCGATCGATGGGCTCTACGGCGCTGCCCGGGCGGCGTTCGACGCGGGTCGCAGCGACAAGCCGCCGTTCGTCGATGAGCGCATCGAGTTCCGCGAGGTCGAAGCCGGCGGCAAGCGCTGCGACGGCGATTTCCTGCGCAACGGCGAGCCCGCCGCCGCGCTGACGCTCTGGCAGGCGCCCGCGCCGCCGCTCGATGAAAAAGGCAAGCGCAAGCCATGGCGTGCCGGCGAAGCGCGCGCATTGGCCACCAACGCCTGCGTCGCCGCGATCCATGCGGTGCTGTCCGAGGCGCGTGATGGCGAGGCCTTGCTGAAGGACGGTGACGCGATGCGTCCGGTGCAACCCGGCGACATCGCCGTGCTGGTGCGTTCGCATCGCGAGGCCACGCAGGTCCAGCAGGCGCTGGCATTGGTCGGCATCGCCGCGGTCGCCGCCGGCAAGCAGAGCCTGTTCGCCACCGGCGAGGCCCGCGACCTGCACGCACTGCTGCTCGCGCTGCTGCACGCCGGCGATGACGGGCGCCTGCGTGGCGCCTTGTCGACGGTGCTGGTCGGCGTGGATGCGCCCGGCATCGACAATCTCGCGGCAAATGCCGACGCGCACCGCGACTGGCAGCAACGTGCGATGGGCTGGCGCGAACGCCTGTTGCGCGGCGGTCCGCTGGCATTGGTCGGCGATCTCGGCGCGGCGAATGCGGAACGCCTGCTCGGCCTGCTGGATGGCGAGCGGCGCATGAGCAATTACCTGCAGCTGGCCGAGTTGCTGCAGGAAGCGCAGGCCGGCGCGCTCGGCCTGCATGGGCTGGTCGACTGGCTGGGCCAGCGCATCGCCAGCGCCGACAGCAACGACGAAACGCAATTGCTGCGGCTGGAGTCCGACGCGCGCCGCGTGCAGATCGTGACCCTGCACAAGAGCAAGGGCCTGGAATATCCGCTGGTGTACCTGCCCTTCGTCGGCATCGGTCGAACCCATGCATCGCCGGGGCGTTGCTGCGTGGCGCACGATGCAGCCGAGGGCCGACGCCTGCACTGGAAATTCGACGCATTGCCGCAGTCCGGCTGGAGCGTCGCCAGCGAGGCATGGAAGCAGGAACAACGCGCCGAGGATGCGCGGCTGCTCTACGTCGGCCTGACCCGCGCCGAGCATGCGCTGTGGATCGCGACCGGCCATTTCTTCGCGCACGAGAAGACGCCGCTGGCCGCGATGCTGGGCGATGCCGACGGACTGGCGGCGGCCGGCATCGCCATCGACAGGCAACCGCCGCCGATGCAACAGCCGCGCCTCGCCGCGGCGTCCGATGCCGCCATCCCGCCCGCGCGCAGCGCGACGCGCCGGCTCTCGCACGACTGGTGGGTGTACAGCTTCAGCCAGCTGGCCAAGGCGGATGCCGGCATCGAGACCGCCAGCGCCGCCACCGTGCCCGCGAGCGGCGGCAACGACGAACCCGATGGCGCGGACGATGTGGTCGTCGACAACGACTTCGATGCGCGCTTCGCCGGCAACCGCTACGGCGTGGCCCTGCACGCGGCGCTGGAACATGCGGACTTCGCCGCATGGCGCGACTGGCACCCGGGCGACGGCGCACCGCACGACGAGGCCGACGTCATCGCCGACGCTTTGCGTGTGGAAGGCTATGGCGCGGAGGTGCTGGAGGACGGCATCGCGCTGACCACCCGGCTGGTCGGGCAGACATTGACCGTCGCGCTGCCGGAAGGCGTGCGCCTGTGCGAGGTGCCCGCCGGCGAACGCCGCGCGGAAATCGAATTCCAGTTCTCGCTGCGCACGACCCGGGTCGACGCGCTGCTGCAGCTGCTGCACGCGCATGGCGTGGTCGGCGAGCGCAACGGCTTCGGCCTGCGCCAGCGGCTGGAAGGCCTGATGACCGGCCTGATCGACCTGACCTACCGGCACGACGGCAAGTGGTACGTGCTCGACTACAAGTCCAACCGCCTGCCCTGCTACGACGCCGGCGCCCTGCAGCGCGCGATGGCGCACAGCGAATACGACCTGCAGGCGCTGATCTACACCCTGGCGCTGCATCGCTGGCTGCGTTTCCGCCTGCGCGACGGCTACGACTACGCGCGCGATTTCGGCGGCATCCGCTATGTGTTCTGTCGCGGCCTCGATGCGCAACGGGATGACATCCCGTTTGAAAGCCGGCCGGGGATCCACGCGCAACGCTTCACGCCGGAACTGGTCGATGCGCTGGATGCGCTGTTCGGCCATGGCGACGGCGAAGGGGCGGCCGCATGAGCCTGCTGCGCGCGCTGCAACAGGCCGGCGTGGTGCGCACGCTGGACGATGCATTGGCCAACACCTTGCGCCGTCTCGATCCGGACACGCCCGACGAGGTGCTGGCCGCCGCGGCCCTGGCCTCGCTCGCGGTCGCGCAGGGTCATGCCGCGTTCGATCCCGCATTGCCACGGCAACTGGTCGATGCCGACATCGCCTGGCCCGATCCCGATGCATGGCGCCAGCAACTCGCCGTGTCGCGCTTCGTCGCCACGCCGGCATCGCCCGTCGAGGAAGCCGCGACCGCGCCATTCGTCCTCGAACATACTTCCGAAGGGACGGGCCTGCTGTACCTGCGCCGCTACCGCGAATACGAACGCCGCCTGGCGACGCGGCTCCGGCGCATCGCTTCGGCGGTGGTGCCGGGAACAGGCGTCGAACCGATCGCGCCGTTGTTCGCGGCGCTGTTCCCGGACGCACACAACGGCGACCACCAGGCCTGCGCCGCCGCGCTCGCCCTGCGCCGGGCGCTGCTGCTGGTCACCGGCGGCCCGGGCACCGGCAAGACCACCACGATTGCGCGCCTGCTGGTGCTGCGCATCGCACAGGCACTGCAGGCGGGCAACGCGCCACCGCGCATCGCGTTGGCCGCGCCCACCGGTCGCGCCGCCGAACGCATGGCGGAAAGCCTGCGACGCGCGGTCGCACGGATGGTCGAACAGGGGATCGACGCGGGGTTGCTCGACGCGCTGCCCGCGCAGGCCAGCACCCTGCATCGCCTGCTCGGCACCATCCAGGATTCGCCGCGCTTCCGCCATGACAAGGACAACCCGCTGCCGTTCGAGATCGTGGTGGTGGACGAAGCCTCGATGGTCGACCTGCCGTTGATGTGCAAGCTGGTCGAGGCGGTCGCCGATGGCGCGCAACTGGTCTTGCTGGGCGATCCCGACCAGTTGCCCTCGGTCGAGGCCGGCGACGTGCTGGCCGCGATCCTGGCCGCGGCCGGTCCCGGCGATGCCTTGTCCGCGAGCGATGCCGATGCGTTGCGCGTGTTGCTCGGCGACATTGCGGTCGATGCCGATGCCCGTGGCCTCCGCGGCCACCGCGTCCACCTGCACCGTGGTTGGCGCCAGAGCGAAGCCCTGCACCTGGCGCCTCTCGCCGAGGCCGTGCGCAATGGCGACGCCGCCGACGCGCTCTTGCTGCTGCGCGGCGGCACGCTCTCCAACGTGCAGTTCCACCAAGGCGTGGACGATCCACTGCAGGCGCGGCCCGACCTGCTCGGCCATTTCCGCACGCTGGCCACGCAGGACGATCCCGCGCTGGCGCTGCGGGAGGCGAGCCGCCTGCGCCTGCTCACTGCGCTGCGCGAGGGCGCGCAGGGCGCACGCGGCCTCAACGCCCGCATCGAGGCCGCGCTGTCCGGCCGTCGCATCGGCACCCCGCCCGCATGGTTCCCCGGCCGCCTGCTGCTGATCACCGAGAACAGCTATCGCCACGGCCTGTTCAACGGCGACGTCGGCATCTGCCTGGCCGATGCCGACGGCACGCCGCTGGCCTGGTTCCCCGGCGAAGGCAGCGCTGGCGTGCGTGCCTTCCATCCCGCCGCACTACCCGCGCACGAAAGCGCGTTCGCGATGACCGTGCACAAGGCGCAGGGCAGCGAGTTCGATGAGGTGTGGTTGCAACTGCCGCGCGCCGACAGCCGCGTGCTCAGCCGCGAGCTGCTCTACACCGGCCTGACCCGCGCGCGTTCCGTGTTGCATATCGCAGGGAGCGCGGAAGTGATCGCGGCAGCGCTGGCGCGCCATGCAGGGCGGGTGTCGGGGTTGGGGTGGCGGTTGGGGGCTTAGGCGCGGTCTCGACTCCCGAAGCTGCTGCGGCAGAATCCGGGCGACTATCGCCGGTGGGGACTGCATGAGGAAGGCCGGCAGCCAGGACGAGGCGCCGCGCATCGCATCGATGCATGCCGCCGCGCAGCCCGGCGAAGCGGATGGCCGGGCGGTCGTGCTGATCCCCCTGGGGTTCCATCCGGCGCGCCGAACCCGCGAGCGCATCGGCGCCACCAATGACAAGGCCGGCTTGCGCCGGCCTTGCAATGGTTCGCCCTGGCGATCAGGCCGGCGGCTGGTCCTGCGGCGGCTCTTCCTCATCCTCGGCTGCGCAGTACGGCAGGTCGCGGTAGCGGTTGATCCAGCGGTGGATCCAGGTGTCCAGGGTGGCGCCGGTGTAGCCCTTCTCGCAGATGTTCTGGCACCAGGTCAGCTTGGTGCCGGTGTAGCCCTCGCTGGCGCAGGTGGTTTCCGGCTCGGGCTCCTGGGTGGTGATGGTCAGCGTCCAGCCGCCCGAGATCGAGCCGACGTCCAAGCCCGCATCGTCCGCCACGAACAGCTGCCAGGTGCCATTGGCATTGGCGGCGGGTCCGTTGAACACGGTCATGTCGGTGGCGCCGGTGCTTGCAGGCGCAGGAGCTGGATAGAGGTCCGAAGACCCGTAGTTGGTGGACAGGTAGGTGCCCGGTCCGAACGCCGCGGAGTCGGGCAACGCGGTGGCGGCATCGGCGCGGAATGTCAGGGTCACGCCATTGAGGTCGAAGGAACCACCCGCGTCCGACATCAGGGTGACCTGCTGGCCGGTGGGGGAGACCAGGAGGACGTCGACATCGTCCGGGAAGGTATGCGACATGCCTTGGAGCGTCACGGTCACCGCAATCACGTTGTCGACCAGGCCGGAGACGGTGATCGGCGAGGGATACAGCGAGGCCGGACTGCAGGACCATTTCCCGCGAAATGTTCCCTGACCCTTTTTCATGAGGTCTCATTGAGAGATACGCCTGCTCCGCCCGGAACTCGTCCTCGCGTGTCGATCTCCGATGCCCGCCATCGTCATCAAGCATCCCATCCGGAGAACACCCCATGAAATACCTCGGCCTCGCCTACTTCACCCCCGACAAGTTCGCGGCGCTGGCGCCGGACGACGTCAAGGCGCTGGTCAGCCAATGCCCTGCACTGGACCAACAGATGCGCGCGACCGGCAAACTGCTGCTGTCCGCGTCGCTCGGCGACCTCGGGCACTGGCGGACATTGCGTCCGCAAGGCGGCAAGACCCGCATCACCGACGGGCCCTACACCGAAGCGAAGGAAGTCGTGGGCGGCCTCTTCATCATCGAGGCCGACGACCACGACGAGGCGCTGCGCATCGCGTCCATGCACCCGGCCGCCAACATCGGCGAGGAAGGCGGTTGGGCGGTGGAGTTGATCCCGCTGGATTCCTGCCTCGGCGGGTGACGAAAAGGGGTCAGGGAGCATTTCCGCCTGAATCGCGCTGAGGCATGCGGCCTGCGCGGGAAAAGTTCCCTGACCCCTTTTCGCTGACGTCGCGTGCGTAACCGGTGCGCATCCGCTCGATCGCGGCATCGTCCAACCCGGTGGGCGTCGAGTCCACGATACCGAACGCGTCAAGGCCGACGCGCGCCTCCCGGCAATACCACCAGCGCGACGCCGCCAAGGATCGCCACCGCCGCCAGCAGCAGCCTTGGCGTCAGCGGTTCGCCGAGCAGGAACACGCCGCCCAGCGCCGCGATCACCGGAACCGCCAGCTGCACGGTGGCGGCGGTCGTCGATGCCAGCAACGGCAATGCGGTGTACCAGATCGCATAGCCCACGCCCGAGGCCAGCGCACCGGACAGCACCGCGTAGCCCAGCCCCGTGGCGTCCGGCGAGGCTTGTCGCAACAGCAGCAATGCCAACCCCGCCGCCATCGGCAACGCGCGCAGGAAGTTGCCGGCGGTGACCTGCAGGGGATCGCCCGCGCCGCGGCCGCGCAGCGAATACACGCCCCATGCGATGCCGGCCATCATCATCAGCAGCGCGGCGGCCAACGGCGGCGCGGACAGGCCCGGCAGCACCAGTCCGACCAGTCCGCCACAGGCGAGCAGCAGCCCGCCCCACTGCAGCGGCCGCAGCCGTTCGCCCGACCACAGGCCATGCGCGATCATGCTGGCCTGCACTGCGCCGAACAGCAGCAGTGCGCCCGCGCCCGCGCTGAGCCGGAGGTAGGCGAACGAGAACGCCGCGGCGTAGGCGAACAGGGCGAGCGCGGACAGCCAGTTGCCGCGGCCGCCGGCGCCGCCGCGCCGAAGCCGGGCCAGCAAGCCCAGCACCACCGCCCCGGACAGCAGGCGGACCAGGGTGAAGCTGGCCGCATCGATCCCGGTGTGCGCCAGCGCCGCGCGGCACAGCAGCGAGTTGCCGGCGAACGCGACCAGGGCCAGCAGCGTCAGCAGGGCGAGGCGTGCATGCGACATCGACGGCGTCCAGGGAGCGTGCGGCGGTGGCGGCAATGTACGGCAGGCAAGGGCGCGGGATGCGGGGCCCGTTCGCGCAAGCGTGCGTCGAGGCCGGCATCGCCACCCGCGTTGCTCGCCGGGTGAGTTGAACTGCCTCGGGCCGACGCGCGATCCTTGCGGGGACTTCTCGCAGACATCCGTAGATCGGGGCAGACCACGCCATGCTGGAACAGCTGCGCCTGCGGTGCCTGACGCGCGTCGCGCTCGCCGTGCTGCTTGCGTCCGGCTGCTCGCAGGCGCGCGACGGCGCAGCGAACGTCTCCACGGGCGTCTCGACACCCGAAGACATCGCGCAGGACTTCGCCGCCGTGCCCTGCGACGACAAGGATCGCCTGGCCGCGGTCAGGGCGCTGTACGAGCGTGCGGGCGCGCTCCCTTCCGACATCGCGCGGGACCGGCACGATGGCGTCGAGAACCTGGTCGTGGTCAAGAAGGGTGCGTCAGCGCAGAAAATCGTGATTGGCGCGCATTACGACAAGACCGCGGAAGGCTGCGGCGCAATCGACAACTGGACCGGGCAGGTCGCGCTGACCCACCTCTACCGGACGCTGCGCGACATCCCGCTCCAGAAGACCCTGGTATTCGTCGCCTTCGGCCACGAGGAAGAAGGCCTGGTCGGCTCGCGCGCGATGACCGGCGACATCGACGCGGCGCAGGCCGCCGGATACTGCGCGATGCTCAACGTCGACAGCCTGGGCCTGGGCCCGCCGCAGGTCGCCGACAACATGTCGAGCGCGAAGCTGGCGCGCTTCGCCGGCGAAGTGGCGAAGGAGATGGAGATCCCGTTCGCGCACGCCAGCATCGGCCGCGCCAATTCGGATTCCAGCGCGTTCGTCGCGAAGCAGATCCCGGCGGTGACGATCCACGGCCTGGACAACGACTGGGCGACGATCCTGCACAGCGAGCACGACCAGGCGGCCAAGGTGAACGCCGCGAGCGTCTACCTGGGGTATCGGCTGGCGTTGGCGATGGTCCTGCGGCTCGATGCATCTGCCTGCGAGGCATACCGGCAATGACGGCGGCCCACAAAAAAGGGGCAGCGTGGACTGCCCCTTTTTCCCCCGGCACGCGTGCGTGCGTCAGTGCACGAGCGGGATTCGCGACGAGAGCTGCAGCTGCTGCATCAGGCCCAGGCGGCGGTCGATCTGGATCACGCGCGAGGCGGTGCCGGCCGGCAGGATCTTCTTGAATTCGCGGAGCCACTTCTTGCGCAGGTTGTGCATGCGCTGGTCGCGATCCAGGGTGGCGTTGATGTAGACCTCGGCCGACGCGTCGTCCAGGTTCTGGAAGTGCTTGGAGTACTCGGTGATCGCGTCCAGCTGGTGCTTGACGATTGCGGCCTGCTCCGCCTCGAACTTGGTGTACGCGGGCCAGAATTTCGCGGCCTGGTCGGCGGTCAGGGTCAGGTTCTTCGCGATGATGTCGGCGCGCTCGCCCTGCAGTTCACTCATGTAATCGGCGCTGGTCTGTTCTTTCGCGGCCGCCTGCTGGACGGGCTCGGCGGAAAAGGCCGGGCCGGACAGCATGGCGATCACGACGAGCAGCAAGAGGGATCTACGCATTGGAATCTCCGGGAAACCATGGGGCGAGCCGTCGGGGTCCCGTCCGGCCGTTCTGCTTGCCGGCGCAGCATGCGGGAGCGCCTGTGGGCTGACAACCGACACCTTGGGGCAACTCGCATGCCTGCGCCGGCGCGGGTGCGCCGTCGCCCGGGTGGGGCAGCGACACGACGTGGGTGAGCGGCACGCCCGGATGGCGACCTGCTACGGTTGCCCCAGCCATCCCGGGGAATCGTCCATGTCATCTGCGTTGCGCGCCAGTCTTTCGCTTGCCCTGCTGTTGGCCACTGCACCCGCCCGCGCGGCGGACGCGCCCATCGACCCGACACTGGAAGCCCGCATCGTCGCCATGGGCAAGGTGGGCAGCGCGGGTTCGGCCCAATACTCGCCGGACGGCAAGCAGATCGCCTACATCGCCGCCCTCAGCGGCGCGCCGCAGGCCTGGATCATCCCGGCGGACGGTGGCGCGCCGCGGCAGCTGACCACGGGCAACGATCCGGTGTCGGGCCTGCGCTGGTCGCCGGACGGCAAGCTGGCGCATGCGGTGTCGCCCGGCGGCGGCTACAACGCGCAGCTGTTCATCGGCACGCCCGACGGCGCGCAGGCCAAGCGCATCAACGAAGGCGAGGCCAATACCTTCCCCGGCGACTTCGCGCCCGATGGCCGCTACTACTTCCGCAGCAACGCGCGCAGCGCCGACAGCACCGACACCTGGCTGTACGACCCCGCCACCGGCAAGGCCAGGCTCGCCATCGAGATGGAGGGCGTGGGCAACATCGACGACATGCTTGGCCACCTCGCGGTGGTGAATCGGCTGGTCACGCGCGGCAACAACAACCTGTGGCTGGAAGACCTGCGCACCCATCGCAGCATGCTGCTGACGCCGCACCAGGGCAACGCGACGAGCTCGGGGCGGTTCGGCAAGGACACCAACACCGTCTACATCACGCACAACATCGGCCGCGACCGCATGGGGCTGGCGCGCGTCGACATCTCTGCCGACGGCAGGAGCTTCAAGCGCACCGAACTGGCCGAACGCGACGACGCCGAGCTCGACAGCTTCATCCTCAACGACGCCAAGACCCAGGCGCTGCTGAAGTGGAACGTGGCCGGGCGCAACGAGCTGGAACTGATCGACCTGGCCAGCAACGCCCGGCGCCGCCTGCCCGCCGCACCCAACGAGCTGGTCGGCAGCATCGACTTCGCGCCCGATGGCACGCGCGTGGTGCTGGCATCGAGTGGCGCCACCGCGACATCCGACCTGTGGCAGCTGGACCTGGCCAGCGGCACGTACACCCGCCTCACTGCGAGCCCCACCGAGGGCGTGGACCTGGCGCAACTGGTGACGCCCGAGCTGCGCACCTTCAAGGCGCACGATGGGCTGGAGCTGTCGGGCTGGCTGTACCTGCCGAAAGGCTTCAAGGCGCCCGGCCCGGTGGTGCTCAGTTTCCACGGCGGCCCCGAGGGCCAGGAGCGCCCCGCGTTCCGCGCCGACTACCAGGCCCTGCTGGCCAGCGGCATCGCGGTGTTCGCGCCCAACATCCGCGGCTCGTCCGGCTTCGGCAAGACGTTCATGAGCCTGGACAACCATGCCGGCCGCTTCGACGCCAACAAGGACATCAAGGCCGCGGCCGACTTCCTGGTGGACGCAGGCATCGGCGCCAAGGGGCGCTTGGGCATCACCGGCGGCAGTTACGGCGGCTACGTGGTGATGGTGGCGGTGACCGACTATCCCGACACCTTCGCCGCCGGCGCCAACCTGTTCGGCATGGTCAACTTCGAAACCTTCTTCGCCCAGAGCACGCCATGGATGGGCGCGATCAGCACCGGCGAATACGGCGACCCCAAAACCCAGCTGCAGCTGCTGCGCGACCTGTCGCCGATCCACAGGCTCGACCGGGTGAAAACGCCCTTGCTGGTGATGCACGGCGCCAACGACACCAACGTGCCGGTGGTCGAGGCCGAGCAGGTCGTGGCCGCGTTGAAGGCGCGCGACGTGCCGGTGGAGTACGTGCTGTTCCCCGACGAAGGGCATGGCTGGCGCAAGCAGGCGAACCGGGTGCGTTCGACGGTGGAGATGACGGCGTTCTTCGTGGAGCACCTGGACTGAGGCGCGCGCAATCCGGGCACGCTCGCCAACGTGCGTGGCGCTTGCGCATTCCGGCGCCAAGGTCATCCAGCCGGATATCGAAGCCACCATCCCGCAGCGCAAGGTAACGGCTGGAATGATCCCTGCAGGATCGCGAAGAAGAGCAGGAAGCAGCCGAAAGGCGATCAGCGAACGCGCGAAACAAAGGTTCCACGTCGCTTCGCCACGCGCAACACCCACAGCGTCGCCAGCGTGGTCGTCGCGATCACCAGCAGCGAACCCTCCGGACCGAACATCCCGCCGGTCAGCCAGTCGTCGGCGAGCATGCGGCTCTCCATCGGCGCCAGCGCACGCCAGTCCTCGATGCCGGAGAGCGGCAGGCCGGCGAGCAGGATGGTGAAGTTCCATGCGGCGTGGTGCGCGGCCACCACCCACAGGTTGCGGGTCAGCACGAACAGGGCGGCCCACAGCACGCCAAGCAGGCTGACCGAGACAAGCAGCCGCGCCGCGTCGCCGATATCGGCATCCGGCAGGTTCTCCAGGTGTCCCACGGCGAACACCAGCGCCTGCACGACCAGCGCGATGCCGGTGCCGGTGCTGCGTTCCAGCACCCGGAACAGCAGGCCGCGATACACCAGTTCTTCCAGGATGGCGGCGATCACGATCAGTGCCGCCACGCCCCACAACGCCGACGATGCGCCGCGGAACAGCAGGGGTTCGTAGGCATCGATCGCGAAAAGCAGGGCCATGGGCAAACCCACCATCAGCGCACCGCCGGCCGCGCCCAGTGGCAAGGCCAGCAGCGGCGGTCTCAATTCGGTCACGCGGCGCTTCTCGTGCCAGCGCACGTAGGTCCCGTACCCCGCCACCGCGGCCAGCAGGATGCCGATGCGCCGGATCGCGCTGAGCGTGCCGGCATCGGGCTGTAACCAGGCGTCGATCAGCGGCAGCAGGCCCTGGCGAAACGCGAAGATCGAGCCGAGCACGGCCGCACCGCCCAGCAGCAAGGCGAACAGCGTGCGTGCGGCCAACCGCATCCGAGGCCAGTCGCGCTGACCGTGCATCGGCGATGTGCTGCTGTTCGGCTCGAGCGTCTGGTCTGCCATGGTCGCTTCATCGCTGCCGCGGATCGCGGAGACGGCGACAGTAAGGCACGCACGCAGGCCACGGCGGAAGTCTGCGACGGACGCGGCGATGCGGGGCGTGAACGCCCGCGAACGCGGATCAAGCCACCGCGGCGCGCTTCGCCGCCGGCAGCGCCGCCCGGATCGCCGCGTTGTAGTGGCTGGCCAGCACGCCGAAGCCGGCTTCGGTGGGATGGATCTCGTCGTACCAGAACGCGGGGTCGTCGGCCTCCGCGACATCGCTGAAATCGGCGTGCGAAAACAGCGCCGGGAAATCGGCCTTGCTCGGCGCGAGCACGCGGTCGCGGAAGCCATCGACCAACAGCAGGTCGGCGAAGCGCCTGGCCTCCGCCTTCGTGCCGAGAGGGCCCTTCATCGCCGGCCACAGCCACGGACCGACGTTGCCGATCAACGGCGACACCAGCCCGAGATTCTTGATGCTGGTCTTGCCGGGATCGCCGATGCGGTTGAGCCGCGCATAGCCGTGCCCGACCACGCGGAAATTCCCGCCGACCTTGGCGAGTTCCGACAGCGCCAGGTGGTAACGATCACGCAGGACGTCGAACACGCGCGCGTCGAGCAGGCGCTGGAAGGCGGCGTCGGCATCCACGCGCGGCGCGCCATCGAACAGCGCGGACAACCTCGCGCCGAGCGCGTCGTTGCCGCCGATGCTCAGGCAGACCAGGTCGAACTCGCGCGACTTCAGGCGTTCGGCCTGCTCGCGGCAATTGGCCGGGGTCAGCATCTTCGCCGCAGTCAGGCCCGGGCCGCCGAGCCGCAGCGAAATCCCGTCGATGCGCGCGAAGCTGTTCCAGTAGAGATTCTTGTAGAGCGGCGTGCTGAACCAGGAGTCGCCCCAGTAGGCGATCGCCGGGCGCGCCTGCAGCACCTCGCGCCAGATCTTGCGCTTGCGGCTGCCGGGGGTGCCGGTGGCGTCCTTGACCGCGTCCCAGTTCGAGTAGATGCGCTGCAGGGTCATGCGTGGCCTCCGTTGCCGCCGTCATCGCTAGCAACGGAACCCGGCACGGAAACGGGACGCCGGGCACAGGGCGTGTCCGATGCCAGTCGTCCGCCCCCTGGCGAACTACGGCCGGGTCGGCTGCAGGCTTTCGGTGTGGGCCACGCACCTCCAGCCGCCAGCGGACTTCAGCCAGGTGGACGAATCGACCGCCTGCATGTTCGTGCGCGTGCCGTCGTGCTCCACCGTCTGGTCGACCGTGTAGGTCGCGATCGCCACGTCGTCGCCTGGGAACAGCACGTCGAAGTCGGACAGCTTGAAGTCGAGCAGCTTGTGCGAGGGATCGAGCTGCATCTTCGTGTAACCGGCATGGTCGAAGGCCATCGCGCCGTGCCCGCTGACCATCAACGCGCGCTCGGCGAGCAGGCCGGTGGCGACCTTCGGCTCGTTGTCGACCATCGATTGCCAGAAGGCATGCTCGAGTTTCTCGATGTCTCGCCTGGCGTCGGTCATCGCACGCTCCAATCGTGGGGGAGCCCGCATGGTTCGACGCACACGGTCGTGCCGGGGTGAATAACGTCTTGTTCACCGGGCTGACTGCGGATCGCGATGTCGCATTGACATCGCGTGGCCCACACTCGGCCATCGAACCATCAACGGGAGCCACGCGTGGACACCACCGAAAGCAGCATGACCAACCTGTTCCTGCAGCTGGGGTTGTCGGCGGAAAAGGACGAGATCGCCGACTTCATCCGCGGCCACCAGTTGCCGGAGGACGTGCGCGTGTCCGAAGCCACGTTCTGGAACGATGGCCAGCGCCAGTTCCTGCGCGAGGAATGGGTGGAAGATGCCGATTGGGCGATCGTGGTCGACGAACTCAACGAGGCGTTGCACGCGGACGCGGTGGCGGCGCGCGTGGCGAACGCCTAGCGCTTGCCGGTATCGATGCCCTTGCCGGTCGCGGCCCACCACAGGCCGCCGTACAGGTGGTCGAGGTACACGCGGTCGTCGTAGGCCGCGGCTGGATGGCCGAGCGCAGTGACGAACACGCGGCCGCCGTCATAGGCGTGGTACCAGGCCACCGGATGCTCCGCGCCCATCCCGCGCGCGACCTGGCCGGGCCAGATGCGGGTCGGGTCGTAGCTCGTTTCGTCGACCGACAGCACGGTGCGCAGGCCTGGGGTCAGCGGCTCGCCGAACTCGTACCACTCGTCGCTCCAGGTCCAGCGCGCGGGCAACCCGAACGTCGCGGGGAATGCGGGATCGCGCAGGCGCACGGTCGCGGTCTGCACGACCGGGTGGATGCGGAACGGTCGTCCGATCAGCTTCTCGAACCACGGCCAGTCGCCGGCCGGATTGAAGATCAGCGCGCGATGCACGGCGACGATGCCGCCACCGGCGCGCACGTAGGCCTGCAGCGTGTCGCGCTGGGTCTTCTTGAGTGCATCGCCCGGCGTGTTCAGCAGCACGATGGCGGCATAGCGCGACAGGTCGCCATCGAACGCGCTGTTGTTCCAGGCCCAGTCCAGGTCGAAGCCGTGCTGCCGCGAGAGCCGCTCGAACTGCGGCTTGGCGACCACCGCGTAATCGTGGTGGTACTGGTTGGGGATGGCGACCACCAGCACCTTGAACTGACCCTGCGCGAACGCGGGCAGGCAGGCGAACAGAAGCAGCAGCAGGCAGGGCAGCAGGCGTTTCATGGGTCGGTCCATGGCTCGATGCTAGCGGGTTGCCGGGGCGATTTCGAACCCGCGGCGAACGGCGTTATCGTGCGCGCATGACCGACCCCGCGACGATCCGTTTCAAGGCCACCCTGCGGCGCCCCGCGCAACCGAAGGGCGCCACGTGGCGGTTCCTGGTGTTGCCTGCGGCCGCCAGCGCGAAGCTGCCGACCCGCAGCATGGTCACCGTCGAAGGGTCCTTCGGCGGGCACGCGTTCCAGGCCACGCTGCAGCCGGATGGCGAAGGCAGCCACTGGCTGAAGGTCGAGAAGAAACTGCATCAAGCCGCCGGCATCGCGTCCGGTGACGCAGTGCCACTGGAGATCGCGCCGGTGGCGAAGGAGCCGGAGCCGAAGGTGCCCGCCGACCTGCGCGACGCACTGGCCGCGAATGCCGCCGCAAAGGCGACGTGGAAGGACGTCACCGCGGTCGCGCGACGCGACTGGATCCACTGGATCACTTCCGGCAAGAAAGCGGAGACACGGGTGAAGCGCATCGACGTGGCCATCGACAAGCTGGCCTGCGGCAATCGCCGTGCCTGCTGCTTCGATCGTTCGGGCAAGTACAGCAAGGGCAACATGGGCCCGCCCGAGGCCGCCGCCGACTGATCAGCCGGGCGTCGCCACCACCCGGCGCATCCGCGAAAAGGGATAGCCGTTGCAGCCGGTTTTCGGCGTGTCGCGGCGGGCGATGGAGGTGGCTTCCGCCTCGGCCCGTGTTGCGGCGTCGAAGGCGCTCAGGCAGAACGCCCACTCCCACGGCGGCATGCCCGGCAAGGCGATCCAGTCGATCCGCGTCCAGCGCCCCGCATCGCTGCGGTTGCCGGCATCGTTGCGGGCGACCAGGTATTGCGCGTCGGGATGCCAGGCGACCACGCGGTAGCGGGTGTCGGGACGCTGCAGCCATTCATCGGCGCCGATGCGATGGCCGATGCCGTAGTCGTCGACGAAATCGCCGAGCAGCATCGGTGGTGGCACGCCGGGCGGTGCATCGTGCGTGGCGCCGGCATGCACTGCGCAGCCGGCCAGGCCGGCGAGTGCGGGCATCAGCAGGAAGTGGGCAAGGCGCATGGTCCCGGCATCGATCCAGCAAGGCAATGGGGGCCATTAAAGCGCGGATCAAGCGCGACTTCCGGCATCTTGCCCCTCGTCGCGCGGGGCTTAGACTCCGCGCCATTCCCCCCGACGGAGTCCGCCATGAGCCAGTGGTACCTGCACGACACCGCCAGCAACAACCGCCTCGGCCCGATGGACACCGATGCCGCGCGCAGCGAGGCCGCACGCAACCCGTCCCTGCTGGCGTGGAAGGACGGCATGGGCGACTGGTTGCCGGCGCGCAACATCGCCGAACTGGTGGATGGCGTGCCGGGCGATCCGGCATCGGCGCCGCCGCCGCCGCCGCGCAATGGCGGCAAGGGCCGCGCCGACGAGATCGACTTCCGCATCCACGGCCAGGAAATGCAGTTCGTCGAGATCGAACTGGATCCGGGCGAGTCCGCCATCGCCGAAGCGGGTTCGCTGATGTTCAAGGATTCGTCGGTGCAGATGGACACCGTGTTCGGCGACGGCTCCGCCAGCGGCCAGTCCGGCGGCTTCATGGACAAGCTGCTGTCGGCCGGCAAGCGGGTGATCACCGGCGAGAGCCTGTTCACCACGATGTACACGCATGCCGGGAGCGGCAAGGCCAAGGTCGCGTTCGCCGCGCCGTATCCGGGCACGGTGATGGCGATGAAGCTGGACGAGCACGGCGGGCGGATCATCTGCCAGAAGGACAGCTTCCTGGCCGGCGCGCGCGGCGTGCAGGTCGGCATCCATTTCCAGAAGAAAGTGCTCACCGGCCTGTTCGGTGGCGAGGGCTTCATCATGCAGAAGCTCGAGGGCGATGGCTGGGTATTCATCCATGCCGGTGGCTGCGTGGTCGAGCGCGATCTCGCCGCCGGCGAGCGCATCGATGTGGATACCGGCTGCGTGGTCGGCTACCACGCTTCGGTGAACATGGACGTGCAGCGGGTGGCCGGCCTGAAGAGCATGTTCTTCGGCGGCGAGGGCGTGTTCCTGGCCACGCTCACCGGGCCGGGCAAGGTCTGGCTGCAGTCGCTGCCGTTCTCGCGGCTGGCCGGTCGCATGCTCGCGGCCGCGCCGCAGAACGGTGGCGCGCGCGGCGAAGGTTCGGTGCTCGGCGGGCTGGGCCGCATCCTCGACGGCGACAACTCGTTCTGAGCCGTCGCATCGATGGCGGGGGGAATCAGGCGCGCCTGGTTCCCTTCCGATGACGCGTCATTGACGATCGAGCGCGCGCGCGCCGACCAGGATCATCCGCACCATCTGCGAGAGTTGCTCGACCACGTCGGCGTCGCGTTCGGCCGGTCGGTCGAGCGCGGCGGCGCCCATCGCGAAGGCCAGCCGGGTGATCGCCTTCGCCGCCAGCGCCGGTTCGTGCAGGGTCACGCCATCGGCCTTGGCGAAGCGGATCAGGTCGATCCTCAGTTCTTCCTCGAAGAAGCCCAGCTCGCGGTCGACCGCGCGCTTGAACGCGTCCGAGCCGACCGTGCCCTCGCGCAGCAGCACGTGCAGCAGGCGGTCGTCGGCGCGCAGCTGTTCCATGAACGCCTCGACCGAGCCATGCACCAGGCTGCGCCCGCTGGCCGCGCGATGCCGGGCGGCACCGACGATCCGCCGCAGCGATTGCCCGGCGAGGTCGATCAGCGCGACCGCCAGTTCGTCGATGTCGCGGAACTGCCGATAGAAGCTGTTGGGGGCGATGCCGGCCTCGCGCGCGACCTCGCGCAGGCTGAGGCTGGACACGCTGCGGTGCGGGCCGATCAGGCGCAGCGCCGCGGCCAGCAGGTCTTCGCGGGAGATCGCCGCCTTGCGAACGACGGGTCCGCTGTCTTCGCTGGCGTCGGGGATGGCGGCTTGGGTCAAGGCGGGGGTCGCGAAGGGCAGGGCCGGATCATATCGGCATTCACCAATGCACAACTGTATAGACATATGTGCATGCACGTGTATATTGCTTGGCATGAACAGCGCCATGACCGCCCGACCCCACCCCGATCGCCGCCTGGTGCGTGGCTTCGTGCGACGCGTGGCCGAGGTGGTCGCGCCGCCGCAGGCGCTGGCGTTCTGGGCCGATCGGCTGGCGCCAGGCCTGGATCCAGGGCGCGCCCGCGTGCTGGAACGCCGCCCGGAGTCCGCGGATGCGGCCACCCTGGTGTTGCAGCCCGGCCGCGGCTGGGGCGGGTTCCGGCCCGGCCAGCACGTCGGCATCGGTGCCGAGATCGACGGCCGCCGGGTGCGGCGCAGCTACAGCCCGACCGGCATCCCGCGCGCGGACGGCCGCATTTCGATCACCGTGAAGCGGGTGGCCGGCGGCAAGCTCAGCGGATTCCTGTGCAAGGAGGTGCCGGTCGGCGCCTGGCTGGACATCGGTCCGGCCTTCGGCGGGATGACCTTGCCGGCAAACCCCGATGCCCCACTGCTGTTCCTCGCCGCCGGCAGCGGGATCACCCCGCTGGTGTCGATGACCCGCGCGCTGGCCGCAGGCGGCATGCCGGCGCCGCTGACCCTGCTGTACTGGGTGCGTCGTCGCGATGAACTGTGCTTCGTCGATGAGTTGCGCGGGCTCGCGCGCGACGTGCCCGGCTTCGAGGTCCGCTTCCTGCTGACCGGCGATGCGGCATCGGCGGACGACGAAAGCGAAGGCCGCATCGATGCGATGCAGCTCGCACGCGACGTGCCGGACCTCGCCGGGCGCCGCGTGCTCGCGTGCGGCCCGGACGATTTCGTCGAGGCGGCGCGCGCGTTGACGGCATCGCAGGCGATCGCCTTCGACAGCGAAGCCTTCACCGCGTCGCGCATCGCCGACGACAGCGACACCAGCGGCAACGTGCAGGTCACCCTCGCCGCCAGCCAGCGCGTGCTGACCGTGCCGCGCGGGAGTTCGCTGCTCGAAGCACTCGAAACCGCCGGCCTGTCGCCGGCGCACGGCTGCCGCATGGGCATCTGCAATACCTGCGCCTGCGGCAAGCGATCGGGCAGCACCCGCCACCTGCACACCGGCGCGCTGGAACACGAACCGGCGACCGCCCTGCGCCTGTGCGTGCACCGCGCCGCCAGCGACCTCGTCCTCGACCTGTGACCGCCATGACATCGCCCGCCCGCAACCGCAGCCTGGACACCGCCGAACTCGAACGCTTCGCCGCCGAACTCGACGCCGTGCGCGCACGCACCGTCGCCAGCCTCGGCCAGCGCGATGCCGACTACATCCGCGCCGTTGCGGCGTCCGTGCGCTGGATCGGCCTGGGCGGACGCCTGCTGCTGATGGCCGGTGCGATCGGTGGTGCCTTCCTGCCCGTACTGCTGTGGCCGCTGTGCATCGCCGGCACCCTGCTGCTGGCGCTGTCGAAGATCCTCGAGAACATGGAACTCGGCCACAACGTCATGCATGGCCAGTTCGACTGGATGGGCGACCCGCGGCTCAACGGCCAGGCCTACGAATGGGACATCGCCGGCACCAGCGACAACTGGCGCAAGACCCACAACTACAGGCACCACACCTGGACCAATGTGCGCGGGATGGACGACGACATCGGCTACGGCCTGTTGCGGCTGTTCCCCGAGCAGCGCTGGAAGCCGTTCCATCTGGTCCAGCCGCTGGTCGCGGTGGTGTTCGCGCTGCTGTTCGAATGGGGCGTGGCGATCCAGGACCTGCGGCTGGGCCGCTGGCTGGCGGGCAAGATGCGGCTTGCGCAGCTGCGCGAACAGTTCCGTCCGGTCGGCCGCAAGATGGGCCGGCAGGTGCTGCGCGACTACGTGCTGTGGCCGTTGCTGGCGGGTCCGTGCTTCCTGCCGGTGCTGCTGGGCAATGTGGTCGCCAACGTCCTGCGCAACCTGTGGACCTACACGGTGATCTTCTGCGGCCACTTCACCGCGGATGCCGAGACCTTCTCGCGCGAATCGGTGCGCAACGAGTCGCGCGGCCAGTGGTACCTGCGCCAGTTGCGCGGGTCGTCGAACCTCACCGGCGGTCGCCTGATGAACCTGATGACCGGCAACCTCAGCCACCAGATCGAGCACCACTTCTTCCCCGACATCCCGGCCAACCGCTACGCGGCGATGGCGGTGGACGTGCGCGAGATCTGCGCGCGTCATGGCCAGCACTACAACACCGGCTCGATGCCCGTGCAGTTCGGCCAGGTCGTGTGGCGGATCCTGCGCCACGCACTTCCCAGCCGCCCGCGAGCGGCACGACCGGCGGTGCCGGCGAACGCGTGAGCGGCTGAGGCGCGCATGTTCGTCGCCGCATCCGGCGATTCGTCGCAAACCGCTTGCTGGGACGTGGGGCCAGGGGGGAAATGGGGTCAGCGTGAAGTTTCCCGACAGAAACCCCGAATCCATCGAGATTGGTCGACGGGAAATTCACCCTGACCCCATTTCCTGGTGCAGCGTTGCGAGAGACCCCGAGCCATGAAGACCCTGATCGCGGTGATGCTGTGGTGCGTGCTGCTGGTGCTGTGCTGGCCGCTTGCGTTGCTGGCGCTGGTGCTGTGGCCGATCGCGTGGCTGGTGTCGCTGCCGTTCCGGCTGGTCGGGATCACGTTCTCGGCGCTGTTCGCGTTCCTGCATGCATTACTGATGTTGCCGGCGCGCCTGCTTGGCTTGAAGCCGGTGCCAAACCCCGCCATTGCGTGACGCAAATGCACGCAGGGCAGGCGGATGCCTGCCCTGCGTGGGTGGTTGAATGGATCGATGTCCTAGCGTCGATCGTCCGATTCGGGTCCGGGCGACTGCTTCACGTTGCCGCCCCTGTCCAGGTCCTTCTGGTCCCGAGCCTGCTTGCCGGGATTGTTGCCGGCCTGCTGCTGGTCGCGTCCGTGCTGGTTCTGGTCCTTGTTGGTCTTCGGATTGTTCTGCGGGTTGGTGGGCATCAACTGCACTCCTGTACGTGGGGTTGTACGTGGCCGTCCTGACCACGCCCGCAGGATGCCTGCGCCCGCATTCGCGAATCGCGAAAAAAACGCAAAGATCGCATGAGGCGCCAGTCAGCTTGGTGAGGCATCCACTTCGTGGCGAAGCCGTGGCCGTCTTCAGCCGGCCACGGATTCGGCCAGCGCGCGGTAACGGAAATCGCGCAAGCGCACCGCACCCTTGCCGGCGGCGTACAGGCCGACGCGCAGGCTGAGGAAGCCGCCGAACACGTTGTGGTGCATGCCCGAGACTTCCATCCGCGTGCCGTGCAGTGTCCAGCTGCGACCGTCGTCGTGCGAATACTCGAAGGTCACGACGTGCGCGTTGTTGGTCATGCGCACGCGCAGTTCGCGGTTCTTGCGCGGCACCCGTGCCCACGGTAGTTCCTCGGCGTACTGGTAGGTCTTCACCGTGTCGGTGGTGAAGCCGAGGCCGACGAAGGCCTTGTGGTTGTAGAACAGCAGCAGGCCGGCCTCGATGTCGGCGCCGTCGAGTGCCATCGCGATCTCGACCTGGTAGGCGCGGTCGCCGACCAGGCAGACCAGCGGTGCGCTGTCCGCGGGAGAGGTCCGGGACGCCGCAAGGATGAGCGCGTCGCCATCGCGCGCGATGCGCTTGTCTTCGGCCGGGCCCGGTTGATGGAAACACCACTGCACGCCGAAACGCCTGGCCTCGAAGCCACCCGACAGCGCGAAACCGGCAGAGCCGGCCTTGCCGCCGGTGGGCTTGCGCAGCGGTTTCGAGAGATCCCCGCCCAGCGCACGGAACCAGCCGTCCGCGGTCCATTCCATCGGCTCCAGCAATGTCTGCCGGCCCAGCGTGCGATAGCCGTTTTCGTAGCCGTGGTAGACCATCCACCAGTCGCCGGCCGGGCCTTCGACGAGCGTCGCGTGGCCACGCGACCACCACGGCTCGTCGGCGGTCTGCGTGCGCACCAGCGGGTTGCGCGGGCAGTGTTCCCACGGCCCATGCACCGAGCGCGACCGCGCGGCGATGACCATGTGTCCCGTGGCCGGCCCCGCGGTGCCGCCGACCGCGGTGACCAGGTACAGCCAGCCGTCGCGCCACAGCAGCTTCGGGCCTTCGGGCGCGAAATTCTCGGTGATCCAGTGCTCGGGGTAGCGCCACGGTTGGTACGCCTCCTGCAGGTCGCCGTCGGTGGCCAGGCCGTCGTCGCGCAGGCGGATCTTGCGGATGCCGTTGACGAACAGATAGCGCTTGCCGTCCTCGCCGACCACGTGGCCGGGATCGATGCAGCCGCGGATGCCGAGGTCGACCGGCGCGCTCCACGGTCCGCGGATGTCGTCGGCCCAGATCGCGAAGATCGACCAGCCGTCGCCGGTCGGATTGGCCGGGATGTAGATGAAATAGCGGCCGTCGTGCCTGCACAGGTCGACCGCCCAGATGTCGCCGAGATTCTTGTGCAGGGCGGGGCCGATCGGCGCCCAGTTCACCAGGTCGGTGGAGTGCCAGAGCACCAGTCCCGGATACGACAGGAACGACGAGAACGTCATGTAGTAGTCGTCGCCATCCTTGAGGATGGTCGGGTCCGGGTGGTCGCCGGCGATGATCGGATTGCGATAGCTGCCATCGCCAAGATCGGCCTTGCGCTGGCCTTCGATACCGCGTCCCCAGGCGGGTGTTCGCGATGTGCATGCGTCTGCAGTCGCGGTGGCGAGTCCAGCCAACGGCGCGGACAGTGCGCCGGCGGCCATGGCCTTGAACAGGTTCCTGCGGGTGGTCATCGGGATTCCGGCGCGGCGTGCAGACCGCATCTATCCATGGAACCGCATCGGCATACCAGTCATGCGCTGGTGGAATAGCGATTCCGCGTGCTTGCGACGCAAAGAAAAAGCCGGGCATTGCCCGGCCTTTTCGTCAGCTGCGTGATTGCGCGTTGCCGCGATCAGCCCGCCTGCTTCTCGGCGATCCAGCGATCCACGCGACGCTCGACCAGGTCCAGCGGCATCGCGCCGCCGCCGAGGATGGCGTCGTGGAAGCCGCGGATGTCGAATTTCTCGCCGAGTGCGGTCTCGGCCTTCTTGCGCAATTGCTGGATCCTGATCATGCCGACCTTGTACGCGGTGGCCTGGCCGGGCCACACCAGGTAGCGCTGGATCTCCGACTTGATCGCCGCGTCCGGCACCGAACTGTTCGCGCGGAAGTAGTCGAACGCCTGCTGTTCGGTCCAGCCCTTCGCATGCATGCCGGTGTCCACCACCAGGCGGATCGCCCGCCACATCTCGGACATCAGCCGGCCGTACTCGGAGTACGGAGTCTGGTAGGTGCCCGGCATTTCCTTGGCCAGCCACTCCGCGTACAGGCCCCAGCCTTCGGCGTAGGCGTTGTCGGAGGACTGGGTGCGGAAGGTCGGCACGCCGGTGAGTTCCTGCGCGATCGAGATCTGCATGTGGTGGCCGGGCAGGCCCTCGTGGTAGGCGATCACCTCGAGTTCGGTCTTCGGCATCGACTTCATGTCGACCAGGTGCGCGTAGTACACGCCGGGACGCGAGCCGTCCGGCGTGCCGGGGTAGTAATGCTGGGCGGCCCCGGGCTGCTCGCGGAAGGCCTCGACGCGCTTCACCACCAGATCGGCCTTGGGCAGCAGGCCGAAATACTCCGGCAGTTGCTCCTTGATGTTGGCGATGTCGGCGGTGGCCTCGTCGATGTAGGCCTGCCTGCCGGCGTCGGTGTTCGGGAACAACTGGGCCGGATCGGCCTGCACGTGCTTGAAGAATGCGGGCAGGTCGCCTTCGACGCCCATCGTCTTCTGCACCTTCTCGAGTTCGCCGCGCAGGCGCGCGACTTCCGACAGGCCCAACTGGTGGATCTCGTCGGCGCTCATGCCGGTCGAAGTGCTCACCTTCAACTGGTGGGCGTAGTACGCCGCGCCATTGGCCTGGGTGGTGCCCACGCCGCTGGGGTTCACCGCCGCCTTCGGCAGTTCCTCGCGGGCGAACGCGATGATCCGCTCGTAGGCCGGCTTGACGTTGTCGAGCAATGCCTTGCGCGCCTCGGCCTTGAGGGCAGTGGCGCGTTCGGCGGTGACCTTGCCGTCCTTCGCCAGCGCGTCGGCCTTGGCCTGCGCGTCGGCCCACAGCGCGCTGTCCTTGCCGCCATCGAACGGCGCCCCGGCGATCACCTTGCCCGACTGGTCGATCACGCCCTCGTAGGCGAACTTCGGTGGGCGGATGCCCTTGGTGGTGGACGCGCGCGCGCGCTCCAGCGCCTGGTCGAAGGCAGTGCCGAGCTTTTGCAGGCGGGCGATGTAGGCCAGGTAGTCCTGCTCGTCGGCGACCTTGTGGAAATTGATCAGGAAGGTCGGCACGAAACTCTGCGCACCGCCCATCTGCTCGAACGGATAGCCATTGCCGAGGAACTGCATGCCGTCGCGCGCGTTCTCGTACTGCTTCTTCCACAGGTCCCACGACAGCTGCGTTTCCGGTTCGAGCTTCTTGTAGTCGAAGCTGGACTCCATCTCCTTCACCGACGCCTCCTGCCAGGCCAGCTGCCTGCGCATGCCGGCCTCGGACATGTCATCGAGCTGGTCGTACAGCTCCTTGCGGCCGAGGATGGTCAGCTGCATCGGGCTGAACTGCAGTTGCTCCTCGTACTTCTTCTCGAACCAGGCGTTGAGGCGCGCGGATTCCGCCTTGACCTGTTCGGCGGTGGGCGCTGCCGCAGCCGCGGTGGCGGCAGGCGCGGTGTCGGCGGTGGGTTTCGAACAGGCGGCCAGGCCAAGGCTCATGGCGACGGCAAGCGCCAGCGCGGTGCGGGGCAGGAAGGGCGGCATCGGGGATTCCGTGGGGGAGAAGGCCGGCCGATTGTGTGGCCTGCCGGCATCCCATGCCCATGCGGATGGTCACGACGTCGATGCCGGGGCCTGGAACTGCGCGGCGCGCCACGTTTCGCGCTCGATCGCGGAGGGCGGGTACCGCCGCGCGGCCACCGGCCCGTTGCTGCCTGCGGGTTACCATGGCGCCCCGTTTTCGCGCAGGCCGGCCAGACCATGTCCGACAACCGCAACGATGATGTCCGCAACGAAGTCAGCCGCGCGCAGGCCGAGGACGCGGTGCGCACGCTGTTGCGCTGGTCCGGCGACGATCCCGCCCGGGAGGGCCTGCTGGACACCCCCAAGCGCGTGGCCAAGGCCTACGAGGACTGGTTCAGCGGCTATGCGCTGGATCCGGACGAGTACATGGCGCGCACCTTCGAGGAAGTCGGCGGCTACGACGAGATGATCGTGCTGCGCGACATCGAATACGAAAGCCACTGCGAGCACCACATGGCGCCGATCATCGGCAAGGTGCACATCGGCTACCTGCCGGACGGCAAGGTGGTCGGCATCAGCAAGCTGGCGCGTGTGGTCGAGGCGTATGCGCGGCGCTTCCAGGTGCAGGAGAAGATGACCTCGCAGATCGCCAACTGCATCCAGCGCGCGCTGCAACCGCGTGGGGTGGGCGTGGTGGTGGAAGGCGCGCACGAGTGCATGACCACGCGCGGCATTCACAAGCGCGGGGTCAGCATGGTCACCTCCAAGATGCTGGGCAGCTTCCGTGACGACGCACGCACCCGCGCCGAATTCCTCCAGTTCATCGCCGTCGGCCACGGACGCTGACGTCCTCGACGTGCTGGTGGTCGGCGCCGGCCCGGCCGGGCTGACCGCCGCCACCTACCTCGCTCGCTTCCACCGGCGCTTCGCCGTGGTCGATGCCGGCAAGAGCCGCGCGCGCTGGATCCCGACCAGCCACAACTGCCCGGGTTTCCCGACCGGGATCGGCGGCGATGCGTTGCTCGGCAGGTTGCGCGCGCAGGCCGAAGGGTTTGGCGTGCAGGTCGAGGACGCGTGCATCGAACGCCTGCGACGCGAAGGCGAAGCGTTCGTCGCCACCGCCGCCGATGGCCGCGAGTGGCGCATGCGTTTCGTCCTGCTGGCCACCGGCGTGGTCGACGTGATGCCGGCGATGGACGGCCTGGAGGCCGGCATCGCCGGCCACGCGGTGCGCCTGTGCGCGGTCTGCGACGGCTACGAGGCCAGCGATGCCGACATCGCGGTGCTGGCGCCGGTGGATGTCGCGATCCACCACGCGGCCTTCCTGCGCAGCTTCTCGCGCACGGTCGCGGCCATCCCGAGCGAGGCCGGCGAGGCCTCGCCCGATTGCGCGGCGTTGGCCGCGCAGGCGGGCATCGAAGTGCTGCCGCCCGCCGTCGCCCTGCGCTGCGACGCGGATGGCTGCGTGGTCGAGACCGCGGCCGGCGAGCGCCGCTTCGATACCCTCTACCCGGTGCTGGGCAGCGACGCGCAGTCGCGGCTGGCCAGCGACCTCGGCGCAGCGGTCGACGACAACGGGGAACTCATCGTCGACGCGCGCATGCAGACCAGCGTGGACGGCCTGTACGCCATCGGCGACGTGGTCAGCGCGCTCAACCAGATCAGCGTGGCGATGGGCCATGCGGCGATCGCCGCCTCCGGGCTGCACGGGCGCCTCCCCGCCAACTGGCGGGAAAAACAGATTGACGGCTGATTTTGCCCGGATAAAATATGGCTCCACTTCCGGAGATCCCATGTCCACGCCATCCCTGCGCTGCACCGCGTTTTCCGGTCCGCAACGGATCGCCAGCGGCGAACTCCGCCACGTCGCGATGAAGGCCAAGCAGGCCTACGACCTGCATCCGGGGCGGCCGGTGCTGGTGTTCGACGATGCCGATGGTCGCGCCGTCGAGGTGCCGCTGGAACTGCCCGCCGCCGACCTGCTGCGCCTGCTGGCGCTGCCGCAGCTGTCGGTCGGCGCGGACGCCACGCCGGTGCCGCGCAAGCCAGGCCGACCGAAGCTGGGCGTGGTCGCCCGCGAGGTCACCCTGCTGCCGCGCCACTGGGACTGGCTGGCCGCGCAACCGGGCGGCGCCTCGGTGGCGTTGCGCCGGCTGGTCGAGGACGCGCGCAAGGTGTCCTCCGGCGAGGACCGTCGCCGCGCCGCGCAGGAGGCGACGTTCCGCTTCATGCAGGCAATGGCCGGCGACCAGCCCGGCTTCGAGGAGGCCGCGCGCGCGCTGTTCGCCGGCGATGTCGCGCGCTTCGAGGAACACGTCGCGCGCTGGGCGGACGATGTGCGCGACCATGCCACCTGGCTGGCCACGGATGCGTTCGCCAGCTGACAATCGCGCGCTGCGCCGGTCGCGGCGCGATCCGATCCCCTTTCATACCGTCGCGTTTCACCCGGCCTGCAAACTCCGGTGCTGTCATCCGGGCGAAAACCCGAATCCAGCTCTGGATCGAGCAACGGAAGCGCTGGACCCGGCTTGCACCGGGCGACGAAAACCAAAACTGGCTGGCCCAATCTCTTGAACGCATCACTTGTTCCAGGCGCACGCAAGGCCGCGCTGGTCTTCATCTTCATCACCGTGCTGATCGACGTGCTGGCGTTCGGGGTGATCATCCCGGTGCTGCCGCACCTGGTGCAGGAATTCGTCGGTGGCGACACCTCCACCGCGGCGTACTGGACCGGTGCGTTCGCCTTCGCGTTCTCGCTGGTGCAGTTCTTCAGCGCGCCGATCCAGGGTGCGCTGGCCGATCGTTATGGGCGGCGACCGGTGATCCTGCTTTCCTGCCTTGGGCTGGGACTGGATTTCATCTTCATGGCGCTGGCGCCGAACCTGGCCTGGCTGTTCGTCGGCCGGATCATCTCGGCGATGACCTCGGCGAGCTTCACCACCGCCAATGCCTACATCGCCGATGTCACCGCGCCCGAGGCCCGGGCCAAGGCGTACGGCATGATCGGCGCGGCGTTCGGCCTGGGTTTCATCGTCGGCCCGCTGGTCGGCGGCGTGCTCGGCGACATCGACCATCGCCTGCCGTTCTGGTTCGCGGCGGGGCTTGCGCTGCTCAACTTCTGCTACGGCCTGCTGGTGCTGCCGGAATCGCTGCCGAAGGACAAGCGCACGCCCCGCTTCGACTGGGCGCACGCCAAGCCGATGGGCGGGGTCAGGATGCTGCGCGACTACCCGCAGATCTGGGGCCTGGTGGCGGTGGTGTTCATCGCCAACTTCGCCCACTACGTGTATCCGAGCACCTTCGTGCTGTTCGCCGACGCCGCGTACGGCTGGAAGGAGAAGCAGGCGGGCTACGTGCTGTCGGTGGTCGGCGTGCTCAGCGTGATCGTCAACGTGCTGCTGGTCGGGCGGATGGTGAAGGCGCTCGGCGAACGCCGCGCGCTGATGTTCGGCCTGGCCTGCGGCACCCTGGGGTTCTTCATCTACGGGCTGGCCGGCAGCGGCTGGATGTTCATGCTCGGCCTGCCGATCAGCGCGCTGTGGGCGATCGCCGCGCCGGCCACGCAGGCCTTGATCACCCGGCAGGTACCGGCGGATGCACAGGGCCGCATCCAGGGCTCGATGAGCAGCCTGGTGTCGCTGGCGGGGATCTTCGCGCCGGCGGTATTCGCGGGCTCGTTCGGTTTCTTCATCGGCCCGCATGCGCCGATGCGGTTGCCTGGCATCGCCTTCCTGATCGCGGCGCTGATGCTGGCGATCGCGGCCTTCGTCGCCTGGCGTTTCACCGATGCCGCGCACCTGCCGGCTCAGGCCGCGGACGAGCCCGCGGCCTGAGCGCGCCATGGATCAGCCGCAGCTGATCCGTTCGATGGTGCCGCTCGCGTCCTGGGCGATGTTCACCCGGTCCTCGCGGTAATCCATGGTCACCGCCTGACCGGGCTTGAGCGAGCGCATCGTCTTCGCGCCGGAGGCCTTGAAGGCGGCCTGCACATTGGCGTCGCTGGCGGGCTTGCCGACCCAGGGCTGCGCGGGCTCGGCATTGCAGGTGCCGCCACCGGCGACGGGCCCGGGTTGCGGGGTCGAGGCGCAGCCCGCAAGTCCGAGAAGGGCGATGAACATGAACAACAGGCGCAGCGACATGGCGGATTCCCCGGACTGTGATGGGGTGAGCATGGTGGCCGGCGGATTAAACCGGCGTGCATGGCTTCTGGCAGGCGCGTGCACGGGCGCGGTGCCTAGGATGGACGATCACGTTTCCTGCTGGAGTTGCCGATGCGCCGTCGCCTGTTGCCTGTTGCCCTGACCCTCCTGTTCGCGGGCGCTGCCCACGCCCAGCAGGCCGAGTCCGCGATCGCGCCGCCGCGCGACGTGGCGTACGCAGGCACGATCCGGCTCGATGTCGATGCCACCAACCTCAGCCAGCGCATCTTCAGGATCAGGCAGACCATCCCGGTGCAGGCCGGCCCGCTGACCCTGCTGTATCCGATGTGGGTGCCCGGTGGGCATTCGCCGCGCAACGCCCTCGACAAGATCGCCGGGCTCACCGTCAAGGCGAATGGCACGCGATTGCAGTGGAAGCGCGATCCGCTCGATGTCGCCGCCTTCCACCTGACCGTGCCGGACGGCGTCAGCGAGATCACCGCGGAATTCGATTTCCTCACCGCCACCGGTACCGGCCAGGGCCGCGTGGTGATGACGCCCAACATGCTCAACCTGCAGTTCCTCTCCACCGTGCTGTACCCGGCCGGGCACTACGCCAGCAAGGTCATGTTCGATCCGCGCGTCACCTATCCCGCCGGCTGGACCGCGTTCACCGCACTGCACGAGCAGGGCCGCAGCGGCGACACGGTGGATTACCAGGACGTGCCGCTGGATATCCTGGTGGATTCGCCGATTTACGCAGGGCGTCATGCGAAGAACATCGACCTGACCCCGGCCGGCAGCAAGGTGCCGGTGCGCCTGGGCGTGGTCGCCGATGCCGCGAAATTCCTCGAGGCCAAGCCGCAACAGGTCGCGATCCACAAGGCGATGGTGGCGCAGGCATTGAAGCTGTTCGGCGCGCAGCACTACGACCATTACCAGTTCCTGTTCTCGCTGTCCGGGCAGATGGGCGGCAACGGCCTCGAGCACCAGCGCTCCAGCGAAAATGGCGTCGGCACCGACTACTTCACCGGCTGGAACGAGAAGGCCGGCTTCACCGACCTGCTCGCGCACGAGTTCGTGCACTCGTGGAACGGCAAGTACCGCCGCGGCGCCGACCTGTGGACGCCGAACTTCAACGTCGCGATGCAGGACAGCCTGCTGTGGGTGTACGAAGGCCAGACCCAGTACTGGGGCAACGTGCTCGCCGCGCGCAGCGGCATGCGCCCGCTGGCGGCTTCGCGCGATGCGCTGGCGCTGGTGGCGGCGACCTATGCCGACAACCGCGCGGGCCTGCAGTGGCGCGGTATCCAGGACACCACCAACGACCCGATCGTGGTCGGTCGCGCGGCGCGCGCCTACCTGAACTACCAGATGAGCGAGGACTATTACCGCGGCGGCCAGATGATCTGGCTGGAGGCGGATGCGCTGATCCGCAGCAAGAGCGGTGGCCGCAAGTCGCTGGATGATTTCGCCCGCGCGTTCTTCGGCGTCAACGACGGCGAATGGAAACAGCAGGCCACCTACACCTTCGAGGACGTGGTCGCGACGCTCGATGGCGTGCAGCCGCATGACTGGACGACGTTCCTGCGCGACCGCCTGGACGGCAAGGTCGGGTTGGCGGGCGGCATCGAGGCCAGCGGCTGGAAGCTGGTCTACAAGGACGAACCGAGTGCCTACGCCAAGGCCAGTGCGCGTGGCGGTGGCGGCGACTACACCTATTCGCTGGGCCTCTCGCTGAACAAGGAAGGCGTGATCGGCGACGTGCGCTGGGACAGCCCGGCCTTCAACGCCGGGATCGGCAGCGGCAGCACCGTGGTCGCGGTCAACGGCCAGGCCTACGACAAGGACGTGCTCGACGATGCGGTGAAGGCGGCGAAGGGCGGCAGCGCGCCGATCGAATTGATGCTGCGCGAATTCGACGTCTACCGCACGGTCAAGCTCGATTACCGCGACGGCCTGCGTTATCCGCACCTCGAGCGCATCGACGGCAAGCCGGACTACCTCACGCCGATCCTGTCCGCGCGCCGCTGAAATCATGCGGGTCATCAAGCATGCGTGAAGCGTGGCGCGATGCCGGGGTGAAGATTCAGCGCACGTGCGAGTAGGTCAAACGGCCCTCATGCGCGTACCGCTAGCGTGCGCGCCATGGACATCACGACCCGCATCGCCCGACCTGCCCCCGCCCTCCGCCGGCACGCGCTCGCCCTGGTCCTGGGCTTGGTCGCGCTGCCCGCGTTCGCGCAACAGCCGAGTGCACCGGAGTCGGAAGCGTTCGTTGCGTCCGGCCCCGACGTCGAGGCCGATTCGCTGCAGCCGGGCGAATTCCTGTGGACGCCCGAGCGCGCTGGCGACGGGCAACTGGTGATCGTCGTCAGCCTGCCGACCCAGCGAGCGCACGTGTACCGCAACGGGGTGCGCATCGGCGTATCCACCGTCAGCACCGGTACCGCGACCCATCCGACGCCCACCGGCACCTTCGAGATCCTGCAGAAGAAGCGGATGAACCATTCGAACCTCTACAACAACGCGCCGATGCCCTTCATGCAGCGGCTGACCTGGGACGGCATCGCCCTGCACGCGGGCAAGATCCCCGGCTATCCCGCCTCGCACGGGTGCGTGCGCCTGCCGCTCGCGTTCGCCGAAGCGCTCTACGCGGAAACCGAGCGCGGCATGCTGGTGGTGATCGCCGACGACGCGTCGCACGACGTCGCCGTGGCCTACCCGGGGCCGCGCGCGCCAGTCGACGCCTACAGCGGCGTGCCGCTGTTCGCCGGCGTCGGCAACGAACGCAGTGCGGTCACCGCCGCTGCGCCCTGAATCGGGCACCGGCGCAAACAAAGTTCAAGTCGTTGTTTTCATTCAGCTATCCCGCCCCAATTCAGCCACATGAGGAAACAGTGACGGTAAGGTCGCGTCCATGCGCGATCTCCGTCTTGCCTTTACCCTCTCCGCGTCTGCCCTGCTCGCTGGCTGCGCCGGCCCCGCCACCAAGTCCGGCGTCGTCGCCGCGACGCCGCATGCGGCGCGCGTTCCTGCAGTGGTGATCGCTCCCGAGCGTGCGCCGGAAGCGACCGCACCCAGCGCCATCGACCGCCTGCGGCGGCTTGCCCCGGAACTCGATCCGGGCGTGCTGGCGCTGGCGCTGGAAGCCCGCAGCTGCGCGGTGCGCAACGGCCAGGCGAATGCGGATGCGCGCCTCGCGGTGATCGACTACTCGCTGCCGTCCACCCAGAAGCGCCTGTGGGTGTTCGACGTGGCGCAGGACACGCTGCTGTTCCGTGAACACGTGGCGCATGGCCAGGGCAGCGGCGAGAACGTCGCGCGACGCTTCTCCAATGTCGAAGGCAGCTACCAGACCAGCCTGGGCCTGTTCCGCACCGCCGAGACCTACCACGGCGGCAACGGGTATTCGCTGCGCATGGATGGCCTCGACCCGGGCTTCAACGATGCCGCTCGCCAGCGCGCGATCGTCATGCATGGGGCCTGGTACGCGAATCCTGACCTGATCCGCACCCAGGGGCGACTCGGCCGCAGCCAGGGCTGTCCCGCCCTGCGCGAGGGCGTGGCGCGGATCGTCATCGACAGCCTGAAGCAGCAGCAACTGGTGTTCGCGTATGCGGACGATGCCGCTTTCCTGCAGCGTGGTCGCAGCTTCGCCTGCGATGGTCGCAGCGCCGGCCAGATCCTCGCCAGCGCGCGCCAGTCGATCCCCGGTGGTGGCGTGATGACCGCGGCGGTCGCCGCTCCGTAAGCGCGGGGTGGGCGGAGACGAAAAAGCCCGCTTGCGCGGGCTTTTTCATGGACCGGCATCCGCGGGGGCTACGCCGCCTGCACCACCCGCAGCGGGTTTGCCCATTCCCGCAGCAGCTCCGCCTCGCGCGCCTTGGCCCTGTGCAGGTGCGCTTCCTTGACGTGGCCGTAGCCGCGGATCTGTTCGGGGATGCTGGCGATATCGGCGGCCAGGTCGACGTTGCCGGCGTCGAGCTTGTCGAGCAGCGCCGACACGGTCTTTTCGTAATCGCCGATCAGCGCGCGTTCGCCGCGACGTTCGGCGGTGTAGCCGAACACGTCGAGCGGGGTGCCGCGCAGGCCGCGCAGCCTGGCCAGCACGCCGAACGCGGTGAGCATCCAGCTGCCGTATTCCTTCTTCTGCAGCTGGCCCTGCGCGTTCTTCTTCGCGAACAGCGGCGGCGCGAGGTGGAAGCGCAGCTTGTAGTCGCCCTCGAACTGCTGCTGCAGCCGGCGCTTGAAATCGCCGCTGGTGTACAGGCGCGCGACTTCGTATTCGTCCTTGTAGGCCATCAGCTTGAAGAAATAGCGGGCGACCGCTTCCGACAGGTCGGTGCTGCCCGGTGCCTTCGCCGCCTCGACGGAACGCACCTTCGCCACGAAATCCGAATAGCGCCTGGCGTACTTCGCGTCCTGGTATTCGGTCAGGAAGGCGATGCGCCGCGCGACCACCTCGTCCAGCGAACGCGACAGGCGCGCATCGTCCAGCGGCAGGAACGCGACATCGCTGCCGGCATTGGCCGGCACGTGGCGCAATTCGTCCTCGCTGCGGGTGGCGACCGCATGCGGGTTGAGCCCGGACTCGGCGCCCTCGTTGGTGGTGGCGCCCAGCATCGGCAACGGCAGTGGCGTGCGCTCGGCGGTGGTCGGCGCATTGCGCACGATGCCGGCGGCTTCGACCACGGCATCGAGGTCGACCACGGCCAAGCGGCCCCATGCGAACGCGGTCTTGTTCATCTCGACCGCGGCGCCGTTGAGCTCGATCGCGCGCATCAGCGCATCGAACGAGATCGGCACCAGGCCTTGCTGCCAGGCGTAGCCGAGCATGAACAGGTTGGCGGCGATCGCGTCGCCCATCAGCGCGGTGGCGATGTGGGTCGCGTCGATCTGCAGCGGCGCTTCGCCGTTGAGCGCGGTGCTCACCGCCTTGACGATGTCGGCCGCCGGGAACTGCATGTCCGGCCGCGTCGTGAAGGTACCCGGCATCGCCTCGTAGGTGTTCATCACCACGGTGCTGCGCTCGGGGCGGATCTTCGACAGCACCCAGTAGTCGTTGACCACCACCATGTCGCAGCCCAGCACCAGGTCGGCTTCGCCGGCGGCAATGCGCACTGCGTGGATGTCGGCCGGCGACCTGGCGATGCGGATGTGGGTGGTGACCGCGCCGCCCTTCTGGGCGAGGCCGGTCTGGTCGAGCACGCTCGAGCCCTTGCCTTCCAGGTGCCCGGCCATGCCGAGCAGTGCACCGATGGTGACCACGCCGGTGCCGCCGACGCCGGTGATCAGGATGTTCCACGGCTGCGAAAGGTCACTGCGGACCTGCGGCGCTGGCAGCGAGGCCAGCTTGTCCGCGGCATTCACCTTCTTGCCCTTGCGCGGCTTGCCGCCGTGCACGGTGACGAAGCTCGGGCAGAAGCCCTCGACGCAGCTGTAGTCCTTGTTGCAGTTGCTCTGGTCGATGTCGCGCTTGCGGCCGAACTCGGTGTCCTTCGGCAGCACCGACACGCAGAAGCTCTTCTGCCCGCAGTCGCCGCAGCCTTCGCAGACCAGCGAGTTCACCACCACGCGCTTCTGCGGGTCGGCGATCTTGCCGCGCTTGCGGCGGCGGCGCTTCTCGGTGGCGCAGGTCTGGTCGAAGATCAGGATCGAGACGCCCTTCACCTCGCGCAACTGCTTCTGCACGGCGTCGAGTTCGCGGCGGTCATGGAAGGTGACACCCGCCGGGAAGATCGACGGATCGGTCCACTTCTCGATGTCGTCGCTGACCAGCGCGATCGTCTGCACACCCTCGGCGCGCATCTGCTGTGCGATCTGCGGCACGGTCAGGGTGCCGTCGACGGGCTGGCCACCGGTCATCGCCACCGCATCGTTGTAGAGGATCTTGTAGGTGATGTTGACGCCGGCCGCGATCGACTGGCGGATCGCCAGCGAGCCGCTGTGGAAATAGGTGCCGTCGCCGAGGTTCTGGAAGATGTGCGGCGTCTCGGTGAACGCCGCCTGCCCCGCCCACGTAACGCCTTCGCCGCCCATATGGGTGAAGGTGTCGGTGCTGCGGTCCATCCAGGTCACCATGTAATGGCAACCGATGCCGCCCTGCGCGCGCGAGCCTTCCGGCACCTTGGTGCTGCTGTTGTGCGGGCAGCCGCTGCAGTAGTGCGGCACCCGCGGGAAGTTGGCGCGCGGCAGCGCCAGTTCGCCTTCCTTGTTCTCCATCCAGCGCAGCACGTCGCGGATGTGTTCGCTGTCGTGGAAGCGCTGGATGCGCTTCGCCATCACGCCGGCGATGCGCGCCGGGGTGAGTTCGCCGGTGCTCGGCAGGATCCATTCGCCGGCCTCGTCGTACTTGCCGACGATGCTCGGGCGTTGCCCATCGAAGTTGTAGAACAGTTCCTTGATCTGCGACTCGATGAAGGAATGCTTCTCCTCGACCACCAGGATGTCCTGCAGCCCGCGCGCGAATGCGCGGATGCCCTGCGGCTCCAGCGGCCAGGTCATGCCGACCTTGTAAACGCGGATGCCGAGGCCGCGGCACGCGTCCTCGTCGAGCCCGAGATATTCGAGGGCCTGCAGCACGTCGAGGTAGCTCTTGCCGGTGGTGACGATGCCGAGACGGGCATTGGGCGAATCGATGACGATGCGGTCGATGCCGTTGGCGCGCGCGAACGCCTGCGCCGCCTTGACCGCGTAGCGATGCAGGCGCATCTCCTGGTCCAGCGGCGGATCCGGCCAGCGGATGTTGAGGCCGCCCGCGGGCATCTCGAAATCGGCGTCGCCCGGCAGCACGATCTGCATGGCGAACGGATCGACGTCGACCGAGGCCGAGGACTCCACCGTTTCCGCGATCGTCTTGAAGCCGACCCAGCGGCCGGTGAAGCGCGACATCGCGAAGCCCAGCAAGCCCATGTCGAGGATGTCCTGCACGCCGGCCGGGTTGAGCACCGGCATCATCGCGCTGACGAATTCGTGTTCGCTGCCGTGCGGCAGGGTCGAGCTGCGGCAGTTGTGGTCGTCGGCGGCCAGCGCCAGCACGCCGCCGTTGCGCGAGGTGCCGGCGGCATTCGCGTGCTTGAACACGTCGCCGCAGCGGTCCACGCCCGGGCCCTTGCCGTACCACATGCCGAACACGCCATCGACGGTCGCGCCCGGGAACAGACCCGGCTGCTGGGTGCCCCAGACCATGGTCGCGCCCAGGTCTTCGTTGAGGCCGGGCTGGAACTTCACCTTCGCCGATGCAAGGTGTTTCTTGGCCCGCCACAGTTCCAAGTCGAAGCCGCCCAGCGGCGAGCCGCGATAGCCGCTGATGAAGCCGGCGGTGTTCAGGCCGGCGCGTTCGTCGCGCAGCTTCTGCATCAGCGGCAGCCGCACCAGCGCCTGCACCCCGCTCAGGTAGATGCGCCCCTGGGTGCGGCGATACTTGTCCTCCAGCGTGTAGTCGGCATCGACCACCGAATTGGTAAGGGCGGTGTTCGCCGAGGACGGCGAGGAGAGTTCGGCGGTGCTGGTCATGGAAACCCCGGGGGCTGGCGACGCGCTGGCGCGGTGTTGGCGCAAAGACTCGGTATTTTAGCAGTGGCGCGGGAATCGGCCGTGCGCCGGCGAATGGCGGCTAAGATCGCGCCGATGAAAATGCGCCCGCAACGGATTGCCTTGCTCGCCATCGTGCTGCTGTTGCTGGTGGGCGCGGCGTGGTGGTGGCAAGCAGGCAATGCCACGCCACCCAGTCCGGCAAGACCAGCGCCGGTGTCGGAACCGGAACCGGAACCTGGCGCAGGTGTGGCTTTGACGCCATCCCCTGCCGGCTCCGGCCATGTCGCCGCATCGATGGACGACGCCATCAAGCGTTGCGGCATGGCGTTGCGCGACGCCTTCAATGCCCGCGCACTGCAACTCGAGAGCATGCAGGACGGAGGATCGCAAATGGCGTACGCGTTGGCGGTGCCAGTGGGGGCTCCGGTGAACTTGGAGGCGATGACGCGGGAAGCGCAACGCCACGCGTTGCAGCAGCGCGCGGACGAGGTTAGGCGCGCCTTCCAGAAGGCCGTGGCATTCGCGCGCGATGATCGCGATGTCCTCTGGGTGGCGGCCCACAGATGCGCTGGCGGTGATGACTGCGAGGCAGCGCGGCGGGAGCTGCGGCAAGCGGAGCCCGGCAACATGCTGGTGTGGCTGCGGGAGATGGAGGAGGCCTCGAGAAACGACGATCCGGCCGCGACCAGGCTTGCCTTCGAGCGCGCCGCGAGCGCACCGGAATATGACGCCCACACCGGCGCTGTCCAGTCGATCATGCGCAAGGCGTATGGCGCGTTGCCGATGCCGATGGCCTGCGCGGATGAAGGCGTGCAACGTGCCATGCAGGGCAAGATGGGCATGGAGCTCGGTCGGCCGTTCGGCGTGTTTGACAATGCGATGATGATGGCATCGCTCAACGATTCGGTTCCGGCGTTCAGCACGCTTCGCAAACTCTGCCCGCCGGATGCCGGCCTGGATCCGGCTCGGCGCGCGGCCTGCCTCAGGATCCTGACCCGATTGGCAGAGGGCGACATCTGGATCCAGCGAATGATCGGCCTGGACGTGTTGGTGCAGATGCTGGATGACGCCCCCGAGGCGGCCGCGTGGCGCGAGCGCTATCGCGAAAGCCGCTGGATGACGACGCAACTTGCCGACCAAAAAATCCGGTCGTTGCTGCTGCCCGAGGATTACTGGAATGACGAGGCGCGTTCCGTGCAGGCTGCGCTGCAGGTCGCCGGTCGCTGGCCACCACCGGCTGACTGGCTTCCCGATGAAGAGCGTTCGCGCAGCCTGATCCTGACTGGACGCGCGCCGCAGGAAAAGAAGCCCGGGCAGTAACACCGTAGCCCGGGTAGAGCGCAGCGAAACCCGGGGCTTCTGAGCTGACCCAGAAGCATCCCGTGTAGCCGATTCGTTACGAATGATCGTTGGCGCGAACGGTGTGTCGATGCGGTGTCCCGGGTACCCGGGCTACAGGCGTGGATTCATTCCACGCCGCCAATCCAACTGCGCCGCACGCGCACGTCGCCATCCAGCAGCACCAGATCCGCGCGATACCCCGGTGCGATGCGACCGCGTTCGCCGCCGATGCCGAGGAACTCCGCCGGATATTGCGCCGCCATCCGGCAGGCTTCGTCCAGCGGCAGGCCGAGCAAGTGCACGCTGTTGCGCACCGCGCTGGCCATGTCGAGCGCGGAACCGGCGAGCGCGCCGGCGGCGTTGCGGACCACGCCATCGACCGCGGTGATGGTTTCGCCGTAGAGATCGAAGCTGGGATCGTCGGCGCCGACCATCGGCATCGCGTCGGTGACCAGGAACACCTTGCCGCGCGGCTTGGCCGCAAGCGCGACGCGCAGGCTGGCAGGGTGCACGTGCACGCCATCGACGATCACGCCGCACCAGCAAGCGTCATCCTCTAGTGCCGCGCCGACCGCGCCGGGCTCGCGGCCCTGCAGCGGCGACATCGCGTTGTACAAATGCGTGAAACCGGTAATGCCGGCATCGATGCCGGCGCGTATCTCGTCGTAGGTTCCAGCGGTGTGGCCGGCGGTGACGATGCCGCCGCGTTCGACGATCGCACGGATCGCCATAGCCGGCACGCGTTCCGGCGCCAGGGTGAGCAAGCTGACGCCATTGTCGAGCGACGTCGCCATCGCGATTTCGGCGTCGTCGGGGATGCGGAACTTGGCGTCGTCGTGGGTGCCCTTGCGCGCCGGCGCCAGGTACGGGCCCTCCAGGTGGATGCCAAGCACGCCGGGCACGCCTTGGGCGATCGCGCCGCGCGTCGCGGCGATCGCACGCTGCATGACCTCGGCATCGTCGCTGATCAACGTCGGTAGGAAGCCGGTGGTGCCGAACCGGCGATGCGCGCGGCCGATCGCTTTGATCGCCTCGACCGAGGTGTCGTTGTTGAACAGCACGCCGCCGCCGCCATTGACCTGGGCATCGATGAAGCCGGGCACGAGGTAACCGCCTTGCAGGTCGATGGCATCGCCCGTCGGAGCGTCGCCATGCAGCACGGCGACGATGAAACCGTCTTCCACCACCACGCACGCGTCGCGCTCGAAGCCGCGTTCGGTGAGGATGTGTCCATTGTGGAAGACCTGGGTCGTCATGTCAGACGGTCTCGGTGACCTTGTTGAGGTGCGGCGGCACGTCGGGATCATGCCCGCGCGCGATCGACAGCGCATTCGCCGCGCCGTAGAACGCCTGCACGGTGAGGATCGGCGTGCAGGCCGGGTGCGGCGACGGTGGCAGCGGCAGCACGCCGGTGCCCGTCGCGCCGGGGCGGGCCAGCCAGACCGGGGCGCCGCGCGCCTGGAACTCCGCGGCGACGGCGGCGGTGCCGGCACCGATGTCGTCGTCCTGCGCGAACACCAGCACCGGGAAGTCCGGGCCGACGATCGCCATCGGCCCGTGCTTCACCTCGGCGGAAGAAAATGCCTCCGCGTGCAGCCCGCAGGTTTCCTTGAACTTCAGCGCGGCTTCCTGCGCGCCGCCCAGGCCAAGCCCGCGGCCGAGCACGAACAGGTGGTCGGCCAGGCGCAGGCCGGACACCAGGGCCGACCAGTCCTGCGCCCATGCGGCGCGCATCGCGCCGGGCAGTGCCTCGACTGCGGCGAGCAGCGCGGGATCGCCGCTCCAGCGGGCGGTGAGTTGCAGCAACGCGGCCAGCGAGCACAGGTAGCTCTTGGTCGCGGCCACGCTGGTCTCAGGGCCGGCATGCAGCGGCAACACGGTGTGCGCCAGCCTGGCCAGCGGCGAATCCGCGACGTTGACCAGGGCGACCACGTGCGCGCCGCCGGCCTTGGCGATCTCCGCGTTGCGCAGCAGGTCGGGGCTCTTGCCGGATTGCGAGATCACCACGAACAGGGCGTCGTCGAGCCGTGGTTGCACCGCGTACACCGACCCGACCGACGGCGACGCCGAGGCCGTTACCAGCCCGAGCGTGGTCTCGAACAGGTACTTGCCGTAGGTCGCGGCGTGGTCGGAACTGCCGCGTGCGCAGGTGACGATGAAACGCGGCGGATTCGCGCGCAGGCGCTCCACGAGGGCATCGATGGTGGCGGCGTTGGCGGCGAACTGGCGGGCGACGGCGGTCGCCGCCTCCGCCGCTTCGCTGTGCATCCAGGTGTCGGCGGCGGCGTGCATGGGCGTGGTTCCGAAGGAAAAATGGTCGAGGGCTGCGTGGTGGTGCATGGTCAGGCTCATGGGGCATGCAACTCGGCGACGAAGTCGTAGGCATCGCCGCGGTAGAAGGAACGGGTGAACTCGACCACGCGGCCGTCGTCGAGGAAGGCGCGGCGTTCGATGAACAGGCAGGGGCTGCCTTCCGGCAGGCCGAGCAGGCGCGCCTGCTCGGCATCGAAGGCGATCGCACGCAGGCGTTGCAGTGCACGGGTCGGGCGGATGCCGCGCAGCGCGAAGGCTTCGTACAGCGAATCGCGCAGCAGGGTCGGATCGGGCAGCACCGCCAGCGGAACGCTGCTGCGCTCCAGCGCGAGCGGCTGGCCGGCGGCGGTGCGCAGGCGATGGAAGCGCGCGACCTGCACGCCGGGCGACAGGTTCAGCGCCATCGCTTCCTCCGGCGTGGCCGCGCCGACGCCGCGTTCCAGCATCACCGACTTCGGATCGAGGCCGCGTGCGCGCAGGTCGTCGCTGAAGCTGGTCAGCTGCGAGGACGACTTGACGATGCGTTCGGCGACGAAGGTGCCGGAGCCCTGCCGCTGCAGCAGCAGGCCGTCGGCGACCAGGCCGCCGATCGCCTTGCGTACGGTGACCCGCGACAGGCCCAGCAGCGCGGCGAGGTCGCGCTCCGGCGGCAACGCCTGGCCGATGCCGAGCACGCCGTGTTCGATCGCGTGCTGCAGGGCCCGGCGCAGGTGCTGGTAGGCCGGCGCGCGATGCGCATCGGCCTGGCGGCGGAATTCGGCGAGCAGGTAGCTGTCCACGCCAAAAGAATACCAATCAAATACCAAATAACAACATCAGGCGCGATATCGGGCGAATTTCGCCAGATTGGTATTGGATCAGGCCTTCGGGCGCGGCGGCGCGGTCGACCCGCGGACCACCAGTTCCGGGCTGAAGCCTTCATTGCGGGTATGCCCGGGCTGTTCGCGGATCTCGTCGAGCAGGCGGCGCGCGGCGTGCCGGGCGATCTCCTCGGTGGCCTGTTTCGCGGTGGTCAGCGGTGGCCAGCTCTGCTTGGAGAACGGGCTGTCCTCGAAGCCGGCGATCGACAGGTCGTAGGGCACGTTGAGGCCGCCCGAGCGCGCCGCGGCGAGCACGCCGGCGGCGATCTCGTCGTTGCTGCCGAAGATCGCGGTCGGTGGCTGCGGCAGGGCCAGCAACCGGCGCGCGCCGCGGAAACCGTCGTCGAAGGCGTAGTCGCCCTCGACCACCAGCTCCGGTTCGATGGTGATGCCGTAATCGCGCAGCGCGTCCTCATAGCCCTTGTGGCGTTCCCACGACGAGCCGTGCGACTTGCCGCCCCAGAGGAAGCCGATGCGCGCGTGGCCGAGCTGGATCAGGTGCTGGGTGATTTCGTAGGCGGCGTCGCGGTCGTCCACGTAGATGCAGGCGCTGCCGCCCTGCGGATCGGTGGCGGCGGACACGATCCGCACCAGGCGAATGCCCTGCGCGACCAGCGCATCCACCAGCGGCTGCCGCTCCGACATCGGCGGCGCCAGCACGATGCCGGCCAGGCGCGCGTGCCGCACCAGCTCGACGATCTCGCCGGCGAGGTTCTTCGACGACGAATCGCAGGGATGGATCTGCAGGCCGTAGCCGGATTCGCGGCAGACCGAGAGCACGCCGTTCTGCATCGCGATGACGTAGTACGGATTCGGGTTGTCGTAGAGCAGGCCGATCGCGTACGACTGCGCGGTGCGCAGGCTGCGCGCCGACTGGTCGGGGAGGTAGCCAAGCTTCGCGATGGCCTGCAGCACGCGCTCGCGGGTGCGGGCGTGGACGCCGGTCTCGTCGTTGACGACGCGCGAGACGGTCTTCAGCGAGACCCCGGCCTGGGCGGCGACATCCTTGATCGTGGGCTTGCGCAACGTGGCCTCGCGTGGGGTGCCGGCGTCTTCGCCGGCCGGGCAATGGAAGGGCGGCGACTAGGGTAACGATCGCCGGTTAAGCAAAAGTTCGCGGTGGTTCCTCAGCCTCGCCCGACCCGGTGCCCGCGCACCGCGAAGAACAGGATGTACAGGTAGCAGGAGACCATCAGCAGCAGGAATACCAGCTGGAAATCGTGGTCCTGCTTCAGCCCGGCGAACAGCCGCGGGATGATCGCGCCGCCGACGATGCCCATCACCAGCAGCGCCGATCCGAGTTCGGTATGCCGGCCCAGGCCCTTGATCGCCAGCGGGAAGATCGCCGGCCACATCATCGCGTTGGCGAAGCCCAGCGCCGCGACGAAGCCCACCGAGGCATAGCCGGTGGTGGCGAACGCGCCGACCACCAGCAGCACGCCCAGCACCGCCGACCACTTGAGGTAGTCCTGCTGCGACACGAACCTCGGGATCGCCAGCAGCCCCGCCGCGTAGCCCAGCAGCATCGCGCCGAGGGTGAACGAGGTGAAGAACTTGGTGTGGTCCAGCGGCAGCCCGAACGCCGCGCCGTAGGCGCCGATCGCGTCGCCCGCCATCACCTCGGCGCCGACGTAGGCGAAGATGCACAGCGCGCCCAGCCACAGGTGCGGGAAGTGCAGGATGCCGCGCTCACCCGCGACATCGTCCGATGCGGCGGTGGCATTCGCGGTCTTCGGATCGATTTCCGGCAGCGGCGAGAACAGCACGCCGATCGCCAGCAGCGCCAACAGGCCGGCCATCGCCAGGTAGGGCGCGTGGATCTTCGCGGCGAACGCATCCAGCAACTGCTCCTTCGTCGCGGGATCCGCGGCCGCGACCTGCGCCGACAGGTCGCCGATGCCGTCCATCACCAGCATGCCGATGGCGATCGGCGCGAGCATGCCGGCGATCTTGTTGCAGATGCCCATCACCGCGATGCGCTGCGCCGCGCTTTCGATCGGGCCGAGGATGCTGATGTAGGGATTGACCGCCGTCTGCAGCAGCGCCAGCCCGCCGCCGATCACGAACAGGCCGCCGAGTGCGCCCGGATACCAGCGTTGCGTGCAGAACTCGCCGAACAGGGCCGCGCCCGTCGCCATGGTGAACAGGCCCAGCGCCAGGCCCTTCTTCATGCCGGTGCGCTTGAGGATCCACGAGGACGGGATCGCGAGGAAGAAATACGACAGGAAGAACGCGGTCAGGATCAGGAAGGCGTTGACCTCGTCGAGGTCGAACGCGAGCTGCGCGAAGGTGATCAGCGGGCCGTTGAGCCAGGTGACGAAGCCGAAGATGAAGAACAGCGCGCCGATGATCGCGATCGAGTCGAGCTGGCCGTGCGACACGTTGGATGACGGCACGGCGGACGACGACGTGGACATGCGGGTTTTCCCTCCCAGGAATGGCGCGCCGTCCGATCCCTCGCGGACGACGATCTGGCTTGGATTGACGCACACGTCAGCGAGACGTGCAACGTTGTCGATATTTGACCGCAATAGCAGCGGATCCAACGCAGGAATGGCATTGCATCTGGTTTGCCGAGAAGACAACACGGGCCAAAATCATGTTGCGAAGCAACAAAAATCCGCCGATTTTCAGCTGAATGGGGCTTTCGAGAAGATTTTCTTGTCAGGTTCTTGACAACGTTGTCTAAGCCCGCGCACATTCGCCTCGCCACTGGCATGGGGATGTTGGGATGGGTGATTCGGCAGGCATCGGGGAAGGCGTGGACCTGACCACGGCACGGACGCACGCGTCGTTCGCGTCGTCGCCGGTTGCCTCCGCGTCGCACTTCGTCGCCGCCGACGTGGGCGGCACCAATGCCCGCATCGCCCTGGTCGAGTCCGATGGCGATCGCATCGAGATCCTCGACTACCGCCGCTATCCCTGCGGGCAATACCCCAGCCTGACCGCGATCCTGCGCGACTTCGTCGGCGCCCAGCTCGACGCCGGCCAGCCGCGCGACGCGTTCGAGCGGATGGCGATCGCCAGCGCCGGGGTGGTGCTGGATGGCGAAGTCATCAATTCCAACCTGCCGTGGCGGATCTCGCTGCAGGAGCTGCGCGACGCCCTGGGCCTGCGCGAGCTGCACGTCATCAATGATTTCGCCGCCGCGGCGCATGGCACCCAGCGCCTCGACCCGTCCGAATCGCGGTTGCTGACCCCGGGCGTTGCCGCCGCCGAAGCCGGTCCGGCGCTGGTGGTCGGTCCGGGCACCGGCCTCGGCGCGGCGGTGTGCATCCCGCATCCGCGCGGCACCGTGGTGCTGCCGACCGAGGCGGGGATGACGGCGTTCGCGCCGGGCACCGACCGCGAGGTGGAGATCCTGCGCTGGATGCAGCGCCACGGCAGCCGCCATGTCTCGACCGAACAACTGGTCTCCGGCCCCGGCCTGGTGAGCCTCTACCAGGCCCTGTGCGAACTCGAGGGCGCGCGTCCGCTGTTGCGCGCGCCGGCGGAGATCAGCCAAGCCGCACGCGCCGCGGACCCGGTCTCGGTGCAGGCGGTGCTGACCTTCTGCGCGCTGCTCGGCAGCGTGATCGGCGACCTCGCGGTGATCAGCGGCGCCCGCGTCGTCCACGTCGCCGGCGGCATCGTCCCGCAACTGGTGGATTTCCTGCCGCGCAGCGAGTTCCACGCGCGCCTGGTCGACAAGGGCGCGATGCGCGCCGTGCTCGAGCGGGTGCCGGTGCGGCTGATCGAGAACGAACGCCTCGGCGCGCTCGGCGCGGCGAGCTGGTACCTGCAGCAACGGCAAGACCGCATCGACCCGTAACCGAACCACCCACAACAACATGGCCGCGCATGGACGGGCCAGCGAGTACTGACGAACCAGCCAAGGGTCCACAGGAACCGGATCCGACGCCACCACTGCCCCGGGAGAGGAATCATGCAAGTCCGCAAGAACATACTGGCGATCAGCATCGTCGCCGCGCTTGGCGCATCCGGCACCGTCGTCGCGCAGGACGCGCCGAAGACCGACCCCAAGGACCTCGACACCGTCGTGGTCACCGGCATCCGCGGCAGCGTGGAGAAGTCGCTCGAGGTGAAGCGCGAGGCCAAGTCGCACGTCGAGGTCGTCACCGCCGAGGACATCGGCAAGATGCCCGACAAGAACGTCGCCGACTCGCTGCAGCGCCTGCCCGGCGTGACCATCAGCTCGGCCGGCGCCTCCGAGGGCGGCTTCGACGAGAACGACCGCGTGTCGATGCGCGGCACCAACCCCAGCCTGACCCTGACCCAGATCAACGGGCACCCGGTGTCCTCGGGCGACTGGTTCGTGCTCAACCAGAGCGACAACGCCGGCCGCAGCGTCAGCTACACCCTGCTGCCGTCCAGCCTGGTCAACCAGGTGGTGGTGCACAAGACCTCGCAGGCCAAGCTCGCCGAAGGTGGCGTGACCGGCAGCGTGGACATCATCACCCGCAAGCCGCTCGACTTCGCGGAGGAGTTCAGCGGCAACGTGTCGATCGGCGGCGTGTATTCCGACCTGCCCGGCAAGACCGACTCGCAGTTCAGCGCCCTGTTCAACTACCGCAACGCCGCGTCCACCGCCGGCGTGATGCTGCAGATCTTCGACGAGAACCGCACCCTGCGCCGCGATGGCGTGGAAGTGCTGGGGTACGACCAAGTGACGCGGCTGTTGCCTGATGGTTCGCTCAATCCGATCGGTGTCACCAATCCCGACCTGATCAATGTGTGGTATCCCCGCATGATCGGCGCTGCGCTATTCGAACAGAAGCGCGAGCGCCAAGGCGGCTTGCTGGAAGTGCAGTTCAAGCCCACCGAGAACTTCACAATCGACCTCTCCGGTTTCGTGTCGAAGCTCGATGCTTCGAACTACAACCGCAACTACCTGCTGTACAACCCGCGCGTGATCGGCGCAGGCGCCACCGCTCAGGCGCCGCTGCCTGGCTACGTGGTGCGCAACAACACCCTGGTCTCCGCATCATTCGCGCCGCAGGCCGGGCGCAGCTATGGCCTGTACGACATGATTTCGCGCCCGGACGAGAAGGCGAGCACCACCTATTTCGCGGCGGAAGCCGCGTGGCAGGCCAGCGAGCGACTGAGCTTCGACTTCAAGCTCGGCACGTCCACCGGCCATGGTGAAACCCCGAGCCAGGACGTCGCTGAATGGACCACCGGGATCGGGTCCGGTGCCTCGTGGAGCCTCAACGGGATCGACGAAGCCGCCTCCTTCAGCCTCAACACGCCGACCGGCGCACCGCCCGCCAACCTCGCGCTGGACTGGATCTTCGGCCTGCAGAACCTCGATATCGAGGACAAGGACACGTGGGGCCAGGTCGATGGCGAGCTGTTCTTCGACGGCAGCGTGCTGAGCTCGCTGGAATTCGGCTTCCGCCTGGCCGACCACGACCGCGAATCCGCGAACGTGATCGCGCAGGGACCCAACTGGGCGGCGTCGCCGTTTGATCCGGCCACCTTCCCGCAGGGCTACACCAACTACCCGGGCGACTACGGCGATGGGCTGGGTGGCACTTTCCCGCGCAACATCTGGTACTACACCGCCGACCAGATGGCGGCGTGGAATGCGGCCCAGGCCAACCGCGACCCGGTCGGCCGTCGCTATCCCTTCTACGACTTCTCGTTGAAGGAAGAGACCAATGCCTTCTACGTGCAGGCCAACCTCGAAGGCGACCGCTGGAGTGGTAACGTCGGCGTGCGCCTGGTCAAGACCAGCGAGGAAGTCTTCCAGTACGTGCCGGGCGGCACCCCGCAGACCCCGGGTGCGATCACCGGGTCGGCGTTCGGGATCTTCTCGCCGTTCACGGTCAAGAACGACTACACCGACGTATTGCCCAGCGCGAACTTCAAGTTCGACATCACCGACGACCTGGTCGCGCGCGTGGCCGCCACCAAGACCCTGGCCCGGCCCGACTATTCGGCGCTGGCCGGCGGCCTGAACCTGTCGCCCCCCGCAAGCGAGAACGACGTGGGCGGTGGCAACTCCAGCAACCCGAACCTGAAGCCGGTCCGCTCCACCAACCTTGACGCCGCGCTGGAGTGGTACTACGCCCCGCGCGCGTTGCTGTCGGCGAGCATCTACTACATGGACCTGGCGAGCTACGTCAGCCGGGGCGTCACCGAGCAGGAGTTCCTGACCTTCGATCAGGCCCACCCCAACGGCTATATGGGCAAGTACCTGGTGAGCTCGCCGATCAACGCCAAGGCTTCGGTCAAGGGCGTGGAGTTCGCGATCGAGCAGCCGATCGGCGAGCACTTCGGCATCAGCTCCAACTATTCGTACACCGACGCAGAGGAAGACAGTGGCGCACCGATGGTCGGCGCGTCCAAGAACGTGTTCAACCTGATCGGCTACTTCGAGAACGAGAAGCTGAACGCCCGCCTGGCCTACAACTATCGTTCCAATTTCTTCAACGGCATCGATCGCCTGTCTGCGTTCAACCAGGACGACACCCATTCGCTGTCGGGATCGGTGGGCTGGACCTTCAACGAACACTTCTCGGTCACCCTCGACGGCATGAACCTGACCAACGAGAAGCTGAAGTACTACGCGGAAAACAAGGACCGGCCGCGCGCCATCTACAACAATGGACGCCAGTTCTACCTGACCCTGCGCGCGAAGTTCTGATCGCCCGCGAACCCTGCACTGCAGTACCCCCCCGATTGGGGCCCGCATCCCGGGCCCCTCTTTTTTCCCCCATGCTCCACGGGCGGAACCTGACCCATACGAGGATCGACGCCATGCCCCAGCGCACCGCCACCCTGTTGCCCGCAAGCCTGTTGGCCCTGTGCCTGGCGCTGGCCACGGCCGTGCCTGCGTCGGCGGCGGAGACCCCCGTCGCATTGCCGTCGCTGGTGCCGCGTGCGGCGTCGGTGCACGCGTTGCCGGGCCGGCTGGTGCTGGCGAACGACGCGCATTTCATCGCCCGCGGCGCGGAGGCCGGGCAGGTGCTCGCGCAGTTCGCGCGGTTGGCCGGCGATGCGCTGCCGGAAGCCGCACTGCGGTCGGCCGGTCCGGGTGCCCTCATCGAATTGAAGATCGCGCCCGACAGCGGCATCGCGCCCGAAGGCTATCGGTTGCAGATCGGCGGTGACGGCGGATCGTTGCAGGCCGCGGACGCGCATGGCCTGTTCAATGGCGCGATGACCCTGCTGCAGTTGCTGCAGCGCGACGCCGACGGCACCGCGTGGTTGCCGGCGGTGCGCATCGACGACGCACCCCGCTTCGCCTGGCGCGGGTTGATGCTGGATTCGGCGCGGCATTTCCAGTCGGTCGAGGAGATCAAGCGCCTGCTGGATGCGATGGCCCAGCTCAAGCTGGACAGCTTCCACTGGCATCTCACCGACGACCAGGGCTGGCGTTTCCCGGTGCCGGGCTGGCCGAAGCTCACCGAGGTTGGCCACTGCCGCATCCCCTCCGGCGACGGCGGCATCGACGCGGCGACCGGCAAGCCGGTGCCGTACTGCGGGTTCTATACCGAGGCGCAGGTCCGCGACGTGGTCGCGCATGCGGCGGCACTGCACATCGACGTGGTGCCGGAAGTCGACATCCCCGGCCACGCCACCGCGGCGATCTCCGCGTACCCGCAGCTCGGGGTGTCCGGCCAGCCGATCGCGGTGTCCAACGAATGGGGCGTCAACGTCAACCTGTTCAATGCCGACGAGGCCACCATGCGTTTCCTCGAGGACGTGATGGGGCAGCTGGTGAAGCTGTTCCCCGGTCGCTACGTGCACATCGGCGGCGACGAGGCGGTCAAGGACCAGTGGAAGGACTCCGCGAAGATGCAGGCGCGCATCCGCGAGCTGGGGGTGAAGGACGAAGCCGGCCTGCAGGCCTGGATGGTGGCGCGGCTGGAGCGCTACCTGGCGACCCACGACCGGCGCCTGCTCGGCTGGGACGAGATCCTCGACGGCGACTTGCCGGAATCGGCCACGGTGATGTCGTGGCGCGGCACCGACGGCGGCATCGCCGCGGCGAAACGCGGCCATGACGTGGTGATGGCGCCGTGGGACAAGCTCTACCTCGACTACCTGCAGACCACGTCGCCGAACGAGGAGCCGGGGCGGCCGACCCAGGTCAGCCTGGAGACGGTGTACGCGTTCGAACCGGTGCCGGCGGCGCTCGACGCGGCGCAGGCCAAGCACATCATCGGCGTGCAGGCGAACGTCTGGACCGAGCACATGCGCAGCTTCGCGCGCGTGCAGCATGCGGTGTTCCCGCGCATCGCCGCGGTCGCGGAAAGCGGCTGGTCGCCGCGCGAGGGCAAGGACTACGCTGATTTCCTGCGGCGCCTGCCGGCGATGCTGCCGCGCTGGAATGCAAGCGGCATCACCCCGGCGCCCACGCCGTTCCAGCCACTGATCGATGCGAAGGCCGAAGCCGGCGGCAAGGCCCGCATCGAAATGTCGCAGCCGCTCGGCTATGCGATCCGCTACACCACGGACGGCAGCGCGCCGAAGGCGTCGTCGCCGGCATACACCGCGCCGCTGTCGCTGCCGCTGCCGGCGTCCCTGCAGGCGCAGGCGTTCGCCGGCGAGCAGGCGCTGGCAGCGCCGGTGCGGCGCGAGTTGACGGCGGCTTCGCTGCTGACCCGCAGCGACGAGGAACTGGCGATGTGCACCGGGCAGCTGATGCTGCGGCTGGAAGACGACGGCCCGCGCGAGGGCGCGCGCGCGATCTTCAATGTCGACATCTTCAATCCATGCTGGTCGTGGAAGCAGGCGCCGCTGGCCGGTGCTGGCACGGTCGAGGTACGCGCCGGGCGCATCCCCTATTTCTTCCAGCTGGCCCACGACGAGTCGCATCGCACGTTCAAGCCGGCGAAGACCGCGCACGGCGAACTGGAGCTGCACGCCGGTTGCGACGGCCCGTTGCTGGCGACCCTGCCGATGCCCGGAAAGACCGATGCCGACGGTTTCGTGACCTTGCGCACGCCGTTGCGCGCTGCCCCCGCCGGCGCCGACCTGTGCCTGTGGTTCACCGGCGATACCCGGCCGGCGATGTGGGTGCTCGACCGCGTCACCCTGGTCCCGTCGACGGCCTCGCCCTGACCGTCCACGGGCGGCGTCGCCGCTGCCCGCGCAGGCCGCCAGCGGCTGCGGTAGGCTTGGCGTTCGACGCATGCATCGGGGAGATCGCATGAGCGGGTCGGAACTGCAGGTCATGGTGGTGGAGGATCACGGCTTCCAGCGCCGGATCGCCCTGCGCCTGTTGTCCGAGATCGGCATCGAGCGCGTGCTCGAAGGCGCCGACGGCCTGCATGCGCTGGAGGTGTTGCGCAAGCAGGCGACGCCACCGGACGTGGTGCTGGTCGACCTCGACATGCCGGGCATGGACGGCATCGAATGCATCGGCCACATCGCCCAGGAACGCCTGGCGCGCTCGGTCGTCGTGGTCAGCGCGCTGGACCCGGCCCTGCTCAACACCGTGCAGACCATGGCCCGCGCCTACGGGCTGACCGTGCTGGGCAGCGTGGAAAAGCCGCTGACCCGCGACAAGCTGGAAGCCGTGCTCGGCCGCTTCGACGACAACGCCGGCGAGGAACAGGACGATGGCGTCGCCGACTTCAGCCTGCAGTCCCTCGCTGCTGCGCTGGATCGCGGCGAGATCGTGCCGTGGTTCCAGCCGCAGGTGGAGTTCGCCAACGGCAAGGTGATCGGCGTCGAGGCGCTGGCGCGCTGGGAACGCCCCGATGGCAGCCTGGTGCGCCCGCAACTGTTCATCTCGGTGCTGGAGCGCGAAGGCCTGGCCAACAAGCTGACCGACCGCATGCTCGACGCGGCCTGCGCCTGGAAGCAGCGCTGGGACCAGGGCGGCGCGCGGCTGAAGCTGTCGGTGAATGTCTCCGCGGCCTCGCTGGCGGATCCGTCGGCGGCCGACCGCTACCAGGAGATCGTCGAGAGTTACGGGGTGGAGCCGGAGGACGTGATCCTGGAAATCACCGAGAGCTCGGTGATGTCCGATGCCGCGCGCGGCCTGGGGCTGCTCGCGCGACTGCGCTTGAAGGGCTTCGGTTTGTCGATCGACGATTTCGGCACCGGCTATTCGTCGCTGGCCCAGCTGTCGCAGATCCCGTTCACCGAACTCAAGATCGACCAGGGCTTCGTGTTCGGTGCGCATTCGCAGCCGCGCAAGCGCGCGGTGGTCGAGGCCAGCCTGGACCTGGCCCGCAAGCTCGGCCTGACCGCGGTGGCCGAGGGCGTGGAGAACATTGAGGACTGGCAGATGCTGGCCGAGCTTGGCTGCGACATCGCCCAGGGCTGGCTGATCGGGCGGCCGGTGCCGGGCAGCGAACTGCAGGCCGCGATCACGCGCTGGCGCAGGCCCGCGCACTGAGCATGCGCGCCCCGCCGCCGCGCGCGTCGAGCCGGGACCGGCCGCATGCGGTTTGACCCGTCTCGCTTCGGCATTCGCCATCAGCTGCTTGGCCTGTTCGGCCTGTTCCTGATCACCGGCGCGCTGGTGGTGGCGCTCGACGAGATCGGCCAGCACTACACCCAGCGCTCGATGGCGGCGATGAAGGACGACGTGCTGGCCGGCATGGGGCGCATGCGTCGGCTGGGCGATGCGTACGCGCAGGACGTGGTCGACACCACCTTCCGCACCCGCAACCACCTGCTCGACTGGGACGAAGCCCTGGCCGTGGTGGCCAGGGCCAGGCACAGCGCGGCGCTGGAATGGCACGCCTTGCAGGCGCTGCCGCTCGAGGGCGAAGACAAGGCCTTGCTGGAACAGGCGTTGCAGGCGCGGGTCCGCGCCGACGAGGCGGCCGCGACCCTGCAGGCGATCCTGCAGGCGCGGGACATCCGCGCGCTCGGCCAGTTCGCCGACCGCGAGCTCTACCCGGCGGTGGATCCACTGGTGGAACGACTCGATCGCATCAGCGAGCGCGGGCAATTGCGCGCCGAGGCGCTGGTACAGGCCGAGCTGACCCGCGGCGAATGGGTCGGGCGGATCCGCATCGGGCTGTCGCTGCTGTGCTTCCTGCTGGTGGTGCTGTTCGGCCGGCGCATCCTGCGCAACGGCTACCGCGGCGTGGAAAGCCTCACCGAGCTGGCCCGCGGCATGGCCCGGCACGACTACACCACGCAGCCCCATTACACGCCCAATGGCGAGCTCGGCGAAGTGATGGACAGCTTCCTGCGCATGCGCGACCACGTGCGCAGGATCGAGACCCAGCTCACCGACCAGCTGGCGAGCAACGACCGCGTGCGCGACGCGCTGGAGCGCCGCGAGCATTTCCAGCGGCTGCTGCTGGAGGCGGCGCAGACCGCGATCTTCGCGGTGGACGAGGACGGCGTGTTCTCGCAGGCGAATCCGTTCGGCGAGCAGTTGCTGGGCTGGCCGCCGGGTTCGCTGCTCGGGCGCGAGTCGATGGACGCGATCCTCGACCCGGAGGCGTTGCAGTCGCTGGCGCGCTCGTTGAGCGAGGCCTATGGACAGCGCATCGCCGCCGACTGGACCGCGTTGCGGGCGCTGGCCCAGCATCGCGAGCCGCCGCGCGAATTCGTGCTGCGCCACCAGCGCGGGCGCACCCTGCCGGTGCTGCTGGCGCTGTCGCCGATGCGCGACGACACCGGCGCGATGGTCGGCCTGCTGGCGGTGGCGACCGACCTGACCGTGTTGAAGCGGCTGGAGCGCGCGCTGCGCGACAGCGAGACCCGCGCGCGCGACGCCAGCCATGCCAAGAGTGCCTTCCTGGCGGCGATGAGCCACGAGATCCGCACGCCGATGATCGGGGTGACCGGGATGATCGAGGTGCTTTCGCACACCGAGCTCGACATCGAGCAGCGGCGTTCGCTCAGCGTGATCCAGGCCTCGGCCGAGACGTTGCTGCGGATCATCGGCGACATCCTCGACTTCTCGAAGATCGAGGCCGGCCGGATGGAAATCGAGCCGGTGCCGACCTCGTTGCCGGACCTGATGCGCAGCGTGGTGGCGAACTACGCCGGCTCGGCCTCGAGCAAGGGCCTGGCCCTGGCCTGCGAGGTCGACCCGCGGGTCGCGGCGGCGCATTACGCGGATCCCGTGCGGGTGCGCCAGGTGGTCGGCAATTTCCTCTCCAACGCGATCAAGTTCACCGAGCACGGCAGCGTCACCGCGGCGGTGGAGCTGCGCCAGCACGACCCGAACGACGGCGCGCTGGGCAGCGAGACGCTGGTGGTGCGGGTCACCGACACCGGCATCGGGATCAGCGAGCAGGCGCAGGCGCGGTTGTTCCAGCCGTTCTCGCAGGCCGAGGTGGACACCACCCGGCGCTTCGGCGGCACCGGCCTGGGGCTGGCGATCAGCCGCCGCATCGGCGAGCTGATGGGCGGCAGCGTGGAGCTGGAATCGGCGCCCGGCCAAGGGACCACCATGCGCCTGGTGGTGACCCTGCATCGCGCGCCGCCGGATGAGTTGCCGGAGCTGCTGTTGCCGGGCCGGGCGATCGCCGGCTTCACCCCGCGCCGGCTGCCGTCGATCACCGAGGCGGAAGCCGAACGCAGCCTGGTGCTGCTGGTCGACGACCACGCGACCAACCGCCAGGTGATCCAGCGCCAGCTGGCGCTGGCCGGGTACGCCTCGGAGACCGCGGAGGACGGCATCGAGGGCCTGGAGCGCTGGCGCAGCGGGCGTTATGCGCTGCTGTTGAGCGACGTGCACATGCCGCGCATGGACGGTTACCAACTGGCGCGCACCATCCGCGAGGAAGCCGGTCGGCGCGGGCTGGAGCGCACCCCGATCGTGGCGCTGACCGCGTCTGCGCTGAAGGGCGAGGCCGAGCGCTGCCTGGCGGCGGGGATGGACGACTACCTGACGAAGCCGGTCGGCATCGCCACCCTCGGTGCCTGCCTGCAGCGCTGGTTGCCGCACACCGCCGGTAGCGGCCCGGTGGGTGCCGAGCAGGGCGCGCGCATCCAGAGCGCCAACAACCGGCAGGCGGTGGCGACCGAGGCGGGACTGCCGCAACTCGAGGATCCGCCCACCCTGGAAACTTCGGTGCTGGAGGATCTCACCGGCAGCGACAAGGGCGAGGCGCGCGCCCTGCTGGAGGATTTCCTCGGCAGCACCGACGAGGACCTGGCCCTGCTGGAACAGCTGCGCAATGCCGGCGACCTGCACGGCCTGACCCGGCAGGCGCACAAGGTGAAGGGCGCCGCGCGGCTGGTCGGCGCGCTGCAGCTGGCCGAGGCCGCCGCCGCGCTGGAAGCGGCCGGTCGCGGTGGCGACTGGGCCAGCGTGCTGCCGCTCGCGGTCGACGTGCACACCGCCACCGCCCGCCTCCGGCTGGACGTGGCCCGGCGCTATCCGGGCTGAACGACGGCATGCAGGGGGCTGCCACGGCGTGTACGCTGCGGTGACCCCGCAACGGAGCAGCGTGATGAAGACGTGGCTGGTGGCCTGTTCGAAGGGTGGCGTCGGCAAGACCACGATCGCCACCCAGCTCGCGGCGAATACCGCATTGTCCGGCCTGCGCACGGTGCTGGTGGATGCGGACCCGCAGGGTTCGGCAACCCGCTGGTGCGAGCGCCGCGCCGGCATGGCCAGCGCCGTGCTGCCGATCGACGGCACCCGCAAGGCCTGGCGCAAGCGCGTCCCGGACGATACGCAGCGGTTGATCGTGGATGCGCCCGCCGGAGCCATGGCCGACGACCTGGAGGACGTGCTGGAGATCGCCGACGCGGTGGTCGTGCCGGTGCAGCCGTCCGCGCTCGACATCGAGGCCAGCGTGCGCTTCCTGGAATCGCTGGGCCGGCACCCGCGGGTGCGCAAGGGCAAGCTGCGGGTCGGACTGGTGGGCAATCGCCTGAAGCCGAATACCAATGCCTCGCAGCAGGCGCTGGAGGTGTTGCGCAGCTGGCCGTTCCCGGTGGCCGCGCAACTCCGCGACAGTCAGGCCTACGTCGTCCTCACCGGGCTCGGCAAGAGCCTGTTCGACTATCACTCGGCGCAGGTGCGCGAGCACCAGGCCGACTGGCAGCCGCTGTTGAAGTGGTTGCAGAAAGACTGATGCCCTCGCGGGCGACCAAGGAGTGTCCATGCGCCAACTGATCCTGCTTCGCCATGCCCATGCCGAAGCCGCCGCGTCCGGCCAGGACGACCGCGAACGACCGTTGTCCGCGACCGGGCAGGCGGAAGCGCGCGCCGCCGGCGACTGGCTGCGCGAACACGGCCTGCAACCCGATCGCGTGCTGAGCTCACCGGCGGCGCGCACCCGCGAGACGCTGGCCGCACTCGGCGACATCGGCGGCGCCGAGGTCCATGAGGACGCTTCGATCTACGAGGCGAGCCCCGGCACCCTGGCGGCGCTGGCGGACGCCAACCGCGACGCCGAGCGCCTGCTGCTGGTCGGCCACAATCCCGGCCTGGAGCAACTGGCGGCGCTGATCCACAGCGGCCAGACCGGCGATTACCGCGGCATGCCGCCGGGCGCCATCGCGGTGCTGACGCTGCCGGCGGACGTGAACATCGAACCCGGCATCGCCACCCTGGCGGCGTTCTGGTGGCCCTGACCGGATAATTCACGGCGCTGACGGGTGGCCAGGGTGAAGCTTGCGTCCAACGATCGGCAGGACGCAGTTTGAAACGTCGCGAAACGCCACCTTGGCTGATCCTGCTGTTGGCTGCGCAGCTGCTGCTGGCCGGCTGCGCCAGCCTCTCCGGCGAACAGCGCGACCGGGCGGCCGCCATCGCACGCACCGCGCGCAGCACCCAGGTGGACTGTGTGCGCGCGGACGCGTGTGCGCTGGCCTCGCCATTGAGCGCGCTTGGCCGCCAGGCCATGGCCGAATCCACGACGGCCGCGCCGCGCCACTACGCGCTGATCCTCGATGACGCGCCGGATGCGCTGCTGGTGCGCATCCACATGATCCGCAGCGCGCAACGCAGCATCGACCTGCAGACCTACATCTTCGACGAGGACGATTCGGCGCAGCTGGTGCTGGATGAACTGCAGGCCGCCGCCTTCCGCGGCGTGCGCGTGCGCGTGCTGATCGACCAGCTGTCCGCGCTGCGCGAGGTGGACAGCCTGGCCGGGCTGGCGGCAGTGCACGCCAACTTCGAGTTGCGCGTGTACAACCCGGTGCTGGACCGCGCCCGGCTGTCGAAGCCGATGTATGCGGTGGCCGCCGCCTGCTGCTGGCGCCAGCTCAACCGGCGCATGCACAACAAGCTGCTGCTGGTCGATGGCGCCGTCGGCATCACCGGCGGGCGCAACTACCAGGACGACTATTACGACTGGGACGCGGAATACAACTTCCGCGACCGCGACCTGCTGGTGGCCGGCCCGGTGGCCAACGACATGGCGGCCAATTTCGAGGCCTTCTGGTCGTCGCGGCGCAGCGTGCCCGCCGAGCAGGTGGGCGACGTCGCCCGCCTGCTGCATGCGCAGGGCGCGCCGCCGCCGCCGCACGGCCCCTACCGCAAGCCGGAGCGCGTGCGCGCGTTGCTGGCCGCGGTCGACGACGAGGCGCTGATCCGCGCGCGCTTCGTCGACCCGGCGATGCCGGTGCAGGGCGTGCAGTTCATCGCCGACCTGCCGGTCAAGCACCGGGACGACCAATCCATCGGCATGGAGGAGGCGGCCCATCGCGACGCCGCCAGCACCGGCCTGCGCGCGCTGATCGCGGGTGCGCGGGAAGACGTGCTGCTGCAGACGCCCTACCTGGTGCTGTCCAAGCCGGCGCAGCAAGTGTTCCGCGACCTGCACCGGCAGGAGCAGCCACCGCGCGTGCGCGTTTCCACCAACAGCCTGGCCTCGACCGACGCCTTCATCGCCTACGCGATTTCGTACAAGTACAAGCGCCGCTACCTGCGCGACTTCGGCTTCGAGATCTACGAACTCAAGCCGTTTCCCGCCGACGCGCCCTTCGAGCCTGGCCCCCTCGGTGCCGACCTGCCGGTGCCGGACGCGAGCGCGCCACCGCCCGAGGTGGTGAAGGCGCAGCAGCGACCGACCCTGCGCGAGCGCCGGCTGGCCAAGCGGGGCTTGAGCGCGGACCCGGACAGCGAGGCCGGGCGGTTCAACGCGCTGGGATCCGGCGGCATGCCGGTACGGCTGAAGCAGGCCGGCATGCGCATGGGCCTGCACGCCAAGTCGATGGTGGTGGACGGCCGGGTCGGGGTGGTCGGTACCCACAACTTCGACCCGCGTGGCGACACCTACAACACGGAAAGCGTGGTGGTGATCGCCGACCCCGCGTTCGCACGCCGGCTGGCCGCCAGCATTGAACGCGACATGGCGACCGGCAATGCCTGGACGATCGGCCGCCGGGATCCCTCGCCGGTCCTGCCCGGCATCGAGTACAACCTCGCCAAGCTCTCGGAGTGGATGCCGATCTTCGACCTGTGGCCGGCCAAGTACGCCACCAGCTACGAATTCGCGCCGGGCCCGGACTGCGCGACCCCGCCGCCGCCGTTCGCCCCCACGTTCCGCGGCTGCCACCAACCGGTCGGCGATTTCCCGGAAGTGGACATCGGCCTGAAGTGGCTGGGCGTGCGCGTGTTCACCGCCTTCGGCTCCGGGCTGGCGCCGATCCTGTGAGGTCGCGCAGCCGGCCTGGTGCGCCTGATGGCCATCGATCCGCCCCTGCGTCGGATTGACGAGGCGCGGCGCGGGCCCTAGGCTGCCGTTCTCATTTCGCGCGCCGGAAGCCGCCATGTCGATCACCCTGAACTTCGAGCTCAACGACCGCGACCTTGCGCATTTCCAGGAAGCCGGGGAACGGTCCCGCAAGGCCGCCGAGGGCAAGTCCGAACAGGAGATCGTCGACTGCGCAGTGGCCCTGCTGGACGATGCCCAGAAGGTGCACATTCCGGACTTCATCAAGGAGCGCCTGCTGCGCCTGGACAATATGATCGCGATGGTTCGCGACCAGGCGTGGGCACTGCCGGACGAAGACCGCCAGCGCGTGCTCTCCGCGCTGATGTATTTCTGCGATCCGCAGGACGTCATCCCCGATCATGTCGAGGTGCTGGGCTTCCTCGACGACGCGGTGATGATCGAGTTGTCGGTGCGCGAGCTGAAGCATGAGCTGGACGCCTACGACGACTTCTGCGACTACCGCTCGCAGGAGGCCGGGCGCCGTGGCGCCGATCCGTCCCTGCTGGGCCGCACCGATTGGCTGGACAGCCGTCGCGACGAACTGATCGAGCGCATGCACCAGCGCCGCGCGCGCGACTTCGGCACCGGCTACGGCCGCAGCAGCGGCTACGGCAGCACCGGCGGTTATGGCGCACCCGGCGGCAGCAAGACCTATTCGAGCGGCTGGCGCCCCGGCGTGTTCAAGGCCCGCTGAGCCGAACTTGGCTTCCACGGGTTTCGCCTGGCCGGAGGGCGCCACCCTCGACGCGCTGAACGCGCGTTCGACGGGAACCTTGATGGAGGCGCTCGGGATCCGGTTCACCGAACTCGGCGACGGGTTCCTGCGCGCGACCATGCCGGTCGATGCGCGCACCCACCAGCCCTACGGCCTGCTGCATGGCGGCGCCTCGGTGGCGCTGGCGGAAACCCTCGGCAGCAGTGCCGGTGGGCTGATGGCCGGCGGCAATGCGGTGGTCGGGCTGGAGATCAATGCCAACCACCTGCGCGCGGTGCGCTCGGGCATCGTCACCGGCACCGCGCGGCCCGTGCACATGGGCCGCAGCACCCAGGTCTGGGAGATCCGCATCGAGGACGAGGCCGGCAAACCGGTCTGCATCAGCCGTATCACCCTGGCCGTGCTGCCGCAGCCACCCGCCTCCGGGCAGGCCTGACGCGCCACTAGGCTGACCGCTTTAGTCCGCATCCGCTAAGGTTCCGGCCCATGCCTGCGACGTCCCCCGCCGTCGAATCCCTGTTGCGTGCAGTTCGCTACGGCTACCGGCTGCCATTCCTCGCCTGGCACGTGTTCGTGCACCTGCCCCTGCTGCTGGTGCTGATCGCGATCGGCGACGACGGCCGGCGCCCGATCGGTCATGCGGCGATCCGCCTGTGGGCGCGCATGTTGCTGCGGGTGTTCGGGATGCGGGTGGAAGGCGTCGGCACGCCGATCGCGGGCGGCACCATGTTCGTGGCCAACCACGTCAGCTGGGTCGACATCGTCGCCCTGCATTCGCAGCACATGATGGGCTTCATCGCCAAGTCGGAGATCCGCGGCTGGCCCGTGGTCGGCTGGCTCTCCTCGCGTGCAGAGACGATCTACCTGCAGCGGGGCAACGCCAACTCGCTGGGCGACGTGATGACCGAGATGAGCGCGCGCCTGCGCAGTGGGCGCGCGGTGGCGGCCTTCCCGGAAGGCGGCACCCGCGACGGTCGTGAACTCGGCGCGTTCCATGCGCGCATCTTCACCGCCGCGGTCGACGCGGGGGCAACGGTGCAACCGGTGGCGCTCTGCTACGGCGAGGGTTGCGAGGCGCAAACAATCGTTGCATTCGCGGCCGGCGAACATTTCATGGGCAATTTCCTGCGCCTGCTCGGCGAACCCGGCCGGCCGGTGCGGGTGTGTTTCCTGGAGCCGATCCTGCACGCGGAGCAGGCCGGCCGGCGCGGCATCGCCCAGGCCGCGCGCGAGCGCGTCGAACGGGCGATGGCCGCGGCGTGAGCCCGCTGCATAGCCGCTTCGCCCCGCCGGCCTGGTTGCGCAGCCCGCACCTGCAGTCGGTGCTGTCCTCCAGCCCGCTGCGCGCACTGCGGGCGCGCCAGCGCCTGGCCCGCGTCGATGCGCGGCACGCGCCGATGCTCATCGATGCCGGCGACGGCGTGCGCCTGCAGGGCGTGCACAGCGTGCCGGCCGGTGCCGCGCCACGGGGCCTGGTGCTGTTGCTGCATGGCTGGGAAGGCAGCGTCGATTCCAACTACATGCGGCTGACCGCGGCGCGCCTGCTCGGCGCCGGCTTCGCGGTGTTCCGGCTCAATTTCCGCGACCACGGCGGCAGCCACCACCTCAACGAAGGCCTGTTCCATTCCGCCCGCATCGACGAGGTCGTGCGTGCCGCCGGCGAGGTCGCCGCGCGCTGGCCTGCGCTGCCGTTCTTCGCCGCCGGCTATTCGCTGGGCGGCAACTTCGCGCTGCGCCTGGCCCTGCGCGCGCCGGCCGCGGGCATACCGCTGCAACGGGTCGCCGCGGTCTGCCCGGTGCTGGACCCGGGTCGCACGATGCAGCAGATGGAAGACGGCCTGCCGCTCTACCTCTATTACTTCGAGCGCAAGTGGCGACGCTCGCTTGCGCGCAAGCGGGCGCTGTTCCCGCAGTCGCACGGCTTCGGCGACGACGTGCTGCGCCTGCGCCTGCGCGCGCTGACCGAATGGATGGTGCTCCGGCATACCGACTTCGCGACCATCGACGATTATTTCGAGGGATATTCGGTGGCGAACGACCGCTTGCGCGCGCTGGCCGTTCCCGCGGACGTGCTCATGTCGGCGGATGATCCGGTGATCCCGCTGCACGAATTCGCACGCATCACCACGTTCCCGAACATCCGCCTGGAGCTCGCCGCGCATGGCGGTCATTGCGGTTTCATCGAATCCGCCAAGCTCGACGGTTACGCCGAGGGTTGGATCGCCGAGCGTTTGTCGGCGGCGCTTTGACGCCCGGCCGTGCCGGCGAGACCGTCGCGCGATTCGCGTAGCGGCACTCGAGCCGTGGGGCGAAATGCGTGGCCGCACACAACGGGGGCGATACAGGTGGGCCGCGCAGGCGAGACCGTCGGGGTGAGCGGGGAATTCGAGCGGCATGGCCGCGAGCCCGCGAACGCCCACCGGCATGCAGGCCGGTGGGCAGGGGGCGCAGCGGCATTCGAGCCGCGTAGCGAATGCCCGGCGGTAGGCGCCGGCGCGAACGATGTGGTCGGGCCGAACTCTCCTCGCGCTGCCAGAACGCGGCATAGAATCGCGACTCCGCCCGCCGGAGGTCCCGCATGAAGATCCACAGCGACAGCTTCGAACACGGCAAGCCGATCCCGCCGGGGTTCGCGATGGGCGCGCGCGACGGCAAGGACGGCTTGGGCGGCAATCGCAACCCGCACCTCGCGTGGGCCGATGCACCCGCGGGCACCCGGTCGTTCGCCCTGCTGTGCATCGACACCGACGCGCCGACCGACCCCGCCCTTGTCGCCGACGCCGGCACCGATATCCCGGTCGCGCATCCGCGCGGCGACTTCGTGCACTGGACGCTGGTCGACATCCCGGCGCACGTGCAGGCGATCGCCGCGGGCAGCTGCAGCGACGGCGTCACCCCGCGCGGAAAACCCGCCGGCAGCGACGCGGGTGGCCGCCGCGGGCTGAACGACTACACCGGCTGGTTCGCCGGCGACGCGGCGATGGGCGGCGACTACTTCGGCTACGACGGTCCGTACCCACCGCCGCACGATGCGCGCGTGCACCGTTATTTCTTCCGCGTGTTCGCACTCGACGTGGCCACGCTGGAGGTGCCGGCGGCATTCACCGCCGGCGATGTGTTCCGCGCCATGCGCGGCCACGTGCTGGCCGAGGCGAGCACGTACGGCACGTACAGCCTGCATCGCGAGGCGGCCTGAGATGCAGGGCGACGACGACAATCCCTATCGCAGCCCCGCAAGCGTCGTGGCCGAAGTGCATGTGGCCCGGGCGATCGTCGATGCGGGCAGGTGGCGCCGGTTCTTCAACCTGGTGCTGGACCAGTTCGCCATCATGCTCGGTCTGTTCGTGGCGATGCTCATCGCGGCCATCGCTGGCGGCGACGAAGCGATCGAATGGATGGAAGCCATGGGGTTCTGGCAGGAACAACTGCTGGGAATCGGCCTGATGCTGGCGTACTACATCGTCATGGAAGGCCTGTTCGGCCTGACCATCGGCAAGTGGATCACCGGCACCCGGGTGGTGGACGACAGCGGCGGCCCGCCGACCTGGCGCCAGGCGGTGCTGCGCAGCCTGGCGCGGCTGATCCCGTTCGAGCCGTTCTCGGTGCTGTTCAGCGATGACGGGGCGGCGCGCGGCTGGCACGACAGCCTGCCGCGCACGCGGGTGGTGTTGCGCCGCAGCCTGCAGCCGACCGGTACCCAGGCGCGGGTGGTCGTGTAGCCGCCGGGCTATTGCGCTTCCTGCGCCACGTCCGACTCGATCACCTTGTCCAGCACGTAGGCGAACTTCGACCCATCCGCCGGCACGTCCTTGCGCGTGTAACGCTGCAGGCGCAGCACGTTGCGGACGCCGGCCTGGTGGCGATAGCCCTCGATCTCGTCGAAGAAATTGCCGAACGCGCCGGGCGTGCCCACCTTCAGCCCCTTGTCGTCGTACCTGAGTTCGCGAACCTGCAGGCATTGCTTGTCCGGGACCAGCGGATGGCTGCAAGGCTTGGTCTCGGCCGCGACTTCCAGGAACACGCGTTCGCCCGGACCGCCGAAGCGGGCCTCGGCGCTATCGCTTCCCGCGAAGACCAGGACGTCGCCACGCGAGGACCGAAGCTCAAGCGCTCGCGCGGCACCCAGCGCCATCCGGTAGGTGAAGTCGCCCTGCAGGCGGTTGCCGACTTCGGCATCGAGCGCCGCCAGTTTCGGATCCGCGCACGCCTTCTTCGTCGCCGCGTAGGGACCGAGCTTGAGCGTCTGGCCTGCCAGTCGGTAGGGCCCCGACATCTGGTTGCAGGCGTTGTCGATGGCGATCGTCCCGGAACGCTGGAATTCAAGCTGGAGCGGCTGGTCCGCGCGGACCAGCAGCGCGTCGATGCGCTGGCCGGTCGCGTCCGTCGCCGTCGAAAGACGCCATTGCTGCCGGCTCAGCAGGCCCAGCGCACCGATCATCGCCACCTTCTCGAAAGCGGGCTGGCCATCGACGGCGTTGCTGGCCGCAGGCGCGACGGCCGGAGGCGCAGTGGCTGCCGCGGTGGTTGCCGCCGGCACCTCGGCGGCCGGCGTCGTCGCGGGCGGTTCTCCGCCCGGCTTGGCGCATGCGGCGAGCAGGGTCGGCAGGGCGATCACGAGCAATCGGTTCATAGGGGCTGTCCTGGAGGAAATGGAATGCGACACGCAAGAGAGGGGATTGGAACGGGCCCGGCGCTTGCGCGCTCAGGCCAGCAGCAACAGGGCAATGCCCAGCGCCAGGCGATAGACCGCGAACGCGGTGAAGCGATGGGTCTCGATGTAGCGGAGCAACCATTTCACCGCGATGAAGGCGGTGATCGCCGAGGCCACGAAGGCGACGCCCAGCGCGCTCCAGTCCTCGCCGTGCAGGCTGCCGTGGCGGGCCATCGACAAAAGTTCGTAGCCGGTCGCCGCGAACATCGTCGGGATCCCGACCAGGAACGCGAACTCGGTCGCCGCCGAGCGGCTGGTGGTGCCGGCCAGCAGGGCGACGAAGATCGTCGCCGCGGAGCGCGAAGTGCCGGGAAACACCCCGGCCACCACCTGCGCCATGCCCACCAGCACCGCAGTGCTCCAGGAAATCGCGGTGCGTTCGCCATCGCGGGCGGCGCGCTTCGCCGCCAGCTGTTCGGCGATGACCATCCACACTGCGCCGATGATCAGCGCCCACGCGATCGGTTGCACGGTATCCGGCAACTCCCAACCGAACGCCTTCACCGCAAGGCCGCCGACCGCGGTGACGGCGAACGCGACCAGCAGCTTGAAGCCGTACTCGCGTGCCTGCTTCGGGTGGATGTCGACGCCCAGCGGGTCGTACGACGCGCCCATGTCGCGCCCGGCGAAGGCCGCGAGCAGGCCAAGCAGTCGCCGACGATAGATCAGCACCACGGCGAGGATCGCGCCGGCCTGGATGGCCACGTTGAACAGGTCGCTGCGGTGGCCGAGCCAGCGTTCGGCGATCAGCAGGTGGCCTGTGCTCGAGATCGGCAGGAACTCGGTGATGCCTTCGATGATGCCGAGCAGCAGCGCGGCGAGCAGGTCGTTCATGGGCGGCTGGAAGGCGGCGGTGCCGAAGGATAGCGCAGGCGCGTTACCACCAAACGGGTGCATTGGCCATGAAAATTGAACCTCATGAGTGCAAAGCGGCGAGCTACTCGGCAATAATTCGATGAATATCAATGTGTTGGATGTTGGCACGCACCTTGCGTTGGCACCGGTATCCCAATCGTCTCCTCCGGAGCTTGCCGTGTCGTTCGAGAATGTCGAAAAACTGATCAAGGACAACAAGGTCGAATTCATCGACCTGCGCTTCACCGACGTGCGTGGCGTCCAGCACCACGTCACCTTCCCGAAGTCGATCGTCGACGCCTCGCTGTTCGAGGACGGCAAGATGTTCGACGGCAGTTCGATCAGCGGCTGGAAGGGCATCAACGAGTCCGACATGGTCCTGCTGCCGGATGCGTCGACCGCGATCATCGATCCGTTCACCGCCGACCCGACCCTGATCCTGACCTGCGACATCCTCGACCCGGCGACCATGCAGGCCTACTCGCGCGACCCGCGCGGCGTCGCCAAGCGCGCCGAGGCCTACCTCAAGTCCAGCGGCATCGCCGACACCGCGTTCTTCGGCCCGGAGCCGGAGTTCTTCATCTTCGACAGCGTCCGCTACGCCAACGAGATGGGCCACACCTTCTTCCACGTCGATTCGGAAGAGGCGGCATGGAACTCCGGCCGCGAATACGAAGGCGGCAACACCGGCTACCGGCCGGGCGTGAAGGGCGGCTACTTCCCGGTCGCGCCGCTGGATTCGCTGCACGACATCCGCGCCGAGATGTGCAAGACCCTCGAGGCCGTCGGCATCGAGGTCGAGGTGCACCACCACGAAGTGGCGAACGCCGGCCAGTGCGAGATCGGCACCAAGTTCAACACCCTGGTGCAGAAGGCCGACGAGCTGCTGTCGATGAAGTACATCATCAAGAACGTCGCCCACCGCAACGGCAAGACCGCGACCTTCATGCCGAAGCCGATCGTCGGCGACAACGGCAGCGGCATGCACGTGCACATGTCGCTGGCGAAGGACGGCAAGAACCTGTTCTCCGGCGACGGCTACGGCGGCCTGTCGCAGATGGCGCTGTGGTACATCGGCGGCATCTTCAAGCACGCGCGCGCGATCAACGCGTTCACCAACTCCGGCACCAACAGCTACAAGCGCCTGGTGCCGGGCTTCGAGGCGCCGGTGATGCTGGCCTATTCCGCGCGCAACCGCTCGGCGAGCTGCCGCATCCCGTACGTGTCCAACCCGAAGGCGCGGCGCATCGAGATGCGCTTCCCCGACCCGATCCAGTCCGGCTACCTCACCTTCGCTGCGCTGATGATGGCCGGCCTGGACGGCATCAAGAACCAGATCGACCCGGGCGCGCCCAGCGACAAGGACCTGTACGACCTGCCGCCGGAAGAGGAGAAGGGCATCCCGACCGTGTGCCACAGCCTCGACCAGGCGCTGGAAGCACTCGACAAGGATCGCGACTTCCTCAAGGCCGGCGGCGTGTTCTCCGACGACTTCATCGACGGCTACATCGCGCTGAAGATGCAGGAAGTGACCAAGTTCCGCGCGGCGACGCATCCGCTCGAATACCAGTTGTACTACGCGATCTGATGGAGGTCGTCATCCCGGCTTGCGCCTGGATGACGAACGCAACAACGGTTCGATGCCCGACACGCATCGAGGCGAAGCAGGCTGATCCTCGCTTCGCTCCCTCCCCGGCGAGGATCGGATGGGACCGGCAGGGCATGTCGACGGATGTGCCCTGCCGGATCCTTGTGGCCGCGGAGAGGGCGGGGCGGGCCAGGTGTGCGGCGGGGGTCGCACGACGCGCTGGACGCGCATCACGCAAGGAGGAAGGAAGCGATCACCGATCGCCGCGGGCGGGGCCAACCACCCCGCATCGCAAGAGCACGAAACAATGACTGGGGAGGGCTACCGCTTATCGAGGAGCCTTGTCATGCCGTCTCGCACCCGCACCACCCGTTCCGTCCGTCGCGCCGCGATGGCATCCGTGCTGGCTGGCCTCGCGTTCGCCTCGACGGCGCATGCCGGCACCACCGGCACCGTCAGCCTCACCAGCGACTACATCTTCCGCGGCACCACCCAGACCAACCAGGAACCCGCGTTGCAGGGCGGCGTCGAGTACGCGGCCGAAAGCGGTCTCTACATCGGCACCTGGGGCAGCAACGTCAGTTGGCTGTCCGATCTCTCCACGCCCGCCGCACCCATTTCCAGCAGCCTCGAACTCGATGTCTACGGTGGCTACCGTGGCAAGTTCAACGACACCGTCAGCTACGACGTCGGCGCGCTGTATTACTGGTATCCCGGCGACTTTCCCTCAGGCTTCAACAGCGCCGATACCCTCGAGGTGTACGGCGGCATCACCGTCGCCGCGAGCGAGAAAGTGACCCTGGGCGCGAAGGTTTCGGTCGCCACCACCGACCTGTTCGGCTACACCGATTCCACCGGCAGCGCCTACCTCGACCTGAGCGCGAACTTCGTCGTGGCCGAAGGCTGGACCATCGGCGCGCACGCCGGCAAGCAGTGGATCGACGGCAACGCCGCCTTCGAATACGCCGACTGGAAGCTGGGTGTCACTAAGGCGTTCGCAAGCGGCTTCTCGGTGGGCCTGGCCTACACCGGCACCGACGCCGACGACGCGCTGTACACCAATCCGCTCGGCAACAAGGTCGCGCGCGACACCGTTGCCTTGACCGTCACCAAGGCGTTCTGACGCACCACACAGGGAGCCAAGATGAAACTCATCACCGCCATCATCCGCCCGTTCAAGCTCGACGAGGTGCGCGAAGCACTCGGCGAGGTCGGCATCTCCGGCCTGACCGTGACCGAAGTGAAGGGCTTCGGCCGGCAGAAGGGCCACACCGAGCTGTATCGCGGCGCCGAGTATGTCGTCGATTTCCTGCCGAAGCTGAAGATCGAGGCCGCGGTCAGCGACGAGATGTTCGATGCCGCGCTCGAGGCGATCAGCAAGGCCGCCGGCACCGGCAAGGTCGGCGACGGCAAGATCTTCGTCGTCGCGCTGGACCACGTCGTCCGCATCCGCACCGGCGAGATCGGCGCCGATGCGCTCTGACCATCCCATGGAGACACTCATGAAGACTCGTTCCGTCTCCGGGTGGAAGACCCGGATGCATGTCCTTGCGCTTGCCGCGTTGTGCAGTGTCGCTGCACTGGCGGCATCGCCCGTGTTCGCGCAGGATCCGGCGGCCCCGGCACCTGTCGAGACCGCCGCTGCTCCCGCCGCCGAACCGCCCCTGGTGGCACCAGAGGCGGCGACGGCGGACACCACGGCGACGCCTGCCGAGGCCGTCGCCACCGAGGCCGCTGCAGCCACACCTGCCGAAGCGGCACCTGCCGAAGCCGCGCCAGCGGAAGCAGCGCCGGCGCCGACCATCAGCAAGCCCGACACCGTGTGGGTGCTGGTGTCCGCGGCCCTGGTCATCTTCATGACCCTGCCCGGCCTGGCGCTGTTCTACGGCGGCCTGGTGCGCTCGAAGAACGTGCTGTCGATCCTGATCCAGAACCTGGCGGTGTTCTCGCTGGTGGCGGTGCTGTGGGCGCTGTACGGCTACAGCTTCGCGTTCACCGAGGGCAATGCCTTCATCGGCGGCACCGACCGCGTGCTGGCGGCGGGCCTCAACGCTTCGTCGATCGGCGCGACCTTCACCAAGGGCGTGTACATCCCGGAACTGGCGTTCTTCGTGTTCCAGGGCGCGTTCGCCTGCATCACCTGCGCGCTGGTGGTGGGTGCGTTCGCCGAACGCGTGAAGTTCGCCGGGGTGATGCTGTTCACCGTGCTGTGGTTCACCTTCGCCTACCTGCCGATGGCGCACATGGTCTGGTTCTTCCCGGGCCCGGATGCGTTCACCAGCACCGAGGCGGTGGATGGCGTGCTGGCCAAGTCGGGCTACCTGTGGGCGAAGGGCGCGCTGGACTTCGCCGGCGGCACCGTGGTGCACATCAATGCCGCGATCGCCGGACTGGTCGGCGCCTACGTGATCGGCAAGCGCACCGGCTACGGCCGCGAGGCGCTCAAGCCGCATAACCTCACCCAGACCATGGTCGGTGCGTCGATCCTGTGGGTGGGCTGGTTCGGCTTCAACGCCGGGTCGGCGTTGGAGGCTGGCGGCGTGGCCGCGATCGCCTTCGTCAACACCTTCCTGGCCACGGCCGCGGCGGTGGTCGCATGGCTGACCGTGGAGTGGATCACCAAGGGCAAGCCGTCGCTGCTCGGCGCGGCGTCCGGCGCGGTGGCCGGCCTGGTGGCGATCACCCCGGCCGCGGGCCTGGTCGGCCTCAATGGCGCGCTGGCGATGGGTGCGATCGCCGGCGTGCTGTGCCTGTGGGGCGTCAGCGGCCTGAAGCGCCTGCTCGGCGCGGACGACAGCCTGGACGTGTTCGGCGTGCACGGCGTGGGCGGCATCACCGGCGCGTTGCTGACCGGCGTGTTCGCTGCGCCCTCGCTCGGCGGCGCGGGCATCTGGGACTACGTGACCGAAACCGGCGTAGCCGAGTATTCGATTTCCTCGCAGGTGTGGATCCAGGCGCAGGGCGTGCTGATCACCGTCGTCCTGTCCGGCGTGGTCGCGCTGCTGTCCTACCTGATCGTGAAGGTCACCGTGGGCCTGCGCGTATCGGAGGAAGCCGAGCGCGAAGGCCTCGACATCACCTCGCACGGCGAGACCGCGTACGAGTCCTGATCACCAGGGGAATCCCGCAAGGGAGTGGTGTGCGGGCGACGGCAACGTCGCCCGCTTTTTTTTGCGTCCGTCGGTGTTGTCCCGGTGCCGGCGCACGGGATGGCGTGTCGCTGCTACCTGGTTTCGTGGATGGTGCCGGTCAGGGATTACTGCGATGCTCCGTGCAAGACCGTCCGGGGTGGCGGCCAGCATGGGGGAACACGATGAACGCACGCATGACGCGGCCTGTCCGCGCGGTCTGGTTGCGCTGTGTGCTGGCCTTGTTGATGGCCTTGCCGCTGGCGGCGCTAGCGCAGGACAGCGGCAACAGCATTCCGTCACCGGAAGGCGGTAGCCGGGTGATGTCGGTGTCTGCGGGCGATTTCCACAGCTGCGGGGTGAAGTCGGACGGCAGCGTGGACTGCTGGGGCTGGAACGACGCCGGCCAAGCGGCAGACCAGGCAGATCCGTTCATCTCGGTGTCTGCGGGCTATTACCACAGCTGCGGCGTGAAGCCGGACGGCAGCGTGGTCTGCTGGGGCGACAACGATTACGGCCGAGCGGCGGCCCCGTCGGGCGCGTTCGTCTCGGTGTCTGCGGGCTATTTGCACAGTTGCGGCGTGAAGTCGGACGGCAGCGTGGATTGCTGGGGTAGTAACGACTACGGCCAAGCGGCGGCCCCGCCGGGCCCGTTCATCTCGGTGTCTGCGAGCTATTACCACAGCTGCGGCCTGAAAGCGGACGGCAGCGTGGACTGCTGGGGGGCAACGACCAACAACCACGGCCAAGCGGCGGACCAACCGGGCCCGTTCGTTTCGGTGTCTGCGGGCTATTTGCACAGCTGCGGTGTGAAGTCGGACGGCGGCGTGGACTGCTGGGGTAGTAACGACTTCGGCCGAGCGGCGGACCAGTCTGGCCCGTTCGTCTCGGTGTCCGGGGGCGGTTACCACAGCTGCGGCCTGAAAGCGGACGGCAGCGTGGACTGCTGGGGGGCGGGGGCGGAAACCAGTGGTTTCCCCCACTATGGCCAGGCGGCGGACCAGTCGGGCCCGTTCGTCTCGGTGTCTGCGGGCCAGGACCACACCTGCGGCGTGAAGGCGGACGGCAGCGTGCACTGCTGGGGGGCAGGCGTGCTGGGCACCAGTGTTCATCCAAACGAGGGTCAATCCACCGCCCCAGCAGACCTTGGCGCGCTGGGCTTCGGCCAGATCGCGGCGGGCAACGCACATGCGTGCCAAGTGAACCGCGACGGCAGCATCGCGTGCTGGGGTAACAACGACGAAGGCCAAGCCACTTCGCCTGCAGGCCAGTTCGCCCAGGTGGTGGCCGGTGATTCTCACAGCTGTGCTCTCGGAGCGGATGGCAAGGTGACGTGTTGGGGGCGCAATGCGACGGGGAATCAGAGTTTCTTGAACACCGTAGGCCGGCACCGCCAATTGGCTGCCGATTTGCAAGGGCACGTCTGTGGTCTTGCATCCACCCAGTACCTCTCGTATCCGGCCGGGATGCCATGGTGTTCGCCCAATATAGGGTTCAATGAATTTCCCGCCTCGCGCTACATCACCACGGGATACGGCAGCTATTCGATCGGTCTTTGCGCGGTCAATGCGAATGGGAGTGGCGGTTGCGAAGGCCGGCCGGAACCACCCGGTATCTCCAACCCGCCTACTGGCCCTTGGCAGCGCCTGGAATCGGGCCTGAACCACCAGTGCGGCCTGAAAGCGGACGGCAGTATCGAATGCTGGGGCGACAACTCCGAAGGCCAGACCACGGGTGTGCCGACGGGTCAGTTTCGCGCCCTCAGTACGGGCTACAACCACGCCTGCGCGATCCGCGACAACGGCACCCTGGCCTGCTGGGGCAGCAACCTCAATGGCCAGGCGACACCGCCGACCGGCACCTTCGTGCAGGTCAGCGCCGGCAATACCTTCACCTGCGCGATCCGCAGCAATGGCACCCGCGTGTGCTGGGGCAGCGACACGGCTGGCCAGGCCCCGCAGCTCGCGTTGAGTCCCGGCCTGCTGCCTGCTGGCGTGGTGGGCAATGCGTATGCCACGACCCAGTTCAGCGTTGGCGATGGCGATTACGTGTCGCCAACCCCGGCCTTCGCGGTGGTCGCAGGTGCCCTGCCCGCAGGCCTGAGCCTGAGCGGCAGTGGTGCGTTGACCGGCACCCCGACCGCACTCGGCAGCTTCCCGTTCATCGTGGAGGCCGAAGACGGCAATGGCTTCACCGCCAGCCGGGCTTACAGCATCACGATCCTCGACAACACCCCCCCGGTGATCACCTACATCCTGAGCCCGGCCAGTCCGAACGGGGCGAACGGCTGGTACACGAGCAGCGTGGGCATCGACTGGGCGGTGAGCGATCCGGAATCGGCACACACGATCACCAACGGCTGCGTGGACAGCACGTTGAACACCGATACCGCCCCGGCGGGGACCGACTACAGCTGTTCGGCCAGCAGTGCGGGCGGTAACGCGGGGCCGGTGACGGTCACCCTGAAGCGCGACGTGACCGTGCCGACCATCGGCATCACGCCCAGCCCGGCAGCGAATGCGGCCGGCTGGAACAACGCCGATGTGAGCCTGCAGGTGGCGTGCGGCGACCCGACCCCGGGTTCCGGCATCGCCAGTTGTCCGAGCATTGCGAGCGTGACCACGGAAGGCAGCACGGCGATCCCGGCGCAACAGGCCACCGACAATGCCGGCAACACCAGCGCCCCCAGCAGCGCCCTGACGGTGAAGCTCGACAAGACCGCGCCGACGCTCGCCCCGACCGTGCCCAGCCCGCTGCTGCGCGGCGGCAGCTACAGCGCAAGCGCAAATGGGACGGACCTCCTCTCGGGCCTGGCCAGTGTGTCCTGTAACGCACTGGACACCAGCAGCACGGGTAGCAAGTCGACCACCTGCAGCGCGACCGACAACGCCGGCAACGGCAGGACCGTCACCTTGAACTACACCGTCACCACGACCTGCAGCAACGACGGTTACAAGGGCACCCAACTGACGTGGTGCCAGAACATCTGCGAGAACGGATTGACCGGTGCCGCCCTGAACATCTGGGTCCATCGCTGGATCAACCGCTATCGCGACCTGCCGTATTGCATGGTCGGCATGCCGCTGTAAGCCGGCAGCCAGGAGGATCGAAAAGGGGCGGCCGATGGCTGCCCTTTTTTCCACGGCTCTAGGGAACTGCCGGCGCTTGCCATTTGCAGGTGCAACCGCTGCAATGCCCGCATGACCACGCCGCGCCCGATGCTCCTCGCCACGGCCTGCCTGTTGCTGGCGGCCTGCAGCCACGCCCCGCAGGCCCCGCGCAACCCGCTCGCCGAGTGGGTGCCGTCGCCGAATTTCGACGCGCGGCGGCCGGTGGTGATCGTGATCCACGCCACCGAGCAGGGTTCCGCCGAACAGAGCCTGGAGACGCTGCGCACGCGCAACCGCGGTGGCCCGGTGAGTTCGCATTACCTCATTGGCGATGACGGCCGCAGCTACCAGCTGGTGGCCGATGGCGAGCGTGCCTGGCATGCCGGTGGCGGCCGCTGGGGCACGATCACCGACCTCAATTCATCGTCGATCGGGATCGAGCTCGACAACGACATCGGCGAAGCGTTCACCGAGGCGCAGGTCGCATCGTTGTTGCGCCTGCTCGAAGACCTGACCACCCGCCTGTCGATCCCGAAGTCGCAGGTGATCGGGCATGCGGACCTCGCGCCCACGCGCAAGCGCGATCCCGGATCATTGTTCCCGTGGCAGCGCCTCGCCGAGGCCGGCTTCGGCCGCTGGCCGCAGGGCGCGCTGGTGGATCCGCCCGCCGGCTTCGATCCGTGGCTGGCGATGGCCGCGATCGGCTATCCCTTGAATGATCGCGCCGCCGCGGTGCGTGCGTTCCATCGCCACTATCGCGGTCGCGACGACGGCGAGGATCCGCAGGCGACGTTCGATGCCGAGGACCTGCGCATCCTGCATGCACTGGCATCGCAAGTGGTCCAGCCGACGGCGCGATGACCTATCCTGCGCGGCCGATCCGGTACCCGTGACTTCGATGCAGCAGCACTCGCGTTTCATGATCGCCTGCGCGGCGCGCACCGGCAGCACGATGCTGGTGCGCACCCTGCGCAGCCATCCCCGGCTGATCGTGCATGGCGAAGTCTGGGGCGACCGCATGGTCGGCGTGGACGGGCCGCTCGGCCGCGCCTGCGAGGCCGATCCGACCCTGCACGCCTCGCTGGAGGCGATGCGCTTCGAGCAGCCGGAACGCGTGCTGCGCGAAAGTTTCCTCGATGCGCACGCAGCGCAGGCGGCCGGCTTCAAGCTGAAATACGACGAGCTGGTGCGGCCGCAGTGGCGGGAGGTACGGCGGTTGGTGGAGGCGGACAGCGACCTCGCGATCGTGTTCCTGCACCGGCGCGACCTGTTGCGGCGCTACCTCTCGCACCAGGTGGTGCTGCGCCAGACCGGCATCACCGTGGTCGCGGCTGGCGGCACGCCGCCGCCGGTGGCGCCGTTCGCGGTCGACATCGACGACCTGTTGCGCGACATCGCCGAAACGCGGCGGCGCACCCGCGAGTTCGAAGCCGCGTTCGCCGCGCATCCGTCATTGCACGTCGCCTACGAAGATCTCGCGGCCGACCCGCAGGCGCAATGCGATCGGGTGTTCGGGTTCCTCGGCGTGGAGCCGGCGCCGGTGCGGGTCGCCACCGAGAAGATCGTGCGCGTCGCGCCGGAAGCATTGGTGCTGAACCATGCCGAGGTGCAGGCCGCGCTGCAGGCGGCCGGCGAGGCCTGACGATCAGCGCGCGTCGCCGCGCAGCTGCGGATACGGATTGATCGCGGTGCCCTTCCACCACTGCTGTTCGGGGCCGAGTTCGAAGATCGCGAAATGCAGGTGCGGCCCGTCGGGATTGGCATTGCCGGTGGCACCGACGTAACCGATCACCTGGCCGCGCTTCAGCGGTTGCTTCTCCGCGATGCCGGGCGCGTAGCCCTGCAGGTGCGCGTAGTAGTACGCCAGCGTGCGCTGCGGGTTGAACTGGTAGAGCGTGGTGCCACCGAGCTTGCTGTCGAACAGCTTCTCCACCGTGCCATCCGCCACCGCCAGCACCGGCGTGCCGGCCGGCGCCATGATGTCGATGGCGTCGTGCACGCGACCCCCGCTGCGCGCGTCGCTGAAGGTGTCCTGCAACTGGGCTGCGGTGATCCCTTGCACGGGAATCAGCAGCGCTGCGTCGCCCGTGTCCGCAGGCACCGCGGTGATGCCGGCCGATGGCCCGGGACCCACGCCGGTCGCACGCACCGCCGGCGGTGGCAACCTCGGCGCGGCGGGGGTCGCCACTTGCGTCGCGCTGGCCTCGGCCTCGGTGGCGGGCGTGACCGGCAACGCGGTTTCGAGCCGCTCGCCGCCACGCCCCTCCATGGGCCTGGCCACGCTGCCGCGGGTCATCGCGCAGTAGGTCGCGTTGGTGCCGACCAGGCCGCCCAGCACGAACAGCAGCAGCCCGCGCAGCCACGACGACGGACGAGGTTCGCTGCGGCGCATGCCTTTACTCCACCATGCTGACGGTCAAGCCCACGACGGATGCGGCGGCGACCGCAGTCGCACTCCAGTTGGTCAGGCGCACGCAGCCGCTGCTCTGGGTGCGGCCGATCAGACCCGGCTCGGGCGTGCCGTGGATGCCGTAATGCGGCTTGGACAAGGCCATCCAGATGGTCCCGACCGGACCGTTGGGGCCAGGCGGGAGCTTGGCCTTGCGATCGCCCTTGCGGGCGCCGACGATCAGCGCCGGATCGTAGTTGTACCAGGGGTTCGCATCGACGGACTTGATCGTCCAGTCGCCGATCGGCAACGGGAACCTGGCGGTGCCGCTGGTGATCGGGAACTGCGCGTAGGCCTTGCCGCTGGCGTCGAGCAGGCGCAGGGCGGCGTCGGACTTGTCGACCTCGATCTTCGCCGCCGTCGGCATCGGCGCGATGTCGCGCACGTTGGGCACGCGGATCGTCCCGCCGGCCACGTCCAGCGGCACGCCCGGATTGAGCGCGGCCAGCAGCTTCGGGCTGGCATGGAACATCTCGCCCAGCGCCTCGGCGAGCGACTGGAACGGGATCGCCTTCAGCCTGGCCTTGTCCATCATTCCCGACGGCGTCGGCGCGTAGGGTCCGGCGACGTCGGCCTCGGTGATCGTGTAATCGACCAAGGCGGGCGCGCCGTCCTTGCGCAGTTCGGCCCAGGTCGCGTCATCGAGTTCGCCGCTGACCGCCAGCCCGCGCGACAGCTGGAAGCCGGCCACCGCCTTGCGGCTCTTGCTGCCCCACTCGCCGTCGATCTCGCCCGGCGAATACCACGCGCGTTCCAGCAGGACCTGCGCTTCCAGGTGGTCGGATATCGCATTGGCCGTCGCGGCCGCCGCTGGTGCGACGGCTTGCGGCGTTGCCACCGCGGTCGGCGTGGTCGCCGGCTTGGGGTCCTGCGCCTGCAGCGTTGCGCTGGCGAGCAGGAGCGAGGCGAACAAGAGCGTTGGTTTCATGAGGTCACCTGATGGATGCCAACGCAGGCTGCGGGAGGCGGGATCGCCATCGCGTGAATGCGGCTGGGGTTTCGGGATGCGCATTCAGGCTGGCTTTGTTCTAGATTGGCCCGATGGGCGACCCTTCGATGATCGAGGTACTCGACGAACTGGCCACCCCGGTGCTGCAGGTGGCCGGCGACGGTCGCATCCGCCTGGCCAACGAGGCCGCGGGCCGCTGGCTGCGGGTCGGTCGCAAGCGCCTGCTGGGGCTGCCGCTGGCGGCGCTGGAACGCGACGGCCAGGCGGTGATGTCGGCGCTGGCGCAGACCGATGGCAGCCAGCACCTGCTGCGACGCGTGCAGCTGGCCTTCCCCGGCAACCACGAACCCCTGTTCGCCGACCTCTGGCTCAGCCCGGTCGCGGATGGCGTCTGGTGCGAAGCGCATCCGGTCGACGAATTCCCCGGGGCGGATCCGTCGGAACTGTTGCCATTCGCGTTGTCGGCCTCGCTGAAGGGGTTGGCGCATGAACTGCGCAACCCGCTGGCCGGGATCAAGGGTGCGGCGCAGTTGCTGGCCCGGCGCAGCGATGCGGACGCGCTGGAACTCACCGGGCTGATCGAAAGCGAGGTCGAGCGCCTGGCCGGGCTGGTCGATCGCCTGCTGTCGCCGGCGCCGGCGCGGCCATTCGAGCCGGTGAACATCCACCTGGTGCTGGAGCGGGTGCTGCGGCTGGCCGAAAGCGAGGCCGGCTGGGCCACCCAGCTGCAGCGCGACTACGACCCCTCGCTGCCCGAATTCCCCGGCGACGCGGACAGGCTCACCCAGGCGGTGTGGAACCTGGTGCGCAACGCGATCGAAGCCGGCGCCGGCAGCGTGCAGTTGCGCACCCGCGCCGAGCACCACGTCCGCATCGGCGAGGAGGCGCATGCGCTGGCGCTGCGCCTGGAGATCGTCGACGACGGCCGCGGGGTGTCGCCGGACCTGGCCGAACAGGTCTTCCTGCCGCTGGTCAGCGGGCGCGCCGACGGCACCGGGCTGGGACTGGCGCTGGCCCAGCAGGTCGCGCGCGAACATCGCGGGACGCTGGGCTTCCGCTCGCGGCCCGGACACACCGTCTTTACCCTGTTGCTGCCGCTCGAATCGATGGGCTGAGGCGCGTATCGCCGCGCGCGTGAACTGGGCTAGGATGCACCTTGGTGGTGCAAACCGTGAAGGGCGAGACGATGACCGGCAATGCACCCGAGGTCTGGGTGGTGGATGACGACCGCTCGGTCCGTTTCGTGCTGGCCACCGCGCTGCGCGAGGCCGGCTACCGGGTGTCCGCCTTCGGCGAGGCCGGCGAGGCGCTGGATGCGCTGGCCAGCCACAGCCCGCCGGCGCTGGTCATCACCGACGTGCGCATGCCCGGCGACAGCGGCCTGGTCCTGCTCGACAAGCTCAAGCAGGCGCGGCCGAACCTGCCGGTGATCGTGATGTCCGCGCATACCGACGTGGCCAGCACCGCCGGCGCGTTCCGCGGCGGCGCCCACGAATTCCTGTCCAAGCCGTTCGACATCGACGAGGCGGTGGCGCTGGCGCGACGCGCGCTGCCGCAGGCGGAAGACATCGCGCCATCTGCGCCACCTCCTGCGTCCGCCGACGAGTTTCCCGCCCTGGTCGGCGATGCCCCGGCGATGCGCGCGCTGTTCCGCGCGATCGGCCGGCTGGCGCAGGCGCCGCTGTCGGTACTGGTGACCGGCGAGACCGGCACCGGCAAGGAACTGGTGGCGCGCGCCCTGCACCGCGAGTCGCCGCGCGCCGCGCGTCCGTTCGTGGCGCTCAACACTGCCGCGATTCCTTCGGAACTGCTGGAAAGCGAATTGTTCGGCCACGAGGCCGGCGCCTTCACCGGCGCGGGCAAGCGCCACATCGGCCGCTTCGAGCAGGCCAATGGCGGGACGTTGTTCCTGGACGAGATCGGCGACATGCCGGCGGCGCTGCAGACACGGCTGCTGCGGGTGCTGGCCGAGGGCGAGTTCTTCCGGGTCGGCGGGCGCGAGCTGATCCGCGTCGATGTCCGCGTGGTCGCCGCGACCCACCAGCCGCTGGAGGCGCTGGTCGAGCAGGGCCGCTTCCGGGCCGACCTGCTGCACCGGCTGGACGTGGTGCGGCTGCGCCTGCCGCCGCTGCGCGAGCGCCGAGAGGACATCCCGCAACTCGCCGCACGCTTCATGGCCGGTGCCGCGAAACGACTGCAGCTGCCGCCGAAAACACTTTCGGCCGCCGCGCTCGAACGCCTGCGCGTGCACCACTGGCCCGGCAACGTGCGCGAGCTGGAGAACATCTGCTGGCGGCTGGCGGCGCTGGCGCCGGGCGACATGGTCACCGCTGCCGACCTGGCCGACGTGCTGCCGGACGTGCGGGCCAGTGCCGCCGATGCCAGCGCGGGCTGGACCCGGCCGCTGGCGGACTGGGCCCGGCAGCAGTTGCAGGCCGGGGTGGAAGACCTGCACGCGCAGTCCAGGCTCGCGTTCGACCGCACCTTGCTGCAGGCCGCGCTCGAACATTGCAATGGCCATCGCGGCGAGGCCGCGGCGGCGCTCGGGCTGGGCCGCAACACCGTGACCCGCAAGCTCGGCGCCTCGCGCAAGCGCCGCTGACGGCGGCTGACTTCATCACGACTGAAGGCGGCCGTCGGCACAATCCGACACCACGACACACGGCAGGACCCCCATGGCTCGCACAACCACCGCATCGACCCTCACCCTGCTGGTCGCCGCCGCACTGCTGGCGGCTTGCGCCAGCAACGGCGCGCCCGCATCCAGGGCCGGCAGCGCCGCATCGCCGGCGAAAAGCACCGCCAGCCGCGCGACCGTCAACCTCGCGCCGGCATCCGGCAGCCTGGTCAGCGGCACGCTCGCGTTGATGCCGATGGGCGATGGCGTGCACATCACCGGCGAAGTCGGTGGACTCAGGCCCGGCGACAGCCGCGGCTTCCACATCCACGAGAAGGGCGACTGCAGCGCGGCCGATGCCTCGACCGCCGGCGGCCACTTCAACCCGGCCGCGCAGGCGCACGGCCGCAGTGGCCACGGCGCGCACCATGCCGGCGACACCGACAACATCGTCGCCGACGCGAAGGGCGTGGCGAGGATCGATGCGCACGTGGCCGGCGTGACCCTCGGCGGCGGCGCGGCCAACGACATCGCCGGCCGCGCGGTCATCGTGCATGCGGCGGCCGACGACTACACCACCCAGCCGACCGGCAATGCCGGCGCGCGGGTCGCGTGTGGGGTGATCAAGGTCGCGCCGTAGGGCGCCTCAGCGCAGGCAGTCGCCGCTGCCGTCCGCGCAATGCACGAACTGCACGGGCACGCCATGCGCCCCCAGCACCGCGGCGAACTGCCGCTGGCGCGCCTGGAACAGCTCGAAGCCGCGCCCCGGTCGCGCGCAGTCGCTTTCGTCGGAGGGCGCGAAGCGGGTGCGCCACGCCGCCGGATCCAGCAGCGCAATCCGGGCCTCGCCATCGCCGTAGCGGGCCAGCGGCTCCGGCGGCGCGTCCAGCCAGGCCTCGCCATCGGGTTCCAGCAGCGCGGTTTCCAGCAGTGGCCACAGCGCATCGAGGCCGGTGTTGCGGTACTGCAGGGCGACCATCGCGGCGAGGTCGTGCAGGCTGAGGTAGCGCGCGTGCTCGACCTGCGCGCCGAGTCCGCCCTGCAGGGCCAGCGCGGTGTCGGCCGCGGCCATGCCGCGATCCAGCAGTAGGTCCTCGAGTGCCTCGCCGGCCACGCGCGCGGCGTCGCCATGCAGCACGAACGGCAGGATCCGCAGGCCACCGCCCTGCAGTTCGGGCTCGCATTGCAGCGGCAGCGGCACCTCGCCGTCGGCATCCGCACCGAAGCCGACCATGCGTGCGCCCTGGGCCTGTCCCGGTGCGCGCTGCAGCAGTTCCGATGTGCGTCGATGCAGCGGCCAGCCGGGGCGCAGTGCCTCGGCGGGATCGAAATGGGCTGCCAGCAAGGCGAGGTCGCAATCGCGCACGCCGGGCACCAGCGCGGCCAGGTCGCGGCCCAGCATCGCCACCAGTTCGCCCGCGGCCGCGGCCACCAATGCGCGGTGCAGCGGAGGCGCGCCGTCGCGCAATTCGAGGGCGACCATGCCACGGAAGATCGCGGGCTCTGCGGGTGTCGACGGCATGTGGAGCTTCGGCTCGGGAAGGCGGCGTTAGACTGCGGCCATTATGCCCGCCGCTGCGGGCGCATCGAGGTGAAGCCCATGCAACATGGTCGTCCGGTCGCCATCCTTGGCGGTGTCCGCATCCCGTTCTGCCGGCAGAACACGGCCTATGCCGATGTCGGCAACCTCGGCATGTCGGTGCGCACGCTGGGCGCGCTGGTCGAGAAATTCGGCCTGCACGGGCAGCAACTCGGCGAAGTGGCGATGGGCGCGGTGATCAAGCATTCGTCGGACTGGAACCTCGGCCGCGAGGCCGCGCTCTCGTCTGGCCTGTCGCCGCTGACGCCGGGCATCACCCTGCAGCGCGCCTGCGGCACCTCGCTGGACACCATCGTCCACATCGCCGGCAAGATCGCCACCGGGCAGATCGAGGCGGGTATCGGCGGCGGTTCGGACACCACCTCCGACGTGCCGATCGTGTACGGCAAGGCGCTGCGCCATCGCCTGTTGCAGGCTGCCGCGGCGAAGACGACCAAGGCCAAGCTGGCCGCGTTCAAGGGCTTCCGGTTCTCCGAACTCAAGCCGGACTTCCCCGGCGTGGCCGAGCCGCGCACCGGCAAGTCGATGGGCGAGCACTGCGAGGACATGGCGAAGGAATGGAACATCGCCCGCGATTCGCAGGACGAACTCGCCGTCGCCTCGCACCACAAGCTGGCCGCCGCGTATGCGCGCGGATTCTTCGACGACCTGGTGGTGAGCTTCCGCGGCGTCTCGCGCGACAACATCCTGCGCCCGGACAGCAGCATCGAGAAGCTGGCGACGCTGAAGCCGGCGTTCGACAAGACCTCGGGCAGGGGCACACTCACGGCGGGCAATTCGACCCCGCTGACCGACGGCGCATCGGCCTGCCTGCTGGCGACCGACGCGTGGGCCGAAGCGCATGGCCATGAAGTGCTCTGCCACCTGCGCGATGCGCACGTGTCCGCGGTCGATTTCGTGCACGGCGAGGGCCTGCTGATGGCACCGACCGTGGCCGTGGCGGAGATGCTCAAGCGCAACCACCTGACCCTGCAGGATTTCGATTTCTACGAGATCCACGAAGCCTTCGCCGCGCAGGTGCTGTGCACGCTGCGCGCGTGGGAGGACGAGGCCTACTGCAGGAACCGCCTCGGCCTGGACGCGCCGCTTGGTCGCATCGATCCGGCGAAGATCAATCCCAATGGTTCCTCGCTGGCCGCCGGCCATCCGTTCGCCGCGACCGGTGCGCGCATCGTCGCCGCGGCAGCGAAGGAACTGAAGCAGCGCGGCAAGGGCCGCTGCCTGATCAGCATCTGCACCGCCGGCGGCATGGGCGTGGTGGCGATCCTGGAGCGTTGATGGCGCTGGCGGCGGCGATGCTGCTCGCGGGCGCCACGGCGCCTGCGCAGGTCGCGCCGATCGACGTGCAGCACTATCGGGTGCGCCTGCAGCCCGACATCGCGGCCGGCACCTTGCGCGGCGAGGAAGACGTGCGCCTGTGCCTGCTGGGCGATGGCGACACGGTGTCGCTGGATGCGGGCGCGCTGTCGATCGACGGCGCGACGCTGGGGAAGCACGCGTTGCCGACGTCACGCGAAGGCAAGACCCTGGCGATCACGCTGCCGCGCGCTTACCGCGCCGGTGCCTGCCTGACCGTGCGCCTGCATTACAGCGGCAAGGGCTCGTACGGATTGCAGCTGCACGCGGATCGCCGGCAGGCGTACACGATCTTCTCGACCAGCCAGTGGATGCCGGCCAACGATGCACCCGCGGACCGCGCCACGCTCGACCTCGACGTGGCGCTGCCAGGCGGGTTGCGCGCGATCGGCACGGGTGATGCGTTGGCGGTGCGCCACGCAGGCGGCTCGACCACGCATCGCTGGCGCCTGCGCCAGGCGATGCCGAGTTACCTCTACGGGTTCGCCGCCGGCACGTTCACCCACGCCAGCTTCGAGGCGAACGGCATCACCTTCGAATTGCTCGGCGACGGCTTCGATGCCGTGCAATTGCAGCGCATCTTCGCGGATACGCCGGCGATGCTGGCCTTCTTCGCCGACAAGGCCGGCGTGCCGTATCCGCATCGTGTCTATTCGCAGGCGCTGGTCGCCGACACCGTGGGCCAGGAACTGGCCGGGATGGCGCTGGTCTCGGAAGCCTACGGCCGCGAGGTGCTCGCCGATCCCACGCGGCAGGGACTGATCGCGCACGAGGCGGCGCACCAGTGGTGGGGCAATGGCGCCACCAACCTCGACTGGCGGCAGTTCTGGTTGAACGAGGGCATCACCACCTTCATGGCGGCGGCGTGGATGCAGCACCGTTTCGGCGATGCCGCCTACGACGCCCAGGTCGAGCGTTGGCGCACTCGCGTCGGGAAACTGCGTGCGGACGGCAAGGACAAACCGCTGGTGTTTCCCGACTGGAACAAGCCGAGCGGTGACGACCGCGCGGTGGTCTACAGCAAGGGCGCCTACGCGATGCACCTGCTGCGCGAGCAACTTGGCGAAGATGCGTTCTGGAAAGGCTTGCGTGCGTATACCCGCACGCACATGGGCAAGACCGCGACCACGGCCGACCTGCAACAGGCGATGCAGGCTGCCTCCGGCCGCGACCTGTCGGAGTTCTTCCGCGAATGGGCGGGCGTCGCCGACTGATCGCGGCCAGCCATTCCGTGCAACCGCGTCAGCTCGCCCCGACGATGCTCCGCGCCACCGCTTCGGCGATCCTGATCCCGTCGACACCGGCCGAGAGGATGCCACCGGCGTAGCCCGCGCCTTCGCCGGCGGGGAACAGACCGCGGGTGTTGAGGCTGTGGCCGTCTTCACCGCGGGTGATCCGCAGCGGCGACGAGGTACGCGTCTCCACCCCGGTCAACAGCGCATCGTCCATGTCGAAGCCGCGGATCTGCCGGCCGAACGCGGGCAGTGCCTCGCGGATCGCGTCGATGGCGTAGCGCGGCAGCGCTTCATCGAGCGAACCCAGGGTCACCCCGGGCGTGTACGACGGCAGCACCGCGCCGAATTCGGTGGAGGCGCGGTTGCGGATGAAATCGCCGACCCTTTGCGCCGGCGCGCAGTAGTCGCCGCCGCCCAGCACGAAGGCCTGCGACTCCCAATGCCGTTGCAGCGCGATGCCGGCCAGCGGTCCCTGGCCATATGGTGCGTAGTCCTCCGGGGTGATCCCGACCACGATCCCGGCGTTCGCATTGCGTTCGTTGCGCGAGTACTGGCTCATGCCGTTGGTGACCACGCGGCCCGGTTCGCTGGTGGCGGCGACCACGGTGCCGCCGGGGCACATGCAGAAGCTGTACACCGAGCGCCCATTGCTGGCGTGGTGCACCAGCTTGTAGTCGGCGGCGCCCAGCAGTTCGTGGCCGGCCTGCGGGCCGAAGCGGGCCTGGTCGATCAGCGACTGCGGATGCTCGATGCGGAAGCCGAGCGAAAAAGGCTTGGCTTCGACATGCACGCCGCGCGCGTGCAGCATCGCGAAGGTGTCGCGCGCGCTGTGGCCGAGCGCCAGCACCACGTGGTCGGCGCGCAGTTCTTCGCCACTGGCGAGGGTGACGCCACGCAGGTGGCGCATGCCGGACGCATCGACCTCGACCAGGATGTCGTCGACGCGCTGGCCGAAGCGGATCTCGCCGCCCAGCGATTCGATCGTCGCGCGCATGCGCTCGACCATCGACACCAGCCGGAACGTGCCGATGTGCGGCTTGCTGACGTAGAGGATTTCCTCCGGCGCGCCGGCGGCGACGAACTCGGTGAGGACCTTGCGTCCGTGGTGCTGCTTGTCGCTGATCTGGCTGTACAGCTTGCCGTCCGAGAACGTGCCCGCGCCGCCCTCGCCGAACTGCACGTTGGACTCCGGATCCAGCACCTTCCTGCGCCACAGGCCGAAGGTATCGACCGTGCGTTCGCGCACCGCCTTGCCGCGTTCCAGGATGATCGGCCTGAAGCCCATCTGCGCCAGCACCAGCCCGGCGAACAGGCCGCACGGCCCCATGCCGATCACCAGCGGCCGCAACGGCAGGGGCGCCGGCGCTTTCGCGACGAACTTGTACGTGGTGTCCGGCGTCGGGACGGGTTTGCCGCCCGCGTCCGGTTGCGTGCGCGCCAGCAGCTCCGCTTCGCGCGGCGTGTCCACGTCGATCGAGTAGATCAGCACGATCGCGCCGCGCTTGCGTGCGTCGTAGCTGCGCTTGGCGACGGTGTAGCCGGTCAGTTCCCCGGCGCCGATGCCGAGCCGCGCGACGATCGCCGCGGCCAGCGCGGCCTCGTCGTGGTCCAGCGGCAACTTGAGTTCGGTGATGCGCAGCATGGTCAGTCTTGTTTCAGGGTGCGCTCGAACAGTTCATGGATCCGCCGGTACTCGTCGTACCACGCGTCCGGATGGGTGAAGCTGTGCCGCTCGAGTGGATACGGCGCCAATTCCCATTTGTCCTTGCGCAGTTCGATCAGGCGCTGCGCCAGCATCACCGAGTCCTTGAAGAACACGTTGTCGTCGATCATGCCGTGCGCGATCAGCAGCGAGTCCTGCAGGCCTTCCGCGTATTCCAGCGGGCTGGAGCGCGTGTAGGCCTCGGGGTCGAGTTCCGGGGTATTGAGGATGTTGCTGGTGTATTCGTGGTTGTACTGCGACCAGTCGCTGACCGGTCGCAGCGCGGCGCCGGCCTTGAACACGCCGGGCTGCTTGAACAACGCGACGAAGGCCATGAAGCCGCCGTAGCTGCCGCCGTAGATGCCGGCGCGGTCGCGGTCGCCCTGCTGGTTGTCGACCAGCCAGTCGAGGCCGTCGAGGTAATCCTCCAGTTCCGGCTTGCCCATCCAGCGATAGATCGCGGTGCGCCAGTCGCGGCCGTAGCCTTCGGACGCGCGGTAGTCGAGGTCGAGGACGATGTAGCCCTGGTCGACCAGCAGGTTGTGGAACATCTGCTCGCGGAAATAGTTCGGATAGCGTGCGGACACGTTCTGCAGGTAGCCGGCGCCGTGCACGAACATCACGATCGGATACTTGCGGCCGGGCTCCAGCGTCGCCGGCGCGTAGTACTTGCCCCAGATGGTGCCGGCGCCGTGCTTGCTCGGCACCTGCACGACCTGCGGCTGGATCCATGTGCGCGACTTGAACTCGGCGGTGCGGGTATCGGTGAGTTGCCTGGCCTGCCCGCCATCGGCATCGACCACCGACAGCTGCGGCGGCATGTAGGCGGACGAATGCCGCACCAGCAATCGCGCGCCATCCGGCGAAGGAGCGAAGCTTTCCACGCCATCCAGCGCGGTGACTTCGCGCACCACGCCACCGCGTGCAGGCACGTTGCAGACTTCGTAATCGCCCGGTTGCTGGCGGTTGCACAGGAACCAGAAGGCGCTGCCATCGCGCGACGGGATCACCGCCGAGGTTTCCCACTTGCCATCGGTGAGCTGTGACTTCTTCGCACCATCCAGCGTGTACAGATGCGAGAAGCCGCTTTCCTCGCTCAGGTACCACAGCGTCCTGGCATCCGGCAGCCAGCCGAATTCGTTGAAGCTCCAGTTGATCCACGCCGGGTCGGTCAGCCGATGGCGCGGCTGCAGCTTCGCGTTGGCGAGATCGACACTGGCGATCCAGCGATCCTTGTTGTCGATCGCGCGGACCATCACCGCGGCGTTGCGGCCGTCGTTGCTCCACAGCAGGGTCGGCGCGCTGCCGTTGTCGCCGCTGGTCGCGACCTGCACCGTACGATTGCCCTTCAACGCCTCCTTGCCGGCGGCCTTGCGCATCGCCGCCAGCGGATCGGTGGCGATGCCGGGCAGCGCGTCGAACTTCAGTTCGCTGACCTTGCCGGTGGCGACCTCCGCCAGCCAGAGCTTCTGCGGCAGCGGATCGGCGCGCCCGACGCGGGTGCGCACGTCCTCGAATTCCTCGTAGCCGGATTCGGTGACGTACTTCGGCATCTTGCCGGCGGTGCCGGTGTCCGCGCCCTTCGCGGTGGTCGCCACCAGCAGCCAGCGGCCGTCCGGCGACAACGCGGAATCGACGATGTCGACGTCCTTGCCCAGGTAGATCGGTGCCGGCGCGCGGGTGGGGTCGGCGTTGCGCCATGCGTCGGCCTGTTCGCGCGCGGCATCGCGACGCGCACGGTCGTCCTTCAGGGTCGCAATGAGGCGCAACTGGCGATCGCGCAGGTCGTCGGCCTTCGGTGGCGCGGTCGGTGCGTCCTCCGCCTTGGCCAGCGCGGCCTGCGTGGTGATGCGCCCGTCCCAGCGCTGCCAGGTCGTGCCGCTGCGCCACGACAGCGCGCCGTCGCGGCTCCACTGCAGGCGGCCGGCATCGTCGTTGCCGCGGGTCAGTTGCAGCAGCGTGCCGCTGCGGAGGTCGCGCACGAACACGTCGCCGTTGCGCACGAACGCGCTGCGCGCACCGGCGGCGTCGACCACCGCATCGGCGGTGTCGAGGTCGGCGCGCGCGCTGCCCTCGAGGCGCGCCGGCGCGCCGCCGTCGATGGCGACCTGCCAGGTGTCGCGGATCGTCGCGCCCCTGCGCTTCAGCGTGTACTGCGCGGCCTTGCCATCCCAACGCCACCAGCCGCTGTCCACCGGCGGGCCGATCCAGTCCGGATCGGCCATCGCCTGGGTGAGGGTGATCGGTTCGGCGGCCTGTGCGGCGGCACCCGTCAAGGCTGGCGACGTCAACAGCAGGGCGAAGGCAAGCGGAGCAAGGCGCATGGTGCGATCCGGGATCGAAGTCGGCGCAGGGTAGCAGCCGTGGTCGCCGCCGCTTGTGCCGAAGGTTGCGGCACTGGCCCGGGTCGCCGACCCTCCGGCAGGCCGCCTCGCCGCTGCCCTCGCCGGGCTTCGTGCCGGTCGGCCCGGCGATGTTGTTGCCGGTGATCCTGGGCTGCGCGTGGTGGTCGCAGCGGGTGTTCGCCGGCAAGGCGGCGTCGGTCGCCGGCCACCACCGATCCGCGCGCGGCGGTTCTTGCCACACCCGGGCGGTCGCGTCGCCGCGCGCTTTCCCGCACAATCGGGCCTGTTTCCCGCCACGGCGGTTCCCCCGGATCGCACGATGCACGCCTACGTCTACAAGAGCCTGAAAAAGGCCGACACCTACGTTTATCTCGCGGCGCGCGATGATTTCGCGCGCCTGCCGCCGCCGCTGCTCACGCAGCTGGGCCAGCTGCAGTTCGTCCTGGATGTCGCTTTGACGCCCGAGCGCAGGCTCGCGCAGGCCGACACCGCCGTCGTGCGCGCGAACCTGGAAGCGCAGGGCTTCCACGTGCAGTTCCC
>DATIDW010000002.1:0-56204 GCA_035456065.1 Thermomonas sp. | reverse complement strand
CTGCAGGCGCGCGGCGTGGACGCCCATGCCGTGGACGGCGTGCCGGCCCTGGTCGAGTCGCTGGTGGGCGCGGGCGGCCGCAAGTTCGACCGCGTCTTCAACATCCTGCACGGCAACAAGGGCGGCGGCGAAGACGGCGTGCTGCAGGGCTTGCTGGAAGCCTTCGGCGTGCCCTACACCGGCTCCAACGTGCTCGGCTCGGCGCTGAGCATGGACAAGATCCGCACCAAGGAAGTCTGGCTGTCGCTTGGCCTGCCGACGCCGCGTTACGTGCGCCTGTCCAAGGGCGACGACGTGCACGAGGCCGCGCGCGACCTGGGCCTGCCGGTCATCCTGAAGCCGTCCTGCGAGGGCTCCAGCGTCGGCGTATCGCGCGTGTTCGACGACGCCGGCCTCGATGCCGCGATGGACCTGGCTGCGCGTTACCCCGGCGAGATGCTGATGGAGCAGATGATCGTCGGTGACGAGCTCACCGTCGGCGTGCTCGGCGACGGCGCCATGCACCACGCGCTGCCGTCGATCCGTATCGTCCCCAAGGGCGAGTGGTACGACTACAACGCCAAGTACATCGCCGAAGACACCCAGTACCTGTGCCCCGGCTTGCAGGGCGACGACGAGGTGGCGATCCGCCAACTGGCGCTGGATGCGTTCCGCGTCGCCGGTTGCTCGGGCTGGGGTCGGGTCGACGTGATGCGTGATCGAGCCAGCGGCAGCTTGCTGCTGCTCGAGGTGAACACCGCGCCGGGGATGACCAGCCACTCGCTGGTGCCGAAGGCGGCGCGCCAGCTCGGCGTGTCGTTCGAGGACCTGTGCTGGCGGATCCTCGAGCAGAGCCTGCCGGTGAACGACGGAGGGCAGGCGAGCGCATGAGCGCGATGCTGCGACTGCTGGCCTGGTTGGTCGCGGTGGCGCTGGTTGCGCTGCCGGTGGTCGCCGTGGTCAATGGTTGGGTCGGTGGCGCGCAATGGCCGCTGCGCACGCTGCGCGTGCAAGGGGAATTGCAGCAGGTCGACCAGGCGCGCCTGCGCGCGACCGTGCTGCCGTACGCGACCAAGGGCTTCTTCGCGGTCGAGCTGGACCGCATCCAGGCCGCGGTCGGTGCGCTGCCCTGGGTCGAGCGCGCGGACGTGCGCAAGCACTGGCCGGACGTGCTGGAAGTGCGGATCAGCGAGCATCGCCCGTTCGCCCGCTGGGGCGAGGACCGGCTGCTGTCCGAGCACGGCAAGTTGTTCTCGGCGAATGGCGCGCAGGTGCGCGCCGACCTGCCGCGGCTGGATGGCCCGGACACCCAGGTGGCCGACGTGGTGGCGCTGTACAACCAGGCGCGCGAGCGCCTGGCCAACGCGGGTGGCGTGCGTGGCGCCGGCATGGACAAGCGCGGCAGCTGGTCGATCACCCTGTCCGACGGCACCGAGGTCGTGCTCGGCCGCAACGATCCCGAACAACGGCTGGAGCGGTTCGCGCCGCTGTTGCCAAGGCTCGCCGCGCAGCACCCCGGCCAGCGCCTGGTGCGCGCCGACCTGCGCTACACCAACGGCTTTTCGCTCAGCTGGGCCGCGCTGCCGAAGGCCAGCGCGTTGCCCAGCCCGGTGCAGGAAGCAACCCCACCCCAGCCCTCCCCCGCAAGCGGGGGAGGGAGTGAAACAACGCAAGGAACCACATGAACCGCAAGGGCGACAAGTCGCTGATCGTCGGCCTCGACATCGGGACCTCCAAGGTCACCGCGCTGGTCGGCGAATACGCGCCGGGCGAACCGATCGAGGTGATCGGCATCGGCTCGCATGAATCGCGCGGACTGCGCAAGGGCGTGGTGGTCGACATCGATTCCACCGTGCAGTCGATCCAGCGCGCGGTCGAGGAGGCCGAACTGATGGCCGGCTGCGAAGTGCGCAGCGTGTACGCCTCGATCTCCGGCAACCACATCCATTGCCGGAATTCGCCCGGCATCGTCCCGATCCGCGACGGCGAAGTCACCTTCGCCGACCTGGAGCGCGTGCTCGACGCGGCCAAGGCGGTCGCGGTGCCGGCCGACCAGAAGATCCTGCACGCGGTGCCGCGCGACTACGTGCTGGACGATTCGCAGGAAGGCATCCGCAACCCGGTCGGCATGACCGGCGTGCGCCTGGAAGTGCACGCGCACCTGGTGATGTGCGCGCAGTCGGCGGCCGCCAACATCAGCAAGTGCGTGCAGCGCTGCGGGCTGCAGGTCGACGACCTGATCCTGTCCTCGCTGGCCTCGAGCACCGCGGTGCTGACCCCGGACGAGCGCGAACTCGGCGTGGTGCTGGTCGACATGGGCGCCGGCACCACCGACATCGCGGTGTTCATGCAGGGCGCGATCTGCCACACCGCCAGCCTGCCGGTGGCCGGCGACAAGGTGACCGAGGACATCGCGCACATGCTGCGCACGCCGACGCCGCACGCCGAGGACATCAAGGTCAAGTACGCGTGCGCGCTGGCGCAACTGGCGCGCGCCGAGGAAAGCATCCAGGTCGAGAGCGTCGGCGACCGCCCGCCGCGGCGGATGCCGCGGCATGCGCTGGCGCAGGCGGTGCAGGCGCGCTACGAGGAAATCTTCGAGATGGTGCAGGCGGAACTGCGCCGCTCCGGCTTCGAGCAACTGGTGCGTGCGGGCATGGTCCTGACCGGCGGCGCCTCGAAGATGGAAGGCGTGGTCGAGCTCGCCGAGGAAATGCTGCAGATGCCGGTGCGGATCGGCATCCCGCAGCACGTCAGCGGCCTTGGCGAAGTGGTCGGCAACCCGGTGCACGCGACCGGCGTCGGCCTGCTGCTGATGGGCAGCCAGATCGAGAACCCGCGCCGCCCGCAGTTGCGGGATGGCCGGGCCTTCAGCTGGATGGACAAGGTGAAGAACTGGTATCGCGGCCAGTTCTAGCGACGGGGCGTCGCCGCGAGGGCGCGGGGCGCGTGGAGGGCGAGGGCAGGCGATTGCGGCACGGCTTCGGCATCACGGACAAACAACGATCTCACTCAAGCACCACATAACAAGAGGACACGGACATGGCGCATTTCGAACTGGTCGAGAAGATGGCACCGAACGCGGTGATCAAGGTCATCGGCGTGGGCGGCGGCGGCGGCAACGCGGTCGCGCACATGGTCAACAGCAGCGTGGAGGGCGTGGAGTTCATCACCGCCAACACCGACTCGCAGGCGATCAAGAATTGCGGCGCGAAGCTGCAGCTGCAGCTCGGCGGCAACGTCACCAAGGGCCTGGGCGCAGGCGCCAACCCGGAAGTGGGCCGCCAGGCCGCACTCGAGGACCGCGACACCATCATCGGGGCGCTGACCGGCGCGGACATGGTGTTCATCACCGCGGGCATGGGCGGCGGCACCGGCACCGGCGCCGCGCCGGTGGTCGCGCAGGTGGCCAAGGAGATGGGCATCCTGACCGTGGCCGTGGTCACCAAGCCGTTCCCGTTCGAAGGCCGCCGCCGCATGCAGGTGGCGCTGAAGGGCATCGAGGAACTCAGCCAGCATTGCGACTCGCTGATCACCATCCCCAACGAGAAGCTGATCACCGTGCTCGGCCGCAACGCGACCATGATCCAGGCCTTCCGCGCCGCCAACGACGTGCTGCTGGGCGCGGTGCAGGGCATCGCCGACCTGATCGTGCGCCCGGGCCTGATCAACGTCGATTTCGCCGACGTGCGCACCGTCATGTCCGAAATGGGCCTGGCGATGATGGGCAGCGGCAGCGCGCGCGGCGACGACCGTGCCCAGGCCGCGGCCGAGGGTGCGATCCAGAACCCGCTGCTGGACGACACCAACCTGTCCGGCGCCAACGGCATCCTGGTCAACATCACCGCCGGTCCCGACTTCACCATGGCCGAGTTCGACGAAGTCGGCCGCACCGTGGAGCAGTTCGCCGCCGAGGACGCCACCGTGGTCATCGGTACCGTGCTGGATCCGGACATGCAGGACGAAGTGCGCGTCACCGTGGTCGCGACCGGCCTCAACCGCGCCACCGGCAGTGGCCGCCAGCCGGCGCCCCGCGAGCGCAACGAAGCGCGTTTCGACAGTGGCTTCGACGCCCCGCGCCGCCCGCAGGTGCAGCTGATCAACACCCAGGGCAAGCGCGACGGCACCACCGGGCTGATGATCGACGAGGTCTCCGACCCGTTCGTGCCCAGTGCCGGCACCGGCTTCGTCGGTGGCCTGCGTCGCAACGCCGATGCGGGTCCGGCCATCGCCGAGCTGCCGAAGGACGATTACCTCGATATCCCCGCGTTCCTCCGCCGCCAGGCGGATTGACGGGAGAGGCTCCGCCCTTTCGCCTGGCGAAGGGGCGGACGTAGCGCCATGTCCCCACGCCGGTTGCCCGCCGGCGTGATTTCCGGTCGGTCGGCGCCCATGCCGGCCGGCCCTTTTCGATTCCAGGTCCAGGCCCGCCAGGAGGTTCCGGTGGCGCGCGGCGGTGCGTCGAAAACGTCCGCACGGCGCGTGCTGTCGCGGCGCGGTTCAGCAACCTGCATGTTAATCTGGTCCGATGCTCCGCCAACGCACTCTCAAGAACCTGATCCGCGCCACCGGCGTGGGCCTGCACGGCGGTGAGAAGGTCTTCCTCACCATCCGTCCGGCCCCGGTGGATACCGGGATCGTGTTCCGGCGCATCGACCTGGATCCCGTGGTCGAGATCCCCGCGCGTGCCGCGCTGGTCACCGAAACAACCCTCTGCACCGGCCTCACCTGCGAAGGCGCCAAGGTGCAGACCGTCGAACACCTGATGTCGGCCCTTGCCGGCCTCGGCGTCGACAACGCCTACATCGAACTCACCGCGCCGGAAGTGCCGATCATGGATGGCTCGGCCGGGCCGTTCGTGTTCCTGCTGCAGTCCGCCGGCATCGCCGAGCAGAACGCGCCGAAGCGCTTCATCCGCATCCGCAAGCCCGTGGAGGTGCGCGAGGGCGACAAGGTCGCCAGCTTCAGCCCGCACGACGGATTCCGGGTCGGTTTCACGGTCAGGTTCGACCACCCGGCGATCCCGGACTCGTTGTCGCGCGCCGAAGTCGAGTTCTCGACCAGCGCGTATGTCGGCGAAGTCAGCCGTGCGCGCACCTTCGGGTTCATGCGTGACCTCGAGTACATGCGCGAGCGCAACCTGGGCCTCGGCGGCTCGATGGACAACGCGATCGTGCTGGACGAGTTCCGCGTGGTCAACGAAGACGGCCTGCGCTACGCCGACGAATTCGTCCGCCACAAGATCCTCGACGCGGTCGGCGACCTGTACCTGGCGGGCCACCCGATCATCGGTGCCTACGAGGGGTACAAGTCCGGCCATGCCTTGAACAACAAGCTGGTCCGGGCCCTGTTGGCGGACGCCGAGGCCTGGGAAGAAGTGACCTTCATCGACCCGGTGGCTCCGGCTCCGGTCGTCTACGGCGAAGTGGTGCCCGCCACCTGAACCTGCGCGCGCCTGGCCGCGGGTTGTGACCGGCGGCACGTATTCAGCTTGCGTGTTACGGTTTATTTAACAAAATCACGGACTTGTGACGTTAGGATGCCCAACCGGCCGGATTGGGTGCCTTCCTACGTACCCCGCCGCCCGGGCTTGCGGTCTCCCCCAGCGCGTCTCCCCGCTACCTCGGGCGCGTCCGACCGCAACAGTGCCATGGCAGCCGCCAGTCCCGACTGGCTGGCCGCCGACATTGGTGGGGCGGTCGACGCGGCTGGTGGCAACGGTCGCAACGGTTGGGTCGTCGTCCTGACGGTCAACCCCGCCACATCGAGCCCGACGGAGCGGGCGGCGTCGACCAGTTCCTGCGTGGCCAGCCGCAACCGGGCATGCCACACCGGTCCATCGACGACGAAAACGAGCTTGTCGCCACGAACGTTCGCCAGCCGCGCATGCGCGGCCAGAACGGGGGGCAGGTGGGGACGCAACGACTGGTCCACTGCGTCGAGCCATAGCGCCCGGCGCAGGGTGCCGCCGGATGATCCGTCGAGCAGCGCTTCCAGCGCCGCACGCGGACCCGCCGGAGGAGAGGCCCCCGCAGGGGGCGTGGACCGAGAACCAGGCATACCGAATGACCGAAACAACCAAGTCACACGATACCCGCCGACGCGTGATCGCGCAGGCGCAGGTGTTCCGCTTCTGGGCGATGCGGCGTCCGCTGGCCGCCCTTGGCGTGCTGCTCGGCGCCGGCCTGCTGCTTGGCGCCGGTGGCCGCAGCGTGGTGGGGATGGCCGAGGTCGAGTCCCTGCAGGCGGCCGAGGCGAGTCGCCAGGCCGAGCTGGCCAAGGTCCGCCGCGATGCCCAGCGCGAGGTCAACGCACTGGCCGCGCGCCTGGCAGAGCTGCAGGCCCAGGCCAATCGCCTGAATGCGCTTGGCGCGCGCCTGACCCAGGCCGGCCAGCTGCAGGACGGCGAGTTCGAGTTCGAGAAGCCGGTCGGCCAGGGTGGCGCGGGCCGCGCCAGCGACATGCCACAGGGCGAGCTGCGCCGCGGCATCAGCTTGCTGGAGGGCGAGTTCGGTCGCGCCGATGTCCAGTTGTCTGTGCTGGAAAGCCTGCTGTTCAACCGCGCGCTGGATCGCAACGCGATGCCCTCGCGCGATCCGATCGCGAACAGCTACATCACCTCCGGCTTCGGCGGTCGTGCCGATCCGTTCGGCGGTGGCCACCAGTTCCACAAGGGCATCGACTTCGAGGCCGACGTCGGCGACCCGGTGCTGGCCGTGGCCGACGGCGTGGTCAGCTATTCCGGGGTGCGCTCCGGCTACGGCAATGTGGTCGAGGTCGACCACGGCAACGGCTACGTGACCCGCTACGCGCACAACTCCAAGCTGGAACGCCAGGTCGGCGACCTGGTCCGCGCCGGGCAGGAGATCGCCAAGGCCGGCTCGAGTGGCCGTTCCACCGGTGCCCACGTGCACTTCGAGGTCTGGCAGGACGGTGCGGTGGTCAACCCGCGCAAGTTCCTGGCGGTGACGTCCAGAGGCGCCCACCACTGAGCCACCTCCCGTCCGTCCATCCGCCATGCGGGCTGGACGCGCGGGGAGGGGGCATCGCCTGTTGCCCCTTCCCGGCTCCCCGCACGACGCGGGGTGGATGCCGGCTTGATAACCCCTGCCTGTGCCTCCAGCTACACTATCGGACTGCGAAACGGGCGCAACGCGCCCGTTTTTGCTGTTTCGACCATTGATTCGCCATCGTCGATGGCCCACCGACTGATGCCGCCGCGCCAACGCGCGCGCATCCCAGAACCGGATTCGCCGCCACATGCTCAACAACCTGCTCACCAGCGTCTTCGGCAGCCGTAACGAACGCCTGCTCAAGCAACTTTCCGGGATCGTCAAGAAGATCAATGCGCTGGAACCGCAGATGCAGGCGCTGTCCGACGACGCGCTGAAGGCCAAGACCGAGGAATACAAGGCGCGCATCGCCAACGGCGAGTCGCTCGACAAGCTGCTGCCGGAAGCCTTCGCGGCCTGCCGCGAGGCCTCGGTCCGGGTGTTCGGGATGCGCCACTTCGACGTGCAGCTGATCGGCGGCATGGTCCTGCACAGCGGCAAGATCGCCGAGATGCGCACCGGCGAGGGCAAGACCCTCACCGCCACGCTGGCGGTCTACCTCAATGCGCTCGAGGGCAAGGGCGTGCACGTGGTCACCGTCAACGACTACCTGGCGCGCCGCGACGCCGCGCAGATGGGCAAGCTCTACAACTGGCTGGGGCTGAGCGTGGGCGTGGTGTTCCCGGGCATGCCGCACTCGGACAAGGGCGCGGCCTACGCCTGCGACATCACCTACGGCACCAACAACGAATTCGGCTTCGACTACCTGCGCGACAACATGGCGCTGGCGAAGGAAGACCGCTTCCAGCGCGGCCTGCACTACGGCATCGTCGACGAAGTGGACTCGATCCTGATCGACGAGGCGCGCACCCCGCTGATCATCTCCGGCCCCGCCGACGAATCGCCCGAGTTGTACGTGCGGGTCAACCGGATCGTGCCGTCCCTGGCCCGCCAGGACAAGGAAGACACCCCCGGCGACTTCTGGGTGGACGAGAAGGGCAAGCAGGTGCACCTGTCCGAAGCCGGCCAGGAACACGCGGAAACCCTGCTGCGTGGCGCCGGCATCCTCGGCGAGGACGAGAGCCTGTACGCCCCGCAGAACATCCACGTGGTCCACCACCTCAATGCGGCGATGCGCGCCCATGCCATCTACCAGCGCGACGTGGACTACATCGTCCGCGACGACGAAGTGGTGATCGTCGATGAATTCACCGGTCGCACCCTGCCCGGGCGGCGCTGGTCGGACGGCCTGCACCAGGCGGTAGAGGCGAAGGAAGGCGTCGCGGTGCAGCGCGAGAACCAGACGCTGGCATCGGTGACCTTCCAGAACCTGTTCCGCATGTACAAGAAGCTGTCCGGCATGACCGGCACCGCGGATACCGAGGCCTACGAGTTCCAGAACATCTACGGCCTGGAGGTGGTGGTCATCCCCACCCATCGCCCGATGATCCGCAAGGACCATTCCGACCTGGTGTTCCTCAACCGCGCGGGCAAGTATCGCGCGGTCGCCAACGAGATCAAGGAATGCGCCGCGAAGGGCCAGCCCGCGCTGGTCGGCACCACCTCGATCGAGGTGTCGGAACTGCTCAGCGACGCGTTGCGCGAGGCCGGCATCGCCCATGAGGTGCTCAACGCCAAGCAACACGAGCGCGAGGCGCACATCGTCGCCAACGCCGGTGCGCCGGGCGCGGTGACCATCGCCACCAACATGGCCGGCCGCGGTACCGACATCGTGCTGGGCGGTTCGCTGGAAGCGGAACTCGCCGCGCTCGGCGACGACGCGCCGCAGTCCGAGAAGGACCGGCTCAAGGCCGAATGGCAGGTTCGCCACGATGCCGTCAAGGCCGCCGGTGGCCTGCACATCATCGGCACCGAGCGCCACGAATCGCGCCGCATCGACAACCAGCTGCGTGGTCGTTCCGGCCGCCAGGGCGACCCGGGTTCGTCGCGCTTCTACCTGTCGCTGGAAGACAACCTGATGCGCATCTTCGCCGCCGACTGGGTGCAGAAGGTGATGGCGCGGATGGGACTGAAGGAAGACGACATCATCGAGTCGCCCCTGGTCACGAAGCAGATCGCCAACGCGCAGCGCAAGGTCGAGGCGCACAACTTCGACATCCGCAAGAACCTGCTGGACTTCGACGACGTCAACAACGACCAGCGCAAGGTGATCTACGGGCAGCGCGACGAATTGCTGGAGGCGGAAAGCATCAAGGACAACGTCGACGGCATCCGCGGCGACGTGGTGGCCGACCTGGTCGAGCGCTTCGTGCCGGCCGACTCGGTCGACGACCAGTGGGACCTGCCGGGCCTGGAAGCTGAATTGGCGAGCGAGTTCGGCGTGCAGGTGCCGCTGGTGCAGATCTACAAGGAACACGACGAGCTGGACGCCACCCAGATCCTGGAGCGCGTGCAGGCATCCGTGTCCGAGCTGTTCGACGGCAAGGAAGCGCAGGTCGGCGGCGAGACCATGCGCATGCTCGAGAAGCACGTGATGCTCAACGTTCTCGACCAGAACTGGAAGGAGCACCTGGGGCGCATGGATTACCTGCGCCAGGGCATCCACCTGCGCGGTTATGCGCAGAAGCAGCCGAAACAGGAATACAAGAAGGAAGCGTTCGAGCTGTTCTCCGAGTTGCTGGAGAAGGTCAAGCGCGAAGTGGTGAGCCTGCTCGCGCGGATCCGCGTCCGCGACGAGGCCGAAGTGGCCACCGCCGAGGCCGAGGAGCGCGCGCGCGCCGAGGCGATGGCGCGGCAGATGCAGTTCCAGCATCCGGACATGGGCGGGCTCGGCGCCGACGAGGAGGCCGCGGACGTGGAGCAGTCGAGGCAGCAGCCGCAAGCTTACGGCGAGGAATTCAACCGGGTCGGTCGCAACGATCCCTGCCCCTGCGGCAGCGGCAGGAAGTTCAAGCACTGCCACGGGCAGCTTGCGTAACCGCTTCTCCACCGCACCAGGCCGATGACTCCGTACGGCGCGACCCTCAGTCGAAACATCCATGTTTCGATTCGGGTCGGCGGGCTATCCTGCCCGCCTCGCTGCCGCACGAACCCATCGGCCTGCTGCTGATCTCGCGATGAAGCAAATACACGTCGTTGCCGGCGTCATTCGCGACGCGCGCGGGCGCATCCTGCTGGCGCGGCGCACGCTGGGGCGCGACCTCGCCGGCCTGTGGGAATTCCCCGGCGGAAAGGTCGAACCCGGCGAGTCGCCCGAGGACGCGCTGGTCCGTGAACTGCGCGAGGAACTCGGCATCGAGGCCCGCGTCGGCGAAGCGCTGGTGCGGGTCCCGCAGCAGTATCCCGACAAGCGACTGGTGCTCGACGTGCGCCGGGTCGCCTTCCGCGGCGTGCCGAAGGGACTCGATGGGCAGGCATTGGCCTGGTCGCCGCTGTCGGCGCTTGCCAAGTACCCGATGCCACCCGCGGATCGCCCGGTGGTCGCCGCGCTGACCCAGCCGGATCGCTACCTGGTCACGCCACGGCCGACATCGGACGATGAGGCCTGGCTGGCGGCGCTGGCGCAGGCGCTGGCGGGCGGCGTGCAGCGCGTGCAGTTGCGCGCCCCGGGCCTCGACGCGCCACGCTGGAGCGCGCTTGTTGGGCGAGCGGTGGCGCTTTGCCACGCCGCCAGCGCCGACGTACTGCTCAACGGCGACATCGCGCTGGCCGGGCAATTGGGCATCGGCGTGCACCTGCGTTCAGCGCAGTTGCGCGATGCCGGGACCGCGGCCGCGCTGGCCGCGATCCGCTCGGCAGGCTGCCGCATCGGGGCGTCATGCCACGATGCCATCGACCTGCACCAAGCCGAGGCCATCGGTTGCGACCTCGCCGTGCTCGGCCCGCTGCGGGCCACCGCCACCCATCCGGGCCAGCCGGGCATCGGCTGGGAGGCCTTCGCCCTGCTGCGGGAGCATGTGTCGCTCCCGGTCTACGCCATCGGCGGCCTGTCGCCGATCGACATCGTCGAGGCGCGCGCGCACGGCGGGCAGGGTGTCGCCGCGATCCGCGGCCTGTGGCCGTCGTAAGCTGACCTCGTGGGAGCGCACCTGGGCGCGACTGCTTTCTTGCCAGGAACCCAGTCGCGCCCAGGTGCGCTCCCACAGGAAGGCCGGTGGCGCGCCTAGGGCGTCGCAGCAAGGTTCCGATACAGCCGATCCAGCGCCTCGACCTGCGGCGGCAACGCGTCCAGGGTGCCGTCGTTGACCAGCACGTCGTCGGCGATCGCCAGGCGTTCGCGCCGGCTTGCCTGCGCGGCGATCATCGTCCGCGCCAGCGCCTCATCGATGCCGTCCCGCTGCAGCAGGCGCGCCAGCTGCCCGGATTCGGCCACGTCCACCACCAGGATGCGCTGCAGCCACGGGTAGGCTTCGCGCCCCTTGCCTTCTGCCAGCAGCGGGATCGAGGCGATCGCATAGGGGCCGGCGGCGGACTGGCAGGTAAGGCGCAATGCCTCGCGTACGCGCGGATGGATGATCGCTTCGAGGCGTTTGCGGGCGTCGGCCTCGGCGAACACGCGCCGCCGCATCGCCGGCCGATCCAGCTGGCCATCCACGCCAAGAACCCCGGTGCCGAACGCGGCCACCACCTCGGCCAGGCCCTCGCTGCCGGGCGCCACCGCGTCGCGCGCGGCGCGATCGGCATCGGCAACGACGATGCCCAGCGCATGGAACAGGCGGTCGACGGTGCTCTTGCCCGATGCCACGCCGCCGGTGATCGCGATGATGTAGTTACTCATGGCCGCGGGCTCATGGATTGGTGACCTGTGGGAGCGCACTTGGGCGCGACGCTCTTTTGATAGGTGGGTCGCGGCCCAGTCCGCTCCCACAAGGGCGACGGCTCCGCGATCAGGCCAGCCCGGACAGGCGCATGTACCAGCCGAGCAAGTCCTTGCCCCACATGAAACTGATCCAGCCTGCAATCGCAAGATAGGGGCCGAACGGGATCGGCGTGGCCTTGTCGCGCCCTTTCAGCCACAGCCAGGTGGAGCCGATCACCACCCCGACCAGCGAGGACATCAGGATCGTGGGCAGCACGCCGGCCAGCCCGGTCCAGGCCCCCAGCGCGGCGAGCAGCTTGAAGTCGCCGTGGCCCATGCCCTCCTTGCCGGTGAGCTGCTTGAACACCCAGTAGACCGACCACAGGCTGACATAGCCCGCCATCGCGCCGAGCAGCGCCGATTTCTGGCCCACGTAGAGGTTCTCCACCGATGCCACCAGGCCAAGCCACAGCAGCGGCAGGGTCAACTGGTCGGGGAGCAGGCGGGTGCGGAAGTCGATGCCGGACAGGGAGATCAGGAAGCCGGTCAGCAGCATCGCGCCGAACCCCTTCCAGCCGAACCCGAAGCGCCACACGCAGGCCACGAACAGCAGGGCGGTCAGCAGTTCAACCAGCGGATACTGGAGCGAGATCGGTGCCTTGCAGCCCCGGCACTTGCCGCCGAGGGCGAGCCAGCTGAGCAGCGGGATGTTTTCGTACCACGACAGCTGGTGGCTGCAATGCGGGCAGTGCGAGCGCTCGACCACGATCCCGGGCGGCGGTGGATCGTAGAGTTCGGGCTCCTCGAGGATCTCGCGGGCGTCGCGCTTCCACTCCCACTCCAGCCGGCGCGGCAGGCGCAGGATCACGACGTTGAGGAAGCTGCCGACCAACAGGCCGAGGCCGGCCACGGCGGGATAGCCGAGGCCGGGGTGTGAATCGAGGAATGCCATCGAGTTGCCGTGCGCCTGTCTGTTGGGCGGATTACATGACCGTCATGGCGAGCTTGAAGATCGGCAGGTACATCGCGATCACGATCGAGCCGACCAGGCCGCCGATGATCACCATCACCATCGGTTCGATCAGGCTGGACAGCGCGTCCACCGCGTTGTTGACCTCTTCCTCGTAGAACTCGGCGACCTTGTACAGCATGGCGTCGAGCGCGCCTGCTTCCTCGCCGATCGCGGTCATCTGCACCACCATGTGCGGGAACAGGTTGACCTGCTTCATCGCCACGTTGACCGGGTAGCCCACCGACACGTCTTCCTTCATCCGCAACACGGCCTTTTCGTAGACGATGTTGCCGGTGGCACCGGCGACGCTGTCCAGCGCTTCCACCAGGGGGACGCCGGCCTGGAAGGTCACCGCCAACGTACGCGCGAAGCGGGCGATCGCGGATTCGTTGAGCACCTTCCCGATGACCGGCAGCTTCAGCATCATCCGGTCCACGAACTGCCGCAAGGGTTGCGAGCGCTTGTAGAAGAACATGAAGGCGGCGAATGCCCCTGCCGCGATGATGGCGAACAGCCACCACCATTTCACGAACTGGTCGGAAATGCCGAACACCAGGGAGGTGAAGGCGGGCAGGTCGGCACCGAAGCTGATGAAGGTCTCCTTGAAGGTCGGTACCACGAAGACCATCAGGATCCCGCAGACGATGATCGCCACCGCGATCACGGTGGCCGGGTAGAACAGCGCCTTCTTGATCTTGCCCTTGATCGACTCGATGCTTTCCTTGTAGTTGGCGATGGTTTCCAGCACGGTCTCGAGCACGCCGGACGCCTCGCCGGCGCGCACCAGGTTGCGATACAGCTCGTCGAACTGGATCGGGTACTGGCTCAGCGCCTCGTAGATCGAGGCGCCGCCCTCGATGTCGTTCCTCACGCTGGTGACCAGCTTCTTCATCGCCGGGTTCTTGTTGCCGTTGCCGATGATCTCCAGCGCCATCACGATCGGCACGCCGGATTTCATCATGGTCGCCAGCTGCCGGCTGAACACCGCGATGTCGCGCGCACCGATCTTCTTGGCCGCGCCGCCGAACAGGGGCTTCGGCTTCGGCTTCACCACCGTCGGGGTGATGCCCTGCTTGCGCAGTTCGGCGCGCAGCATGTTGGCGTTCTTCGCCGTCTGCTCGCCCTTCATCACCACGCCGCGCTTGTCCCGGCCCTGCCAGACGAATTCGACCAACGGGTTCAAGCGGCGGGTTTCGGCTTGGGTCCTTGCCTTGCTGATGGCGGCTCTGCGTGCGGACATGGCGGGTTCCCTCAATCCTTGGTGACGCGGTTGATCTCGATAAGACTGGTGATCCCCTGTTTCACCTTGTCCAGCGCCGAACGCCGAAGGTCGCGGACGCCACTGCGGAACGACGCATCGGTGATTTGCTGGACATTACCACCGGCCAGCACCATCTGCTGGATCTCGTCGCTCATCGGCATGACCTGGTAGATGCCGGCGCGGCCCTTGTAGCCTTCCGTGCAGTCCTCGCATCCAACGGCTTCATAGACGGTGATGCCGGCATGCACCTCGTCGGCGGTGAAGCCTTCCGCCAGCAGTGCATGCTCGGGCAGGTGCATGGCGCGCTTGCAGTCGTGCAGGCGCCGGACCAGGCGCTGGGCGATGACCAGGCTCACCGAACTGGTGATGTTGTAGGGCGCGATGCCCATGTTCATCAGGCGCGCGATGGTCTGCGGGGCGTCGTTGGTATGCAGGGTGGACAGCACCATGTGGCCGGTCTGCGCCGCCTTGACCGCGATTTCCGCCGTCTCGAGGTCGCGGATTTCGCCGACCATGATCACGTCCGGATCCTGGCGCAGGAAGCTGCGCAGCGCGGCGGCGAAGGTCATGCCGCGCTTGACGTTCTGCTGGACCTGGTTCACGCCCGGCAGGCGGATTTCGACCGGGTCCTCGACCGTGCTGATGTTGCGGGTCTCGTCGTTGAGGATGCCCAGCGCGGTATACAGGCTCACCGTCTTGCCCGAACCGGTGGGCCCGGTGACCAGCACCATGCCGTAGGGCTTGTGGATCGCGTCCATGAACAGCTTCTGCTGCGTCGGTTCGTAGCCCAGCTTGTCGATGCCGAGCTTGGCCGCGCTGCCATCCAGGATGCGCAGCACGATCTTCTCGCCGAACAGGGTGGGCAGGGTGCTGACGCGGAAGTCGATCTGCTTGGACTTGGACAGGTTCAGCTTGATGCGGCCGTCCTGCGGGACGCGCTTCTCGGCGATGTCCAGCTGCGCCATCACCTTCAGGCGCGCGGCGATGCGGGCATGCAGCTTCACCGGCACCCGCTTCGCGGTCTTGAGGATGCCGTCGATGCGGAAGCGCACCCGATACTCGGCCTCGTAGGGTTCGAAGTGGACGTCGCTGGCGCCCTTGCGGATCGCATCCACCAGCGACTTGTTGATGAACTTGACGACCGGGGTGTCTTCGCCCTTGGCGTCCACGCCGGTGTCGTTGCTGAGATCGTCGTCGCCGCCACTGACCTCCAGGCCTTCCAGTCCCTCGGAATCGGCCATCTCGTCGGCCATCGCCTCGGCGGCTTCCAGCCACTGGTCCAGGCAGCGCTTGATGCGTTCCGCATCGACCAGGATCGGTTCGACCGCCAGGTTGGTATGGAACTTCAGTTCGTCCAACGCCTGGTGGTCGGTCGGGTCGCTGGTGCCCACGAACAGCCGGCCGCCGCGCTTGAACAGCGGCAGGACCTGGTGCTTGCGCAACAGGTCTTCCTTGACCAGCGCGATCGCGGACTGGGCGGGGTCGAGCGCCAGCGCATCCACCAGCGGCATGCCGAATTCGATGGAATTGGCGGCTGCCAGCGCGGCCGGCGTGACCAGCCGGCGCTCGGTCAGGTACGCCGCCAGCGGCTGCTTTTCCGCCGTGGCCGCCTCCATGGCCTTGCGCGCGGCGCTTTCCTCCAGCACGCCATCCAGCACGAGGCGCCGGGCAATGCCGGTGATGCCCATCAGGTTGGCGGACGTGACTGCGCTCATCGGTACGCGCTCTCCCCAAGCGTCCGCCTGACTTTACCGCAACCCACCACCATCCGCGATCCCGCCATCAAGGAAGGGGCCTGGCCGGCGGCGGAGCCCCGGGGTGCGGGGCGGCCGCAAGCGTCAACAGCAGCCGGATGGTCTCGCTGTCTCCGAGCGAGGGATGGAGCTTGCCCCAGTAGGCGTCGTACAGGGCCGGCACCTCCGCGTTCCGGCCGGCCGCCATCGCCGCGAACAACAACCCGCCGAACACATACTTGCTGGAGACCGCGCTGCCGGCGACAAGCGCGGCATCGGGTCCGTCGAGCATCGCCTTGCCGGACGCGAGCACGCGGGCATGGTCGTTGCGCGATGCGGCGTCGACGAAGGCCAGTGCCTCCACCAGCAGCGGCGAGGAGGGGGGGCAGTCGAGCCATGCCGGCGATTGCCATAGCCCGACCTGCGCGCTGGCGTCGAGGAAGGGAACGGTGTCGCTGGCCAGGGCGAAGATCAGTTCGGCGTTGCGGCCGGGCGCGCCATCCAGCCGGCAACTCTTGCCTAATCCCCGTAGCGATTCGGCGTAGTCGAGTTGCGGGTCGTAGGCGTCGATGGCGGGCCCCGCCTCGCCGTCCACCAACAATCGTCGGAGCTCGCGAGCGGCCTTCTGCTTGCGGTCGGTCGCCACGGGTCGGCGCACGCTGGATAGGGCTTGGTCGAGACTCCTTGGGCCGAAACCGCCCAAGAATGGCACCACGGGCCAAGGCGCGGCGTGCCATGGAGTGAGGTCCGCCTTCGCTTTCATGAAGCGCGCCGCCGGGGCGTGGAGTTGCAGGATGGGGAAGAAGTCTGAATTGGCCTGCGCCGGATGCAGATTGGCATAAGCCACTAGCGCGCGCCGATCCATCACGAATGAATCCTGGAGATCGCGGGCATCGCGGAAGCCGAGGCGAGCCAGTTCATCGTGCAGGCCGGCATCGTCGAACAGGCGTGGGCCGGGTGCTGGCACTCGGCCCTTCGGGACGGCCACGAGCAGCAGGTCGTTTCCGGTCAGGTAGGCCTGAACATCGCTGAAGTGGCCCAGCATCGCCCGCAGCACGGAACTCACCAGCGTCGGATCGATCTCGTACGACTGCAGCCATTGCAGGAAGATGCCGTCGTCTTCCAGGTGGCGCGGGACGAACGAATAGAATTCCTCGCTGAACAGGGTGGCGGTGCCGCCCATCCACGGGTTCGACGGTTCCGACACGATCAGGTCGTAGCGCCGCGGCGAGGACGCGAAGAACGCCTTGGCGTCGTCGATCACGATATGCGAGCGCGGATCCTCGTAGGCGCGGCTGACACGGTCGCCGAACAATCGTGCGCCTTCGACCATCATCGGTTCGATCTCGATCGTGTCGACCCGGCCGATGCGCTGGCTGCCCAGCAGGGCATGGGTCGTCAGGCCGGAACCGAAGCCGATCACGCCCACGCGATCGAAGCGGTCGCGCATCGACAGCGGCAGCGCCGCGGCCATGATCATCGTGTACTCGTCCGACACCACCGTGGCATCGCTGCGCAAGGACAGCGCGGCGTCCACCTTCCCGTTGGTGGAGATCGCGCGGAGCAGGTCCTTGCCCTCGCCGCGCTCATACATGGCCACCGAGGCGGTCTTGCCGTCGCGGTAGTAAAGCATCCGGGTGTTGTCGAGGAAACTGCCGCCGTGGCGATACACCGATGAGGCCAGCATCAGCGGGTCGAACTTGACCAACCACAGCGACAACGCCAGCCCGGCGACCGAAACGAGCACGGCCCAAGCTGCTGGCGCCAGCCTGCGCCCGCCTCGGCCAGGGGCCATGGCGTGCAGCACCACCACGCCCAACACGAGGTCCACCGCCGCCGCCAGCCACAGCGCCAGCTTCAACCCGAGTATCGGCAGCAGCAGGTGCACCGTGACCAGCACTCCGACGATCGCGCCCAGGGTATTGGTGGCATACACGCGTCCGATCACTCGCTCGCCGCCGCCCTGGCGCAGCAGCGCCAAGGTCAGCAGGGGCAAGGTCATGCCCGCGAAGAACGCGGCGGGGAACATGACCAGCAGCGAGATCAGTCCGCTGGCCAGGTTGTAGAGCGCATAGCCTTCGCTGGTGCGGGCGATCACCCGCAGCAGCCAGCCGACCCACTCGAAGGCCTGCGAGTAGACGAACATCGAGCCCAATGCCGCCAGCCCCATCAGCACCTGCACCCAACCCGCAACGGCCAGCGGGGATTGCATCCGGTCGGCGCGGTGGCGCAGCCACAGGCCGCCGAAGGCAATGCCGGAGATGAAGGCAGCCAGCATCACCTCGAACGCATGGATGGTGGTGCCCAACGCCAGCGACAGCATCCGTACCCACGTGATCTCGTACACGAAGGAGGTCGCGCCCGTCAGTGCGGCCACCGCGAGTACCAGCAATGGCGTGGCGGCCCGGGACTGCGCCGGGGGTGTCGGTGTTGGCGTCGCCGCAGGGTTTGCGCTCGATCCTTCGTGCTTGCCGATTGGATACGCCGCGATCGCGACCAGGATGTTGAGCAGGCCCGCAGTCATGACCGCACCGGGCAAGCCCACCTTGGGCAGCAGCAGGTAGGTGGCCGCGAGCGCGCCGATCGCGGCGCCGATGCTGTTGGCGAAATACAGGCCCGCAAGAACCTTCCCCTCGGACGCCGGCTGCAGGCGCATGTAGCCGGCGCTCATCAACGGGAAGGTCGCGCCGAGCAGGACGCATTGCGGCAGCACCAGCGCGGTGGCCATGGCCCAGCGCAGGCCGTTTCCGGTGGCCGACTGCATGAGGCTGTCGTAGGCCCACGCGGTGCCGGCGTGGTAGAGCGGATCGAACAGCAGGCCGAGCACGCCGATCAGCAGTTCGATCGCGGCGTAGGCCAGCAACGGGCGACGCAGGGATTCGGTGCGCCGGCTGACCAGCCACGCACCGAGTGCCATCCCACCCATGAACAACATGAGCACCAGCGACTGCGCGTACGCGGAATGCCCGAGGAACAGGCCCAGGTACTGGGTCCAGATCGACTGGTAGATCAGTCCGGAGAAGCCCGACAGGGCGAAGATCCACAGCAGCGCATGCCCCATGCGGGCCTTGCGGTCGTTCATCGGGTGGTTTCCTTCGCGGATGGCAGGTGTTCGATCACGTCCGTGCAGCGATAAAGGCGCCAGGTCACGCTGGCATCATGGGTCGCCGGGTCGAGGATCGTCCATGCGCCAACCGCGGGTTGTGGCTGCAGGTAAGGCAGGACGATGTAGTCCGGGCGGAGATCACTCCCGGGCATGCACGCCTGGCGCATCGCCTCGTCGCTGATGTGGCAGCCTTGGCGTTCTTCGGGGCGGCGGTAACGATCCACGCAGCCCCGGTAGTTTTCAAGCAACGGATACAACCGATTGAGGCGTCGGCGGCCGTCCATCGCCATGTCGCGGTTGAAGACCTGCCCCGACAGCTGGTGCGGGCTGAAGAAGCTCGCACGCTGCAGGACCAGCCAGGGCCCGGTCAGCATCTCGTAGCCCCACAGCACCTGCGCATCTTCCGGGATGTGCACGCCGAAGATGTCGGGGCGGAACGTCGCCCGTTCGAATGCGAGGATTTCCGGCGAGCGCAGGTCCCAGCGCAGGGCGCCGATCACCACCAGCGGGCACAGGGCCAATGCCAGCAGTAGCGTGCGCCCACGCGCGCCCATGCGATCCCAGAGCCAGACCCCGAGCAGCGGCAGGCCCAGCCCCAGCGGTGCGAACACCAGCATCCTGCGGTCGAAGGCATACAGATCGAGGCGGTAGTGCGCCATGCGGAACACGACGAATTCCGAATAGGCATAGCTGGCGAACAGCAGCAGGATGCCGGCACCTGACAGCCAGCCGAGCAGTCGACCAACCCGTGGCGGGCGTCCGGCCAGGACGCGCGGCAACGCCGCGTACAGCAGCGCCGGGAGGAGCCAGACCCAGCCTACCTGGCTCCAGGCAAGCGCGATCGCGAAGGCGAGCAGCAAGGCCCGGGAGACATGCCGTGCCCGCAGGTCGCGGTGGAGCAGGGCCGCGATCGCTGCCATCGCGAACCAGTGCGCCAGCCAGTGGACCCGCCACAACTGCAGCCCGGCGGGCAGGACCAGGTGCAGGCCATCGACCAGCAGCAGGTTGGCGCCGATGCCCAGGGCCAGCCCCACCAGCGCCGCCGCGCACCATGTGCCGAACGCGCCGCCGAGGGCATGCCGTGCGTAACCGAGCACGAGCACGTCCACCAGCAGGAAGGTGAAATCGGCGGTGGTCCAGAGCGTCAGGAACAGTTGCGGCGTGTTGTCGCGCAGGATGTAGAGCCAGTCCGCATCCGCCGGCTGCAGCAAACCGGCGAACGGCGAGATGCCGGCAAGGGCCAGGCCCAGCAGAGGGACGCAAAGCCAGGCCGCATGCAGCCATCTCCGGTCCTGCATGACGGCCCAGGGCCACGCGATCAAGGCCACGGCGATGGCCTGCAACGGGTGGAACAGCGCGGCCAGCGCCATGCATCCCGCGGCCAGCAGCCATCGCCGGCGGACCAGCATGCCGATGCCCAGCAGGCACAGTCCTTCGGCAAGCGGGCGTGGGGTGAAGAACTGTTCGCTGTAGCCGAACATCCGGACCATGCCGTACATGGTCGGCAGGCTGAGCACGCCCAGCCAGGCCCAGTAGCGTTGTCCCGGCGGCAGCAACGCCTTGAGGCAGAACCAGCCGGCCGCCGCGAACAGGAGGTGTGCAGCCAGCGCGCCCCACATGAAGATCGTCGCCGGATCGGTCCACGCCAGCGCCTGCGCGACCAGGTACGGGAAGAGTGTGTATCGACTCTGGCCGCCGCCGTGGACGAACACCAGGTCGTTGCCGTAGATCTCCGGCCAGCGCTGGACCAGCGCCTGGCCGAGGTACAGCACCGAATCGTGGTTGATGCCGGCATAGCGGCGCAGCAGCAGCACCACGAGCAGGCCCAGCAATGCGCCGGCAAGCCAATCGATCCGGCTGCTGGTCCGGGATTGGTGGGGTGTCAGCGGCATGTCAGTGCGCAACGACCGGGCCAGACGATTTCGCGTTGGTGGCCGCCGGCGTTGCGGGCTGGCCGTTGGCGCCGCCCGTCATCACGTCGGTGCAGCGGTAAAGCCAGTAGGTGGCAATCGCTTCTCCCGTCGATGTGTCTTCCATCGTCCACGAACCGAGCGAACGCTGCGGCTGCCTGTATGGCAGCACCAGGTAATCCGGCCGCGGCAAGGCGCCGGCACCACAGGCCTGTTGCATGCTCGTGTCGCTGATCCGGCACCGAACGTGTGGCTCCGATGCGGCGCGAGCCTGCTCGCAGGCCATGCTCTCCGTCATCAGCGGGGTCATCCGGGCGATCCTGCCGGAGGCGTCATCCACGGTTCCCTTGTTGAACACCAGGCCCGAGAGCTGTTGCGGGTCGTAGTAGTCGGCGCGGCGCAGCACCGACCAGGTGCCCAGCAGCCCGACGCCGTCCCAGTAGACCAGCGCGTCGCCAGGGATGGTGGCGCCGAACAGGGCCGGCACGTGCGCATGTGCGTCCAGCGCACGCCGGCTGGGTGCCCGGATGTCCCAACGGGTGGCCGCGACCACGATCGCCGGACACAGCACCAACACCAGCAGCGCGGATCGCGCGGTACTCGTGGCATTTCTCCAGAGATACACGCCGGCGAGTGGCAGGCCGAGTGCAAGCAGCGGGAATGCAAAGAGCCGCCGGTCGAGGGCATAGAGATCGAGTCGGCCGTGCGCCATCCGGAAGTTGGCCAGCTCCGTGCCGACGTACTGCAGCAGCAGGAGCAGGATGCCCAGGCCGAACAGCCATCCCAGCAACCTGCGGACATGCGGCCTCACGCGGGTCGCGAGACCCGGCCATGCAATGTAGAGCAGGCCGAACGGAAGCCAGATCCATTCCGCCGCCCCCCACGCGAGCAAGCCCGTCAGCACCAGCAGCAGCGCTTGCGCCGCGTCCGCGCGCCGTGCCGCGTGGAACAGCAGCACGGCCAGGGCCGCCATCGCGAACCAGTGCGCCAGCCAATGCACGCGCCAGAGCTGCAACCCTGCCGGCAGGGCGAGATGCAGCACGTCGACCAGCAGCAGGCTCGCGATGATGCCCATGCCAAGGCCGACCACCGCCGCGATGCACCAGGGGGCGAAGGCGCCAGCATGGATTCGCGCGGCGCAGGCGAGCAACAGCACGTCGAAGGCCATGATCCGGTAATCCATCACCGCCCAGCCGCTGATGAAGAGCTGTCCGTTGATGGCGCGCAACGTGGCCAACCACGCCCCATCCAGCGGGGCGAACAGGCCGTCGAAAGGCTCGATTCCGACCAGCCCCGCCAGCGAGGCCGGCAGGGCCAACCACAGGGCGTGAAGCCAGCGCCGGTCGCGCATCACCAGCCAGGGCCAGATCACCAGCAATCCGGCAATGGCCTGCAGCGGATGCAGCATTCCAGCGACAAGTACGCAGGCCCACGCACCCACATGCCGTCCACGCGACAGCAGGCCGATCGCCACCAGGCACAACCCCTCCGCGAATGCACGCGGCGTCAGGAATGGTTCCGCATAGCTGAAGATGATCGCGCGGCCATAGAACGACGGGAGCACCAGCACGCCCAGCCAGGCCCAGTACCGCTGGCCTTCGGGCAGCAGCACGCGCAGGCAATACCAACTGGCGGCGGCGAACAGCAGGAGCCCGGCCAGGCCGCCCCAGAAGAACACCGCGATCGGGTCGAACCAGCCGACCAGCCAGCCGGTCAGCCAGGGGAACAGGGTGTAGTGGCCCTGGCTGCCGTGGAGGAAGAACAGGTCGTTGCCGAAATTCCCCGGCCAGCGCTGCGCGAGCGCCTGGCCCAGGTAAAGCGTGGCGTCGTGGTCGATGCCCCAGTAGCGGCGGATGAGCAGCAGCATGGTGAGGCCGAGCAGGGCGCCGGCGAGAGCCGGGAGTCTCGGAACCGGCGTCGCGAGGGCGGTCATGCGATGGCCTTCTCGAGTTGAACCTGCGCCTTGCAAAGGGCTTGCACTGGCACGCTCAGGCCGCGCGTCTGGCCAACAGGCCGATGACTTCGCCCGTTCGCACGCCATTGTCGATGGGCAGGTAATGCACGTCCACGAGTTGCAACCCGGCCCGGTCGATCAAGTGGCGCAAGCCTGCCTCGGTGAAGAAGTTGACGTGCTCATGCCAGTGGCGCTTGCGGCCGGCCAGTTCCACGCTCCCGGGGTGCTCGCGCATCAGTTGCTCGTGGGGGACTTCCATGTAGAGCAGAGTGCGCGCCGACAACTGCTCGAAAATATCCTCGACCAGTCCCGATGGCGATGGCGCGTGCTCCAAGACTTGGCAACAGGTGATCAGGTCGTAGTCGCGTGGACCAGCCAGGTCCGGGGTCGCGCGAACCGCGCCAGCGACCACGGGCACGCCCGAGATGTCGTGGACCATGATCGTCCCCTTGCCCAGGAAGGGCGTGTTGGCACCATCCCCGCCGCCCCAATCGAGTACCCGGGGCCGCTCCGGCAGATGTGGCGCCAACCAGGCTTCCACCCCGGCGATGTAGGCATGGCGATGCGCGTAGTCCTGCGCCATCGTGGCGGCGTAGCCCGCCTCGTACTGATCGCGTTGGCGCGTGTAGGTCGCGTCGCGATAGCCCGCGTACAGCGCCGCCATCTGTCCGTCGGTGAAGCGGTAGTCGAGGAACAGGGTGCAGCATTTCCTGCACTGCAACGAGTTGCAGACCGTGTAGGCGGTTCCTTGCCTGAGGTCGCGCAATCCCCAGCTTTCAGTGATCTCGACCGGATCATGGCCAAGGACCCGCTTGGCGACGAACGGCATCAGCACGGCAGGTGACGCCGCCAGGTCGCGGGATCCACAGCAGATGCACTCCTCGGCCAGCTGCAGGATCCTCATGCCGGCGGCCTCGCGATGACGGCACTCATCCGTGCCCTTCGCCGGGCGAGGATGGTTCCCGGAAATTGATGCGCTCGGCCTCGACCACCAGGGGCATCTTGCGAACCTGCGTCTGGATCGCGCCGATGTACTCCCCGAGCAGCCCGACGAAGAACAGTTGCATCGCGCCGAAGAAGAACATGCCGATGAGCACCGGGGCCATGCCCAGTTCGAAGTTGTTCCAGAACACCAGCTTGGCGAGCAGGTAGCCGAACGCGACCAGAAGGCTGAGGCAGGACAATGCGAATCCCAGCATCGTCATCAGGCGCAGCGGTACCCTCGAATGCTTTGTGATCCCCAGCATGGCGAGGTCGTAGAGGGTGTAGAAGTTCTGGCTCGTCACCCCCCTGGCCCGGCGAGGCTGGGTGAACGGGATGGTGGCGATCGGATAGCCGATCTCGCAGACCAAGCCCCTCGCGTAGGGGTAGGGATCATCGATGCGCCGAAGCACATCCAGCACCGCACGGTCGTACAGTCCCGCGCCGGTGGCGTTGTCGATGAGGGGCACCTCGGAGATGCGGTTGACGGACCGGTAATAGAACTTCCTGGCGGACTGCAGGAGGGAGGATTCGGTGCTCTCCGGCTTCACCGCCATGACCACCTTGTAGCCGCCCTCCCATTTCCCGATGAACTCCGGAATCAGTTCCGGCGGATCCTGCAGGTCGCCGGCGATGATCACCGCGGCGTCCCCACCGGCTTGCAGCAGTCCGTGATACGGCGAGCGGATGTGGCCGAAATTGCGCGTGTTGATGATGACCTTCAGGCACGGATCGCTGGCGGCGCGTTCGCGCAACAGGGCCGCTGTCCGGTCCTTCGAGCAATTGTCGATGCAAATGTGCTCGTACTCGTACGGCAGCGCCCGCATCACGGCCGCGATGCGGTCGCAAAGCTCCACGACGTTCTCTTCCTCGTTGAACAACGGGGTGACGACGCTGATTCGCTTGGTCATGGCCGGAAGACGAACTGCCTGTTGAGGACGTAGGACAAGATCGCGGATGGCAGCAGCAAGATCAATCCGCCCAGCCATTCCGGGATGCCGAACTGCAGCATGGCACCCAGGGCTAGCACATTGACCAGGTAGATGATCGCGTAGATGCCGACGAAACGCGGCAACCTGCGGCTGCCCTTGCTGCGGAAGACCAGGTGGCCCGTGCTCTTGAAGTTGAACAGCACGCCCAGCACGGTGGATACCGCCCCGGCGAGCGCGTAATGCATGCCCAACCACAGGCAAGCCACGAACACGCCATAGCCGAAGGCCGTGTTCAGGCCGCCCACCAGCAGGAAGCGGATGAATCGCGCGCTCGGGCGGATGCGCTCGGGAAGGATCATGGAGAGCCTGTCGAGGTTCACGGCTGGGCAGGCTCGAGTTGCGCCAGGTACTCCGCCGTATCGGCGATCTGCCGGGCAAGCGCATGTTCCGCGATGCCGTGCCCTGCCATCAACCGGCGATACTCCGCGCCGTCGCCAACATAGCGATCGATGGGTTCCCGCATGCATTCGGCGCGTTCGATGATGGCGTCCGGCGAGACCAGGTCGCGCACCATCCGGGCAAGCTCGCCAACCTCGACCTCATGGTCGCCGGCCGTTTCGACACGCCGGAAGGGCGGAGCGTGGTCCGCGAGCAACTGGCCCATTGCCACCCCGAGCAGGTTCGACACGCTCGTATAGGAGCGCACCACCGGATGCATGGCGCGAACCTGGATGCGTTTGCCCCGTGCTGCCTGGTCGATGAACGAGGCCAGCGCATAGGGCTTGTTGATGTAGGGGCCGCTCAGATTGAACAGTCGGGCGACCAAGGCGCGCCGACCGGGCTCGGCAAGGGCGAACTGTTCGAAAAGGGCTTCATCCTCGAGCTTCAGCTTTCCGTACAGTAGGCCGGGATCGGCATCGTCCGCCGTGGCGAGCGCGGCATGCGCAGCGCCCGATGAGGTCACGAATGCGCGCTCCACACCGATCGCCGCCCCCCCCTCCGCCACCAGGTGCGACAACGCGCGATTGGTCGCGATATAGGTCTCTGCCGGCATGCGCGAGGCCTTCTCGCGGGTCAGGTACGCGAAGTGCAGCAAGAGGGACGGTTGCCTGGGGCATCTCGGCAACATCGCCAATGGCTGTTGGCGGATTTCGCTCCCGTCGCGCAATACCAGCAACCGCTCCTCGCTGCCGAAGGCGGCAACGCGCGTGCGCCAATCCGGGCCCAATGCATCCGCCAGCAGCTCGAGTGCAGCCTGGCCCAGCCAGCCACCCGCGCCGGTCACCAGCACGCGCCAATGGCTGTCGCGCAGGTGTTCGGCCAGGGGCGGCGGCAGCGCCAGCCGGTTCATGCACGTCGCTCCCGCAGGATCGCATCCGCCAGCTCCGCGGGGGACGACAGCTTGCGTCCGTGGCGATGGAGGTCCGGCGCATCCGCATAGCCCCAACCGGCCCACAGGAACGCCGCGCCACTGGCGCGTGCCGCCGCCGCATCCACGCTGGTGTCGCCGATGAAGTGGAACGGCTGGCCGCCGCAACCCATCGACCCCAGCGTGTGCAGCACGTGCGACCCATCCGGCTTGGGACGGTCGACGGCGTCGCCACCGACCACGGTCACGAAATGCGAGGCGATGCCGGTGGCCGCCAGCACCTGTTCGCTCAAGGCCTGCGGCTTGTTGGTGCACACGCCCAAGGTGACCCCGGCGCCACGCAACTCCACCAGTGCCTCCAATATCCCTGGATACAGGTCGTTGCGTGTGCCCGGTTGCGCTGCGTAGGCCGCGCGGAAGGAGGCGAGTTCCTCATCGCTCGCATCCTCCGCGCGACCGAGTGCCCGCCCGACCAGCGCGCGCGCGCCCATGCCTACCCAGTGCCTGACCTGCGCCACGTCCGGCTCTCGCTGTCCAGCCCTGAGATGCGTCAGCGCACGTGCGATGGAAGGCGCACTGTCGACCAGCGTGCCGTCGAGGTCGAAGATCGCGGCGCGCCGCACCGGCATTCCGGTCAATCCGGGCGCAGCACGTTGGTCGCGAGTTCCTCGCGCGACAGGAAGGGGAACATGTCCTCCAGCGGCGGGGTCACGATGCGTCCGTCGTCGAGCTGGCGCGAACTCATGCGCGGCTCGAACTGCTGTTTGTCGTCCAGGATGACGTCGCACACCGCAGGGCCCGGCAACGCGAGGAATTCGCGCAATCCTGTTGCGAAGTCCGGCGTGTCCAATCGGGACGCGGGCAAACCATAGGCGGTCGCCAGCTTGCAGTAATCGGGAAAGCTGACGCCGCTGGCGGGGCCTTCGCCGACCAGCCGCTTGAAGAAGTTGCCCTGCGAGGTTCGGATCGACAGGTAGCCGTCGTTGTTGAGCACCAGCACCTTCACCGAAGGCAGGTACTGCACCAGCGTCTGCAGTTCCTGGATGTTCATCTGCAGACTGCCGTCGCCCGCGAGGCAGATGACCTGCGCGCCCTCCGGGGCGGCGAACGCGGCGCCGATGGCGGCCGGCAGGTCGTAGCCCATCGACGCGCTGCCGGAATTCGAGATCAGTCGCTGTCCCATCCGGAGCTTGCCGGCCTGGAACGACATGATGCAGGCCGTCGCATTGCCGGTGACCACCACGTCGTGGTCGCCGAGGGCGTCGAACAGTGTCTCCATGAAGTGGTAGGGATTGATCTTGCCCTGCCACTCGCGATGCTTCGGCAGTACCTGCGGATACAACTCGCCGCGTTGCTTCGCCCACGCCAGCCATTCCCGGTGGCGCGCCAGCGGGAAGCCGGCCGCAGGCGCGAGCGTCGCAAGCCGCGACAGGAAGGCATCGGCGTCGGCGACGATGCCGTCGTCGATGTGCAGGAAGGGCTTGGCCATTTCCGCCGGGTCGATGTCGACCTGGATCTTGAAGGCCCCCGGCGCGAAGCCGGCGAAGTTGTAGCTGACCTGGCGGATGTTGAGGCGGCTGCCGACCACCAGCAGCACGTCGGCGCTCTGGGTGGTGAAGTTGCCGGCGCGCGTGCCGATCGTGCCGGGACGCCCGCAAAACAGCGGGTCTTCGGTGGCGATGATGTCGTGCGTCCACGCGGTGACCACCGGGATGCCCAGGGCGCGGATCGCCGCCTCGAACGACGCCAGCGCATTGGCCGCGCGAATGCCGGTGCCGGCGAGCAACACCGGCCGCTCCGCGTTGGCGAGCCTGTCGAGGACGCGCATGACCGCTTCATCGAGCGCGGCCTCCTCGCCTGCGGAGTCCGCCGGCGGCTCGAAGCCTTCCAGTGCGTCGGGGTCGACCAGGCTGGATTGCACGTCGATGGGGATGTCGATCCACACCGGTCCGGGGCGACCGTCGGTGGCGAGGTGCCAGGCGCGCTCGAGTTCGTGGCGAACGCGTTGCGGATCGGCCAGCATCACCGCCGACTTGGTGATCGGCGCCACCATGCGCACGATCTCGGCTTCCTGGTCGCCGAGTTGCCGCAAGCCCGGCACCGGCGTGGTGGCCAGGCATGTCTCGCGCTTGACCTGGCCGGAGATCACCAGCATCGGCACCGAGTCGGTCCATGCGCCGAACACGCCGTTCAAGGCATTGATGCCGCCGGGCCCGGTGGTGACGTTGACCACGCCAACGCCGCCGCTGACCCGCGCATAGCCTTCGGCCGCCATCGCGCAAGCCTGTTCGTGGTGGTGGAACACCGGCTGGATGTCGGGATGGAAGCCGATCGCGTCGTTGAGGAACATCGCGCCGCCGCCGGTGACCATGAAGACGTGGCGGACGCCGCGCTCCGCGAGGAATTGGGCGATGTATTCCGCGACGCGGATCGGCGTCGCGCTCAAGACGGGTATCCGTAGAGGACGGTTTCGAACCCGTTGTGGCAATGGGTGCGCAGGTGGAAGCGGTAGCCCAGATCCCAGCCATGCACCAGCAGCATGAGTTCCCAGAGGTCGCGCGGCTTGTGGTAGGTGCTGATCGCGAGTTGCGGGCGGTGCGCTTCGATGGTCTTCCGGGCACCCAGCAGGGCGCGGTCTTCCGCGCCTTCGATGTCCATCTTGATCAGGGTCGGCGCGAAGTTCGGCAGCGCGTCGTCGAGCGCCACCGTCTGCACGATGATGTCCCCGGTATCGTCGATGTGGCTCGCCGAATCATCGGACGAAAAGCGCAATTGGGTCATTCCATCCCAGACACCGCACGGAAACGCGACCGCGGGCAGCGATTCGATAGTGCGCGCCAGGCGTGGGTAATGCGCGGGATCCGGTTCGAACGCGGCGAGTTCCTCGAACGCTAGGCCGTTGCGCAGGAAGCTCTGGATCGTGTCGCCGGTGTATGCGCCGCAGTCCACGTAGCGCATCGGTGACGACGGTCTTGGCAGGCCGTGCGGCAGGTAGTGGGTGTCCGTCTCAGGCGGCGGCAGCGCATCGGGCTCGCCGTTGAGGCGCTGGTCGAGCAGTGCGACCACGAGCCGTCTGCTTTCGTCATCGGCCAAGGCTTTGTAGGCGGCCTCGATATCGGCGGTGTACGCCAGCGATTCGATGGCTGGAGCCAGCCAGAAGTGCGCGAGGGCTGGCCAGGCGTCGACCACGTCCTGCAGCAGCCACACTTCCCGGTAGCCCGCTTCGAGGAGCTGGCGGCGCACCGCGGACACGTCGACGCCCGGATTGTGCAAGCCGAGCAGGACGGCGCTCGAGCGCTTCAGCGGGTCCGGGCATGCATCGAGTGTGAATACCGGGATGCCATTGGCCTCGGTCACGCTTCGGTCGATGAAACCGTGCACGCGCCGTCCGCTGTCGGCTAGCGCCGCCGCCCATTTCTTGCCGGTGCGGCCCGCGCCGTAGACCAGCCAGTCGCGGTTGGCGCAGGCGCGCTCGACCCGGCTGCGATCGCGTGCCGCGGTGAGAACCCGGTCGAGGTCAGTCATGTCCATCTAGGTTCTCCGCTCAGCGCACCAAGCCGCGTGCCTGGATCAGCGCCTGCAGCGATTCGTTGTGCGCGTACGGACTGTCGATGTCGGTGATGTCGAGGGAAGCGTGCTGCTTCACCGGGTTCAGCAGCACCTCGCCACGCATGAGTTCGCGGCAGGAAATCTGGCCCTGCAGCAGCGGGATCGACAGGTAGACGTCAGCTTCGGTGATCACATGGCCGGCCGGCAGGTCGCGCTTGGCGTAGACGCCGCGGACGAGCGCGTCCAGGTAGCGGACTTCCTTCTCCGGCGCCAGACGCTTCGCACTGCCCGGGGGGCCGCACATTTCCTGTGCCTTCTTGAACGCCTTGAACCATTCGTCGACATTCTCCGGCTTCGAGCAGTAGGACGAGACCGGCACCCCATCCATGTCGATGTCGACATGCCGTTCGAAGGTCCGCGCGCCCTTGGCATAGGCCATCATCACCGAGTTGCGCCAGTCCTTGTATTCGTGGGTCGAGTAGCCGATCACGTTGTCCGGGTAGCGATCGCGCAGGAAATCGATCTGGTTCAGCTCGATTTCGTTGTCCTCGGAGGGATACATCGACACGCAGTGGTTGAGCGCGAACGGGATGCGGCGCTTGTTGAAGAACGAGATCAGGTCGTCCATGTCCTTCAGCGTGGAGCCGCCGGTGGACGCGATGACCGGTTTGCCGGTGGTCGCGATCTTCTCGATCAGCACCCAATCCTTGATGTCGGAGCTGGCGATCTTGATGATCTGCAGGTCGAACTCAACGCACTTGTCGACCGAGACCTCATCGAACGGCGTCGCCATCGTCACCATGCCGTTCTCGCGCACCGCCTTGACCAGCTTGGCGTAGCTATCCCAGCTGAGATGGGTGTCGAGTGTCTTCTTGATGTAGCGGACGTCGGTGCGGTCGCGGTAGTCCTTGTGGATGAAGCGGTCGACGTCGCGGAACTGCAGCTTCATCGCTGCCTTGACCTGGTTGAAACGGACGACCCTGCCGAAATCCTGCACGATCTTGAGCCCGCGCTCGAACTTGCCCCAGTGGTTGTTGGCGAGCTCGAGCACGAACAGGTCTTCGAATAGCCGATGCTTCATGTCTGGTGCCCTTGTTGTCGCCGGTCTTCCACGTCCACCCAAGGCGCGGGCCGCTGGAATCCCGAGGCGGCCTTGTAGCTTGCCTCCGCGTGCCAGGTCCGGCAGGTGTTCTCCGTCACGCGGGAATCTTAGTCCGATTCGCCGGGCACGACACCCTTGCCCGGGGCGGGACTGCGATATCCCGCACGGTCCTGCCCAGGGACGCGCGGGCGCGGCACCAACCATGACCTTCCATGTCAGAAATTGACGCCGAAGAACGACTCGATGCAGCCCGCGATGTGGTCGAGCATGGCCTGGTCGAGGCCGGGATACACGCCGACCCAGAACGACCGGCTCATCACCACGTCGGTGTTGGGCAACTCGCCGGCGACGCGGAAATTGCGCCCGATCATGTACGGCTGCCGGGTCAGGTTGCCGGCGAACAGCAGGCGGGTGCCGATCCGGTTCTGTTCCAGGTAGGCGATCAGGTCGTTGCGCCTGACCCCCGCGCCTTCCTTCAGCGTCATCAGGAAACCGAACCACGACGGATCCGAATTGGGCGTGGCTTCTGGCAGGTGCAGGAACTCGGCGCAGCTTTGCAGGCGTTCGGCCAAGTAGGCGAAATTGGCGCGGCGGGCGGCGATGAATTCGTCGAGCCGATCCATCTGCGCCAGCGCGCACGCAGCCTGCATGTCGGTGATCTTGAGGTTGTAGCCGAGGTGGCTGTAGGTGTACTTGTGGTCGTAGCCCTCGGGCAGCTCGCCGAGCTTCCAGCAGAAGCGCTTGTTGCAGGTGTTGTCCTTGCCCGGTGCGCAGTAGCAGTCGCGGCCCCAGTCGCGGAAGGATTCGGCGATCAGCTTGAGTTCGGCATTGTTGGTGAACACCGCGCCGCCTTCGCCCATGGTGATGTGGTGGGCGGGATAGAAGCTCAGCGTGGCTATGTCGCCGAAGCTGCCGACCATTTGCCCGTTGTAGGTGGCCCCGAGCGCATCGCAGCAGTCCTCGACCAGCCAGAGGTTGTACTTGCGGCAGAGGTCGGTGACGACGTCGAGGTTGAACGGGTTGCCCAGCGAGTGGGCGAGCATGATCGCCTTGGACTTCGGCGAGATCGCCGCTTCGATCTTCGATGCGTCGATGTTGTGGGTGGCCAGGTCCACGTCCACGAATACCGGCACTGCGCCGAACTGCAGGATCGGGTTGACCGTGGTGGGGAAGCCCGCGGCGACCCCGATGACTTCGTCGCCGGGCTTGATCGCACGCGCGCCCAGGCGCGGGCTGGTGAGGGTGGAGAACGCCACCAGGTTGGCCGACGAGCCCGAGTTCACCGTGATCGCATGCTTGACGCCGAGGAAGTCGGCCAGGCGCTGCTCGAACAGCGCGTTGAAGCGGCCGGTGGTCAGCCAGCCGTCCAGCGAGGCATCGACCATCAGCTGCAGTTCCTTCGTGCCGATGACCTTGCCGGACACCGGCACCGGGCTCTCACCGGGCACGAAGGGCTTGGGCGCGTGCGCGAGGTCGGCGTATTGCCGGACCAGGTCGCGGATCTGGTCGCGAAGCGCATCCATGGAGGTGGCGGGGGCGTCGTGATTGCTCATGCGTCGGCGAGGTAGGCGGAAATCTGATGGAGGCAAACGGCGCGCATGTCCTGGCCATCGCGCCAGGCGCGGTGCCATTCGGCGGTGCGGGCGAGCGCGATGTCGAGCGTCCAGCGCGGCGCCCATTGCAGGCGCTGGCGCGCCTTGGCGATGTCGAGCTTGAGGAAGCCGGCTTCATGCGGGTGCTCGCCGGCTTGCAGCGTCCATGCGGCTTCGTCGCCCCAGGCGGCGCACAGGCGTTCGACCACCCATTGCACCGGCTGGGCATCCTCGTCGCGCGGCCCGAAGTTCCAGGCCTCGGCGTTGGCCTGTCCGTGCGAATACAGGCGTTCCGCCAGCAGCAGGTAGCCGGACAGCGGTTCCAGCACGTGCTGCCACGGGCGGATCGCGCGCGGGTTGCGGATCCGCACCGGTTCGCCGTTCTCCAGTGCACGCAGGATGTCCGGCACCAACCGCTCGGCGGCCCAGTCCCCTCCACCGATCACGTTGCCCGCACGGGCCGTGGCCAGCGCAATGCCGCCGGCCTCGAGGAAGGATCGACGGTACGCGCTGCTGACCAGTTCCGCGCAGGCCTTGCTGCTGGAATACGGATCGTGCCCGCCCATCGGCTCGTTCTCGCGGTAGCCCCAGGGCCACTCGCGGTTCTCGTAGCACTTGTCGGTGGTGACATTGACGATGGCGCGCACCGAGCCGGCCTCACGCGCCGCCTCCAGCACGTGCACCGTGCCCAGCACGTTGGTCGCGTAAGTCTCGATCGGCTGCCGGTAGGACTGCCGGACCAGCGGTTGCGCCGCCAGGTGGAACACGATCTCCGGCTGGAAGCCGGCGACCAGCGCGCGGATCATCGCGAAGTCGCGGATGTCGGCGACGCAGTGATCCATGCCTTCGCCCACGCGGGCGACCTCGAACAACGACGGCGCGGTCGATGGTGCCAGCGCGATGCCGCGCACGTGGGCGCCCATCGACTGCAACCACAGCGCCAGCCAGCCGCCCTTGAAGCCGGTATGCCCGGTCAGCAGCACGCGCCTGCCCTGCCAGGAGCCGGGTTGCAGCCGCGTGCTCACGCCCAGGTTTTCCACGGCGCCTTGCCGGAGGCCCACAGGTCCTCCAGGTAGGTCTTGTCGCGCAGCGTGTCCATCGGCTGCCAGAAACCGGAATGCTGCCAGGCCATCAGTTCGCCCTCTGCGGCCAGCCGCTGCAGCGGTTCCTGCTCCCACAGGGTGTCGTCGCCATCGATGTAGTCGAGCACGCGCGGCGACAGCACGAAGAAGCCGCCGTTGATCATCGCGCCGTCGCCACGCGGCTTTTCCTGGAAGCTGCGCACCTGGCTGTCGTGGATGTCGAGCGCCCCGAAACGACCGGGCGGGAAAGTTGCCGTGACCGTTGCCTGCTTGCCGTGGCCGCGATGGAAGTCGATCGAGGCGGTGATGTCGATGTCGCCGATGCCGTCGCCATAGGTCAGGCAGAACGCCTCTTCGTCGCGAACATGGTCGGCGATGCGGCGGATGCGCCCGCCGGTCGCCGAGGTGTCGCCGGTGTCGACCAGCGTCACCTTCCACGGTTCGGCGCGCTTCTGGTGCACGTGCATGCTGTTGGCCTGCATGTCGAAGGTGACGTCGGACATGTGCAGGAAATAGTTGGCGAAATATTCCTTGATGACGTAGCCCTTGTAGCCGCAGCAAATCACGAAGTCGTTCACCCCGTGCGCGGAGTACGTTTTCAGGATGTGCCAGAGGATCGGCATGCCGCCGATCTCCACCATCGGCTTGGGGCGGATCGCGGTTTCCTCGCTCAGGCGAGTGCCGAGTCCGCCGGCGAGAATGACTGCTTTCATGTCATTGGCCCTGGTTGATGGTGGGTGCCGCGGAACAGACGAATGCATCGGAATGGAAGCGCACCGCAGGCAAGCCGGCCTGCAGCAGCGCATCCCGGGCGCCATGGATCATGGCATCCGATCCGCAAGCATAAACAGCAGCGGCGCGCAGGTCTGGCTGCAGGGCGAGAAGCACGTCCTGCACATGGCCGCGCGCGCCGGTCCATTCCCCATCGGCGCGGCTCAGTACCGGGATGAAGCGGTGGGTGCCGGGCAACGCCGCGATGTCGAGGTAGAGGTCGGACGGGATGCGACCGCCCCAGAGGACCGTGACCGAGCGTGGGACTTCCGCGGGGTGAAGCGAAGGAAGTGATTCGAGGATGGCCTTGACCGGCGCGATCCCGGTGCCGGTGGCCAGCAGGATCAGGTCGATGCCGGCCACGTCGCGCAGGACGAAGGTACCCAGCGGGCCGTGCAGGCGCAGCAGGTCGTTGTCCCTGGCGTGATGGAACAAGTAGTCGCTCATCACGCCGGCTGGCACTTCGCGTACGTGCAGTTCGAGCGGTGCGCCCGGCGACCCTGTCGTGGCGAGTGAGTAGCTGCGCCGGATGCCGCCGGGGCCGATGAGTTCGAGGTATTGCCCGGGCAGGAATTCGAACGTCGCGGTGGGTGGCAACCGAAGCAGGATGCGCACAACGTCGGGTGCCAGCCGCTCGATGCTTGCGATGCGGCAGGGAAAGGTGCGTGCCGGCGGCAATGCCAGGCCATCGAGGGTGTCGACTTCCAGCGTCAGGTCGGTGACCGCGCTGCGCACGCAGCCCAGGATCCAGCCTTCCGCCTGCTCCTCCGGGCTGAGGCCGGTTTCGGCGGCCAGCGCTAGGGTCTCGCCTTCGACGACCTTGCACCTGCAGGTGCTGCAGCGCCCCGTGCGGCAGCTGTAGGGAATCAGTCTCGACGCGGCCGCGGCGGCATCGAGGATGCTGGTCCCGGGCTCGGCCTTGAAGCTGGTCCCAGCATTGAGCCTGATATGGGGCATCGATCGGAGCCGGTGGTTACTTGCCGTCTTCCCGCGGCACCGCGGTGTCCGGTCCCGGCTGGCGCAGGAAGCGGTTGGTGCCGCGCTGGTCCGGATGCGCGAAGTAGTGGGTGGGGAATTGGTGCTTGGCCCAATCGTGTTCGATCAGGACGACGTCCGGGATCGCCTTGTCGAGGGGCTTCCAGCGCGGCGCGACCAGGCCGCGGATCGGTTCCTGCAGGGAACCGAGCATGCCGACGCCCAGGACGCAGAGCAGCGCGGTTTGCCAAGCGGAGCGTTGCTGCCTGGCCAGCGGTTCGACGCAGGCCAACGCCAGGATCGTGAGGGCCGGGATGGAGGACCGCATAGCCATGTCGTTGTAGGGGCCATAGACATAGATCGGCAGCAGGCACAACACGACCACCGCGATGCGGATCGCGGTGGTGAAGGTGGTGAGCCGCGACAAAATCAAGGTCAGCATGCCGAATTCGACCAGGCAAAACCCCAGGTAGAACAGCAGGAATTCGCCCGTCGAGGCGAAATTCCGGATGAGCCACCCATGCAGGATGGTGCCGGCATCCATGCCCAGATAGCCCGCGATGGCCAGCGCGGGGAGAAGGAATGGCAGGCAGCTGTGGGGCGAGAACAGGACCTTGGCGTCGCGTCGCCATGCCAGTGCGAACAGGAAGAACGGGAACAGGCCGACCGCCGCGAGTGGCGACCACAGCGGGATCGCGGCCGACAGCAAGGGAGTGATCCTGGCGAGGGTCGGTAGTCCCCAGAAACGCAGGATCAGGACGATGCCGAGCCATGCCGGCAGGGCGTGGTTGGGCACCCAGGCCATCAGGTAGGCGTTCGACGGGTACTGGATGACCTGCAGCCACCATTCCACGTTCTCGCCCAGGATCGGCGGGCGTCCTGCCCGCCAGGTGAATCCCAGGATGTCCATGCCGCCGAACAGGAGCAAGAGGACCACGCAGGTGGCTCGCTGCCTGCCGGTTTCGAACAGCCTGCATGCGGCTGCCAGGAACAAGGCGAAGCCGAGCGCAGTCCACAGATACATGGCGATGTTGGCCGCTTGCAGCCCCCATAGCCGGCCGATCAACGCAGAGGGCAAGTAGTAGCCCACCGGCGCGCGCAGCATCAGCGACGTACCGTCCTGGTCCGTGTAGGAAGGGGGCCATCCTGCCTTGGTCAGGTCGTGCAAGACGGCGTCGCGGATGATCCAGTCTGTGTTGGCGTAGAAAAAATGCCCGACACCGGAGATTGCGGTCCATGCAATGGACAGTGCAAGAATCCCGGCGAGCCAAGGCCACGCAACGCCGATCCGATCTCCTCTGCCACCCGCAAGGGCACGGTACGACCCATAGCCCACCAGGATGAGCAGCAGGGCCGCGAACGGGGTTGTGAACCAGAGGCAGAACAGGAACAGCGGCAGCAGCAGGTAGGTGCAGATCGCCCGGTCCAGCCAGTCCAGGCCCTGGCGGTGGCGCGCGAGCATGAATGAGCTCATGGGCGCCCCTTGCGGGATTGCCTGCTCGCTGTTGGGGAGTGGCGCATTCTGCTCATCTTGCTGGCTCAATCCCGTCTTGTGCGGAGACATCGATTGGTATGGGCCTGCGCATCAACGACTGGATCCCGCGTGGATCGGCGGGCGCGACGTAGTGGACCGGGAACTGCAGCACGGGGCTGGCGTCAGGTTGGGTGGCGCGCGGCAGCGTCTGCATGTTCGGAGCCCAGGATGGCCTGGAAAGCGTTCGCAGGGGTTCCTGGACTGCGCCAAATGCGCCGATCGCCAGCACCAGCACCAGCACGCCATGCCATGGGGTTCCGCGCTTGTCGGCGAGCGGTTTCACGGTTGCGAGCGCCAGCACGGTGAGCGCGGGGATGGAGGCGCGCATCGCCAGGTCATTGCCCGGACCGAAGCTGTACAGCGGCAACAGGCACAACACCACGAGTGCGATCCTGAGTGGCTGATCCAACGGCGTGAGACGCGAGAGCACCAAGGCGAGCAATCCGAATTCGAGCAGGCAGAACACCACCCAGTAGTAGGCCAGTGCGGACGCCGACGGGAAAAACTCCAACTGCCAGCCGTGGCGGACCGATGCGGCATCCATCCCCAGATAGAGCGCGATGGCAAGCGCGACGGGGAGGAATGGCAGGCAGGCATGCGGCGAAAGCAGCTGCTTCAGGTCTCTGCGCCAGGCCAAGCCGAACAGGAAGAGAGGAAACAGCCCGATCGCGGTCAACGGTGACCACAGCGGGATTGCCGCAGCCAGGAGTGGGGTGATGCACGCAAGCGCGGGTTGTCGCCAATGGCGCAGGATCAGCATCGTTCCCAGCCAAGCGGGCAGGGCGTGGTTGGGTGCCCAGAACAACAGGGTGGTATTGGACGAGTACTGGATAACCTGCGCCCACCATTCGAGATGTCCCCCGATGGGCGGGGCCTGCCCGGTCGCCCACAGGTGGCCGACCAAGTCCATTCCCCCGAACCCGACCAGCGCCACGAGACAGAGGGTGCGCTGGGCATTCGTGTTGAACATCCGCAGTGCTGCGGCCAGCATCAGCCCCCAGCCAAGCACGGTCCACAGATAGAGGGCGAAGTCGGCGGCTACCGGGCCGGCGAGCTGGCCAAAGGCTCCGGCCGGCAGGAAGTAGGCGACCGGCGCACGCAGGATGAAGGTGGCGTCATCCGGGCCTGCATAGGTCGTCGGCCAGTTGGCGATTGAAAGATCGTGCAACACCGCATCCCGGATAACCCAGTCGGCATTGGCATAGAAGAAGTGGCCAACGCCTGCGATCGCGACCCACGCGAAGGACAGGGTGGCGATCGCGATCAGCCATCCCGCCGGGATCCCTGCGCTGCGCGCCCTGCCTCCGTGCAGCGCGCGGTAGGCGCCGTACACCGAAGCGGCCAACAGCGCCGTGGCCACCGGGGTGGTGAACCAAAGGCAAAACAGCAGCAGTGGCAGCAGCAGATAAGCGCAGATGCTCCGGTCGATCCAGTCCAGCCCATGCGCGTCGGCGGCCGGCTGGCGAGTGGTGGCGTTCATTTTGTGCTCTTGCCGCTGACTTCCTCGTGGTACTCGTCATCCACGTTGATGCCCCAGATCGCGGCCTTGTCCACCATGCCGGTGGCGATCTGGCGTGCGGCTTCCTTCGCGGTGAGCATCGAGTGGTCCTGGTTGTTGTAGCGGTGCATGCCGTTGCGGCCGATCAGGAACAGGTTGGGGATCGCATCCAGGGCCGCCTGCAGTTCATCGAAGCGCGCATACGCCTCGCCGAAATAGCCCGGGTAGGCCTTGGGCACGCGCAGCACCACGGCATCGCGCGCTGCCTCGGCCTGCACCAGTCCGATCTGCACCATCTCGCGATGGCCGAGCGCCTTGAGGGCCTCGTCGTCCATGGTCCAGAGCGGGTCGCCCTCCTTGCAGAAGAATTCCAGGCCCAGCCACAGGGTGTCCGGGTCGGCCACCATGTACGGGCTCCAGTTGTTGAAGACCTGCACGCGGCCCACGTTCACCCCGGGCTCCTGGATGTAGATCCAGTTGTCGTCCAATTGCCGGGGGATCGCGCTGCGCGGATACAGCAGGCCGACAGTGATGAAGTCGCGGTAGGACAGCGCGCCGGCGATCGTTCGCACGTCGTCGGGCCAAGCCGGCGCCGAGGCCTGCACGAGGTCCTTGATCGGCATGGTGGACAGCAGGTGCGAGCACGGCAGCGCATGCTCGATGCCATCCGGGTCCCGGTAGGCCACGCCTTGAACCTGGTTTTCGGCGATGTCGATGCGCTCGACCCGGCTGCGCATCAGCAGGGTGCCGCCCTGCTCGACGAAGCGCCGCGCCGCGGTCTCCCACATCTGGCCCGGGCCGTACTTCGGATACAGGAAGCTTTCGATCAGCGATGTCTGCTCTGCCTTGCCGCCCATGCCAAGCACCTGCTTCAACGCATGCAGCACCGCCTTGGTGATCGACAGGCTCTTGATCCGCTGTGCGCCCCAGGCCGCGCTGATTTCGCCGCAGGGCACGCCCCAGACCTTCTCGGTGTACTCCTTGAAGAACTGGCCGTAGAGCTTGCGGCCAAAGCGATTGACCAGGAAATCCTCCAGAGAGGCTTCCGGGCGGCGCGGATTCACGCGCGCCCAGACGTAGCTCAGGCCAAAGGTGAAGGTCTTCCACGGCCCCAGCTTGAGCAGGGTGTCCGGGTTGAGCTTGAGCGGATAGTCGAAGAACTGCTTGTTGAAATAGATTCGCGACAGGCGGCTGCGCAGCAGCATCACCTCCTCGTCGGCCTCGCTCGCCGTCGCCGCGGGCGCATCCGCGACCGCACCCTGGTAGCGCAACTCGCGGGTTGCGCCAGCTTCGGTGGGGACGGCCACCGGCATCATGCCGCGCCACCAGTCCATCACCCAGTCGGACTTGGAGAAGAAGCGATGGCCGCCGATGTCGATGCGGTTGCCGTGGTGCTCGACGGTGCGCGAGATGCCGCCGACCTGGTGATCCGCTTCGATCACGGTGATCTCGCGGATGCCGGCACCCTGCAATTCGAGTGCGGCGGTCAGGCCGGCGGGTCCGCCGCCCACGATCACGACGCGGGTTCCAGTACTCATGCGCTGTCCTTGCTGGTCTGGAGCGCGCGCGCGGAGGCCGCGAACAGCAGCGTCTTGCGCACGAGGTAATTGAAGACGAAGGTCACCACGGCCGCGGCCAGCTTCACCAGTTCTGGCAGCAGGTGCAGTTTGACCACGCCAAGCCACAGAAGCACCTGGGTGATGCCCAGCCCGGCGATGCCGACGCCGACGAAAGCCAGGAACTCGACCGCCGGTGCATCGGCGAAGGCGCGTTGGCGGAACACCCAGCGGATGCTCAGGAGATAAGCCACCACCGCGCCGACCGCAAACCCGATGGAGGCCGACCAGCCCAGGCTGAAATGCAGCCCCCGCAGGCACAGGGACAGCGTGCCAAGGTCCGCTGCCAATGCCAGCAGGGAGGCGCTGAAATAGCGAAGCAGGTCATGCCGCAGCAATGCGGCGAAGGGAAGTCGTGTCATTGCGCCCCGAATCCGACGGCCGTGGCGTGGGGCGGTTGCCCCCGACAAGCGTGCCAGTTCCGATGATAAGGGACGGGGTTCGCCGCGTGTTGCTGGTGGCACGGGACGTGGCGTCGGTCACATGGCGGCGTGCTCCACGCCGTCTGCCTGCATTCGTCTTGGGGGCGGCCGCGTAGCGCGTTGTGGCGAGCCGCCTGGATCAGTGAGGCATCAGACCGATGGCGTCATCGAGCAATTGCTGTTGTCGGCCCGGCAGGAGGTGATCGCTGTTCCTGGCGATTGGGGAGCAAAGGTGATGATCGTGCCACTGGCAACGGCGGCCGCGTCAATGGTGCCGGTCATGGACGAGCACGCCTGGTTCGACGGTGCCGGGAATCCAGCGAAACTGTTCGTCACGGCGACGATGGCCTGGTTCATGTAAGCCTTCGCTTCCGCCTGGCACGCACCTTCCGCGGAGCGGATCCGGTAATTGTTGTATGCCGGCAGCGCGATGGCGGCGAGGATGGCGATGATGGCCACCACGATCATCAGTTCGATCAGGGTAAAGCCTTGCGAATTCCTGTTCATGTCGATTCCCGGGGTGTTGTGCGCTGGTCTACCGAATTCGTTACGCAATAAGCGGGCCAAGCGTGACCGGTGGAGTCGCTGTGCCCCCTTGTTTCCGTGATCGTCATCACTTGCTGGCCGGTGCAGGTCGATGGTCGGTCGCTAGCGGGCTATGAACGGTGCGGAAGAGTCGCGCCGTCTGCCCTGCCCAGGTAAAAAAAGAAGCCCCTCTAGCGAGGGGCTTCCGGACACATCCTTGCGGATGACTTTGTCGATTAGACCGACGGGGTCATCGAGCAGGTCGCGGTCGCCGCATTGCAGTTGGTGGAGCTGACGCCCGGATCCTTCGGGCTGAAGGTGATGTTAGCCGAGCCGATGATGTTCGCGGTGGTGATTTGCGGTGCCACGTCGCAAGCGCCGGTAGTCACCGGGGCCGGAATCGTCATCTGCGACTGGCCAGCGGCCACGGCGGAGTTGGTGTAGGCCTTCGCTTCAGCCTGGCAAGCGCCTTCGGCCGAACGGATGCGGTAGTTGTTGTAGGCCGGCAGCGCGATGGCGGCCAGGATGGCGATGATCGCGACGACGATCATGAGTTCGATCAGGGTAAAGCCTTGCTGCTTCTTCATGGTGTATCCCCTAGGGTTGGTTGGTGTGATCCACGTATCGCGCCATTCCGCTGTTACGGTCCTTCGGCAGCCGGGTGGCTTTGGTACGTGCGGGAGTTATAACGCAGGATGCGTGCCAAAGCAGGCCAGGGGATGTGACATCCGTGTTCTGAGTTGAAAGTCACGGTTCTGGGCTGCTTCTTCTTGAAATGAATGACGCTATGCGTCACATATTGACGTTTTTTTGCGGTTTGTCAGGTCGGGTTCAGTTGCAGGCCTTGGCGGCGAGCGGCAAGCCTCAGTCGATGCCCAGCTTCTTCAGTTTGTAGCGCAAGGCCCTGAACGTGATGCCGAGCTGCGCGGCGGCGCGGGTCTTGTTGTAACGGTTGTCGGTGAGCGCCTGCTCGATCGCCTTGCGCTCGATTTCCTCGATGAAGCTCGGCAGCGCGCTGGTGGACGACTCGCGCGGATCGATCCGGCTCGGGTCCAGTGCGGCGGCGGCCGCTTGCGCCGGTGCGCTGGGGCGCAGTTCCGGCAGGCGGAGGTCGGTGGCGCGGATGCCGTCGTCGTCGGCGAGGGCGAACGCGCGTTCCAGGATGTTTTCCAGCTCGCGCACGTTGCCGGGAAAGTTGTAACGGGCCAGCGCCTCGACTGCGTCCGGGTGCAGCAGCGGGCGCGGGCGATGCTGGGTCGTCGCCAGGCGGGCGAGTATCGCGTCGGCGAGCTGCGGCAGGTCCTCGCGGCGTTCGCGCAGCGGCGGCACGCGCAGTTCGATGACATTGATCCGGTAGTAGAGGTCGTGGCGGAAGCGGCCGTCCTCCACCAGCGCGCCCAGGTTCTTGTGGGTGGCGGAGAGGATTCGCACGTCCACCGCGACTTCGCCGTTGGCGCCGACCGGGCGTATCGACTTTTCCTGGATCGCGCGCAGCAGCTTCACCTGCATCGCCAGTGGCAGTTCCGCCACTTCATCCAGGAACAGGGTGCCGCCTTCCGCCGCCTGGAACAGCCCGGGCTTGTCGGCATGGGCGCCGGTGAAGCTGCCCTTCTTGTGGCCGAAGAACTCGCTTTCCATGAGTTCGGCCGGGATCGCGCCGCAATTCACCGGCACGAACGGCCCGGACGCACGCATGCCCTCGTCGTGGATGGTGCGCGCGACCAGCTCTTTGCCCACCCCGGATTCGCCGGCGATGTAGACCGGCGCCTGGCTCCGTGCAACCTTGGTCAGGGTGGTGCGCAGCTCGGCCATCGCCATGGAGCTGCCCAGCAGGCGGGTGGCTGCCGGGCCGGGGGCGTCGGCGGGCCGGGCCGCGCCACCAGCGGCGGATTCGAGTCCCAGTTTCAGCGCATGCTGGACCAGCCCGCGCAACACCGCCAGATCCACCGGCTTGCTCACGAAATCGAATGCGCCGGCCTTGAGTGCGCCGACCGCAGCTTCCTGGTTGCCGAAGGCGGTGATCATCGCCACCGGGGTCTGCGGGTAAAGCTGGGAAATCTCGCGGACCAGGTCCAGCCCCGAGCCGTCGGCGAGCCGCATGTCGGTCAGGCACAGCGCGTAGGTGTTGTGGCGCAGCAGGGCGCGGGCGTCGTGCAGGGACGAGGCGGTGTCGCAGCGCAACCCCATCCGCCCAAGGGTCAGGACCAGCAATTCACGGATATCGCGCTCGTCGTCGACGACCAGGGCGCAGGCTTGGGTGTTGCGGGCGGGGGCGCTCATGCCTGCCCACGATAACGCGTTGCCGCCCTGCGTCCAAGTGCGACGCGCAAGGGCAGTTCCCGGTTTCCGGGATCGGTCAGGACGTGCCGATGGCCCGGGCACCGGCGAGGCGGATGCGGAAGCAGGCGCCGCCCGCGGGAACCGGGACATAGTCGAGGCTCGCCTGGTTGGCCTGGCACAGTTCGCGGGCGATGTAGAGGCCCAGTCCGGTGCCGTGTCCGGACGTCGTGAAGAACGGGCGGAACAGCTGGGTCGCAACCCGCTCCGGGATGCCGGGGCCGCGGTCGGTCACGTCCAGCAGTGGCGCCCCGCCGTCGTCCAGGTGGGCGTGGACGCCGATCCTCGCCGGCTCGCCGGGCAGGCGCCCATACACCAGCGCGTTGTGGACCAGCACGGTGACCACCTGCTGCAACTGCCGGCGGTCGACCATGGCGGCCACCGCCGTGCGCGGCAGGTGGGCTTCGAGGAGGTCATTGTCCAGCGGCTGGCTTTCCTGGTAGTCGGCGACGAAGGTGCGGACGAATTCACCCAGGTCCACGTGCTCCGGCCGCGCGGCTTCGCGGCGGGCCAGCCCGAGCACGTTCTCGACGATGCCGTTCATCCGGTGGGTCTGCTGGTAGATGATTTCCAGCAGGCGGCGGTCGGCCTCCGGGATGTCCCGTGATTCCTCCAGCAGCTGGGTCGCGTAGCTGATCGCGGCCAGCGGATTGCGGATCTCGTGGGCGAGGCTGGCGGAGAAGCGGCCCAGCGTGGCGAGGGTGAGCGATTCCGCGCGCCGCGACGCCAGCGAGGCGTCGTCCAGGAAGACCAGTACCTGGTCGCCGCCGGCCAGCAGGCGGGTGAAGCGCGGCAGCACCTCGGGCAGGTCGGGGCTGAGCTGCAACGGGGTCGGCTCGCCATCCCCATCGTGCTGCCAGCGTTGCAGTTGCCTGGCCAGTTCCGGCGCGGCCGTGGCCAGCGTGCGCCGACCCTCGCCGCTGTTGCCCAGTTGCAGCATCGCCGCCTCGTTGGCCAGGCGGATGTCGCCGTTGCCTTCGATCAGCAGCACGCCGGTGCGCATGCGCCGGATGATGAGCTCGCTGACCTCGGCCATGTTGGCGACCTGGCTGCCGCGTTCCTCGGCCAGGGCCTCGCTTGCGCGCATCTGCCGACCGACCACGCTGGTCAGGGTGGCGATCGCGAGGTAGCTCACCGCGAACATCAGGACTTCGGCCAGCGGCCGGTTGTTGCCATGGCCGGCGAGCATGGCCCAGACGTAGTCGCCCACCAGCGCGGCGCCCGCGAGGGCGGCGAGCGCCATGCTCAGCCGCAACGGCAGCAGCAGGGCTGCGGCGCCGACATTGAAAAGCAGCATCATCGCGATGCCCGAAGCGGCGCTGGGCAACGCATGCATCGCCAGCAGGGCGGCGGCGATGTCCGCCCCGATCCCCAGCAGGGCCATCGGCCGGACCTCGCCCCGCCGGCGCAGGAAGAACAGCCCGCAGGCGAGGGCGAGGTAGGCCACCGCGACCAAGGTCGCCAGCAATGGGTGGCGCGGCAGGCCGCCCAGCAGCACCCCGACGGGGCTGAACACCGTGAGGCACAGCAGCGCGGCCTCCAGCACCCGGTAGAGGGTGAAGAAATGCAGCTCGCGACGGATCGCGGCCTGGATCGGGCTGGCAGCGGACAGGGGCATCGGCCGCGAGTATGCAAGATGCCCGCCAGTGCCGAACCTGCATGCGGCGCTGCAACACGCTAAAATGTCGGTCCGCCCGCTCCCGGCCGACCCCTGGCCCTGCGTCGCGTCCATGCCGGTTTCGGCAACTCTCTCCCCGGGTGACCCATGAATTTCCACGAATACCAGGCGAAACAGCTGTTCGGCGATTACGGCATCGCGGTACCGGCCGGGCGCGTCGCGCGCTCGCCCGAAGAGGCCGTGGATGCGGCCAAGGCGATCGGTGGCGAGGCCTGGATGGTCAAGGCGCAGATCCACGCGGGCGGCCGCGGCAAGGCCGGCGGCGTGAAGTACTCCAAGTCGTTCGACGAGGTGCGCGAGTACGCCAAGGGCATGCTCGGCACGACGATGGAAACCTACCAGTCGGCGGGCGTGGCCCTGCCGGTGGACTCGGTGCTGGTGACCCAGGCCACCGACATCGCCCAGGAGCTGTACCTGTCGGTGATGGTGGACCGTTCCACCCAGTCGATCACCTTCATCGCCTCCGCCGACGGCGGCGTCGAGATCGAGAAGACCGCGGTCGACAACCCCGATGCGATCAAGACCCTGGTGGTGAACTACGTGCAGGGCCTGCAGCCGTACCAGACCCGCGACATGGGCTTTGCGCTTGGGCTGAACGCCAAGCAGGTCGGCCAGCTGAGCAAGATCATGCTGGGCCTGTACAAGCTGTTCAACGAGAAGGACCTGGCGCTGGTCGAGCTGAACCCGCTGGCGATCCTCACCGACGGCAACCTGGCCGTGCTCGACGGCAAGATCAATTCCGACGACAACGCCAACTTCCGCCACCCCGAGCTGGTGGAGATGCGCGACATCAAGCAGGAAGACGAGACCGAGGTGCTGGCCTCGAAGTACGACCTCAACTACGTGACCATGGACGGCAACATCGGCTGCATGGTCAACGGCGCCGGCCTGGCGATGTCGACGATGGACGTGATCAAGCTGGAAGGCGGCGCGCCCGCGAACTTCCTCGACGTCGGCGGCGGCGCCAACAAGGAGAAGGTCACCGAGGCCTTCAAGCTGATCCTGCGCTCGCCCGACGTGAAGGCGATCTTCGTCAACATCTTCGGTGGCATCGTCCGCTGCGACATGATCGCCGAGGGCATCATCGCCGCGGTCAAGGAAGTGGGCGTCAAGGTACCGGTGATCGTTCGCCTGGAGGGCACCAACGTGGATGCCGGCAAGGCACTGCTGAAGAACTCCGGCCTGGCGATCACCGCCGCCGACGACATCAACGACGGCGCGAAGAAAGCCGTCGAGGCTGCCAGGCAGGCGGCCTGATCGTCGAAGCGAGTTCTTGCCCCCTTGAGCCAAGGGGGCGACCGCGACGCGAGGCGGCGCGGTGGGGGTTGTGGAGGCATGCACCGACGGACAAGGGCCTTCATCCTTGTCCGATGCACCCGAAGCGACCGACATCCGAATACCCAGGAGCTACAAGAAAATGTCCGTCCTGATCAACAAGAACACCAAGGTCATCGTGCAGGGCTTCACCGGCTCGCAGGGCACCTTCCACGCCGAGCAGATGGTCGACTACGGCACCCAGGTCGTCGGCGGCGTCACCCCCGGCAAGGGCGGCACCCAGCACCTCGGCCTGCCGGTGTTCAACACCGTCGCCGAATCGGTGAAGGCCACCGGCGCCGACGCGTCCGTCATCTACGTGCCGCCGCCGTTCGCGGCCGACGCGATCCTGGAAGCGGCCGATGCCGGCATCAAGGTGATCGTCTGCATCACCGAGGGCATCCCGGTGCTCGACATGCTGCGCGTCAAGAACACCCTGAAGGGCTATCCGGATGTCGTGCTGGTGGGCCCGAACTGCCCCGGCGTGATCACTCCCGGCGAGTGCAAGATCGGCATCATGCCCGGCCACATCCACATGCCGGGCAAGGTCGGCATCGTCTCGCGCAGCGGCACGCTGACCTATGAAGCGGTCAAGCAGACCACCGACGCCGGCCTCGGCCAGTCGACCTGCATCGGTATCGGCGGCGACCCGATCAACGGCACCAACTTCATCGACGCGCTGAAGCTGTTCCAGGCCGACCCGCAGACCCAGGGCATCATCCTGGTCGGCGAGATCGGTGGCAGCGCCGAGGAAGAAGCGGCCGAGTACATCAGCAAGCACGTGACCAAGCCGGTGGTCGGCTTCATCGCCGGCGCGTCGGCGCCGAAGGGCAAGCGCATGGGCCATGCCGGAGCGATCGCGTCCGGCGGCACCGGCACCGCGGAAGGCAAGTTCGCCGCGCTGGAAGCGGCGGGCGTCACCACGGTGAAGTCGCCGGGCGACCTGGGCGCGGCCATCGCCAAGCGCCTCGCCTGACGGCGGCGACGCCGTCATCGGGCGCGCCATCCGCGCGCCCCGCTGACCGGCCCGCTCGCTCCGCCCAAGCTGCATGTCCTGCGAAGCCGCCTCCGGGCGGCTTCGTCGTTCCTGCGTCGTGGCGTGGCGTTGACGCGGCCCTCGGCAATGTCGCGCGATGCGAGCTCGTGCCGATGCTCCCGATCCGAAGCCTGGCGCCGACGCGCTCGCGTCCGCGCGCCAGGGCGGCCTGGTCTACGTCAGCGATGCCGAACCCGGCCTCAGCCGGCGCACGTCCGGCAGCGGGTTCCGCTACCTCGATCAGCGCGGCCACGGCGTGCGCGACGCCGCGACCTTGCAGCGCATCCGCGCGCTGGCGATCCCGCCGGCCTATCGCGACGTCTGGATCTGCGCGCGCGCGGATGGCCACCTGCAAGCGACGGGACGGGATGCCCGCGGGCGCAAGCAGTACCGCTACCACCCGCGCTGGGCCGAGGTCCGCGACCACGAGAAATTCGGACGCATCGAGGCATTCGGGGCGGCGCTGCCGCGTCTGCGCCGCCAGTTGCGACGCGACCTCGCGCTGCCCGGGTTCCCGCAACTGAAGGTCGTCGCGATGGTGGTCGCGGTGATGGCGGACACGCTGGTGCGGATCGGCAACGCCGGCTACGCGCGCGACAACCGTTCGTATGGGCTGACCACCCTGCGCAATCGCCACGTCAGTTTCCTGCGTGGCGGGCGTGCGCGTTTCCGTTTCCGCGGCAAGGGTGGCATCGAGCACGACGTGGTGCTCGACGACGGCAAGCTGGCCAAGTTGCTGCAGCGCTGCCAGCAACTCCCCGGCCAGCACCTGTTCCAGTACCGCGATGACGACGGTCAGGTGCAGCCGGTCGACTCCGGGACCGTCAACGACTACCTGCGCGCGACGCTGGGCGAGGCGTTCACCGCCAAGGATTTCCGCACCTGGGGCGGAACCCTGTCTGCGATCCGCCTGCTTGCGGAGATGCCCTGGGACGAGGCCGGCGCCAGCCAGCGCGCGATGGCATCGATGCGCAAGGCGGTCGAGGCCGAGGTGGCCCGCCAGCTGGGCAACACCCCCGCGGTCTGCCGCAAGTCGTACATCGACCCGCGCGTGTACGCGGCATGGGCGGGAGGTTGGCTCGCACGCGCGTCGACTGGCGTGCGCGGGCCGCGGCAATGGGAGGCGCTGGCGCTGAAACTGCTGCGCCGCCGGGCCAAATGACCCGCGGCTGCGACCGGCGCTAGACTGCGCGCATGACCCTACGCATCGCGATGGCGCAATTCGATTTCCCGGTCGGCGACGTGGCCGGCAACCGCGACCGGATCGTGCGCATGATCGAGGAGGCGCGCGACGAACACGGCGCCGACATCGTGCTGTTCCCCGAGCTCGCGTTGAGCGGATATCCGCCCGAGGACCTGCTGTACCGGCCGTCGTTCCTGCGCGACTGCGAACTCGCGTTGAACGACATCGGGTCACGCGCGCACGGCATCGTCGCGGTGGTGGGCTGGCCGCAGGCCGCGGGCGCGGTGGTCTACAACGCCGCCAGCGTGCTGCGCGACGGCGCCGTCGAACAGACCTACCGCAAGCGCGAACTGCCGAACTACGCGGTGTTCGACGAGCGTCGCTACTTCAATGTCGACCCGGACCGCGACGACTGCGTGTTCGAGGTCAATGGCACCCAGGTCGGCCTGGTGATCTGCGAGGACCTCTGGTTCGCCGAGCCGATCGCCTCGACCGTGGCCAAGGGCGCGCAACTCGTGCTCGTGCCGAACGCCTCGCCATTCGAGCGCGACAAGCATGCGCAGCGCGACAACCTGCTGGCGCAACGCGTATCGGAGACAGGCGCGGCGATCGCCTACCTGAACCTGGTCGGTGGCCAGGACGCGCTGGTGTTCGACGGCGCATCGGTGGTGGCCGATGGCGATGGCAGCGTGCATCCGGCCGCGTCCGCCTTCAGCGACCAGTGGCTGGTGGTCGACTTCGACCAGGCGTCGCGCCGCTTCACCCCGCGGCAGTGGATCGTCGATGCCGACGAAAGCCGCGATGCGTTGGCCTGGCGCGCGGTGGTGCGCGGTACGCGCGACTATTTCGCCAAGAACGGCTTCGGTCACGCGTGGCTGGGGCTCAGCGGCGGCATCGATTCCTCGCTGGTGCTGGCCATCGCGGTCGACGCGCTGGGCGCCGGCAATGTCACCGCGGTGCGGATGCCGTCGCGCTACACCGCGGACCTGTCGAACGACCTGGCGCGTGAACAATGCGACGCGATGGGCGTCCGGCTGATCGCGCTGCCCATCGAAAAGCCGTTCCAGGGCTACCTCGACACGCTGGCCGGGGTTTTCGCCGGCAAGCCGGTCGATACCGCCGAGGAAAACCTGCAGTCGCGCATCCGCGGCGCACTGCTGATGGCGCTCAGCAACAAGTTCGGCGGCCTGCTGCTGACCACCGGCAACAAGAGCGAGTACGCGGTCGGTTACGCGACCATCTACGGCGACATGTGCGGCGGCTATGCGCCAATCAAGGACCTGTACAAGACCGAGGTGTTCGCGCTGGCGCGCTGGCGCAACACGGTCGGCGACCGGGTGGTGCCGCAGGCGGTGATCGACCGGCCGCCGTCGGCGGAGCTGCGCGACAACCAGAAAGACCAGGACTCGCTGCCGCCCTACGACGTGCTGGATGCGATCCTGCTGCGTCACGTGGACCAGGAGCAGTCGCGCGCCGAGATCGTGGCCGCCGGGTTCGATGCGGCCACCGTCGACAGGGTGCTGAAGCTGGTCCGGGTCGGCGAATGGAAACGCCACCAGGCGGCGCCCGGGCCGAAGGTGAGCCGGCGCGCGTTCGGGCGCGAACGCCGCTATCCGATCACCAACGGCTATCGCGACTGATCACTGGCGCCGCCGGCAGTGAGCCGATGGGCCAGCGAGGATCATTGTGGTTCGCGGCTGCTTGCCCGGCCGGCACGCGTCGCTGGCGTGGTCGCCGGTGGGGCGGAGGACGGCATCCGCCTCCGCTTCGATGCGGCGACCAGAAGCAAAAAGGGCCGGCGTGGAGTTCCGGCGGAACCCGCGCCGACCCGTGGATGCTCGCGTCGTGCTGTCTTCGCGCTTTCGGTCAGTTGCCGTCGAGCGGATTCAGGCGGGCGATGAAGCCCTTGCGCTTGGGCCAGTTGCCGGCCAGCCAGGGATGCTGCGGGTCGTTCTGCTGCAGCACGCGCTTGGCATCGGCGGCCAGCGTCGCATTGCCCATCTGGGTGTAGGACTCGGCGAGCAGTGCGACGGCGTCGTTCTGGTAGCTCGTCTGCGGGTAGGTTTCCAGCAGGTAGGTCGCACGTTCCGTGGCGGACACCCAGGCGCCACGCTGCAGGTAATACAGGCCGGTGTTCAACTCGAAGCGGGCGAACTCGTTGCGCAGGAACACCATCCGCTGGCGCGCGTCCGCATCGTAGCGGCTGTTGGGGTAGCGCGTGGCGACGATGTTGAAGTCGTTGTAGGCCTGCTGTGGCGCCTGCAGGTCGCGGGTGCTCATGTCGAGCTTGAACGCGCGCGACAGGAAGACCGTGTTGCGGCTCATGTTGCTCAGCCCGCGCAGGTAATACAGGTACGCGATGTTCTTGTGGGTCGGGTAGGTGCGGATGAAGCGGTCGATGGTGGACACCGCGTCGTCGTACTTGCCCGCCTTGTGCTCCGCGTAGGCCTGTTCCATCAGTGCCTGCTCGGTGTACGGCCCGTACGGGTACTGCGCGATGAGCCGGCCGAAGGTCTCGATCGCGCTGCTCCAGCGGCCCTGCTCCATCGATCCGTGCGCGTTGTCGTACAACTCGCTGACCGGCAGGCCTTCGTTCTTGTCCTCGTCCTTGAACATGCCCTTGATGCCCGAGCAGCCGCTGGCGGCGATGACGAGGGCGACGACGATGGCGGGGCGCAGCAGGGTGGAACGGGCGGGCATGGGCATCGAGTCGGCGCCTGGAGGCACGGAGGCCTGGAGAGGGTGGGATAATACCAGCCCGTTTTGAGAGCCGGGCCGCTGCCCCTGTGTGGCGCCTGAACCGACATGCCAGATCCCGCAGATTCCCCCAGTCTCCTCCAGGCCACCGTCCCCGCCTCCGCGGCTGGCCGACGGCTGGATGCGGTGCTCGCCGAGTTGTTCCCCGAGTATTCGCGTTCGCGGCTGTCGGCCTGGATCAAGTCCGGCGACGTCACCGTCGATGGCGCTTCGCCCCGTGGTCGCGATTCCGTCCATGGCGGCGAGACCATCGTCCTGTCGGTGGTGCAGGAAACCCAGACCCACGCGGTCGCCGAGGACATCCCGCTCGACATCCTGCATGAGGACGAGCACGTCTTCGTCCTCGACAAGCCGGCCGGGCTGGTGGTCCATCCCGGCGCCGGCAATCCGGACGGCACCCTGGTCAACGCCCTGCTGCACCGCGATCCCCGCCTGGAACTGCTGCCGCGAGCCGGCATCGTCCACCGGCTGGACAAGGACACCAGTGGCGTGATGGTGGTGGCGCGGACGTTGCCGGCGCATACCTCGCTGGTCGCGCAGCTGTCCGCGCGCGAGGTCCATCGGCAGTACCTGGCCATCGTGGTCGGTGCGCTGGTGTCCGGGGGCAGCGCGAAGACCGGCATCGACCGCCACCCGCGCGACCGCATCCGCATGGCGGTGCGCGAGGACGGCAAGGACGCGGTGACCCACTACCGCCTGCGCGAGCGCTTCCGCAGCCACACCGCGCTGGAATGCCGGCTCGAGACCGGCCGCACCCACCAGATCCGGGTGCACATGGCGCACCTCAAGCATCCGATCGTGGGAGATCCGCTGTACGGCGGATCGTTCAAGCTGCCCAAGGGCGCCAGCGACGAGTTCATCGCCGCGTTGCGCGGGTTCAAGCGGCAGGCCCTGCACGCGGAAGTGCTGGAATTCGCGCACCCGGTGACGGCTGAGCCGATCCGCTGCAGCGCGCCGGTGCCCGAGGACATGCAGCGGCTGATGGCGTTGCTGCGGCAGGACGCAGCCGCCCATGCCGAGGCGGAGCGCCAGCGCCGATGACGGCGTGGCTCGATGCCGACTGGCCCGCGCCACCCGGCGTGCGGGCCCTGACCACGACCCGCCACGGGCTGGGCGTGTCGCAGGCGCCGTTCGACAGTTTCAACCTCGGCATCCGTTGCGGCGATGCGATCGACGCGGTGGCCGAGAACCGGCGCCTGCTTGAAGCGGCGCTGGACTTGCCATCATCGCCACGCTGGTTGCGGCAGGTGCATGGCATCGGGGTCGCGGTCGAGCCCGCGGCTGTCGACCGGCATGCCGATGAGCCCGAAGCAGACGCGTCGGTCACCACGATCCCGGGCACGGTACTCGCCATCCTCACCGCCGATTGCCTGCCGGTCGTGTTCGCCGCACGCGATGGTTCCGAAATCGCCGCGGCGCATGCCGGCTGGCGTGGACTGGCCGACGGCATGCTGGAGGCGACGGTGGCGGCGATGCGGGCACCCGCGCACGCCATCGTGGCCTGGCTCGGGCCGGCCGCCGGTCCCGATGCCTACGAAATCGGCGTCGAAGTGTTCGAGGCCTTCGTTTCGCGCGATGCAGGCGCATCCGCTGCGTTCGCGCAGACCCGGCCCGCCCACTGGAAGATCGACCTGTACGCGCTGGCGCGGCGTCGCCTTGCAGCCGTCGGGGTGACCGACGTGCACGGCGGCGGCCTGTGCACGATCTCCGATCCCGCCCGCTTCTTCTCGCATCGCCGCGACCAGCACAGCGGGCGCATCGCCACGCTGGCATGGATCGAACGGTGAGCGCGCCCGCTTGGCCGACGCTGTTCCAGCAGGCGTTGGGCGCGCCCTTCTTCAACCTGCCGGTGAGCGTGCGCCGGTTGCACGCGACACGCGGCCGTGCGCGCTACGCCGGCGTCGCTACCGTCGAACGCGGGCGCAATCCGCTGGCGCGGCTGTGCGCCAGGGTGGCCGGCCTGCCCGGATCGATGCAGGGCGTGCCGATCACCGTCGAGTTCGTGGCCGATGCGAAGGGTGAGGCGTGGCATCGCGATTTCGCCGGCACCCGCATGCATTCGCGGCTGGCGTTCCGCGATGGCCTGCTGCGCGAGCGGATCGGGCCATTGCAGTTCCGGCACGCACTGCTGGCCAACGCCGGTGCGATCTGGTGGCGCGTCCAGGGTGTGCGCGTGCTCGGCGTGTTGCCGTTGCCGGCGGGCTGGTTCCGGGGCGTGCGCTGCCGTGAATCCGAGCAGGATGACCGCTACCGGTTCGAGATCGATGCCTCACTGCCGCTGGTCGGCCGCGTCATCCGCTACGAAGGCTGGCTGGAACCCGTCGATGACGTCGCGGCCTGACGCCGCCGGTGCCGTCATCGTGTTCGATGGCGCCTGCGTGCTCTGCAACGGCTGGGTCGGGTTCCTGTTGCGGCACGACCGCCACGGTCGTTACCGGTTCGCGGCGATGCAGTCGGGTGCCGGCCGCGCGCTGCTGGCGGCGAACGGACTGGATCCGGACGATCCGGCCTCGTTCCTGCTGATCGAGCACGATGTCGAAGCGGGACCGCGCGTGTCCACGAATACCGAAGCGATCCGTCGCGTGCTGGCCGGCCTGGGCGGCGGCTGGCGGCTGGCGAACCTGATGGCACTGGTGCCGCGCCCATTGCGCGATCCGGCGTATCGCTGGCTGGCCCGCAACCGCTATCGCTGGTTCGGCAGGCACGACGCCTGCACGCTGCCGGCGCCGGAACATCGGCAACGGTTCCTCTGATCGATCAGGCGTCCCTTCAAGGCGACGCGCCCGGGTCCATGCGTGCTTGGTCGAGCAACCAGTCCAGCTTCCGCGCCTTCGGTTGCTGTTTCAGTGCGTGTTCCGCGCGCGAGGCGCTGGCGCGATCCGGATAGCGGCGGCTGCCGAGCACGCATTCCGGCGGATGCGAGCGGGTGTATTTGGCGCCGCGTCCGGCGGCATGCTCGCGGAAGCGGCGTTCGATGTCGGTGGTGATGCCGGCATACACGCTGCCATCGCGGCAGCGCAGCAGGTAGAGATGCCAGCCGGCACTCATGGCTGCGTGGTCATCGCGGCGTGCGCGGCAACCGGTGGCTCGCGGGCGGCGTGGCGCCGAGGCATGTCGCAACCGGCAGCGAAATCAGCGGGTCGCAGGCGAGGGCGCGGGAGCGGATCATCGGGCGGGTTCCGGGGACAGGCAGCCGCGACCATAACCCAGCCCGAATGTCGCGCGCGATTTGACTTGAATCACGGCGGGGAAACCGCATCTGGAGCACATTGGCCGCGAGCGGCCCACCTCTTGTTGAAGGAACCCTCCATGCGCATGGACAAACTCACCTCGCGCTTCCAGCAGGCCATCGCCGACGCCCAGTCGCTGGCCGTGGGCCGCGACCACACCATCATCGAGCCCGCGCACCTGCTGCTGGCCCTGCTCGACCAGCAGGGCGGCGGCACGCGCCCGCTGCTGGCGCAGGCCGGCGTCAACGTGCCGGTGCTGCGCGAGCGACTGACCGAAGCACTCGAAAAGCTGCCCAAGGTCACCGGCCAGGCCGGCAACGTGCAGGCCGGCAACGACCTGGTGCGCCTGCTCAACGTCACCGACAAGCTGGCCCAGCAGCGCGGCGATGCCTACATCGCCAGCGAACTGTTCCTGCTCGCCGCGCTCGAGGATTCCGGCGATGCCGGCAAGGCGCTCAAGGCCGCGGGCGGCAACAAGGCCAAGCTGGAAACGGCCATCGACAAGTTGCGCGGCGGCGAGGCCGTGCAGGACGAGAACGCCGAGGACGCACGCCAGGCGCTGGAGAAATACACGATCGACATGACCGCGCGGGCGGAGAGCGGCAAGTTCGATCCGGTGGTCGGCCGCGACGAAGAAATCCGCCGCACCATCCAGGTGCTGCAACGGCGCACCAAGAACAATCCGGTGCTGATCGGCGAACCCGGCGTGGGCAAGACCGCGATCGTCGAGGGACTGGCCCAGCGCATCATCAACGGCGAGGTGCCGGAAGGCCTGAAGGGCAAGCGCCTGCTGTCGCTGGACATGGGCGCGCTGATCGCCGGCGCCAAGTTTCGCGGCGAATTCGAGGAGCGCCTGAAGGCGGTGCTCAACGACCTGTCGAAGAACGAGGGGCAGATCATCCTGTTCATCGACGAACTGCACACCATGGTCGGCGCCGGCAAGGCGGAAGGCTCGATGGACGCCGGCAACATGCTGAAACCTGCGCTTGCGCGCGGCGAGCTGCACTGCATCGGCGCGACCACGCTCGACGAGTACCGCCAGCACATCGAGAAGGACGCCGCCCTGGAAAGGCGCTTCCAGCCGGTGATGGTCGACCAGCCGAGCGTCGAGGACACCATCGCGATCCTGCGCGGCCTGAAGGAGCGCTACGCCGTGCACCACGGCGTGGAGATCACCGACCCGGCGATCGTCGCCGCGGCCACGTTGTCGCACCGCTACATCACCGACCGCCAGCTGCCGGACAAGGCCATCGACCTGATGGACGAGGCCGCCTCCCGCATCCGCATGGAGATCGACTCCAAGCCGGAGGAACTCGATCGCCGCGAACGCCGGCTGATCCAGCTGAAGATCCAGCGCGAGGCGCTGAAGAAGGAGAAGGACCCCGAGTCGAAGCAGCGCCTCGCCGACCTCGAGAGCGAGATCGAGCGCCTGGAGCGCGAGTTCAACGACCTGGAGGAAATCTGGAAATCCGAAAAGGCCACGCTGCAGGGCGCGACGAAGATCAAGGAACAGATCGAGCAGGCCCGGCTCGAGCTCGAGGCCGCCCAGCGCCGCCAGGACTACGCGAAGATGAGCGAGATCCAGTACGGCACGCTGCCGTCGCTGGAGAAGCAGCTGGCCGCCGCGCAGGAAGTCGAGCAGAAGGACTTCAAGCTGGTCCAGGACCGGGTGACCGACGAGGAGATCGCGCAGGTGGTCTCGCGCTGGACCGGCATCCCGGTGAACCGGATGCTGGAAGGCGAACGCGAGAAGCTGCTGCGCATGGAATCAGACTTGGGCCGGCGCGTGGTCGGCCAGGAAGAGGCGATCCGCGTGGTCTCCGACGCGGTGCGCCGTTCGCGCGCCGGGCTGTCCGATCCGGGCCGGCCGATCGGCTCGTTCCTGTTCCTGGGCCCGACCGGCGTGGGCAAGACCGAGCTGTGCAAGTCGCTGGCCGAATTCCTGTTCGATTCGG
>DATIDW010000001.1:0-11983 GCA_035456065.1 Thermomonas sp. | reverse complement strand
GCCGCCGCCGCGCCCGTCGCCGACGCGGTAGGTGCCGGCGCTGTGCCAGGCCATGCGCACGAAAAGACCGCCGTAGTGGCCGAAGTCGGCGGGCCACCACTCCTGCGAATCGGTCATCAGCGCGGCGAGGTCGCGTTTCAGGCCCTGGTAGTCGAGGGACTTGAACGCGTCCGCATAGTTGAAACCCGAGCCGAGCGGATTGGAACGCTCGGAATGCTGGTTCAGGAGATCAAGCCGCAACTGGTCGGGCCACCAGTCCTTGTTGGTGGTGCCGCCACCGGCGGCGCTATGGAACGGACACTTCGCTTCGCTGGACATGATGGCTGGCCTCCCGGCTCGCTGTGATCGACCGGATCCATCCTACGCAGGCTCGCACCAAAGAAAAATTGAATGATGTGAAGTATTCGATAGGGCCGACCTATCCGCAGCGCAACCCGCGATTGCATCGCCGGCCCCGCACGCAAAACGGCGACCGAGGCCGCCGTTCGCGCATCGCAAATGAGCCAGTCGCCTGTCAGCGACCGCCACCCAGCAACGAGCCGCCCATCTTCAGCAGGTCACCCAGGCCGACTTCACCATCGCCGTCCTGGTCGAGCACCGCGCCGAGCAATCCGCCGCCCAGTCCGCCTTGCTGCTGCTGGACCGCGCGTTCCTGGCCGAGGATGTTGCCCAGCGCCTGCGCCGAGCCATCGCCCTGCTGTTGCGCGCCACCGAACATGCGCTTGCCGAGGTAGGCGAGCACGATCGGGGCGAGGATCTTCAGCAGCATCTGCGCCTTGTCACCACCCAGGCCGGTGGCCTGTCCCAGGCCGGCTTCGGCGCGCGGCTGCTGTCCACCGAAGATGTGGCCGAGCTGGCCGAGCCCGTCGGTCTGCCGGCTTTGCTGGCCACCCAGCACGGCGCCGAGGATGTCGCCGATCCCGCCGGCGCCCGATGCATGGTCACGGCCCAGCGCACCCAGCAGGGCTTCAGCGCCTTGCGGCTGCGCGGTGTTGCGGCCCATCGCGCCAAGGATCATCGGCAGCGCGGCGGCGATCGCGCCGGCGGTCTGGGCCTGCCCGGTGCCGAGTTGCGCGCCGATCTGCCGTACGTCCGCACGGGACAGTTGGGAGAAGATGTCATCGGTGAGCGTCGTCATCGCGTGGTCCTCGTGCAGCGGGCTTGAAGTCTGCGGGTGGACACGTTAGCAGGGCGCAATGGCGTGCAAAGTGAGTGCGCAGATCGCTCGCGGCGCGCGGATTGCCGCCTTCCGCTCAGCCCAGCGACTTCAAGCGGTACAGCGCCTCCAGCGCCTGCTTCGGCGTGAGGTCGTCGGGGTCGATCGCGGCCAGCGCATCCAGCGCAGCCGATCTCGGCGAGAACAGCCCGAACTGCTGGGGTGCATCCAGCGACGGTGCGCCCATCGGCAGGCTCGGCGCATCGCGTCCCTGCGATTCCAGTTCCGCCAATCGTGCGCGCGCTTGTTGCAATGCCGGCTTCGGCAGGCCGGCGAGGGCCGCCACCTGCAGGCCGAAGCTGCGATTGGCGGGGCCCGGTCGTACCGCATGCATGAACACCAGCGCGTCGCCATGCTCGACCGCATCCAGGTGCAGGTTGGCGATGCCGCTGCCCGGTTCCGCCAGCGCGGTCAGCTCGAAATAGTGGGTGGCGAACAATGTGTAGCTGCGGTTGGTTGCGGCGAGCTGGCGCGCCACCGCGTCGGCCAGCGCGAGTCCGTCGTAGGTCGATGTGCCGCGCCCGATCTCGTCCATCAGCACCAGCGACTGCTCGCTGGCGTGGTGCAGGATGTAGGCGGTTTCGCTCATCTCGACCATGAAGGTCGACTGCCCGCGCGCGAGGTCGTCACCGGCGCCGATGCGGGTGAGGATGCGGTCGATCGGGCCGATGATCGCCTTGGTGGCCGGCACGAAACTGCCGATGCAGGCCAGCAGCACGATGAGCGCGTTCTGGCGCATGAACGTGCTCTTGCCGCCCATGTTCGGGCCGGTGATCACGTACATGCGGGTGTCGCCGTCGAACAGCAGGTCGTTCGGCTCGAACGGTGCGTCCCGCAGCGCCTCGACGACCGGATGGCGGCCGCGCTCGATGGCGATCCCGGGTTCGTCGCGCAGCACCGGCATTCGCCAGTCCAATGCCTGCGCGCGCTCGGCGAAGCCGGCCAGCACGTCGAGTTCGCTCAATGCAGCGGCGCAGTGGCGCAACGGTTCCACCACCTCGTTGAGCAGGTCGAGCACGCCCTCGTACAACTGCTTTTCGCGCGACAGGGCGCGTTCGCGCGCCGACAGCACCTTGTCCTCGAAGGCCTTGAGTTCCTCGGTGATGTAGCGCTCGGCGCCGGTCAGCGTTTGCCGGCGGGTGTAATGCACCGGCGCCCTGGTGCTCTGGCCCTTGCTGATCTCGATGTAATAGCCGTGTACCCGGTTGTAGCCGACCTTCAGGGTGGGGATGCCGCTGGCTTCGCGTTCGCGCGCCTCCAGGTCGACCAGGAACTGGTCCGCGTGGGTGCTGAGCATGCGCAGTTCGTCGAGTTCGGCGTCGTAGCCTTCCGCGATCACGCCGCCATCGCGCGCCAGCAGCGGCGGCAGCGGCAGGATGGCGGCACGCAGCATGCGCGCGGAGCCCTCGTGTTCGCCCAATGCCGCGTGCAAGGCCTGCAAGCGTGGCGAATCCAGTCCCGCCAGGATGTCCTGCACGGAAGGCAACAGCGACAGCCCATCGCGCAGGGTGGACAGGTCGCGTGGCCGCGCGCTGCGCAGGGCGACGCGCGAGAGGATCCGCTCGAGGTCGCCGAGGCCGCGGAAGGCCGCGCGCAGCAGGTCGTCAGCGCGCGCGTCGATCAGCGTCGAGACCGCGTGGTGGCGCTCGCCGACCACGCTGCGATCGCGCAACGGCCGATGCAGCCAACGGCGCAGCAGGCGTCCGCCCATCGGCGACACCGTGGAGTCGAGCACGCCGAGCAGGGTGGCGCGAACGTCGCCATCCACGCGCGAATCCAGTTCCAGGTGGCGGCGCGTGGCCGCGTTCATCGCGATGGCCTCGTCGCTGGCCTCCAGCGCGATCGCGCGCAGGTGCGGCAGGCGCTGTTTCTGGGTTTCCTCGATGTAGCCGAGGAGCGCGGCGGCGGCGGCGATCGCGCGCGGCCTGCCATCGACGCCGAACGCGCTGAGGTCGTGCAGTCCGAAGAACTGCAGCAACTGGCGGCGCCCGGTTTCGGCATCGAACAACCAGGGCGGGCGGCGACGCAGGCCGCGCGCTTCCAGCACCGCGGCGGGCCAGCCGTCCTCGTCGGCGAGCAGGACTTCGGCCGGCTGCAGGCGGGCAAGCTCCGCTTCGAGCGCATCGTCGCCCTCGACTTCACTGGCGCGCAGGCGGCCGCTGGCCAGGTCGGCCCAGGCCAGCCCATAGCCACGCCCCTTCGATTCCGTGCCGAACCGGCTGATCGCCAGCAGCAGGGTGTCGCGACGCTCGTCGAGCAGGGCTTCGTCGGTGACCGTGCCGGGGGTGACCACGCGCACCACCTTGCGTTCGACCAGGCCCTTGGCCAGCGCCGGATCGCCGATCTGTTCGCAGATCGCCACCGATTCGCCCAAGGCCACCAGTCGCGCCAGGTAACCCTCGTACGCATGCGCAGGTACGCCGGCCATCGGGATCGGCTGCCCCGCGGAATTGCCGCGTTGGGTCAGGGTGATGTCGAGCAGCCGCGCGGCCTTGCGGGCATCGTCGTAGAACAGTTCGTAGAAATCGCCCATGCGGAAGAAGAGCAGCACGTCCGGATGTTCGGCCTTGGCCGAGAAGAACTGGCGCATCAACGGCGTGTGCTGTTCGAGGGACATGCGTGGGGCGTGGCGAGGGGCCGGATAGTGTGCCCGATCCGGCCGTTCGAACCGCTGGACACGCAGGCGTACGGATGTGTTAGTTTTCCGTTCAAGGCAGCCACATCGCTGCCCGCGCCGCCATACCCCCACGTGGTCGCGCCGACAAGAATGCCGCCGTCGCCTGGCGACGGCCTGGTCTCGGCGTATTCAACCTAGGGGGTTCCATGATCCGCAAGCAACCACAACGCAGTTCGTTGGCCATCGGCGTCTTCGCGGCAATGGTGTCCATGGCCGCGCTGCCCGCGATGGCCCAGGACGCCGGCCAGGCCGGGAAAGAAGAAGCCAAGACCCTCGACACCATGATCGTCACCGCGCAGAAGCGCGAGGAAGCGATGCAGGATGTCCCGATCCTGGTCACCTCGCTTTCGCAGGAAGCCCTGCAGGACGCGGGGGTGCGCGACATCAAGGACCTGCAGACCCTGGTGCCGGGGCTCACCGTGACCAGTACCCAGAGCGAGGCGATCACCACCGCGCGCATCCGCGGCATCGGCACCGTGGGCGACAACGTCGGCCTGGAATCGTCGGTCGGCATCGTCATCGACGGCGTCTATCGCCCGCGCAATTCGGTGGGCTTCGGCGACCTCGGCGAACTCGAGCGCGTCGAGGTGCTGAAGGGCCCGCAAGGCACCCTGTTCGGCAAGAACACCTCGGCCGGCGTGATCAACGTCGTCAGCAAGCGCCCCGATTTCGTGCGCAGCGGCGAACTCGAGCTGACCGCGGGCACGGCCGGCGCGCTGGGCTTCGCCGGAAGCCTCAACATGCCGGTCGGCGAGAACAACGCATTCCGCCTCTACGCGACCAAGCGCAACCGCGACGGGTTCATGGACGTCCACACCGGCGTGGGCACCTCGCGCGAGGACTACGACCAGGACTTCCATTCGGTGCGCGCGCAGTGGCGGTTCACCCCCAGCGACGCGTGGGACATCAATGTCACCGCGGACTACACCAAGCGCGACGAGAACTGCTGCAGCGCGGTCACCACCGTGCGCGGGCTGACCGGCGACATCGTCGATCGCCTGGCGGCGGACGAGGGCGTGGCCCGGGTCGCCGATCCGGAAGCGCGGCAGGCGTGGAGCAACCGCGGCAACGAACAGCACATCAAGGACCAGGGCGTCAGCGCCGAGGTCAACTGGGACATGCCCTGGCTGGGCGGGGCGACGCTGACCTCGATCACCGCATCCCGCGATTGGGAAACGGTGAACGGCCTGGACTTCGATTACTCCACCGCCGACATCCTGTACCGCAGCGCGAATCGCGATGAATCGCTGTCCCGCTTCAAGCAGTTCAGCCAGGAGTTCCGCCTGGCCGGTTCCACCGACCGCATCGACTGGCTGGTCGGCCTGTTCTACGCCGACGAGGACATCACCCGCAACGAGTCCTATCGCGTCGGCACGGACTATGGCCAGTACCTGTCGTCGGCCATCCTGACCACGATCAACCCGGCGTTCCGCAACGCGCCTTCGTCGAACACCTTCATCCAGGAAGTGACCCAGCTGCCGTACAGCGTCGGCTTCGGCGACCTCGCCGCGCTGGACCGCTACGACCAGAATTCGAAGAGCATCGCGCTGTTCACCAACAACAGCTTCCACGTCACCGACGCGTTCGACATCATCCTCGGCCTGCGCTACACCAAGGAAGACAAGGAGCTCGACGCGCTGTACAGCAACCCGTCGGGCGGCGCCGCTTGCGGCACCTTGCTGGGGCTGGCGCAGAACAGTCCGGCGACCCTGGCCGCACGCATCGGCGCCTCGCTGGTCGCGCGTGGCGTGCCGTTCGGCCAGTTGCCGCCGGCCACCCAGCAGACGATCATCAGCAACGTGGTGGGCTACAGCTGCCTTCCCTGGGTCAACCCCCTGCACAACGCGGCATCGCGCGATTCCCACCAGGAAAGCAGCGACGACGAATGGTCGGGCACCCTGAAGTTCGCCTACCGGGCGAACGAGAACGCGATGTTCTACCTGTCCGGCGCGCGCGGCTACAAGGCTGGCGGCTTCAACCTGGACCGCGTGCAGTCCTCGACCGGGCTGAGCAGCGGCGGCGCGGGCGTGGCGCCGGTGCTGGATACCTCGTTCCCGGGCGAGTTCGTCGACAGCTACGAGTTGGGCACCAAGACCACCTGGGCCGGCGGCAACCTGCTGCTCAACGCCGCCCTGTTCCACCAGACCTACAGCGACTTCCAGCTCAACAGCTTCCTCGGCACCAGCTTCGTGGTGCGCTCGATCCCGGAAGTCACCTCGCGCGGCGTGGACACCGAAATCCTGTGGCAGACCTCCGCGATCAAGGGCCTGATGCTGCAAGGCGGCGTGACCTACGCCAATACCGAGTACGGCGACACCATCCCGGGCGGCGACTTCATCAATCCCACCGGCGCCCTGTACAAGTTGCCGGGGTCGCAGGTGAGCTTCGCGCCCGAGTGGTCGGTGTCGGGCGCGGTGACCTACGAATGGGAGCTGGACGAGGGTGTGCTGGCGCGCTTCAACATCGGCGGCAAGTACATGTCCGAGTTCAATACCGGTTCCGACCTGGATCCCGAGAAGATGCAGGACGCCTTCACCGTGGTGAATGCTCGCATCGGCATCGGTGCGAGCGACCGCAACTGGTCGCTGGAACTGTGGGGCCTGAACATCTTCGACAAGTACTACACGCAGGTCGGGTTCGATGCGCCCCTGCAGAACCTGTCGCCGCTGCCGAACAACCCGGTGAACTCGTTCAACGCGTTCCCGGGCCAGCCGGCGACCTACGGCGTCACCTTCCGCAAGCGTTTCTGATCACGGACCACCACGCATGACGGACGGCCCGCGCAAGCGGGCCGTTCCGTTTTCCGGCGACGTGCGCTACAAGGCAGCATCCCCTGGCCTGGCTCGACGATGACCGTTCCCACCGACGCCGAACTCGATGCGCTCGCACGCGCCACCGGCGAGCGCCTGCTGGCGGCGCGCCACCGGCTGGCGACCGCGGAGAGTTGCACCGGCGGCTGGATCGCCAAGGCGGTGACCGACGTCGCCGGCTCCTCGGCCTGGTTCGACTGCGGCATGGCCGCCTACAGCTACGAAGCGAAGCAGGCCCTGCTGGGCGTGCGCCCGCAGACACTGGAGACGCATGGCGCGGTCAGCCGCGAGACGGTGGTGGAGATGGTCAGCGGCGCGCTGGTGCACTCCGGCGCGACCCTGGCGGTGGCGGTCACCGGCATCGCCGGGCCGGGCGGTGGCAGCGACGACAAACCGGTCGGCACGGTGTGGATCGCCTGGAAGCGGCGCGGCGGCTATGCCAAGGCCGAGGTCTTCCATTTCGACGGCGATCGCGACGACGTCCGTCGGCAAACGGTGGCGAGCGCGCTGATGGGGCTCGAGCAGCATCTGGAGTGATCCAGGGCCGCAGCGCTTGACGGCATCGCTCGGTAGTAGTATTACTACTAGTCATGAGCCTGACCGATATCCAGCGCGCCATCCACGCCTTCATCGCCGAACGGATCGAGGTGGAGGGCATGCCGCCATCGCAGACCGAAATCGCCAGGGCGTTCGAGTTCAGCCTGCGCGGTGCCCAGTACCATCTGGAGGCGCTGGAAGCGGCCGGGGCGATCGAACGCGTCTCCGGTCGTGCGCGCGGTATCCGCCTGGTGCAGGTGCCCGAGCAGGCCCGGCGGGAGCTGGAGCCGGCCGCGGCCAATGACGATGCCTTGCGCCTGCCCGTCCTCGGCCAGGTGGCCGCCGGCATCCCGATCGGTGCCGACATCGGCTCCGAGCAGGTCGTGCTGATGGATCGCGCCTTCTTCTCGCCGACGCCCGACTACCTGCTGAAGGTCAAGGGCGATTCGATGCGCGACGAAGGCATCTTCGACGGCGACCTGATCGGCGTGCACCGCACCGCCGATGCACGCAGCGGCCAGGTGGTGATCGCGCGGATCGACGACGAAGTCACGGTCAAGCTGCTGAAGATCGGGCAGGGTCGCATCCGCCTGCTGCCGCGCAATCCCGACTACGCGCCGATCGAGGTGCAACCCGGGCAGGACTTCGCCATCGAGGGCCTGTACTGCGGGCTGGTGCGGCCGAATGCGTGAGCATCCGAGCCGGCTGCGGGGGATTTCCTGATGCCCTTGCGCTGCGCTGGCGCCCAATCTGGAAGCACGATCCGCCACGTCGCAGCTTTTGCGATGGCCGCCGCCTAACCTGATTCCAGACCCGACATCCCCTTCAGTACCGAGGACCTGCACCATGGACGAGAACAAGAAGCGCGCCCTTTCCGCCGCACTGGGCCAGATCGAGAAGCAGTTCGGCAAGGGCTCGGTGATGCGCATGGGCGACCGCACGGTGGAAGCGGTCGAGACCATCGGCACCGGTTCGCTGATGCTGGACATCGCGCTGGGCATCGGCGGCCTGCCCAAGGGGCGCGTGATCGAGATCTACGGGCCGGAGTCGTCCGGCAAGACCACCCTGACCCTGCAGACCATCGCCGAATGCCAGAAGGCCGGCGGCACCTGCGCCTTCATCGACGCCGAGCACGCGCTCGATCCGGTGTATGCGCAGAAGCTGGGCGTGAACCTCGACGAGCTCTACCTGTCGCAGCCGGATACCGGCGAGCAGGCGCTGGAGATCGCCGACATGCTGGTGCGTTCCAATGCGGTGGACATGGTGGTGATCGACTCGGTCGCCGCGCTGACCCCGAAGGCGGAAATCGAAGGCGAGATGGGCGACCAGTTGCCCGGCTTGCAGGCGCGCCTGATGAGCCAGGCCCTGCGCAAGCTGACCGGCAACATCAAGCGCAGCAACTGCATGGTGTTCTTCATCAACCAGTTGCGCCAGAAGATCGGGATCATGATGCCCGGGCAGAGCAATGAAGTGACCACTGGCGGCAATGCGCTGAAGTTCTATGCCTCGGTGCGCCTGGACATCCGTCGCATCGGATCGATCAAGAAGGGCGAGGAAATCATCGGCAACCAGACCCGGATCAAGGTGGTCAAGAACAAGCTGGCGCCGCCATTCAAGCAGGTCATCACCGAGATCCTCTACGGCGAAGGCATCAGCCGCGAAGGCGAGCTCATCGACATGGGCGTCGAGGCCAAGCTGGTCGAGAAGGCGGGTGCCTGGTACAGCTACGACGGCGAGCGCATCGGCCAGGGCAAGGAAAATGCCCGTAGCTACCTCAAGGAGAACCCGGCCGCTGCCCGCAAGCTGGAAGCGGCGCTGCGCGAGAAGTTCGTGCCGGAAGAAGCGCCGCGCGACGAGGCCGCGGCCGAATGACGGGGCCGGGCGGCGGCGGCGGTGAAGCGTCCTCGTCAGCGCAGAAGCGCCGCCGTCGCCCGGAGCCATCAACCACCCAGCGCGCGCTCGGCCTGTTGACCCGGCGCGAGCATTCCCGGCTGGAACTCGCGCGCAAGCTGGCCATCCGTGGCGTCGAGGCCGTCGAGGCGCAGACGGTCATCGACAAGCTGGCTACCGCAGGCTGGCAGGACGACACGCGCTTCGCCGAATCGCTGGTGCGCAGCCGGGCCGCCGCCGGTTATGGGCCGGGATGGATCCGCGCCGAACTCGGAACCCATGGGCTTGGCGCGGAGGCTGTGTCGGCGGCGATGGCAACGTGCGAAGGCGGTTGGCCCGGGGTCGCCAGCGACCTGGTCCGCCGCCGCTTCGGGGATCTGGCCCCAGCCGACGCCGCGCAACGGCGCAAGGCACTTGACCTGCTGCTGCGGCGTGGGTTCGGGATGCACCTGGCCAGGGCGGCCCTGCAGGGCCTGGACGACGGGGACTGAGGCTGGTCGCGGCCTGTAGAATCGCGGGATTGGGTTGCCAACTCGATTCTGCGACCGCATCGTGACGGGATCGCGGCGCGCCATGGCGCCCGCCCATTCCCAGATGCCTGCATGAACATGCCTGCCAACAGCGCGCCCGTTAAAACCACTTCCGACATTCGCCGGGATTTCCTCGATTTCTTCGCCTCCAAGGGCCACGCCATCGTGCCGTCGGCGCCGCTGGTGCCGGGTAACGACCCGACCCTGCTGTTCACCAACTCGGGCATGGTCCAGTTCAAGGACGTGTTCCTCGGGGCCGAGAAGCGCAGCTATGTGCGCGCGGCGGACGTACAGCGCTGCCTGCGCGCGGGCGGCAAGCACAACGACCTGGATTCGGTGGGCTACACCGCGCGCCACCACACCTTCTTCGAGATGCTGGGCAACTGGTCGTTCGGCGATTACTTCAAGAAGGAAGCGATCGCCTGGGCCTGGGAGCTGCTGACCGACGTCTGGAAGCTGCCGAAGGACCGCCTGCTGGCCACCGTCTACCACACCGACGACGAGGCCTACGCGATCTGGTTGGACGACATCGGCCTGCCGCCGGAACGCATCGTGCGCATCGGCGACAACAAGGGCGCGCCGTTCGCTTCGGACAACTTCTGGCAGATGGCCGACACCGGCCCGTGCGGCCCGTGTTCGGAAATCTTCTACGACCACGGCGACCACATCGCCGGCGGCCCGCCTGGTTCGCCGGACGAGGACGGCGACCGCTACATCGAGATATGGAACAACGTGTTCATGCAGTTCGACCGCGCGGCGGACGGCACCCTGACCCCGTTGCCGGCGCCATGCGTGGACACCGGGATGGGCCTGGAGCGCCTTGCCGCGATCCTGCAGCACGTGCATTCCAACTACGAGATCGACCTGTTCCAGGCGCTGATCAGGCATGCCGCCGAACTCACCGGCACCGCCGACCTCGACAACAAGTCGCTGCGCGTCATCGCCGACCACATCCGCGCCAGTGCGTTCCTGATCGTCGATGGCGTGCTGCCGTCGAACGAAGGCCGTGGCTACGTGCTGCGCCGGATCATCCGCCGCGCGTTGCGCCATGGCTGGATGCTGGGCGTGCGCGAGCCGTTCTTCCACAAGCTGGTCGCCACCCTCGACATGCTGATGGGGGATGCCTATCCGGTGCTGCGCGAAGGCCGCGCCACCGCCGAGCGCGCACTGAAGGCCGAGGAAGAGCGCTTCGCGGAAACGCTCGATTCGGGCATGCGCATCTTCAACGACGTGGCGGCGCGCAGCGACGGCAGCATCCCCGGCGTCGATGCGTTCCGCCTCTACGACACGTATGGCTTCCCGCTCGACCTGACCCAGGACATGGCCCGCGAGCGAGGCATGTCGGTGGACGTGGCCGGCTTCGACGCGGCGATGGCGCAGCAGAAGGAAACCGCGCGTGCCGCCGGCAAGTTCGGCGGGGGCGCCACGCTGCCGGCGGACCTGGTGGCCCAACTGGCTCCCACGAAATTCCTCGGCTACGAATCACTCGCTGCGGGCGGGCTGGAAGTCCAGGCCCTGCTGAAGGACGGCAAGCCGGTCGACGCCATCCAGGCGGGTGACGCGGCCATCGTGATCCTCGACGCAACGCCGTTCTACGCGGAATCCGGCGGCCAGGTCGGCGATACCGGCGAGCTGGATGAGCAAGGCGTGCGCTTCCTGGTCAGCGACACCCTCAAGCTGGCCGGGCAGTTCCATGGCCACGTCGGCACGTTGTCGGCAGGGACGCTCAGGCGCGGTGACCGCGTGCTGGGTTCCGTCGATGCCGCCCGCCGCGGGGCCACCATCCTCAACCACAGCGCCACCCACCTCTTGCACGCGGCGCTGCGCGACGTGCTCGGCACCCACGTGCAGCAGAAGGGCTCGCTGGTCGCGCCGGACCGCCTGCGCTTCGATTTCTCGCACTTCCAGCCGATGTCGGCGGAGGAACTCGCGATCGTCGAACGCATGGTCAATGCCGAGATCCGCGCAAACCACGCGGCCGAAGTGCACCACATGGGCATGCAGGAAGCGCTCGACTTCGGCGCGATGGCGTTGTTCGGCGAGAAGTACGGCGATCAAGTACGCGTGCTGAAGATGGGCGACTTCTCGACCGAGTTGTGCGGCGGCACGCACGTGTCACGCACCGGTGACATCGGCTTGTTCAAGATCGTTTCCGAGGGCGGCGTCTCCGCGGGCGTGCGTCGCATCGAAGCAGTGACGGGGCAGGGTGCGCTCGATTTCGTGGACGCCGAGGAGAAGCGGCTGGCCGAGGCGGCGCAGCTGCTGGGCGGAAATGCCTCGGACGTGGGCGACAAGCTGCGCGCGCTGCTCGATCGCCAGAAGC